>JAZKDE010000001.1:0-64232 GCA_040387735.1 Bacteroidota bacterium
AGGTAGAAAAAATGCAAAATGAGTGGAATCAAGTAAAACCAAACGTAGATGCTGAAATGTTTGAAGATGTAAAAGGTCGTTTGGCAGCCCAACATCGTGAAGCACTAAACTGGCGAGATGCTTGTGTTTTATATTTTCAAACGTACTCAAAACAACCCATTCCAGCCCCTTTCAAAAAGCCAGAAAGAACGTTGGATGAAATGAAAAAAATAGTAGAAATTTATCAATTGAAGTAAATAAATAGGTGTTAGGGATTAGTTATTAGGGGTTAGTAAAATAATCCACTTCATCTAATTCTAATACTTTTGATAGTATATTATTTTTAAAAATTTTCAATAGCTACGAAACGTCTTTAACCAAAAAAAGTCAAACATAATTGACATCATAAACAAGTAAATGAATACAACGTACAACCCAAACGGATTGGATTTAGTCACAGAAACTAATTCGCTTTTTTCTAAAGTTTTCTCTTTAGATGGCAAAATTGCCCTCATTACTGGTGGTGGAAGCGGCATCGGTTTTGATATTGCTCAGTGCATGATTTCGGCGGGAGCTACGGTTATCATTACGGGTAGAAGAGAATTTGCTCTTCAAGAATCCATCAAAACGTTGGGCGAAAATGCCCATTATATTGTTAATGATGTAACTGAACTTAAAAAGTTGGAAGGTTTAGTTAATGAAATAGAAGCCAAGTTTGGCAACATTGATATTTTGGTCAACAATGCAGGAATTAATATGAAAAAACCTGCTTTAGAAGTAACGGATGAAGATTTTGATAGAATTGTGCATACAAATTTGAATTCCGTTTTTGCCTTAACTCGTATCTGTGCAAAAGGGATGATTGAACGTAAAAGTGGTTCAATCCTAATGATTTCTTCGATGGCTGCCTATTACGGAATCGACCGTGTGGTAGCGTATGCTGCCTCAAAATCTGGCGTGGAAGGCATGGTGAAAGTGTTGGCTTCGGAGTTTTCAAAATACAATGTTCGAGTCAATGCTATTGCACCAGGATTTATTGAAACCAGTATGATGAAAACAGCGATGGGTAGCGACCCCGACCGTATGAATAGAGCGTTGAACCGTACGCCAATGGCAAAATTTGGGCAACCACAAGACATTGGTTGGGCAGCAGTTTTTTTAGCTTCGGAAGCTGCAGCATACGTTACGGGAGTATCTTTACCCGTAGATGGTGGAAATTCAATTGGTTTTTAATCAGTATTAATTCACATTTCTTAAAATTCTAATTATATTAACATGAATAATTGGTCAAATAAAATATCATTTTTTGCTTTTTTATCAGTGGGAATTGCGTGCGAAATCACCGCACAAAACTACAAAAATCCAATCTCTCAGCCTTTAGTAACGCACATTTATACGGCTGACCCTTCGGCTCATGTTTTCAACGGAAAAATTTATGTTTATCCCTCGCATGATATTGAATCGGGAACGAAGGAAGACGATGAAGGCGGACATTTTGATATGAAAGATTTCCATGTTTTATCTATGGATAACATAGGAGGGAAGGTGAAAGATAATGGCGTAGCCCTTGATATTAAGGATATTAAGTGGGCGGGTCGTCAGCTTTGGGCTCCTGATGCAGCATACAAAAATGGGACGTATTATTTGTATTTTCCTGTAAAAGATAAGCAAGATATTTTTAGAATTGGTGTGGCAACAAGTAAAAATCCAATTGGTCCCTTCAAGCCTGAAAGTGAGCCAATGAAGGGGAGTTACAGTATTGACCCTGCTGTTTTCAAGGATTCGGATGGTAGTTATTATATGTATTTTGGTGGAATTTGGGGTGGACAATTACAACGTTGGAAAAATAATGTCTACCAAGGGAAATCTGAAAATCCAAAGAAAGGTGAAATAGCTCGTTTGCCAAGAATTGCTAAATTATCGGCTGATATGAAGCAGTTTTCGGAGGAAGTAAAAGAAATTAAAATCTTGGATAAAAAAGGGAATTTATTTTTAGAAGATAACAACGATAAACGTTTTTTTGAAGCTTCTTGGATGCACAAATACAAAGGAAAATATTACTTCTCGTACTCAACTGGCGACTCTCATAATCTATGCTACGCCATCGGAGAGAGTCCTTATGGCCCTTTTACTTACAAAGGGATTGTGTTAAAACCCGTAAATGGTTGGACAAATCATCACTCAATTATTGAAAAAGACCATAAATGGTACTTATTCTATCATGATGTTCAACTTTCAGGAAGAACTCATTTGCGTAACGTAAAAGTGACTGAATTGAAGTATAATCCAGACGGAACAATTCAGACGATTGAGGCTTATAAATAATAGGTTTTATGCGAAAGTTAATTATTAATTCAATCGTTTTCTTTGGCTCAATGAGCGTGGGTTTTACTCAAAGATTACTTCCCAATTGGGGTAGTGATAAATCTCAGAATGATGGGGTAGAGTCAGCATTGATTTTGACACAATTCAACAGTATAACTCCCAAAATGTCATGAAAATGGAGCCAGTTCATCCTGAAGAGAACAAGTATAATTGGCTACCTGCCGATAAAATTGCTGATTTTGCGGTAAAAAATAACTTGAAATTACGAGGGCATACGCTTTGTTGACATAATCAAACGCCTCCTTGGTTTTTTATTGATTTATCGAGAAAACAGGTGAATTAAAAGATATTTTTAGCTCGACTAAAACGTCATATTTTCGATATTGTAAGTCGTTATAAAGGGAAAATTTACGCTTGAGATTTAGGTTAATCTGACTTTGCGACGACTTTAATCATTGAATTTAAGGTAGTATGAACTAATCATCAGTTTTAATGTGTTTTATGTTTATAGTTATTTACAACACTGGAAATCATGGAGAGCATCATTATAGGATTGATTTTTGTATCGGCAATTACATACTTAGGAAATATTGTCCGAAAGAATTTTAGTTTAAAGAATAAAGCGGGTTGTTCAAAAGGATGTGGTTCATGCGGAGCAATTGACTTTGAAAAGATTGCCGCAGACATGGAAGCACAACGATAGATTCAAAACATAAAAAAACCTTTCAGATTTATTTCTGAAAGGTTTTTTTATGTTTTGAATCTCAATTATTACTCTTTTTTCTTCTCTACTTGAGTCACTTTTACGCCATTTGCAGGATTACTTGTGATAAAATCAGTGAAAATACGTTCAGTTTCCTTCAAATACGTATCTTTTTCACGTTTTTCCTTCAATGCTTTAACCTTTGCGTTGGCAATGCTTGTCGAATCAGTGGCAGGTTTTTCTTTCGTTTTATCTTTCATTGCACCTGTAACTTTACCAACTCCCGTAACGTCTTCTGGTTCATTTAGTTTTAACTCATTTCCAGCTAACTCATCCGCCGGGTCAACAAGGTTCTTTTTCTTTTGTTCGTCAATTTCTTTGCGACGTTTTTCTTCTTGTAATGAAACCGTTTTCTTCTCTCTTGCCTTTTTATAGTTTTCTATTTCAGTCAAAAGTTTCTTTAAGCCGCTTTCAGTTTTTAATCGTTCTTGATATTTTCCACGAAGTAGGTTTACTTCTTTTTCCGTAATATTATTGGTCGCCGTATATTTTGTCGAAGCAATCATATCCCAAGGTAATGCACTTGGTTGTGAACTTTCGCCAAATTCGGATGCACTAAATGAAGACGGCAATTCAATATCTGGAGTAACGCCTTTGTGTTGTGTGCTACTACCTGTGATACGATAGAACTTCTCCATCGTGATTTTTAATTGACCAACTCCTTCTGGTTCACCTTTCAAAAAGCGTTCTAAGTCAATTAAACTTTGAACCGTTCCTTTGCCATAAGTTTGTTCTCCGATAATCAATCCTCGTTTATAATCTTGGATAGCACCCGCAAAAATCTCTGAAGCAGATGCTGAGAAACGATTTACCAAAACAGAAACTGGACCATCATAAGTTACTGAAGGGTCACGGTCGTATTCAGCAGAAATTTCGCCATCGGCTTGTTTACGTTGAACAACTGGGCCTTGCGTAATAAAAAGCCCCGTCAAACTTACCGCTTCGGTCAAAGAACCTCCACCATTATTTCTTAAATCAACAATCACGCCATCTACTTTTTCAGCTTTGAGTTCGTTTAAATAACGTTTTACGTCCGCTGTTGTACTTTTAAATCCTTGTTCTCCAGTTCTTGCTCCTTCAAAATCCCGGTAGAAAAGTGGAATTGTAATCAAACCATACTTATAATCTTTCCCGTCACGGCTGAAGTTTAAAACTTCTTTTTTAGCAGTTCCTTCTTCTAGTTTAATTTTCTCACGAACCAAACGTACCTCTTTTGGAACTGAACCCGTAGGAGCATCACCTGATAATATCTTCAAACGAACGACCGTACTTTTAGGTCCTTTAATTAACTTAACGGCATCATCGGTAAACCACCCTACAATGTCTTGATACGGTTTGTCGTCGCCTTGAGCAACTGCTACAATTCTATCTTTTGGATTTAATTGCTTACTTCTAAAAGCTGGTCCGCCCACAATTAAGTCCACAATTTGAACGTAATCGCCTTCATTTCTTAATGTTGCTCCAATTCCTTCAAACGACTGAGACATCTCTTGGTTGAAGGTAGAGGCAGTTTTAGGAATAAAATAGGTAGTATGAGGGTCAACGCTTTCCGTAAAAGAATTCATGAATTGTTGGAAAACATCTTCACTTTTTGTTTTGTCAAAATATTTTTCGGTACGTTTGTAGCGTTCCGTCAAATCTTTTACTGCTGTTGAATCAGCCTTTCCACTAATCTTCCAATCTAATAAAGTGCTTTTTACGGCTTTTCTCCAAATATCATCTAAGTCAGCCGAAGATTTAGCCCACGAAGTCTTTTCACGGTCGGGCGTATAAGTTTCGTCTGCCTTGAAATCCATCGGTTTGTTCAATAATGAGGTAACAAATGCAAATCTTTCCTTAGCTCTTTTTCTATAAATATTATAGATTTGATACGCTGCTGTAAGGTCGCCATTTTTTAATTGGTCGTCTAATTCATAGCGAAATTTATCAAAACCTTCAACGTCTTGAGCCGTGAAATTCATTTTATTAAAATCTAATTCTTTGACATAATTATCCAAAATTTTAGAAGACAACGAATCATTCAATGGTACACGGCGATAGTGGTAGGTACTTAGAATTTCAGTAACTAAATTTTCAACCTTTTTTTGTGTTGCGGTTGGCTGTAAATCATCCACTGCAAATTGATACGCTACAACCTTCTGATTTTCAGCAGTGTGCGAAAAAGATTTCAAACCAAAAAACGCTAATAGCGAAATTGGCAAAAGCAAAAGCAAGTATTTTGTCATATTGTTTCTCATCTTTTTTTAAGTTAGAGAGTTATATAAGTCTAATAGTTATAAAGTTTTAGGAGTTCATCATTTTAATGATTAACCAACAAACTCTTTGACTTTATAACTACTTTAACCTTATAAACCTTTAACTATTTCTCAATTCCTAATAATTCTACTTCAAACACAAGGGCAGAATATGGTTTAATGGTTGGGCCACTTCCACGTGGGCCATACGCCAATGATTGGGGAATGAATAATTTCCATTTTGAGCCTACTGGCATTAACTGCAATGCTTCAACCCATCCTGGAATAACGCCCGTTACTGGGAACGTAATTGGTTCGCCTCTCTGTACTGAACTGTCAAATACAGTTCCATCAATTAATGTTCCGTGATAGTGCGTTTTTACTTTATCAGAAGAAGCTGGTTTTGGGCCATCTCCCGCTTTGATAATTTGGTACTGCAATCCACTTGGTAACGTAACAACGCCTTCTTTCGTTTTGTTTTCTGCTAAAAACTTTTCGCCAGCTAAACGGTTCGGTTCAAAAGCTTTAGACTGTTCACGTTGCATATACTTCTGAATCAACGTATTAGCTTGCATATCAGTAATTGGTGTTTTTTCACCTTTCATTACTTCATTGAAACCTTTTTGCAATAAGTCAGCATTAATTTCAATATTTTGTGATTTAAAGTTTTGAGCTACTAAAACACCCAAACCATAACTGGCCGAATCTTTTAACGAAGTTAGTGAGGTAGAAGAAGCTACAACTGGTGTTGTTACAGTTACAGATTTTGTAACAACTTTAGTAGTGGGTTTATTAGCAGGCGTTTTTTTTGTTTGAGCGTTTACAAAAAAAGGTGTCAAGGCAATGCCTGTACAAAGTAAAAGATTTTTTAATTTCATTTTTAATATTGAATAATGATGAGGAAAAAATGTGTTTATCACAAATTATGTATTCGACAAACACATTTAAAGATAAGAACGAATATTGAGCTTACAAAATTATTCTGTATCAACGGTTTTATTGATAAACAAAAAGCGGTTTGACAAATTAATGTCAAACCGCTTTTTAATGCTTATCTAAAATTTATCATTTTGGATTTTTAACTGGAACAGAAGCTGCTTCAGGTTTATTATAGGCCAACTCATTATCTGGCACGTCATAATAATCTAAAAAGTTATAAGTGATGGTAGCTTTTGTATTCAACACAGCACCTTTGTCAATAACAACTGCATTTGTTCTTCCATTTTCAAGTACGCCCCAACGTCTTGCATCGTAGAAAGACAAACCTCTCCAAGCACAAGTTACACGTCTTTCACGTCTGAATTCTTCTTTAGCGGCATCTAATGATAAACCTGTTCCTGCAACGGCTGTTAAACCAGCACCTTGCAAAGTACGAATTCCATCAATGATTTTAAGAGCATCTTCTTGTTTACCTGTGTAAAGATTTGCTTCAGCTTTCATTAATTCATTTTCTTCGTAATTTCCAGCGATGGCAAGTTCATAAATGCCTTCAGCTTGTGTACCATAAACTACTACACCTGCCATTCCTTTTCCACCGTCGATGATTGCATAACGAGTGTTAAATGAATTTCCACGACCTGCATCACCTACCCAAGTTGCAGTAAGCGTAAAATTGTTTTGGAAACGTTTGTCTTCTGGCTTAAATTCTTGAACAAGTCTTTCACTTAATTTATAAGTATTTTGACCTGCTTTTGCCGAAATCGTTTTAGAAATTACTGAACCACCTGTTGCTGACATAAAATCGTTGTCACCAGCTCCACCAGAACGTGAAGTAAAGATTAAATCAGTTGATTTAATACCATTCGTTGCTAAATCTAAAATTGAGGCCCATTGAGCTGCTGTCATTGATTTAGTTGGCGTATTTACCAAGATATTTCTTGCTTTTAAGGTGTTAATATTACGCACCCACATATCTGGAGCAAGAATGCCACCTTTTCCTTTTTGGCAAAAATCAGGAATCAATCCTCCTAATACTGCTTTATAATCCGCAGTAGCAGTTAAACCTCCTAAAATAGTAGCCGCTTTATCAAGATTGGCGTTAGATTCTTTAATAATATCCTCTTTTGATACATACTTTCCGTTGGTAGCTCCTGTTGTATTATTAATTAAACCTGCATAGTACATTGAACCAATACGAGCGTAAGCAAAACCTTTCCACCAGTAGCACCATGCCTTTAGTACATTCTTTTTTACTGCGGCATCTCCTGTGTACTTAACGGTTTCTACAATGTCCAATACTGCGTTACAAGCATTATTCATTGAGTACATATACGCCCACTCAAAATAAGTTGGGTTTGCACCCGCATTTGAATTAATGTTTACCGAACGAAGAAATGGAATTTGTTGGTTTGGACTACTTGGGTTTAAAACCTTCGTTCCGTTATCCAAGGTAACTGCATCTGGACAACCAATTTGGTTAGCAAATTGATTGGCAGCTTCCATTCCTACAACGTCAGCCATAATTTCGTGCTGACCGATTGCACCCGCCCAAAAGCGACCATTTACACCATCGTAATATTTTAAATCACGAAAACCGTTTGCATAAATTCCTCCTAAACCCAATGAAATAATACCCGATTCTGTCGAAGCACTTTGTGGAGTTGGTAAGTTAGGGTTTTTTATATCCAATTGGTCTTGACAAGATGCCAGCAATAAAGCTGTGCAACTCATCAAAATATATTTTTTTATTTTGTTCATTTCCTTAATGTTTAACTGTCTGTTATTTTTTAAATGTCATTTGTATTTTAATGAATAACAAATTTCGTTTAAACGAGAATAACTTTAGATTATAGCTTTACTGAAAATTATCTTGATTAGAAACCAAAGTTAAGAGCAACTTGATAAGAACGTAAGTTTGGCATAGTATTATGGTCTGTACCTCTATCCCAAGCTGAGTTATTTGTTCCTGAACTTATTTCTGGATCAAAACCTGTGTATTTAGTGAATGTCAACAAGTTACGTCCAGAAAGTACTAATTGTAGTTTTCTGAATGTTTTGATGTTCAACGCTTTTGCTAAATCAATACCAACAGAAACGTTTCTTAAACGAACAAATGAAGCATCTTCGTAGAAGTAATCTTTCGTACCATTTGCTTGACGTTGTGCGTAAACTCCACGATAGAAGGCTGTCCAAGCACCTGTTTGTCCACCAATTGTGATTGGGTTTTCATAATCCGCATGAATACCATCACGGTACATCCACTGTTTTGTTTGGTTATAAATATGGCTACCTTGTACCCAATCCACTTGGAATCCAAGCGTCAAATATCCTTTAAACGTGAAATCATTGATGAATGACATATTGAATTTTGGATTTGGATCACCAAAACTGTATCTATCACTCGTAAAGTAAGGTTGTTTCGTAGCAGTTTCTACAACATAACCGTTACTTGCCACTTCATATTTAGACTGACTTGCTTCAGCAATTTCAAAAGTTCCGTCTGGTTTTTTAGCTTTAACATCAGTTAAATATTTAAAACCATATAATTGTCCAATTTTCTCGCCAGCCTTCAATACATAGTTTGTACTACCAGCACTTGAAATAATTACGATTTCGCCGTTTCCTGTTACTGAAGTAATTTCAGAAGTCTGCTTACTAAAGTTGATAGTTGTATTCCAAACTAAATCTTTACTTTTGAATGCCATTGCACTGATTTGAGCTTGAATACCATTAGAACCGATACCAAACGCATTCGTTTTTAATGTTCCTGCACCAGTTGATGGAGCTGCATCAACGTTCCAAATAGCACCTTCTGTATTACGTTTCCAGTAAGTAGCAGATAAACGAATGTCGTTCAAGACATTTACATTTTTAGAAAGATTCAATGATAAATCAGTACCAATTTCTAATTCTTTTGATACCTCAACACCTAAATCTGGATTACTTTGAGCTGTTGGAAAATAAAATGCTCCTGAGCCACCGATATTTCTCGTTCCTAAAGTAACATAGCGGTCAAAAGGTCTTGGTTGAATACCCGCTTCACCATAAGCGGCTCTAATTTTAAATTCGCTTAAAGTGTTAGCAATTACGCCGTTTTTCCAGAAATCTAATGATGAAAGTCTCACATAAGCATCTCCACGTGGGAAAGTAAATGGTTTTGAACCACCACCAAACGCAGATGAATAATCGCTACGGAAACCACCTGAAACTCCAGCTATTTCACCATATTCAATTCTTTGATTTACTACGTATCCGTAAGTAACGAAAGGTTCTGTATAAGTTCCTTGCGGAGCGTTAGTCGTTCCAGAACTACTTAAAGGACGAACTAAAGTTGTTGTACCTTGTGCTGGTGTGAAAGGCGTGTAAGTAGGTAAACCTAATTGATAAGTTACGTATTGGTCGTTGGTTTGTTTACGCCAGTCAAAAGCTAATTGCGTTGATGTCGTGATAGGAAGATTTACATTGAAATCTTTCTTGAAATCAGTACGAATAGTTGCCGTTGCTAAGAAGTTTTGAGCATTTTTAGTGATACTAAAGTTGTCAATTTCTCCTTTTTTATCAGAACCATAACCTGCCAAATAGTAGTTAGATGGTAATGCAGCAATGTTTGGGTTGGTTGTTTGGTTTGCGTAAGTATAAATATCCTCATCACGTTGGAAATTGACACCATATTTTGCATCTAATTCTACAAATTTATTCAATTCATAGTTTAAACTTAAATTTTGGATTACGTCAATCTTGTTTTCATTATGATTCAAATACTGTTGGTAGAAATTGGGGTTAAAGCCGTTTACACCAGCAGCATCTCCAACGTAACCCGCATAATCTCCATTAGTTAAAGGTTGGTCGTAGTTAGCAAATGGACGAGTATTATTAACAGCGAATAAAATACTTCTGTCGTTTGACTTGATCGTGTTTTTTGTATAAACCAACTGAGTAATTGAACGGAACTTTAATTTTGGAGCAAGTACAGCACCAATATTTGCGGTAACGTTTGTTCTCTTGTAATCTCCGTTATTCACTACGTTACTACCTTGGTAGTTATTTGACAATGTGAATGCAAAGTCAAATTTATCTTTTCCTCCCGATATGGCAACACTATTATTAAAAGTGTTTGCAGGCACAAAAACTGAATTAAAATGGTCATAATATTTCAAGTTAGCATTATATGCTTTACTTGTTGTACTATTTACATCCAAAGGGTTGTAAATAACATTACCGTTATAAAGACCCGTAATTGGGTCTTGAACCAAAATTGGATTTCCAGCACCAGCACTCAAAACATTATTATTCGCATCAGTACCAAAAGCATGAAGTTGAGCTTTTCTAACGCCACCAATGTTCAAATAAGTATTCTGAGAAACACTTGATGAAACATCAATATTTAGTTGTCCACTTTTACCTTTTTTAGTAAATAACTGAATAACACCGTTTGCACCCTGAGCACCATAAATGGTAGCAGAAGCAGCACCTTGCACAACTTCAATTCTATCAATTACCGTAAGGTCGATTGAGTTTAAATCAGTAGATGCTACCTGAATACCATCAATCATAATCATTGGGGTTGTTCCACGGTTGATTGTATTAATACCACGAAGCACAATGTTGGTTGCAGCCCCTGGAGTACCATTACTACTACTGATTTGAGCACCCGCAATTTTTCCAACAAGGGCTTGGTCAATTGACGCAGTTGGAGCTTGTGGAAGACTCTTTGACGAGATTGATTCTACGGCAAAAGCTAATTTTGCTTTATTTGTTGCTATACCGACACCCGTTACAACGATTTCAGAAAGTTGTCTAACATCGGTTGCCATTTTTACATTCACAACTGATTGACTTCCAATACCAACTTCTTCCGAAGTCATGCCTATAAACGAGAATTGTAATTTTGCATCTCCATTAGGAACTGAAATTGAGTAGTTCCCAGAAGCATCAGTTTGCGAACCCTGAGTTGTGTTTTTAACACGAACGGTTACGCCTGGAAGACCCGAGCCATCCTCGGCTGAGGTTACTTTACCAGTTACTTTTCTGTCTTGTGCAAAAATATTTACACAAAAAGTAAGAGCAACGAGAAAAGTCATGAGTAAGTGTTTCTTCATGTACTATCTTAATTATGGTTAAAAATTTGTTAAATGAAATTAATATTAATTAATTGTAAAAATAGGATTTTTGTACTAAACAAACAATAGGTTAGTGAAAATATTCTTTGGATATATCGCTTAAAAGTGCACTTTTATAGGCAGAAAAGCTCAATTTGTGGAATTTTATTTTGCTTTTTTAGCAAAATAGCACTCATAAATGATTTTATTACCTCGAAATATTTCTGCCATTTTGTATAGCTTGCCAAAATAATATACTTATTTGTCAAGGACTTTAAGGGAATTGTAGAATATTATTTCTTTTGATAGCTTTTTGTAATTAATATTTCATAAAGTTTATTATTAAAATAATGTCGTGAATAGATTTTATTTTTTAAAAAATTGTACTATTCTAATGGTTAGCATACTAATATTCTGCATTACTACTAATTTTTAATTTCTTATCCATAAAAAAAGCGAACCATAATTGGCTCGCTTTTTTTATGGGTGAATTTGGTTATTGATAACCTTCGTTCTGCGTTAAATTTTTGTTAACATCGGTCTCTCTTAATGGAATTGGGAAGACTAATTTCGGAGAATTAAATGCCCAAGATAGAGATGTACTACCAGATTTTTTAACAATTGTTTGTTTATTACGTTTAATGTCATGAATCCAGTGACCTTCAAATGCTAATTCAAATCTTCTTTCTTTTAAGATTGTGGCTAAATCTAAAGAAGTATAAAGTTTTGCTCCTGCACGATTACGTAAAATATTAATATCAGCTAATGCCGTTGTACCAACTGGAGTACCACCAACACGGAAGTTTCCTTCGGCACGAGTCAAGTACATCTCTGCTAAGCGAATTAATGGAATGTTAGCCACTAATCTTGCCCATTTCGCTGTATAAATATCACCTGATTGGTAAAAGAAATTACCACGATCATCCGAAACATCGTAAGAGTTTAGATGCTGGTCATTAATAATAATATCTCCACGACCCGAATAAGCAGTTGAAGCGAAGAATGTATTCAAACTGTTTACATAATCTTGGTCAGTTCCTTGAGCCGCAAAAACATCCTCAGTTGAATTAGCTGAGTTATTAAATGCTAAATCAAATGTTTCTGTTAACGCATAATTACCCGAAGCAATTACTCTGTTTGCTGCTTGACGAGCGGCATCATAATTTGCTTGCATTAAGTAAACTCTCGATAACAAAGCTGCCGCAGTAGCTTTATTAGCAAAAAAACTGTTTTTAGCAGGTAATAAAGTTTCTGCACTTGTTAAGTCAGCAATAACAGATTGATAAACTTCCGCAACCGTATTACGAGAAACAAAACTTGCGTCAGTAATTTTTGCCGTTGGAACGGTCAAAATTGGTACACCAGCGTTTGAAGCAGGCGTTCCATCTTGGTAGGTTTTCGCAAATTCTCTTACTAATTCAAAGTGCATCCAAGCACGAATTAATTTTGCTTCACCTTCGAATCTTGCTTTTTTCGCTGCATCAACTACGCTTAAATTAGCCAGTACATTATTAGCAATATTAATTGTACGATATGAATCTAACCAAGTAGAACGTGCTTGGTCGTTGGTTTTAAGCAAACTTTTTTCAAAGATTTCACCTGGGGCGACAAATGTTCCTTGCCATTCGATATCACCATTATCAGCAATCAATTCCGCATCACGTTGGATATTTCCACCCAAAACGTCGGCATCTGTCATGGAGTCATAAGCACCTGTTAATAGGGCTTCAACATCGGATGATGTTTTTACCGCCGAGATAGCATCTACATCATCAACGGGTTTTACATCTAATTTATCAGCACAACTTGTCAGCATTAAACTGAAAGCTACTGCGAATATGAGTTTATTATTTATCTTCATTTTATTAATGTCTTTGTGAAATGTGTTAAATTCTTGTGCAATAGTTTGGATTAAGTATTTGTTAAAAATTAGGTGATTAGCTACTTTGATTATATTCATAATCTTTTGAATAATAGACTAACACCTAAAAACTAAATCCTAACCTCACTTAGAATCCAAGATTTAAACCTACGGTAATTGTTTTAGGTTGTGGTGCTGAATAAAAATCATTACCAGCGGCAACGCCCGTTAAATAATCAGTGTTAACTTCTGGGTCCCAACCTGTATATTTTGTGAATGTCAATAAGTTATTTGCCGTAGCATAAATTCTTACTTTTGACAACTTCAATTTATCAGTGATTGATTTTGGAAGTACATATCCTAAAGATACCGTTTTCAAACGTGTATAACTTGCATCAGATAAATAGCGAGAAGATTCTGCTGTTCCATTTCCACCTACATAACGAGCCTGTGGAACGTTAGTGATGTCTCCAGCCTTTTTCCAACGATTTAATTGGTCAATGGTTTGGTTGTCATAAAAATCACCATTTGCTGACATAAATTTACCCGCTCCGTTATAAACATCATTACCATAAACTCCTTGGAAGGTGAAACTGAAGTCAATTCCTTTATAGTTGAATTCGTTGGTAATACCACCAATCCATTTTGGGTTTGGATTTCCAATCGGTGTATTTTCTGCAAGGTTTACGTCGTTAGTTTTTGTTTTATCTAATGAGCCATCTGCATTTTTCGTATTTTTATAGTATAACGCATCTCCATTTGCAGGGTCAACGCCAGCATATTCTGGTCCAACAAAAACGCCTAAAGGCTGTCCTTCAACCGCACGGTTCAAGAAACCACCCGTGATAACTTGTCCTTGAAGATTTAAGATTTTGTTAGCATTGGTTGCTGCATTAATTGATGCTCTCCAAGTTAAATCACCAAATTTATTATCGGTTTTTAAGATAAATTCCCATCCTTTGTTCTCCAATTCGCCAACGTTTTTCAATAACTGGCCAAAACCACTTGTTCCTGGAACGTTCACGTTCAACAATAAATCAGTTGTGTGCTTTGTATAATAATCAACTTCAGCCGAGATTCTATTATTGAAGAAACCAACTTCAAGACCAATGTCTGTTTGAGCTGTTTTTTCCCATTTCAAATCTGGATTTTCTAACTGCGATGGACGTTGCCCCGGGATTCCTGCGTAACCTGCTGGATTTGAATCTGCATTTTGAGCAGAATAAAGACCTAAACTACTAAAGTTATTAATCTCGGCATTACCTGTGAAGCCATAACTTGCACGAACTTTCAAGAAACTAACTTGACGAACATCTTTCAAGAAACTTTCTTCTGAAAGAATCCAACCTACTGAGGCAGCAGGGAAGAAACCGTAACGATTGTTTGCTCCAAAACGAGAAGAACCATCCACACGTCCGCTTAAACCTAACAAGTATTTGTTGTCAAATTTGTAGTTAAGTCTTGAGAAATACGAAAGGAAAGTAAATGTTCTTTCATAAGAATTAGCGTCCGCTTTTGTCGCTCCTGATGCAATTGTTTTATAGGCATCACTTGGAAGGTTACGTCCAGTAGCATCAACAGAAGTCCTCTTAGATTGTTGGTAACTCATACCCGCAATTACATTCAAATCATGCTTTTGGTCAAAGATTTTATTGAATGTTAAGAAATTATTAGTGTTGTAGTTAAAAATATTAGTGTTGTTTTTATAAACTTCACCATTTGGTTGACCAGAGTTTCTTACTGTTTTCTTTCCAAAATATTGATCATCATTTCTGAACGACATATCAAAACCATATTCTGTACGGAATGAAAGAGCAGGAATTACATTCCATTGTCCATAAACATTACCAAGTGTACGATATGTCTCCGTTGTGTTACTTGAATTGTTAACATTCATCAATGGATTGTAATACTGTGTAACATCCGCACCATTGTATGTATCAGAATAATCACCAGTACGAGGGTCAATTACGGGAGCCATTGGCGCTAATGCGATAATTTGCAAAGGCGTTGAGAAGGCATTGTCATTAGACAAACGAGTGTTAAATGTTCTGGCAACACTGGCATTAATACCGATAGTAATTTTATCGGTTGCTTTGTGGTCAAGATTTAAACGGCTACTAATACGCTCAAAGCTGTTTTTGATAAGAATACCATCTTGTTTGCTATAAGAACCCGACGCATAAAATTTAGTTTTGTCAGTACCACCACTAATGTTCAAATCAAGTTGGTTAATGCTTCCTTTTCTGAAAACTTGGTCTTCCCAGTTTGTATTTGTATAGTTTGCAGAGGTTGGATCTGCCCATCTTGCTTTTTCACCTACGGCATAACGAGTAAAACGAGTTTCACCACCTGATACCGAGAATCCTGAATTTACACGAGCTTCCGTGAAAAGTTCAGCGTATTGAGCAGTATTCAAAAACTGACGATGTCCAGTTGCTTCACTAACCCCAGAGAAATAATTTAAATTGACGCTTGTTTTACCTGATTTTCCACGTTTGGTCGTCAATAAAACTACACCGTTTGAACCTCTTGCACCGTAAATAGCAGCTGCAGAAGCATCTTTCAAAATTTCAATAGATTCAATATCATTGAAGTTGATGTCTGCCATTGGGTTAGGTGTATTTGGTGCTGAACCTGCCGCTGTGGTAGTCATCGGAATTCCGTCAATTACATAAAGAGGTTCGTTACCTGCTGAAACAGATGAAGAACCACGAATACGCATCTTAATTCCTTGACCTACTTTTCCGTTACCTGATTCTACAAAAACCCCCGCTGCTCTACCCTGAATAGCTTGTTCAGTTGATAAAACTGGTAAGTTTTCGATTGATTTTGAGCTGATTTGTGCAACGTTACCCGTTAAATTACTCTTTTTCTGAGTACCGTAACCAACAACTACTACTTCTCCTAAAGAATTATCGCTTTCCGTTAGAGCAATATTGATAATGCTCTGGTTAGAAATTTCAACGGTTTGAGTATAAAAACCAACTGAGCGAATTTCTAATGTACTTTTTCCAGATGGAATACTTATCGCATAATTACCCGTTGCATCAGTAGATGTTCCTTTGTTTGATCCTTTCACTTGCACACTCACTCCTGGAAGCGGTGAGCCATCCCCGGCTGAAACCACTTTTCCTGTAATTCGGCGGTCTTGAGCCAACAAACTCAGAGAACAGCCAAAAAACAATAATAAACTGAATAATAAACGTTTGTTCATGAAAATTTGGGTTTTTTAGATTAAATAAAATTGTGTTAATGAAATGCCTAAACTATGTGTGAAATCTTATTTTTTATAGTTTTTAGGATTGTTTTTTTGTGAATTGTGGGTTTATTTTTGCAAAAACCACATTTCAAAGTTAGATATTGTTTATGGTAATGCCAAAAAGAAATCTTGCTAAAAATCAATATACGACTATTTTCAATTCAAAATCAGGATTAATTGGAAATAATTTCTGGTAAAACAATTTGCTGAGCATACTCATAACCCGCTTTAAAAATCTGGACAGATTTGCGAATATCGTAAGGGTCATAAGATTTGAGGGCAGGTGGTTCAATCAAAAAATCACATTGAGCTAATCGACTTTTAGAATTGTTATTGATTGCCAAAAATAAGGCTTTGGGAACAATTGTAGCCATTGACTTTGGGGTTTGTTGCATTCCGTAGGGATTACAGTGGCTACCGATGATGAAATCATATTTCCCTAATAACGGTTCAATAGGCATATTGTTTAAAACTCCGCCGTCAATAAGGGTGGCATTATTGAAAACGATTGGCTCGAAAAGTCCAGGAATACAACACGAAGCAATAACTGGTTTGAGTAATTCGCCCGAAGAGAAAAATACCGTTTCTCCTGCATATAAATCGGTCGCATTTACGGTCAAGGGTATTTTGAGTCGTTCAAATGAATTATGCGGAAAGTATTGCAAATAAACTTCTTCAACCTTTTGCATTCGTATTAAACCAGATCTACTCCAAGCTGGTCGCATGGCTCTCAAGGTATTAGTTGATACGACAATTTCTAGAATATGGTCTGGCGAATATCCCGCCGCAAACATTGCTCCCACAATCGACCCCGCACTGCATCCAGATATTCCAGAAATCTTGATATTTTTTTCGAGTAGAGCTTTTAAAACGCCCAAATGTGCAATACCTCTTGCACCTCCGCCCGAGAGAACTATTCCTATTTTCATGGTTTGCAATTTTAATTCATGAATGATAATCTACGCATTGGCATTTTGCTATTTACCGCTTTGTTGGGTAATTTACACAAAAAACGGATAATTCAAAACGATAAATCAACACTACATAATATGATATTACATTCAATTGATTCTGGATATTTTAAATTAGACGGTGGTGCCATGTTTGGAGTAGTGCCAAAATCGTTTTGGAACAAACTCAATCCCGCCGATGAAAATAACCTCTGTTCATGGGCAATGCGTTGTTTGCTAATTGAGGATGGAAATCAATTGATTTTGGTGGATACTGGCATGGGCGATAAGCAAGACGCTAAGTGGCAAGGGTACTATTATCGTCACGGAGAGGGTGATTTAGTGAAGTCAATCAGAGCAAAAGGTTATTCTGAAAATGATGTTACAGATGTGATTTTGAGCCATTTACACTTTGACCATTGCGGAGGTGCAGTAAAATGGAATATTGACCGAACAAAATTTGAAATGACTTTTCCAAATGCCAGTTATTGGTCACATTCAGAGCATTTTGCGACTGCCATTAATCCAAATCAACGAGAAAAAGCTACTTTTTTTAAAGAGAATATCTTGCCAATACAAGAAGCAAATCAATTATTTTTTATTGATAAAGTTTCAGAAAAGCCTTTCAAAAATATTGAAATTTTCACGGCGGATGGTCACACGGAAAAAATGTTAATGCCAAAGATTTCATACCAGAATAAAGAATTATTATTTATTGCGGACACTATTCCTTCGCACGCTCATATTCCTGTGCCTTACGTGATGGGTTATGATGTACGCCCATTGCAAACGATGGAAGAAAAGGGAGATTTATTGACGAAAGCTTCAGAAAAAGATTGGATTCTCTTCTTTGACCATGACCCAATTTACGATTGTGCAACGGTACAAAAAACTGAAAAAGGCTTTGTCATTAAAGATAAGGGGAGTTTAGAAGCATTTATTTAAAAGTTTTATTATCCTCCTTTCTTCCAAAATCTCCAACCTTTACGCTCTTTTTTTTCATAAAAACAGGCATTTGGTGGAGTAGGAGGCTTATTAAAAATGGGAAGTGATAATCCGAAATATAAGTCTGTTCCCCGAGGACGATTAATATTTAGAAAACTCCCTAAATTATCACTTCCAATAAATAAGGGGCCAAATCTTCCTGCAATACCAAAAGTCAGCGTATTGTAATTGTCTAAAAGGGCAAGCGGTAAGGCTACTTCAATCCATTTGCTTTCCCAACGGGGCGTTACGGAAAGAGACGAAGGCATTTTCATTCCAATGGATTGATTACCTCGTAAACCTTGCACCCAAAGACTGTTTACATAAAATTTTTCTTTGAGGTGATAGTCTAAATTAATTTGTAAAGCCGCTGGTAAGCCAGCGGTAAAATTACTGGTGCTATTGTCAACCGTTGAACCTAATTTTTGATTAATGCGGTTGAAAGCATCATCTGAGCCTTGGATTGTGCTTACATCAGGTGAATTAAATTGGGTATTAATAACATTCACATCCCAATTTCGGATGTAATTGGGATTGTTGTAATTGATTCCGCCTATGTCTAAAATAGAAACCCCAATTTTAAACTCATATTTATTTTTACTCGGGTCTAATTTTTGAACGCCTTTATCACGATATGTAAACTTTCTGATATCGGGTCGGTACTCGTAAACAATCCCTAAATCTACGCCCCAACCACTACCAGCAGGTTGGTTACCAAATGCCCACCCAAAAGAAGCATTGGCATTTGAATAAGCACTTTCGTTGGTGTAGCCATAATTAGCTTTTAAATGATTGATACGGACAATTTGCTTCTTAGGATTCGAAGAGTCATCAATAATATCATAATCAGCTTCTTGAATATTGATGTGAGCATTATAAATACCTACAACTCTTTTTATAGTAATGCCTACTTTTATAAAATCTTCGTCCTCACTCATTAAAATTTGGCTATAAGAAAGTCCTAATTCTGCGTAACTGTTAGCGTTTAGCGTTGTTCCCGATAATGTAAAAGGTTGATTTTTTAGTAATAAAGTATCAGTTCCCAAACGAATAGCATTCGCTAAAGGCAAGGATGTTCCTGTAAGGTTTACGCCAGTTCTTATCCGAGTTAATAGACCAATTGCTCGTTTATCATTGATAGTAAATAATGCAGAAGGTCCACGTAAATCATTTTGTGCGTGAAGGTGATAAGGCTCGCCATTTGAATTAATATCGTAGTAAGAGTTCTTAAAGACAATGATATTTTTTGAGTTGCGATATTCTGGTGAAGCAGTATTGGTTAACAAGGCAAGAATTGAGTAAGGAGCGTTCCAACCTACGTAATTATTAGATAGAAATACATCATTCGCCACCAAATTGACATATAGTTTGTACCTTGAATCACTCAGGTTGGCAGGATTATTATAGACAGATTGAGTACCAGCATAGTTGCTACTCGAAATTCCAAGCCATTGCTGAGCATAATTATTGCTTTTGGCAAAAATTAGGAGACAAAAAACAATAATAAACTGGATTTTTAGCTTTGTTAAACTCACGATACGTAATTCTGTCAGCGTTATAATATTTAATATTGAGTTGTCAAGAAAGATCTAAGTCTTTGAAAATTAGACATATATGGCTTTCTGATTAAAATTATGAATTAGCGGAATCACAAAGATAATCCTAATACGAATTATTATTAAGCTTATTACTTAAACAGGGACAAATTTATCATTCAGTAGTATTAAACTGTTCTATTAATTATTGGAATAGTAACATTAATAGATGAATGAATTTTATTAACTATAATTTTTTTTTGAATTCATTAGAAACATCATTTTAAAACAATAAATTTGCAACTTGCTTAATTTAGTTATCTCAATCCAATTAAACCAAAAATAAATTGGTGTATAAACAAAAAATGTTTTGTTTATTTTAATAAAAGACTTAACTAACAAATAAAATTTGGTATTTAACAATTAAAACAATATCCCCTTAATTATTTGTTTTTTGATCATTTGGGTCAGGGGCTTAAAACGTATGAAAAGAATTGCAGTATTTACTTCTGGCGGTGACGCACCGGGTATGAACGCCGCTATCAGAGCCGTTGTTAGAGGAGGACTTCATTATGGAGTTGAAATTTTTGGAATTATCAGAGGGTACAACGGTATGATAAAAGGAGATATAATTCCATTAAATTCTCAGTCGGTTAGTAATATAATCCAACGAGGTGGAACAATTTTGAAATCCGCACGGAGTAAAGAGTTTATGACTCCCGAAGGGCGTAAGAGAGGTTATGACCAGTTAAAATCGCACGGAATAGAAGGGTTGGTTGCTATCGGAGGAAATGGTACTTTCACGGGTGCAGAGATTTTTTTTAATGAATATCAAATACCAACCGTTGGTGCTCCAGGAACGATTGATAATGACCTTTTTGGTACAGATTATACGATTGGATACGATACCGCTGTAAACACGGCTTTGGATGCGATTGATAAAATTAGAGATACGGCCGATTCACACGATAGAATCTTCTTTATTGAAGTGATGGGACGTGATTCTGGTTACATTGCAGTTCAATCGGGTATTTCTGGTGGAGCGGAATCTATTTTGATTCCAGAAGAAAGACAAACGATTGAAGATGTTGTGTCAACTTTGAAGGCTGGTTTTGAAAAGAAAAAATCTTCATCAATCGTGATTGTTGCGGAAGGTGATGAAGAAGGTCACGCTGCTAATATTGCAGAGAAAATTAAAAATACGATTGATGTCCCAGTTGACATTCGAGTAACAAACTTAGGGCATATCCAAAGAGGTGGTCGTCCAAGTGCTTATGACAGAATTTTAGCGAGCAGATTAGGTTTAGGAGCTTTAGAAGGACTTTTAGCGGGACATAAAAATGAAATGGCGGGTATTGTAAATGACCAATTAGTTTACACTCCTTTCCACGATACTATCACAAAAAAGAAAGCTATTAACCCAGATTTATTGAGACTTTCAGGTATTTTGAGCAAATAATTTTGAAGAAATAAAAGGGAAAAGAGATAAAAAACTATTTTTATCTCTTTTCCCTTTTTAATATCAACAGTATTTTAGTGTTTTATAAACCACAAAGCCAATAATTTCGTGAATAAGATCATAAGCATCAAGTAAGTTTAATTCTCTTGGAATTAGTAAATTATCAATGGTGAAACTTCTCGCTCGTGCTTTGTAAGTCGTTCCAAAAGGCAATACCGAAACACCTGCTTTGGCAAAACAACCTTCCGCTCGTCTGAGGTGAAAAGCGGATGTGAATAAAATGTATTTATTCCCAAATTGAGGTTTTTTCTTCAAAATTTCTGCGGTATTTACGGCATTTTCACGGGTATTTTTAGCTTTTCGTTCCAAAATAATATCTTCCTTTCTTACGCCCAGTTCTTCCAATAATTGAGCAACCTTTAATGTTTCATCTGATACATCTTGTCGCATTATTGAAATATCAGTATTGCCTCCCGAAATCAGTATTTTTTTTAGTTTTCCCATTTTGTAAAGCCTTAAAGGTTGAATAAATCGGTCGGCAGTTTTATCGGTAAAGATTTGGCTTTCCGTTGACAACTTATTCGTAATCATACCGCCTGTGAGGATAATTCCGACATCGTAAGTCTGATTGATGTCATTTGGAGAAATTGGAGTAACTTCCCATGAAAGTAACACTTCATTGATTAAAAAACCATTTCCAAAAAGAAATATAAATCCCAATGAAATCTGAAGACTTCGCTTTTTTACCTTAGTTTTTTTACTAAAAAGGGCAAAACCCAGACCTATTAAAATCAATGAAAGGGGCATTAGTACATAAAAAAGTACTTTTGAAAGAAAATAAAACATATTGAAGGATTTGATTTTGAGGTTGGATTTCCAGTTATCGTATCGTTACAGTAACTTTGGTATATAATTTGGTTAAATAATACATAAAAGTATGATAAATTCGTTGAAGAGTTTTATCAAGAATCACCCTTATTTATTGAAATATTTAATAAAAACATGAAAATATCACTTAAAAAATTATCCATTTTTCTATTATTCATTTGTTCAAATACACTTTTAGGGCAAACAAAAGAAGGCTTTTCTATCCACGGAAAAATACGAGGTATTAAAGATACAACTGTATTTTTAGCACATTATTTTGGTTATAATCAGCAAGTTATCAAAGATACAGCCAAGGTGGATGCACAAGGAAATTTTCATTTTGTTGGCGATAAAACTTTGCCAGAAGGCTTATATTTAGTGTCTTTGCCAAAGAATAAATACATGGATATTATTATTGGAAACCAGACGTTTTCGTTCGAAACTGATACGACAAATTTGATTGCAAAAATGAAAGTAACGGGTTCGAAAGAGAATGAAATTTTCTTTAAGTTTCAGCAAGATATGGCGGCTAAGTTTGAAGAAATGAAGGTTTTGGAAATGGAAAGAAAATTGAATAATTCTATTTTAACCGTCGGCAAAATTAAACGTCTGCAAGCTGAAATTGCTCAATACCAAAAAGATTGGCTAAAATCTACCGCTGGAACGTTTGTAAATACCTTAATTAAAGCTTCGCAAGAACCTGAAATTCCTAATTATGGTAAGCCATTAATTACTAAAGCTGACACAACGGCTTTTTATCAATATCAATTTAATTATTACAAAAACCACTTTTGGGATAATGTAGATTTGACCGATGACCGATTGATGAGAACGCCGTTTTTACAGAAGAAAATTGAACGTTATTTTGATGATTTGACCGTGCAAACTTCTGACTCAATTGCCAAGGAATCTGACTTTGTATTATCACGTGCCAAAGGACGTGATGTGCGCAGATACATAATTTATAAAATTGCCAGTGTTTACGAGAGCCCAAAAATTATTGGAACGGATGGGGCTTTTGTTCACATTGCGGAGAAATATTACGTTGGTGAACCCGCTCTTTGGGATACCTCAACGGTAAGAAAAATGAAAGAAAGAGTAGCTGTTTTAAAGCCACTTTTGATTGGTAAAATGCTTCCAGATATGTATTTGACGGATACTTTGGGGAAAGAAATTTTGATTCCCAAAATTGATGCTGATTATACCGTTTTGTTTATTTATGACCCAGAATGTGGACATTGCCGTGAAGCAGCTCCTAAATTGGCGAAAGTATATCAGAGCTTGAAACCTAAAAATGTTAAAGTTATTGCGGCTTCTATTGACCGAACACCAGTAAAATGGAAGAAGTTTATTCAAGAATTTAAGTTGCAAGAATTAATTCACGGGATTGATATTCATAAGAATGTTCAAACTGGGAAAGAAGAATATTATACCGATTTTAAAAATAACTTTGATGTATATGCAACGCCCGTTGTGTATGTTTTGGACAAAGACAAAAAAATAATTGCCAAAAGACTTCCTGTTGAACAAATAGAAGATTTTATCGACTTTCACCGTAAGCAGGTTTTGAAGGAAAAAGAGAAAAATAAGGTTGGCAAGTAAGTATTTTAAAATTAAAGAATTGATAATGATTGAAACCATTTTTATGACTCATTCATTATCAATTCTTTTGTTTTAGAAGCAGTAATGTATCAAATAATAACCCATAATATATGTTTAAACGAATACTTATCGCCCTAAGTTGTTGCTTATTTTCATTGACAGTAGTTGGACAAGGTTATAAAATTGAGGGAAGAATTCGTGGTTTAAAGGATTCTACCTGTTATTTGACCTATTACTACGAAAATCAAAATTTTATTCAGGATACAACGGTTGTTAGTTCTGATGGAACAATCGTTTTTCAAGGAAATAAACCCTTGAAAGGTGGAATGTATAATGTCATGATTGGACATTGGCAAAGTTTTGACTTGTTGATTTCTGAGCAAAAGTTCTCTTTTGAAGCTAATGTAAAGGATATTTTTAATACCCTTAAATTCACGGGTTCGAGAGAAAATGATTTGTTTTATAGTTACCAACAAAAAACGTTTAAGGATGCTAAAAAAATTGAAGAATTAGCCAAAAAAACGGATACTTCTTCAGTTGGTTTAATGTATTCTTTGCAATATGAATCGGCTTTGTACAAACAGAAATTTATTAAAGCATTTGAGGGTTCTTTTGCTTCCAATATCATAAAGTCAACTTTAGCTTCTGATATTCCTTCCACTCCCAAATCCACTAATGGTGCTGAAGATCCGTTGTGGGGAAACAAATTTTTCGTAGAACATTATTTCGATAATATCAATTTAACTGATGATAGATTGGTTCAAACGCCATTTTTATATCAACCTGTAACATATTATTTTGACCAGTTGGACTTCCTTTCTAATGATTCATTGATTGTTTTGACGGATAATTTTTTGAATAAATCTCGAAGAACCTCCCCCATGCGAAAATATCTTGTCAGTAAATTAACGAATCATTTTGAGACGAGTAAAGTGGTAGGCAGAGATGCTATTTTTGTTCATCTTTTGCAGAAATATTACCTCGGCGACCCACTTTTATGGGATAGTTCAACGGTCAGATTGGTGAAAGAAAGAGTGAAATATTTGAAGCCACTTTTAATTGGTAGTAAAATTCCAAATTTGAAAGCGACTGATGTAAATAACAAAGACCAATCATTGTACGATTTGAAATCAGCGTTTACAATTCTATACATTTATGCGGCAGATTGTGGGCATTGCAAGCTTTTTACGCCACAATTGGTGAAATTCGTGAAGGAAAATAAAGCTAAAAATATAGAAGTTTTTGCTCCAATTTTTGGCAATAATGTAGAAACATGGAAGCGTTTTATCAAAGAATTCGGTGCTGAGTCTTTTATTAATGTGATTGATAAAACTGGAAAAATTAACCTGTATCAAGAATTTGACGCACAATTTACCCCAACAATTTATATTTTGGATAAAGACAAGAAAATTATTGGGAAAGGAAATATGAATATTGAAACGATGAAGGAGATTATTTTTCAATAAGTTAAAATTGCACACGGATAAAACCTATTTCACGAAAAAATAAATCCGAATCTGTTTAATCCGTGTGCCAGTAAAATCATTTCATTTTCCCACGCTTCACCAAATAAGCCGATAAAATTTGCTCAAATCCATCGGCAATATCGGCTTCAATAAAGTCAATTCTGTATTGTCCGCAACGAAGTTTTAATTCATGATAAAACTGCTGTAAAGTTTTGCGATAATCCAATTTTACCTGTGAAGGATTCAACTTAATTCTTTCGTTGGTTTCTAAGTCGATGAATTCATAAGGACGGTCTTCAAATTCAAAATCAGATTCTGTTTTTTTATCCGTAACGTGAAAAATCAATACCTCGTGCAAATTGTGTTTCAGGTGTTGGAGAGCAGAAAATAATCGTTCAGATTCGTTGATATTATCGAACATATCACTGAAAATAATTACCAAAGAACGTTTATGGATTTTCTCTGCAATTTCGTGAATTACATCCGCAACGGCAGTTTTTTTACTCGTTGCTGGCTTTTGAAGAATATTTTCTAAATCTAAAAAAATCTTGTGTATGTGCGTAGGCGTGGATTTTACGGGTGTTTGAATCTCAATTTTATCAGAAAATGTAGTCAAACTTATCGCATCTTTTTGCTTTTGAAGCATATAAGCCAAAGCTGCCGCTGCCATTGTGGAGAAAGTTATTTTCCCATTGTTTTTCTCGGGATAATACATCGAAGAAGACGTGTCAATTAAGATATGACAACGGAGATTGGTTTCTTCTTCGTAACGTTTTGTGTAAAGTCGGTCAGTTTTTGCAAATACTTTCCAGTCGATATGACGAGTGCTTTCGCCATTATTGTACAAACGATGTTCAGCAAATTCTACTGAAAAGCCATGAAAAGGTGATTTGTGAAGGCCAGTGATAAATCCCTCTACCATTTGTTTAGCAAGGAATTCTATGTTTCCGTATTCTCTTATCTTCGATAAATCCATTGTCTTAAATTTAGTAGGTTGAGGAAATAAAATGAATTTTGGATTCCTTTTCTCTCGTCAAATGTACTAATATTGTGCCATTTGTAGGTTTAAAGCAATCATCGAAAATTTATTTTTTCTTATTTCGTTCTAAATATTCTTTACGACGCTGTTTAGAAAGTTTTCTTAAATAGGAACTTACTCGCATACGGCGGTATTTTAATTGTGGATATTTTCGTTTATGCCAATTTTTTTTCAGACGGTAATACCTTTTGTAGCGGAGTTTAGTTTTTTGATAAAATTTTTGCTCAAACCTCGGGTTGGAAGTTAAACTGAGCGAGTCAAAAGGTTCAAGCATGATGTCACCGTCAAATCCAACTATTTTTAACCGAACCTTTGTAAGACCTACTTGACCTATTTTTAGCCACCTTGCGGGGTTTTGGGTAAGGTCAATGATTCTACCAGGTTTGAAAGGACCACGGTCATTAATACGGACAATGACAATACGTTTGTTCGCTAAATTTGTTACTTCTACCATTGTTCCAAATGGTAAAGTCATGTGAGCGGCCGTGTATTGATTTCGTTGGAGCATTTCACCCGTAGAAGTGGGCCGATTGTAAAAATAATCTGCGTAGTAAGACGAAATCCCGTAAGATTCGTCCCCTAATTTTTGTGCAATTGAAGTTGTGGTAACAACCGCTAAGACTATTAGAATTCCCAGAAGTTGCTTAATCATAAGTTTATAAAGTGGAATTATTGTTTTGTCGTTCCTCACAATATCTTCCCATAGTGGACTGCAAAAATAGTTTTTTTCGGTGCCAAACAAAAATTTTTCTATTGGGAATGTTCAATCTTTCCTGAGAATTTTCAAGAAATCAAGCAATTTTCCGTCGAGGAATTCCCAAACGATATTTTTACCTACTTGAAGGAAAGGCATAATAGAACAAAATCCATTTTTCAAGTGTAATTTTGTAGTCAGAAAACAAATCCACTAAACCTTGATTGTCCCAAAAACCTCATAAAAATAAAAAAATGCAAAAAAATAATAAACTCCTTCGGTACGTTTTCATTGCCTTTGCTTTATTCGCAACGATGTTTTCGTATTACATTTGGCAAATTACTAAAACGCCTAATTATCAAGTAGATGAACAAAAAGGGTTTGCTTTATTGATTCCCAAAGGGGCAACTTTTGAAACCGTTTGGGATTCATTGAGCAGTCACAAAATTGTTAGAGATGAATTATCGTTCAAATTTTTAGCAAAATTATTGAAATATAAAGATAACGTCCGTGAAGGAAGATATGTGATTAAAGCCAATATGGGAAATTACGAAGTTATTAAGAAACTTCGCTCAGGTGACCAAGATGCTATTCGTTTGACTTTCAATAATATACGGTTGAAGAAAGACTTGATTCATAAGATTGGTAATAAGTTTGAATTTGATTCTACGGCATTGGTGAAAATTTTGTCTGACACAGCTACTGCTCGTAAATACGGTTTTACCAACGAGACTTTTATGTGTATGTTTTTGCCAAATACCTACGAGGTTTTCTGGAATACTACACCTGATAAGTTGTTAGAAACGATGAAAACTTGGTACGATAAATTCTGGACAGAAGAACGGAAACGAAAAGCTGCTGCCATTGGTTTAGACCCAATCAAAGCCCAAATTATGGCTTCTATCGTGGAAGCAGAAACTAAAAAAGCTGATGAAAAACCACGAGTTGCGGGTGTCTATATGAATCGTTTGCGAGATAATATGCCATTAGGAGCTGACCCGACGGTAATTTTTGCACTGCAAGATTTTACCATTAAAAGAGTTACTAAAGCACAATTGAAATTTGACTCCCCATATAATACATACAAAGTAATTGGTTTGCCTCCTGGTCCCATTAACTTACCTGATTTAGCTTCAATTGATGCTGTGTTAAATTATGAAAAACACGATTATATGTACTTCTGTGCCAAAGAAGATTTTTCGGGTTATCATAATTTTGCGGTTACTTACGCTGACCATTTGAATAATGCTAAAATCTACCAAGAGGCTTTGAATAAACTTAAAATTATGAAGTAGAAATGTGAATCAGAAATGACGAGTTATGAATTAAGAAGCGTGACTAATTAGCCATTATTTATAATTCATAACTCGAAATCTAACATTCGTAATTTTCAATTTATAATTCATGATTTATGTATATTCACGAAACCACATACCGAGTAAGATACGCTGATACTGACCAAATGGGATATGTATATTACGGAAATTACGCTCGTTTGTACGAAATTGGTCGGGTTGAAGCCCTCAGAAGTTTAGGATTCAGTTATAAGGCAATGGAAGATTCGGGAGTGATGATGCCTGTATATGAGAATAAATCTCGTTATATTGCACCTGGATTGTACGACGATTTACTGACAATTCGCACGACGATTAAAATACTTCCTGCCGCCAGAGTAATTTTTCATTACGAAATATTGAATAGCTCAGGAAAATTGGTAAACATTGGCGAAACCACTTTGGTATTTGTTAAAATGGAAAATAATCGGCTTACCACTGCCCCTAAAGAGTTGTTAGATAGCCTAAAGCCATATTTTGAATAAATCCTATAAAATGCTTCCAAAACTAAAAAATATAAAACCATATCGTTTGTTCCAATCTTTTTTGCAAAAATTTCATTTGCAATACGCTTCTACAACAATTTATAAAATCTTAGTTATTCTAATCCAGAAAATTCTCCAGTTTGATATTGATGTTAGAGCCGCCGCCGTTGCGTACAACTTTACATTAGCCATTTTTCCAACCATCATTTTTTTATTTTCCCTAATTCCTTACGTGCCCGTAGAACATCTTGATAGAAGTATTATTGGGTTATTGTCGGAAGTTATGCCCGTTGGGATTTTTCGAGAAGCACAAACTACCATTACTGAAATTGTGAGTAAACCACGGGGAGGAATCCTTTCTTTCGGATTTATTTTTGCTCTTTATGCCTCAACCAGTGGTATGATGGCGTTGATGCGAGCTTTTAACATAACCAATAAAACGGCTGAACAAAGAGGGTTTATCAAAGCCCGTTTGGTAGCGGTTATGTTAAATTTTATGTTAACTTTTGTATTGGTTTTAGCAATTGTTGTACTGATTGTGGGGCGTTTAGGCGTAGACTTTTTATTTGAAGAAGGACTTTTAACCCGTGATATTACTTTTTATTCCATCCAAGCGATTACTTATTTTGTCATTTTCTTCGTCTTTTTTATTACTATTTCGGTCATTTATTTCATCGCCCCGACGATTCATAAACGCTGGAAATTTGTTAATGCGGGTTCAGTAACGGCTTCAATTCTGACGATATTAATTACTAATTTATTCTCTTATTATTTGTCAAATTTTGCGTCCTATAATCGACTTTATGGAGCAATTGGGACTTTCATTGCTTTAATGGTTTGGTTGTATTTGATAGCATTGATTTTGATTTTGGGCTTTGAAATCAATGCCAGTATTGACGAAAGTCGGGGGGCGATAATTAAGAATACGAGTAGAATAGAATAAATTTTCTGATAGTTAGATTTGACCTCAAAAATAGCTGACTTTTGGAAAACATAAAAAGCCACCCTTCATAAAAGTGTGGCTTTCCAATAACCCTAACCCATAAAAATCAATGAAGACTATGATGTCTTTCATTTTCTTATAATATTGATAGAGCTAACACCGTGCCAAAAATATTTTTTTGGGGAATAATTTTAAAATGATTCAACATTGTCCGCTTATTACTGTAATTGCTCTGTGTTACAACCATGAAAAATTTGTTGTTGAATCTTTGCAGTCGGTTGTAAATCAAGATTATGGAAATATAGAATTGATTATTGTGGACGATTGTAGTGATGATGGAAGTCAAGAGCAAATATTGAAATTCTCCCAAGAAAATCCAACCGTAAAAGTTATATTCAATCCAGAAAATTTGGGTAATTGCCGTTCTTTTAATCAAGCGTTGAAGATTGCGAAGGGGAAATATGTGATAGATTTAGCGACTGATGATGTTTTGTTACCCAATCGAATTACTGAACAGGTAAGGTGTTTTGAAATATCTGAGCATATTGGCGTTGTTTTTTCTGATGCCGAATATATTGATGAAAACTCGAAAGTTTTAGGTGGTTTTTATCTTGAAAATAAACTAATTCCCCAAGGAAATATTTATAAATACTTATTGAAAGAATCGTTTATTATGCCTTCTTCTATGATGATTCGAAAAAGCATTTTAGATTCTTTAGGTGGTTATGATGAAACGCTTAGTTACGAGGATTTTGATTTTTGGATTCGCTCTTCTCGTATTTGCGAGTATGCGTTTGTTCCCAAAGTTTTAGTGCAGCAAAGGATTGTGAAAGGCTCGCATTCAACGAAATTTTACGAAAAAAATAATCCTTTAATACGCTCGACTTTCAAGGTTTGTCAAAAAGCGTTATCACTGAATGAAACCGAAGAAGAAAATCAAGCGTTAATATTTAGACTAAGAATATTTTTGAGAAAGTGTTTTTACACGCAAAATTTTGCAGAAGGCAGAGAAGTAATTGGGATTTTGAAACAATTGAGAGGGCAAAATTGGTTAAGTAAAATAATTTCAAGGTTCATTATCTGGAAAATTTCCATTAATTTTTTGTACATCAGATATATAAACTTGCGGAAGTTCCTTAGGTTTAAGTTCTGATTTGGTTTTAAAAATTTACATCAATCAACAACGTAAAATGGCTGAATTTATAAAATTATACGAAAAAGGAACCGATATGCGTAAAATCGAGCAAATTGTTTCGTGTTTACGCAATGGGGGAATTATTATTTATCCTACCGATACCGTTTATGGAATGGGCTGCGATATTCATAATGCTCGTGCGGTTGAAAGGATTTGTCAGATAAAAGGAATTAAGCCCAATAAGAATAATTTTTCCTTCATCTGTAATGATTTGAGTCATATTTCTGATTACGCCAAAGTATCAACGGCTACTTTTAAATTGATGAAAAAGCATTTACCAGGTCCTTTTACTTTTATTTTGGAAGGTAATAATCGAGTGCCAAAAGTATTGTCTCAGAGTAAAAAAACGGTTGGAATTCGAATTCCTGATAATGTAATTCCGAGAATTATTGTCGAAGAATTGGGTAATCCTATCATTACTACTTCCATTCACGATGACGACGATGTGCTTGATTATCCGACTGACCCAGAATTGATTTTTGAGAAATTCCAAAATCTTGTGGATATAGTGATTGATGGCGGTTACGGTAAAAATGTACCCTCAACCATTGTAGATGCCACTAACGATGATTTTGAGATTATTCGACAAGGCGTTGGATTTTTGGATTAAAGTGATACAGATTTCAATTTGCTATGCTAAAGAACAAACTGAAATCTAAATTACTACGACCGTAATTCTCTGAAATTTGTCTTCACCACATCATCCGTCGAACGTTTATGTTTCCAGCGTCGGTGCGACCATAAATAGTCAGAAGGGTATTTATGAATGGATTTGTCTAATATTCTTATGAATCGCTCCGTGATTTCGCCAGTGGGTAAATCTTTATATTCTTCTGGTTGTGCAATTTCGGTAAATTCTATTTCGTAATACCCTCTTTTCACTCGTCGCATCTCACTAAAAATCACTGGATAATCAAATTTTCGAGCGATGCGTTCAGTACCAGTAAAAAAACCTGAATCTTGATTTAGAAAATTTGTCCAATAAGCTGTTTTCCAGTTGGTCGGTGATTGGTCAGACCCCATTGCCAAAACTCGAACAACATCTTTTCTTTCAATTGTTTTGCGTAAGGTATCATCTTTTTCGATTAATGGAGTAACGCCAAAACGCCCTCTTATAAAAAGAGTCAATTTATTGAAAAATGGACTGCTCAATTTTTGATAAACAATATCAATTGGAATACCCGTAAGGTTGAGCGGATGAAGAAGCCATTCCCAATTCCCAATGTGTCCCGTTACCAGAATAACAGATTGATGGTTGTCTGTATGTTTCTTTATTGCTTCAATATTTATAACTTTTACTCGTTCATGTACTTGGGCTTCGCTCATTGAATATCCCTTCAAAAACTCAATAAACAAATCGGCAATGTGTTTATAAAAATTCTTAGCAATTTGGTTAATTTCTTCTTTAGTTTTATTCGGGAATGAATTTTGCAAGTTTTCCATTACGACTTTCTTTCGGTATCCGATAACTCGGTAAATAACAAAATACGCAAAGTTCGAAATGCCATAAAGCACAAAAAAGGGTAACTTTGAAAATAAATTAATAAAAAACATAATTTTGGCTTTTGGCTGTCAGCAATAAAAAAATACTTTATAGAATTAAACTGTAAGTGCAAATAACTCACTGATTCACTAAATCACAACTCACAAATTGAATAAATGACCATTGATTTACAATATCTACCCAGTCTCGAATATTTTTGTTTATTATTAAAACATGAAAACATTGTGATTGAGGCAAATGAATATTTCGAAAAGCAAAGTTACCGAAATCGTTGTATAATTCAGACAACCAATAAAATAGATAGTCTAACAATTCCCGTTCAAAATGGTAATAAAAAAGTATTAATTCGAGATATTAAAATTGATTATCACCAAGATTGGACCCGCCGACATTGGGGAGCAATTCACTCTGCTTACGGTAAATCGCCTTTTTTTGAATTTTATTCGGAATATTTTAGAAAAATTATTGATAAAAAACCTGACTTTTTGTTCGATTTGAATTTAGAATTACTGACAATTTGTCTGAAACTTCTTCGTCTCGAAAAAAACATTATATTTACTGAAAATTACGAAAAAGTGGTCGAAAATGACTTTAGAGGGCAGATTCATCCTAAAAGAAGTTTTGCAGAGAATAAGGTTTATCAACCTTTGGCATATAGACAAAACTTTGGCAATGAATTTGAACCTAATTTATCTATTCTGGATTTACTTTTTTGTCAGGGAAATCAAGCATTATCAGTATTGAAAGGTTCATTAGTGATTGAACAAATAAATTAAAATTGGGGTTTAACTAATTATAATTTAGGAGTACAAATTTAAATATTTTGGTAACTTTTCGTAAACTGATTATCTAAAAATTATAACTCAAAACTCTTTTATGGAGGCAAAATTTTCAAACAGAGTAAAAGAGGTTATCTCACTCGCCCGTGAGGAGGCAATCAGGCTTGGGCATGATTATATCGGGACGGAACACCTCATTTTGGGAATGATTAGAGAAGGCGAAGGCATTGCTCTCGACCTTATTCAAAAATGTGGAACTACACTCGATGATTTACGTGTCACGATTGAGCAGGCTACTCGAAGCACCGTTCGGTCATCGTACACCATCAAAAACAAGCAAGATATTCCTCTTTCTCGACAATGCGAAAAAGTATTGAGAGTAACCTACTTAGAAGCACGTATTTTTAAAACTAACCTTGTAGGAACGGAGCATTTGTTGATGGCAATCCTCAGAGATGAGGATAATCTCGCCAAACAAATTCTTGAGAAATTCCAGATACATTATGAATTAATAAAAGATATGGTAGAATATCAGTCAAATCCGAATATCAAATCGGGGCCGTCGGACACTGACGATAACGATGATGATGCAAGAATGTTTGCGGGTGGAGGAAATGCCGGGGGAGGTAGTTCAAGTGCCAATAAAAATGCTGAAAAGTCAAAAACTCCAGTTTTGGATAACTTTGGTAGAGATTTAACCAAAGTAGCTGAATCAGGTAAACTTGACCCAATCGTAGGACGTGAAAAAGAAATTGAGCGGGTTGCTCAAATACTTTCACGTAGAAAGAAAAATAATCCTATTTTGATTGGTGAGCCAGGCGTTGGTAAAACTGCTATTGCCGAAGGTTTAGCCCTTAGAATTGTTCAGAAAAAAGTTTCTCGTGTATTATTTGGGAAACGAGTTGTAACGCTTGACTTGGCTTCCTTAGTCGCTGGTACGAAATATCGTGGACAGTTTGAAGAAAGAATGAAGGCTGTTATGAACGAATTAGAGAAGTCGCCAGATGTAATCTTATTCATTGACGAACTCCACACTATTGTTGGTGCAGGTGGTGCGTCAGGTTCGTTAGATGCTTCAAATATGTTTAAGCCAGCTTTAGCTCGTGGTGATATACAAGTTATCGGAGCAACAACTTTGGACGAATATCGTCAGTATATTGAGAAAGATGGTGCTTTGGCTCGTCGTTTCCAAACCGTTATGGTTGATGCCACTTCGATTGAGGAAACGATTGAAATCTTGAATAATATCAAGGACAAATACGAAGAACATCACCATGTAACTTATACGGACGAAGCGATTGAACAAGCCGTTAAGTTGTCGGAACGTTATATTTCAGACAGATTCTTACCCGATAAAGCCATTGATGTAATGGATGAAGTTGGAGCAAGAGTTCACATCTCTAATATTACGGTTCCAGAAGATATTGTTCGCTTGGAAGAAGCCATTGAGAATATTAAGAAAGAAAAAAATGCGGTTGTAAAATCACAGAAATACGAAGAAGCAGCTCAATTACGTGACCGTGAAAAACGTCTTTTAGACCAATTAGATCGTGCAAAACGTGAGTGGGAAGAAGATACAAAACGCCGTCGTTATACAGTTTCAGAAGAAAGCGTTGCTGAAGTAATTGCCCAAATGACAGGAATTCCTGTTAATCGTGTGGCGGCTACGGAAGGACAAAAACTACTGAATATGAATGAAGAGTTACAAGGAAAGGTAATCGGTCAAGATGTACCAATTGCAAAACTTGTAAAAGCTATTCAACGTACTCGTGTAGGTTTAAAAGACCCGAAAAAACCAATTGGTTCATTCATTTTCTTAGGCCCTACGGGTGTTGGTAAAACAGAGTTAGCGAAGGTTTTGGCTACTTATTTGTTCGACAAAGACGATGCTTTAGTGAGAATTGATATGAGTGAGTACATGGAGAAATTCAGTGTATCTCGCTTGATTGGAGCTCCTCCGGGCTACGTTGGTTATGAAGAAGGTGGACAATTGACCGAGAAAATTCGTCGTAAACCTTATGCTGTTGTCTTGTTGGATGAAATTGAAAAAGCTCACCCAGACGTATTCAATATTTTACTCCAAGTCTTGGATGAAGGTATTTTAACGGATGGATTGGGTCGTAGAGTAGATTTCCGAAATACAATCATTATCATGACTTCAAATATTGGAGCGAGAGATTTGAAAGATTTTGGTTTAGGAATCGGTTTCTCTTCAAAATCGAAAGTTGATAATATGGATGAAGCCATCAAAGGAACAATCCAAAATGCGTTGAAAAAAGCATTTTCTCCAGAATTCTTGAATCGTTTGGATGATGTTATTGTCTTTAATTCTTTAGAAAGAGAACACTTACATTCGATTATCGATTTGATGTTGAAGAAACTTTTCACTCGTATTAGTGCATTGGGTTACAGCGTTGAATTGACGGAAAAAGCTAAAGACTTTATTGCTGAAAAAGGTTATGATTCTCAATACGGTGCAAGACCATTGAATCGTGCCATTCAGAAATATTTGGAAGATCCAGTAGCAGAAGAAATTCTCAAAGGTGACCTTGCTGAAGGCGATGTAATTGTTGCAGATTATTCAGGGGAAGGTGATGAATTGACACTTTCAAGAGTTAATGCTACGGTTACTGAATAGAATATCTTGAATTTTAAAAGCCTTCAAATTAATCATTTGAAGGCTTTTTTTATTACTTAACACTGACTTTAGTTTGTTTCCCTATGATAACAGACTAAAGTCCGTATTACGTAATGCTTTGTCCCTTAACTCTTTTACCTGTATCTTTGCATCATGTTATCAATCAATAATCTTTCGTTTTATTTCGGTTCTCGTCCTATGTATGATGGGGCGAATTTACACATTAAGCCCAAAGACAAAATCGGTCTTGTTGGGGCAAACGGTACTGGTAAATCCACACTTCTCCGCATCATTGATGGTGAATACTTGCCCGATGGTGGAAGTATTTCAAAATCAGGAGATTGTACAGTTGGATTTTTAAATCAGGACTTACTTTCTTATCAAAGTGAAGAATCAATCTTGATGGTAGCCATGCAGGCTTTTGAGCGTCAAAACTTCTTGCAAGCTGAAATTGATAAAGTACTTCATAAAATGGAAACAAATTATGAAGATTCGGATATTGATAAATTAGGTCGTTTTCAGGATGAATTTGAAAACTTAGGAGGATATACCATTCAGTCGGAAGCAGAGACTATTTTGGAGGGTTTAGGCTTTACCACCGAAGAATTACAGCAACCGCTTCATACTTTTTCGGGAGGTTGGAGAATGCGGGTAATGTTGGCAAAACTATTACTCCAAAAACCATCTTTATTGATGCTCGATGAACCTACCAACCACTTGGACTTACCGTCTATTGAATGGGTAGAAAATTACATCAATACCTACGAAGGCGCAATTATTGTGGTTTCTCACGATAGATTTTTCTTGGATAATACCGTCAACACTATTGTGGAGGTAACAGGGGCAAAACTGGTTTCTTATGCAGGAAACTATGAATTTTTTGTGGAAGAAAAAGCCCTTAGAAATGAGATTCAGAAGGGAGCTTATGAAAATCAGCAACAAGCAATTAAACAGACCGAATTATTCATTTCAAGATTTAAAGCGAAGGCAACAAAGGCTCGTCAGGTACAGTCTCGTGTGAAAGCTTTGGAACGTTTAGACATTATTGATGCCGTTGCTGATGATAATGCAAAGGTGAATTTTAAGTTCAATTTTGGAACACAACCTGGGCGTTTTATCATGACTTTAGATAAAATTACGAAAGCGTATGGTTCAAAGAAAATTTTGACTAATACCGCTGGAATGATTGAAAGAGGTGATAAAATTGCTTTGATTGGTGCAAATGGTAAAGGTAAATCAACACTTTTGAGAATTATTGACGGTTCTGAGCCGATTGATGGTGAACGTATTTTGGGACATAATGTTATTGACTCATTTTACGCACAGCACCAATTGGAAAGTTTGGACGTAAATAATACTTTGCTCGATGAGTTGAAAATGACGGGAACGGGTAAATTGGAAACTGAATTACGGAGTATTTTGGGCTGTTTCTTGTTTTCGGGTGATGATGCCTTTAAGAAAATTAAAGTGCTTTCTGGAGGTGAAAAATCACGGGTGGCTCTGGCTAAAGTATTGATTTCGGAAGCAAACTTTTTGTTACTCGATGAACCGACTAACCACTTGGACATGATGTCAGTGAATATCTTGATTCAAGCATTGCAGCAATATGAAGGTACTTTTGTGGTGGTTTCTCACGATAGATTTTTCGTTTCTGAAATTGCCAATAAGATTTGGTACATCGAAAATGAAGAAATTAAAGTTTACCCAGGAACGTATGACGAATACGAAACTTGGCAAGAACAACGAATTTTGAATGGTGAAGTTACCGAAACTAAACCGCAGAAGAAAACCGTTGAAAAAGTGGTAGAAAAAAAGCCTACAATTGATGATTCAGTCAAGAAAGAAATTCAGAAAAATCTCAAAAAGCTGAATCAAACTTTGTCTGAAACTGAGGCGAATATTAGCAAATTAGAAATTGAAAAGCTGAAACAAGAAACTCTTTTAGCTGACCCCGCAATTTTTAATGACCCTGTGGCGTTGAAACGTGAAAATGAGGCTTATCAAAAGATTCTAAATCGTCTCGAAGAAGTAAATGATATTTGGGAAGGAATAATGATGGAAATTGAGGAGTTGGAAGGAAGTTTAGCTTAAAATCTTAACAATCTAATAGCACGCCGTTCGCTTTGATATTGCATAACGCTAATAATAGCAGGTAAAAAATCTGTTTGAATTTGCGTTATGAAGTATCAGCGGATATCTGCTACGTGATATTTTTAAACTCAATTATGAAAAACTTAATCATCATCTTCACTCTATTTTCTTTTTCTATTGTTGCCCAAAAGAATAAAAATCGGGATTATTATGAACCTGAGAAAATAATTTACGACAATCATATTTATAAGTCTTATATCCGAACCGTTCAATTATTTCCTGCGGTAAATTCAACTAAATCAGTTCAAGCTACGCTTAATCCTCCCGTTGTCAATCTTCAAGATAATCAACCTTTATTTTTGGAATTTGACTGCTTAAATCCTGAATTTCAATCGTTTCGGGTTAAGATTTTTCATTGTAATTCTGATTGGACTCCCTCAGTTTTGAATGAAATTGAATATTTGCCCGAATATAACGACTTCCCGATTAATGATTATAAAAATGCGTTTTCTACTAAAATTCAGTATAATCATTTTTCATTTGAATTACCTCATGTAAAATTGGCGGGCAATTATATCGTGATGGTTTATAAAAACCGGAATGAGGAGGATATTATGCTTACTCGGAAATTTATGGTTTATCAGAATCGAGTGAGCGTTGGTGGGCGAATTACTTACCCAAATAATGCCCAAAGGAGAATGAGTCATCAACAAGTTAATTTTGGGATTAATTACGGTGGATATGAAATTATTGACCCTAAACAAGATTTAAAAATTGTGATTCGCCAGAATTATAGAGATGATAAAGCGGTTAAAAATCTCAAACCATTTATGGTTGATTCGTATAATCGTAAATTGAATTATGAGTTTTTTGACGGTGAAAATCAGTTTGAAGGTGGAAATGAATTCAGAATGTTTGATGGAAGAAGTACGCAACAAAAATTAGTAAACATTTCTAAAATATACCAAGGTGAACGTGAAAGTGTCGTAGAAATTTACCCCGAAAAATCTCAAAATCACTTGGCTTACGTGGCGACTAATGATTTTAATGGAATGTTCGTGATTGATAATTACGAAACAAATCGTGGAGAAACTGAGTCAGACTATGTTCGGGTGAGTTTTATGATGAAATCAGATTCCTTAGAAAATAAAAAGGTGTTTGTCAACGGTGCATTTAATGATTGGAAACTTGACGAAAAGAATTTGATGCACTATGTTCCCGAAAATCAGGCTTACGAAGTTTTTATTCAACTAAAACAAGGCATTTATAATTACGATTATATTACGGTTGATAAAATGGGAAATAAAAGTGAAACTGATTTTGAGGGAACGCACTCACAAACTGAAAATGTTTATGAAGTTTTGGTTTATCATCGTCCAATCGGAGCAAGAGCCGATGCTTTGGTCGGTTATGCGTTGATTAAGAGTCAGTAAAATATTTTAGATAAAGGCTTCACCTTGAGTGAAGCCTTTATTATTAGTGAGCAAATTGTTAATGTTTAGTTAAAGTAGTAATGATAAAACAAGAAGTTTTTGTAAATTTCGTTCATTAACCATACAAAAAATACGTAGAAAATGAACAAATTATTTTTGCTATTAGGTCTATCATTATTATTACAAGGCTGCTTAGGAACATATCCGCAGGGTTCTGGAGGATATCCAACGAATGGAGGGAATACAAACGGGGGGAATTCTGGAAGTACAGGAGGAAACCAATATCCCACTGGTGGCGACCGTCCACAGACAAATCCTCAACAATCTGACCCTAATAATTATCCATCAAACCCTCAAACAGATAGTCGTTCTGCCGACCGTGGTGTTTCAGTAGGTGATATTCGTCTGACTAATCAATACACTATTTTATATTTAACTTTTACCAATACCAGTACACCTCAGTACAAAAATGGACAATTGGTAGATAATGGAGTTAATAATATTGGTTTTCATACCAATGCTCAATTAATTGCAGCTAACGGAGCGAGAACTTTTAAATTTATTAAAGCAGAAGGAATTCCTGCGATTAGTCCTGGTCAAGACGTTGAAAAATATGGCTATAAATCTCAACCTGGCTCAAAAACAAACTTTGTCGTTTATTTTGAAAGACTTGATAAAGGCTTAGAAAATTTTGATATGTTTGAATGTAACGACTACGACCATTTAGTTTGTTGGAATATTTATAATCTATACGTTCAAAATCCGGCAGATGTGGTATATCAGCCAACTCCAACCAAAACAACGCCTGTTCCGACGCCAACACCTCCAACCAACACAGATAATACGCCTACGAAAAGTAGAACAAAATCTGGAAAAGTTGGTGAAGTTGATAATACACCGCCGCCCGCACCAGTATCAACAAATGTAGTTGTGGCGGGGATTGTGAGAGATGTCAAAACGAATCGTCCGATTAGTGCAACAATTGACTATAAACTGTCAAGCTCTAAAGTAATGATTGATTCTGTGCAGAGTTTTGCCAGTACGGGTTTATATCGAATGAGTTTACAAAAAGGTCAAGTTTATACCTTTACGGCTTCTGCGAAGGGGTATTTAGCTTCTAACGATGTAGTGGACTTAAGTAAAACGACTGGAATTCAGAAGGTTACTAAAGATATTTACCTTACACCAATTGCGGTAGGAGACAAAATTGTGCTTAAAAACATATATTTTGAGGTTTCAAAATCTGATTTATTACCTGCCTCTTTTGCAGAATTAAATAAGTTAGTAACCATGATGCAAGATAACCCACTGATGGAAATTCGTCTGGAAGGACATACCGATATAGTTGGTGATCCAGAAGCAAATTTAGAACTTTCTCAAGACCGAGTTGATGCTTGCGAAACCTATTTAGTAAAACAAGGAATTCCATCCGCCAGAATTCAAGCCGTTGGTTACGGTGACACTCGCCCAATTGTGAAGAAAGGAACTGATGAAGAAAGAAAGGTAAACAGAAGAGTCGAGTTTGTGGTGTTGAAACTTTAGTGTAGTAGCACAGGCTTCAGTCTGTTGTCTTACGACAGACTGAAGTCGGTGCTACTAAATTTACACATTAAATCTAAAGTGCATAATATCGCCATCAATTACGGTATATTCTTTACCTTCCACTGATAATTTACCAGCTTCTTTACAAGCATTTTCAGACTTATATTGCTCATAATCAGCGAATTTAATTACTTCAGCACGAATAAATCCACGTTCAAAGTCTGAGTGAATTACACCCGCAGCCGCAGGAGCTTTCCAACCTTTTTGGATTGTCCAAGCACGTACTTCTTTCACACCTGCGGTGAAATAGGTAATCAAATTTAATAATGAATAAGAACCACGAATAAGTTTGTCAAGTCCAGATTCAGTCAAATTATATTCTTCCAAGAACATTTGACGGTCATCAGCATCTTCCATTTCGCCAATTTGAGCTTCTAAAGCCGCACAAATCACGATGACTTCTGCACCTTCAGGAGCAACACTTGCTTTCAGTTGTTCCACGTACTCATTTGTTCCAACTGCAATTGAAGTTTCGTCAACGTTAGCCACATAGATTACAGGTTTGTCAGTCAATAAACACAAATCGCCAATGGCATCAAATTTAGCTTCAGCGTCAAGACCTTGAACGGTACGAGCCGATTGCCCCGATTCTAAAACACCTTTGTATTGTTGCAAAATAGCCAATTGAGCTTTTGATTTTGCATCACCATTTTTTGCGGCACGTTCTACTTTCTGAATTTTCTTATCAACTGATTCCAAATCTTTCAATTGGAGTTCGTAATCAATGATTTCTTTATCAGAAACTGGATTTACCCGACCTTCCACGTGAATGATATTGTCATCCGCAAAACAACGAACAACGTGTAAAATAGCATCAACTTCACGAATATTGGCTAAGAATTTATTACCAAGACCCGCTCCAGTAGAAGCACCTTTTACCAAACCCGCAATATCCATAAATTCAATCACCGTAGGTAAAACTCGTTGAGGCTTCACCAAGTCTTCTAAGATATTCAATCTTTTATCTGGAACAGTTACGATACCCACGTTGGGTTCAATCGTACAGAAAGGATAATTGGCAGCTTCTGCCTTATTTGAAGATATTGCACTAAAAAGAGTAGATTTCCCGACGTTTGGCAAACCGACGATACCACATTGTAATCCCATTTATTTTATTTATTGAATATAATCTTATTTGAAAAAGAATACAAAATTAGTAAAATAACAACAAAAAAGCCTCTAAAAATTCAGAGGCTTACAAAATCATTGAGTTTTATGGATTATTCCCACTTCAAATCACTTCCAAAACTGGCTCCACCTTCCTCTTCCTCACGGTCGAATTGTGCAAAATCTACATCGGGTAGAAGTTCGTTTTTAACATGATCAACGGCTTCCTGTAAGCCTTCCATAAATTTACCAAAGTCTTCTTTGTACAAAAACATTTTGTGTTTTTCGTAACCAAACCCATCATCTTTCTGATAACGGCGACTTTCTGTAATTGTGATGTAATAATCGTTTGAGCGAGTTGACTTTACATCAAAAAAATAAGTTCGTTTTCCAGCTCTGATTCGTTTTGAAAACAATTCTTCTCTATCTCTTTCTTCCACTGTGTAATATCAATTTAGGGTTTATGATTTGGTAAAAATATAAATTTTATCACTTTTTACAAAAGAACTCGAAAAATAATATTTGTTCTTTTGTACTACAAACTTCATATTCTGAATGAAAAGTTAGATATAACCAATATTAATTCTCATTTTTTGTTTTAAAACAATTAAAAGTAATAATCTCAAAAAAGGTTTTTGGGTATTTTTTTTCTAAAATTTAAACTCAATCCCAAATCTATCTGCTAAACTTTTTAGGTCATTTACAACGGGTTCTAATAAATTGATACCGTTTGCTTTACGTTCGGCTTCAATCTCTCTTTCGGGGTCGCCAGGGACTAATACTTTTTGCCCATCAATCGCTGGTGCAGCGTGAAAACGGTCAATCCATTTATCCATATCAGCTTTAAAATCTTCCGCAGGACGGAAACCATCAATTCGCATAGCTCCCAAAAAATGACCCGTTCCTTTTCCTACTTGTTCCCCTGCTGCCATAAAACCAGCCGTGGCAAATGGTGGAACCCAAGGTCCAAAATTGGCTCCTGATAAAACTCCTGAAAATATATCTACAATTGCTCCAAGACCATAACCTTTGTGCGAACCATGCTCACGGTCGCCACCCAATGGGAGTAAAGCACCACCGTTTTTTACGGCATTTGAATCGTCTGTTGCATTGCCATCTTTATCTTGTACCCAACCAATAGGAGCAGGTGAACCTTTACGCTGTAATATTTCCATTTTACCGTAAGCAACTGCTGTACTGGCAAAATCAGCAACAAATGCAGGATTGTTTTTGGCTGGAACAGCTACTGCAATGGGGTTTGTTCCTAATAATTTTTCTTTTGAAAAAGTTGGTGTTACCAATGGAGCAGCATTTGTCATAGCCCAACCAATCATGTCATTTTCTAATGCCATCATCGCATGAAAACCTGCAATTCCAAAGTGGTTCGAATTTTGCACTGAAATCCAACCAGAGCCTACATTGTTTGCTTTTTGCATCGCAATCTGCATGGCATAAGGGGCAACGACTAAACCTAAGCCTTTGTCGCCGTCAATGACAGCGGTAGATGGGCTTTCGTGAATGATTTTAATGTTTGGATTTGGATTTAATCGTCCATTGTCAAACAAGCGAACGTATCCGCTCAAACGAGCCGTTCCGTGCGAGTCAACACCACGCAAATCAGCAGAAATTAGTACCTTTGATGCCAAAGTAGCATCATCTTGTGAACAACCGATTGATAAAAATACGTTTCGGATGAAATTTTGCAAATAACTATATTCGTAAACCATAATTCAATTTGTAAGAGTAATATAAATTTGAACAAGGGCAAAATTACTAATAACTAAGTCCTTAAAGAAATTGTATGTTTGATTTGTGCTGTTATATATTAAAATTGGTTTAACACAGAATTATTTATTTAATTGTGCGTTTATTTATCTAAATATCAATTCAAAACTTGAATGGTAAAAAAAATCCTCATATCTACTTCCCGACTATTTTTGGTTTGTATTATTTTACTACAATATGGTTCAATTGGGAATACGCAAAGAGCTGGAAAATCTCATCGAAAGATTTCTGGAGTGGGAAAGGACACCCTTTTTGTGAGCATTTCAAGGAATGAGAAAGTTGAAATTAAACGAAAAATTACGGGGAATACTAAAAAGATTATTGGTAAAAAAGTAATAGAATTTAGGTCATATAAAATTGAGTTTAATAATCCTAAAAAATCAACTTTACGCCTAAAGGTGGAGGATTTAATACCATCGTCAAAAGACCCACAAATAGAATTGGAAATTTTAGAAAGCTCAGATGCGGAAATAGATTTTACTCGTGGGCGTTTATCTTGGAGTTTTAGATTGAAACCGCAAGAAAAAAAGAACTTGGAAGTAAAATATAATGTTACGTATCCAAAGAATAAAAACATATTAGGAATCGAAAATGTCCTTCAAATTCAAGCGAATATCCGCAAAGCTCTTTAGCTATTTCGTCAAAGGATTGCTCTTACTGGCACCCGTTTATATTACGGGCTACATTATTTTTAACCTCTTAGACTCTTTAGACAGCCACTTTTATTTTTATTTTCGGGGAACTGGACTCGCCTTAATGGTAGCCATTATCATGACGGTTGGCTTCTTGGGTTCTACTTTTATTTCCGTTCCCGTAGTTCAAATTTTTGAAGAAGGTTTGGCTCGACTGCCTTTAGTAAGGCTCATTTATTTCTCCCTAAAAGACCTTGTAGAAGCATTTGTGGGAGATAAAAAGAAATTTAATCAACCCGTGAAAATAATGTTTAATCGAGAAAATGGTATTCAGAAAATCGGTTTTATTACACAAGATGATTTACAATTTCTGAATATTCAGGATGGTTCGGTTATGGTATATTGTCCTCATTCTTACGCATTTTCGGGAGAAATGTTTATCGTTCCAAGTTCGAGTGTCACTCCCTTAAATATTCATACTTCGGACGTGATGAAGATGATTATTTCGGGTGGTGTTTCTCTAAGTCAAGAAAATAAAAGCTAATTTTAACGATTAATCTTAATTCTCATTCACTACTATCATCAACCCAATGAACTACTGGTTATTAATTCCCGCAGGAATCGTCATTTTGGCAATTCGGGACATTTTGCAAAATCGTCACACTATTCAGCACAATTTTCCAGTAATTGGACATATCCGATATATGCTCGAAAAAATTGGACCCGAAATTCGCCAATATTTAGTGGCAAATAATCGGGAGGAATTACCTTTCAATCGGGGAGAACGTGCTTGGGTTTATGCTTCCTCTAAGCAAGAAAATAATTTACAAGGTTTTGGTTCTGATCAAGATTTTAATTCGGTTGGTTATATTTTTATTAAACACGCCATGTTGGGTTATCGTTTACCCGAAGGCCACCCCAATAAAAAAGAACCAAGTTCGGTGCCGTGTGCCAAAACGATTGGCGAATTTCACAAGCGTAAAAAACCTTATAAACCGTATTCCGTTGTGAATATTTCGGGAATGAGTTATGGCTCATTGTCGGCAAAAGCCATTGAATCACTTAATAAAGGAGCAGAAAAGTTTGGCTGCTACCACAATACGGGCGAAGGCTCACTGTCGCCATATCACAAATTTGGTTCGGATGTGATTGTGAATATTGGTACCGCTTATTTCGGAGTTCGTAATGATGATGGAGAATTTTCGATGGAAAAATTAGTTAAAATGACGACCGAAAATCCATTTGTAAAAGCTTTAGAATTGAAGCTTTCACAAGGGGCAAAACCTGGAAAAGGTGGAATGTTACCAGCCGCAAAAATTACGAAAGAAATTTCAGAAATTAGACATATTCCGATGGGGAAAGATGCACTTTCTCCCGCTTTTCATACTAAGTTTTCAACCATTCCAGAAATGGTACAATTCATCGAAGACATGGCAGAAAAAACAGGTTTGCCTGTCGGAATAAAATCAGCCGTTGGGAAAACTGAAATGTGGGAAGAATTGGCTCAATACATGGTGAAAACGGGAAAAGGACCAGATTTTATTACCATTGATGGGGGAGAAGGCGGAACGGGAGCAGCCCCGCACGCCTTTGCTGATCACGTTTCATTGCCATTCAATTTTGCTTTTACCAAAATTTATAAAATCTTCCAAAAATATGATTTGGCGGATAAAATTGTTTTTATCGGTTCGGGTAGATTGGGTTTTCCAGAAAAGGCAATGATGGCGTTTGCAATGGGCTGTGATTTGGTAAATGTTGGGCGTGAAGCCATGATGTCAATTGGGTGTATCCAAGCTCAGGTTTGTCACACCAATCGTTGTCCGACGGGCGTTGCGACATCTAATAAATGGTTACAAGCAGGAATTGATCCAGCTTTAAAAAGCGAACGTTTTTATAATTACGTGAAAACATTGAACAAAGAAATTCTGGAAATTTCTCACGCTTGCGGCTATGAACATCCTTGTCAAATGACCATGCAAGACGTTGATATGGTAATGGGAGATAATAATAAAACCAGTTCTTTAGCCACAACCTTCGGTTATAACAAAACAACAGTTCCTTTTGACGGGGTTGCCAAATTATTGGATAGTGCGTATTTGGGTGGTGGAAAAGCAAAATAGAACTTAACAGTTTTTAACAAACTATCAATAATATTATGCCTTTATTGACGTTTTTCTTGTGTTACTGAATAATTTAAACACAAAACCGTATGAAAAAACTATCACTATTATCTATTATTTTATTCTCTTTGGGTATGTTTAGTTGTGCCAAAAAAGATAATACTTTCGAGTCTATTCCCCGTGGTTCAAATGTAGAAACCCTAACTTCCCAAAAATGGAAAATTGAAAAAGTGACACAACTGATTGAGGGACGATACCAGATTATCTATGACAGAAATACATCATTATTTGATTTAGATAGTGATTTTAGTAGCCTTAAAATGAAGTTTTTTCATGATAAAACCATGAAAATTTTTACGAAAGGTAACATTGAAGAAGCAGGAAAATGGGAATTTATCAACCACGAAAGTCAGATTAAAAGCAAGAAAGTTGACCAAAAATCTTTTATTGTTCTACATATCAATAGAATAGAAAAAGAAGAATTGGTTTTTACACAAACGGATAATGGTAAAATTATACAATATGATTTTTCGCCGATGTGATTTTAACATACAAAAGTCTCTCAGTTTTAAATTGAGAGACTTTTTGTAAAATATAGTTTCTCAATTTACTCCAATAACTTGGCATACATCGCCGTAATTTTATCCATTTTTGATAAAACAGTCGCTGAAAAAGCATACATTTTTCCAACTTCAACTCCTTTATTTTCAAAAGTATAACAATTATCTTTTACGCATTTTTCTTCAATCTCACGCCAATCACCAACTACGCCAGCCATGGCATCATCAATTTCTGTATTGTTGACCTCGGAGGTTATTAATTGACTAAAATTTTGCTGTAAATATTCTGCTAAATTCTTTAATCGTAGAGCGGTTGCAGACTCAGCAACTCCCCAAACGTAAGCCGCATAATAAAAAGTAAGTCTTTGCGATAACATTCGCTGTCTGCCCGAAGTGTTAATATTGTCCGCAATAATTGCCGATGAAACTCCGTCAACTTCTTTTTTTAAACTTCCTGCGTATTCTACATAAGCTTTTACAACGTCATCACAAGCCGTAAGAATGGTGGTGTTGGTTTCTAAAATTAGCTTTGCATTCTCTTTAGTGACATCAGAAACGATAAGTTTTTTGTATTCCTGCCATAAATTTTCTTCTTTCAATAGCAAAAGATTAATCTTGTCGGTTGGAGTAAAAGCTAATAGTGATTTTAAATTTTCCTCAAATAAAATAATGGAATTATTTCTTTCCTTGGTGGCAGCATCAGCATTAATGTTCATCCCGATGTACATATAAGCTTTGGCCATTCGCTGGGAGAGCATTCGCTGTTTTCCCGAAATATTTACTGATGCTCCAACTGACATGGTTGGTGGTGTTGGGGTAGGATTTGAGAGCGTTTGTCCTGTTATTTTCAATAAAGTAAATACCCAAATTGTGGCGGCAATAAAGAATGTTTTTCTCATGATTTTGGAATTTATAGTTTTATATTCTGCTTGATTGTTTTATTTTCTTTATATTTTTTGAACCAAATTTTTGCTTTAAGCATATCCCTCGGAACACTACTATAACCTTTGGCATAAATTGACCCCAACATCCATTGGGCTTCGGCAACTTCTTGATTGCCAGATTCTTCCAAAAGAGTAATGCCTTTAGTTTCGTCACGAAGTTCGTCGGGTAGGCCTTGGAAATATAATCGGCCTAATTCAAATTTTGCAAATGGTAAATCTTGCTTGGTAGCCTCTTGGAAGTTGAAAATGGCTTTTTGTACATCACGTTGTAGATTGAATCCACCCAATTCATAAATCTGACCTAAAGATAAATAGGCTTCTTTAGTTGGTTTTATCGCTATTGATTTTAGGAAATATTGCTCGGCTAATTGATAGTTTGTTTCAATACCACTCCCAATATTTCGCCGACATTCTGCAAGATAGTAAAATGCCTCACTATCCATTTCTGGTGAGTTTTTACACGGATTTAGTAACCTGAAAGTTTGGAGAAGATAGCCTGATTTGAACAAATCTTTGGCTTTTGCAATGGCCAGATTTGATTCCTTATTTAAGGAAATTCCAGCATTTGCGTGTAAATTGGCCTTGGGTTTAACCTTTCGAATAGTTTTCTTCCGAACTACTTTTGAAGATGCACGAAATAATCGACTCTTTTGCAAGTACGATTCTTTAGGCTTGACAGGACGCACCTGAGCCTTGGTGATATTGTTGCTCCCCCAAGCTAACAATATCGTTAGAAATATTTTTTTCAATGAATTTAGATTGCTTTAACAGCCTTTTTAACAGAGTTATGCTTAAAATTATGCTAATATAACTTTTAGTTTTATAAATCCTGAAACAAAAGTTATATTCTCTAATAAAAAAAGGTAAAAAGCCTATCCTGTCGACAGAATAGGCTTTTTACCTTTTTTTATTAGAGAACTTGTCAAAATCGGGATTATAAATTATTCTGCTCCATTTGCTTTTATTCGAATCGCTTCTAATTCCTTGCAATTTTGAGTGCATTCACCCTGTTGATTTAAAACATAACGATTATTATATTTATCCAAAACCTCATATTCTTTGGTTAGGTCAATATATTTCACGTCTTTGAAAACAAAAGGAACAATCTTCGCATTAAATTTATTGATTAATCCCATTTGATTTTCACCTTTTGACGCAATGGCAAATCCATTTTTAAAATACTCGAGCATTGAATAATCGGGTGTTACTTGTACTTTTCCTCTCGCATCAAGATAACCGTATTTTCCGTTGTCGTGTTGTACTAAATAATAATCTTCGGAAGACCTCAAAATAGTCTTAAACTGACATTTTGCCAAATATTTACCCGTTGTATCAAGTGTTCCCCAAAGCCCATTTTGACGGATGAAAAAGAATTGATGTTTACTCACTGCTTGGACAAAATCGAATGGTTCGGGAGTAATTACTTTAAAATCATCGCCACGAACAAGCATGAATTTTACATTTTTGTTTTTGTCTTCATTACGATACGCACGGACTACAATACAATTATGGACCATTGAATCGGTCACGGTATAATTGATTTTTCCTGCATCAGGATATTTTGTAATCGGTAAAATTACTGTGCTTCCATTTACATCAATTACTTTATCAGCTTTACAAGTGCCTATTCTTTTACCCTTTTCGTCGAGGTTACAACTCACAATTTCTTTGACCACCAAAAGTCCTTTCTTGTTAATTTTACCGACTGATTCATATTCTAAAGGAATAATTTCTAAACCTTTTAGATTAATGAATCCGTGTTTCAACCCTTTTCCTTCAATTTCTTTACTAACTGGTACCAAATCAAACTCGCCAATTGCTCCAATAGTATTAAATTGAGGATCAATTACGGTCTTTAAATCTTTGTCCACTAATCCAAAAAGATTATTTTCACCCTGAATAATTCCTAAACCACGAGCATCAAAATCACTAATTTTCTTGTAAATTTTACTAACTCTAAAATCATTGACGTTAATTAATTGCTGTTTGGCATCGCTAATTCCTTTGACAAAGCCAAAATTATCTACGTCGGTAATGATATTAAAATCAGGTTTCCAGACAATTTCACCGTTTACATTGATTAAGCCGACTTTTTTATTTTGATAAACTTTAAAGAGATTTTCTTTTCCTGAAGGCTCAACTAAATCATAATTGGCTTCAGAAACAGTTCCTTCTCCCAACTTAAAAATGCCCCATTTTAGATTAGTTTTTACTCCTAAAGTGGTGCTATTCAAAATAACAATATCATCGTAAAGCGAAGAGACAACTTTGTTTGTTTTATCGTAATTATTGTCAATCAAAGCCATTTGATTTGATTTCAATTTTACCAAAGTAAAACCTTTTGAAATTGATTTGGCTTCGACAATATTCTGCAATTCATCACTTTCAATGCCTAAATTATCAACAAAGTGCCAAGCTTGACGTTTTACTAATGCTTTTCCGTCGTTAAAAGCTTCGGCTTTTTCGTATTGACAGGCAATTATTTCATCCCCACAAAGGTTGAGATAACCCCAAACACCGTCTTTTTTAATACGAGCCAATCCTTGTTTATAGTTTTCTACAAAACCGTAACGCACATTATTTCGCAGCCTTTCTAAGGGGAAAGCTAAAATGTCCCGCCCATCTAAATCCTTGCTTTGCGAAAGTCCAATACCTGATTTATTGTTGAAACAAGTAACGGCATTTGCATTTTTGGTAGGATCGAGTACTATTTTAGTAGGTTCGCTTAAAGATTTGTTTCCAATGGATTGATTGGAGGTAGCTTGTTGATTAAACTTAAGAATTCTGGCAGGCTCATTTTTTGATTCTAATGAAGCCAATTGTGAATAAGAGAAGGCATCGGCATTCCCTAAATATGCCAGCAATCCTATTGCTAAACATAGTCGTTTCATAATTTTTATGGATTTTTATAAGTAAGGGTTTTCCCTTAAGGATAATCTCTTTCACTTTTCGTGCCAAATAACACAATCACAGGTGGATACAAGATTATCTTTGGAAAAATGGTGTAACTATTATTCCTATAGCGGATGGATTTTGAGTTACTAAACAAGCAGTGGCGGAGACTTGTAGAAATGATTTTATAGTTTCAAAAATAAAAAAAAGTTGTATGATAACCTAATTTGAAAGTGTTTTTTTTATGCTTTAAAGGCTGTTTTTGGCAATTATTTGACCAATGCAGAAGTTCCTTCTTATGATTACTCAAAAATATGGTAGAACTCTGGATAAATTTAATTTGAACCGTTATAAATTAAGCCAATTGTTGTGTTAGTTTGAGCATTTTGAACGCTGAGAGAATTGAAGTTTTCGTAGGTGTTTTCAAAGCTGGCTAAGATAGAAATGTATTTTCCTACTTTGTACGAAAGCTGAGTAGAGGAGTTCCAACGATAGTAATTATCATTCAAGGATGGTTGTAGAAAAACAACACTTTGAATAAATAATTTATCTGGAATAATGTCATATTTACCTCTAAATCGGGTAGAATTTCTAAAAACATTTCGGTCTTGTTTTTCCACAAAATCGGTTACTTCCCGAACAAGAGCATTGCTAATACTTAATTTCAATCTTGCTTTTGGTGTTCTTTTTCCTCCAAAAATTTTCCAGCCAATTCCCACGCCAATATTGTATCTTGAAGATATTTTGCGAAGATTGCTTTGCTCAAATGCTCCGAAAAGTAAACCATATACGTCGTGTTGGGCATAAAAAAGGGTTGAATTAATATCCATTAAAATTTCTCTTTCCTGCAATACATTTGAGTTTGTTCCGTATTGAAAGCGGGGAGATGTAAAAAAACCGAAAATTGATTTTTTGCTCTCAAAATTTAAAGTCGTTTTGAAGTTTAATAATTGACGATTTACGTTTCCAGAACTGGCTGTTCCGTCTAAACTGACACTATAAAACCAAGCGGGTAATTGTTGCCGCTCATCAGTAGATTGAAATTCGGTTTCATCACTTGTCGTATCGGTTGACGTTGAGGTTTGAGGAGTTACCGTTGGCACTTGCGTACTATCAGGAACCTGGGCAGCTAAATTTAATGAGCATAATAAAATGAGAATGATTGATAATAAAGATTTTTTCATGAAATAATTATTAAAAGTGGTCTGACAAAGATACGAAGTAAAAGATTATTGAAAAATAACTTTTTTAGTATATTTTTCTATTTTTGTATTGTAAGTAATTGATATTTAAAGTATTATGCTTTGTTAGTATTCCAAATATTTAACCTAAAATAGCAAACCAGAATCTCTGATTTTGTCGTCTTGGGGCGTTCTGTTAAATTTGAGTTCCAAAAGATTTTCAAACCAAAAGAAATAAAAATTAATCTATGGCATTATTACAAAATAAAGTCGTCTTAGTAACGGGTGCTTCTCGTGGCATCGGACGAGCAATTGCTTTCAAGATGGCTCAAGAAGGAGCTAATGTAGCATTTACCTACCTTTCATCCGTTGAGAAAGGATTGGCTCTGGAAACCGAATTGTCGGCTATGGGAGTGAAAGCAAAAGGTTATCGCTCAGATGCCTCTGATTTTAAGCAAGCTGAAGAATTAATGAATTCTGTTGTGGCAGATTTTGGCACAATAGATGTATTAATTAACAATGCGGGTATCACGAAAGACGGCTTATTGATGCGTATGTCCGAAGAACAGTGGGATTCGGTTATTCAAGTAAACTTGAAATCGGTATTCAACTTGACCAAAGCAGCTACCAAACCAATGATGAAAGCAAAATCTGGCTCAATCATCAATTTGACTTCGGTAGTTGGTATTCGTGGAAATGCTGGACAATCTAATTATGCTGCTTCAAAAGCGGGAATTATTGGATTTACAAAATCTGTTGCTTTAGAATTAGGCTCAAGAAATATTCGTTCAAATGCTATCGCTCCGGGTTTTATTGAAACTGAAATGACGGGTGAATTGAATGAAGCATCAGTGGCAGAATGGACAAAGTCTATTCCTCTAAAACGTGGTGGTCAGCCCGAAGAAGTAGCCGATGCTTGTGTTTTCTTAGCCTCAGATATGTCTCGCTACATCACTGGACAAGTGCTTCAAGTTGATGGCGGAATGTTAACTTAAAAACAGTTGTCAGTTATCAGTAAACAGTTATCAGATTTTCTTTTAACTGTTTACCGACAATCGTTCTTATAAATCTTACTGATAACTGATAATTGCTAACTGATACCTGTATTTATGAAATTCGATTTTCTTTTTCAAACTTCCCCTTGGTTTATTCCCCTTTGTTTATTGGTAGGCGGACTTTACGCTTTTGTTTTGTATCAAAAAAATACAAATTGGAGCAAAACGCAAAATTGGCTCATGAGTGCCTTTCGATTCTTGTCGGTTAGTTTGTTGTGTTTATTGCTATTGAATTTTTTGATTCGTCAAATAACGCAAACTACTCAAAAGAAAACCGTTGTTTTAGCACTTGATAATTCGCAATCAATGATGGTTTCGGGACAGCAGGCTTTGGCTGATTTAACTGTAAGTTTAAATAAATTAAAAGAAGAATTAGTTTCAGAAGAGTACAATGTTGCCTTTGCTTCATTGGACGATGAAACTAATCAAAGTCTTGAAAATGTTAAGTTTAATAAGAAAACGTCTAATCTTTCGGGATTGATTCAAGGCGTGAAAAATGCTTACGAAGGCGAAAATTTGACTGACGTCGTTTTGATTTCTGATGGTATTGCTAATCAAGGAATTTCGCCTGCATCAGAGAGTTTTAGTTTTGCCGTTCACACCGTTGGTTTGGGTGATACCATTCCGAAAAAAGATATTGCTGTAAAATCAGTTTATGCCAATAAAGTTGCTTATTTAGGTAATAAATTTCCTGTGCAAGCGGATGTTTCGGCTTTTGGTTTTTCAGGTAAGAGTGCAAATGTATATTTAAAGCAAGGTGGAAAAATTCTGGAAAAACAAAACCTGATTTTTAAACAAAATGATGATTTAAAAACGGTTACTTTCAACTCAACGGCTACGCAAATTGGCGTTCAACATTTAACAGTTGAAGTTGATGTTTTGAACGGTGAATTCTCCAATCGGAATAATCATCAAGATGTTTACTTGGAGGTTATTGATGGAAAAGAGAAGATTTTGCTGCTCGCCCTTGCTCCGCATCCAGACGTAAAAGCGTTGAAAAATATTATAGAAAAGAATGAAAATTATGAATTAGAAATTAAAGTTTTGACCGAAAATCCAAATCCAGACGTTCTGTCAAAGCCTTATGATTTATTAATTCTTCATCAATTACCTGATTATTTTAATTCGTATGCTAACGTTTTTAAACCCTTGATTGATAAAGGAATTCCTACGATGTTTGTCTTAGGAAATCAATCAGGAACAAATTATTTGAATCAGCTTAATCAGGTAATGCAAATAAATTCGCAGGCTGGACAAAATGATAAAGTTACAGGAACTTATAATTCGGCTTTTAAATCATTGAATTTTGAGGCTGACAAATTACAGATCATCAATAAATTACCCCAAATTTCGGTTCCCTTTGGTGATTTTAAATTATTACCCAATTCGGAAGTTATTTTGTACCAAAAAGTTGGGGTGGTTCAAACGCAAAAACCGCTTTTTGTCGTTAATACTGGAGCGAAAAAGTCTGCTATTTTCACAGGAGAAGGTTTGTGGTCTTGGCGATTGGAAGAATATCAATTAACTGAAAAACAGGAAGTTGTCGATGATGTTGTGTTGAAAGTTTTACAATTTATCTCTGCCAAAGATGATAAACGTAAATTGCGAGTTTATCCAATTAATACAGCATTTTTATTGGGAGAAAAAGTTGTTTTTGAAACAGAGATTTACAACGCTATTTATGAGAAATTATATAATTTGCCTGTCAAATTAGAAATTAAAGACGAAAAGGGATTAACCAGAAATTTTAATTATTCAACCTCGCCTGAAAATACTAAGTTTGAAATTAGTGCGTTGCCAGCGGGCGTGTATCGTTACCATGCGAGTACAACTGTCTTAGGAAAATCTGAACTTTCGATGGGAGAGTTTGTTATTAAAGACATTCAGTTAGAGAACCTCAATTTAACCGCCGATTTCGACATATTGAGACAGCTTTCGACCAAAACGGGAGGGAAGTTTTTTAAAAGTAATCAATTTGAAGAAATAAAGAAAACCATTTTAAATCATAAAGTGCCAGAAAAAATTGATGCCACCGAAGATCTAAAAGAAATGATAAATCTACGTTGGATTTTCTTTATAATTTTGGCTCTTTTAACGACAGAATGGGTGATGCGGAAGTATTTGGGGGGATATTGATTTAAACGAAATAAGACATGAACATAGGAGATAGAGTACGCCTCATGCGAGGTAAAGAAGAGGGAATTATTACCAAAATTTTAGCGAATAATATCATCGAAATGGAAATTGAAGATGGTTTTACTATTCCAGTTAAAGCATCTGAGGTGGTGATTATCAGTGAGTTAGAGCAGAAAGTTTTCAATCCTACGCCAGCTTCAAGAATTCAAATTCAACCGCAGTCTCAAGTTATTGACAAACGCCAAGCAATAAACGAAATATTATCAAATCGTGGAATTTATATGGCATTTATTCCCGTTAATGACCGTGAACTTTCGCAGCATCTTATCAACAATACTGACTGGGATTTACCGTTTACCCTCACGGTTGGTTCTGACCCGCACCATAAAGGATTGGCAGCGGGGGTGTTAAAACCCAAAAGTTTTATCAAGGTTCAGAGCGTTTTTGTGAAGGATTTTGAAGATTGGGGAACATTCGTTTTTCAAGCTTTTTTCTTTCGTTTGGCATTTATGAAACAGCCAGACCCAATATTGAAACGCTTGAAATTTAGAGTTAATTCTTTCTTTAAAAACAAATCGAAAGCACCGTTATTAAATCAAGATGCCCATTTGTTTCAGTTGGATGCGGAAGACTCGGTTACGCCAGTGAACTTGAAGATTGACCCAGAGAAAATTATCGAGAAAATGTTTGAAAAACAAGCACCAGAACCGATAGCATTACCCACAAAGCCTTCATTGTCAGTTGATTTACATATCGAAGAACTGACGAAAGATTCTTGGGCAATGGATAATGGTGAAATGTTGACCTTGCAAATGGGGACGTTTGAACGACAATTTGAAGCCGCAATTGCCAACGGAATGGACGAAATAACATTTATTCACGGGGTCGGGAATTACGTTTTGCGTGATGCCATTCACCGAAGATTATCAGGAAATAAAAACGTACAGTTTTTTGAAGATGCTCAAAAAGAAAAATTTGGTTACGGAGCTACGAGAGTGAAGATAAAATAATTTGATATTTAAACATCCCGAAAATTCAACACTTTCGGGATGTTGTGTTTTATCACAATTAAAATAACTTCTCTTTGTTTCTTTTATACCTATTTTTGCAATCAAATCGTTACTAAACTGAAAATATCAAAGTTTAATAAAATTAATGAAACCAACCCTGATTACCCTAATTGCAGCTCTGATAATTCAGGGCTGTGCCAGTTCAAATACTGGTTCAAACGCATCAAATGCCAGTAATACGGTTACACAATCAAACCCAGAAGCTCCGAAGGAATCGTATCTTTATAAAGGAAAACAAGTGGAAAAAAATGTTTCAATCATAGGAATTCCTTTTGAAATCACGATGGCAGACGTTGAACGTCAAATCAATGCCAATGTGAAGGATTTGGTTTATGAAGACAATAGCATGGAGGATAATAATTATGATAACTTCATGTGTAAAGTTTATAAAAAAAATGCCATTTCAGTCACTGCTGAAAATGAAGCTTTTACTTTCACTGTTCCGCTGAAAGTGTGGGCGAAAGTTGGCTACAAAGTGATGGGAATTAGTATTCCTCCGCAGGAATTAAACTTTGATTTTAACGTTAAATTTGGCACAAAATTCGCCATTGCTCCTAATTGGGAAGCGTCAGTTCAGAGTTTTCCAATTGGTTATGAATGGATAAAAAAGCCAACCGTTCGATTAGCTGGGATTGATATTTCAATTTCTGGATTGGTTGAAAGGGCGTTAAATTCAAAGCAAGATGCTATTTTGAAGGCTTTAGATGATGCTGTTCGCAAGAATGTGGAAATCAAAAAGTACATCGTTCAGGCTTGGAATACTGCTCTGCAACCATATTTGCTTTCCGAAAAATACCGTACTTGGTTGAAAATTACACCGACCGAATTACAAATGACTCCGCTCACCACCGTTAATAATAAAGTAAAAGCAACCATCGGAATTAAGGCTTATACAGAAACAATAACGGGGGTAAAACCAACGTATTTACCCGTTACGACGGTACCAGATTTGAAGTTAGTTACGACTATTCCTGATGATTTTCAAGTTGGCATTATTGCTGAAATTCCATTAAGCGAAGCTGCAAAATTGACTTCCGACACTTTGGTGGGACAAAATTTCTCTTTTAAAGACGGAAAATACAATGTGCAAGTTACTGATATTGATATTTATGGAGACCAAGAAAAAATGGTGATAAAATCAGGATTGAAAGGGAGTATCAACGGGAAAATATATTATAAAGGAACGCCTGCTTATGACCCCGCTACAAGGTCGGTTTATTTAGATAATTTCGATTATGATTTAAAAACTCGTAACGTTTTGATAAGTACTGCCAACTGGTTTTTTCAAGGGAAATTTGCTAAAAATATGAAGGACGCTTTGACTTTTAACATCGGAGGACAAATAGATGAAATGAAAAAACAGGTTCAAGCGAATCTAAATAAACCTGTTTCAAAAGGAATTACTCTTAATGGAAACGTTACAGATTTGACGCCAGATAAAGTTTATCTCACTCCCAATTCAATTATTGCTGTGATTAATGCGAAGGGAAAATTGGATATAAAGATTGATGGACTTTGATTTATTGAGTATTCTGTCGAATTAGTGATGAAAATGTAATTTGATTTTGGGAAATCACTGGTTATAAATCAAAACGGCTTAAAGGAAACCCTTTGAGCCGTTTTGATAAAAATAAGTTTATAAGCCGCATTCTGTCAGTGAACGAAAACGCCCACCGTCTTATCATTTATCTCGACGCACCGTCACCGATACGCTCTATCGACCTACCCACTGGCATCAGGCGAGCAACCCTACAACTGCCAGCCTATTTGGTCTTTCAACTCATGAGGTTTACATTCGCCCTTGATGTCGCCATCAAGGCGGTAGGCTCTTACTCTACCTTTTCACCCTTACCCGATTAGGTTTTAGGTTTTAGGGATTAGGTTTTAGTTGTCGTTCAACCTCTAAAACCTAACCCCCAACCCCTAACCCCCAAAAAGGCGGTAATTTTCTGTGGTACTTGCTGTTACGTATTCGTCACCAAATACGCACCTTCCCGTTAGGAAGCATGATGCTCTACGTTGTGCGGACTTTCCTCCCCCGCTAAAAGCGAAGGCGATAAGACAACCTATTTTCATGACAAAGGTACGGAATAGGTGAGTAGTTATTGGCTAATGTTAAGGAGATATTTGTAATTATTTGTTGAATAGAAATGAGAAACTTCAAAAAGAAGAAATCATTTCTGAAAATTATTTAAAATTACGTCTTGTTAAGTCCTTAAATTTCACTATCTTTGCACTCCAATTTACAAATACCATAACCGAAGGACGGGTTCCTTCACTAAAACGTAAATAACAGATGGCTGTTAAAATTAGATTAGCACGTCGTGGACGTAAGAAATTAGCGATGTATGACATTGTAGTAGCTGACGCAAGAGCTCCACGTGATGGTAAATTCATCGAAAAAATCGGTACTTACAATCCTAACACAAACCCTGCTTCAATCAATTTGAATGAAGAAAGTGCTTTGAGATGGATTTTGAACGGTGCTCAACCGACTGATACTACTCGTGCGATATTGTCATATAAAGGTGTATTGTTGAAAAAACACTTACAAGTAGGTGTTAATAAAGGAGCAATCTCACAAGAAATAGCAGATACTAAATTTGCTGACTGGAAAGTAGTTAAAGATGCGAAAGTGACTGGTAAATCAGATTCATTAGGAGCAACTAAAGACGCTGAAAAAGCAGCTCGTTTGGCAAGAGAAGTTGGAATCAACGAAGCTCGTGCCGCAGCAATTGCTAAGAAAAATACCGTAGAAGAGCCAGTAGTTGAGGCTGAAGCTGAAGTAGAAGAAGCACCAGTTGCTGAAACAGAAGCTCCAGCAGAATCGGCTGAATAGTATTTCTAAGAAAATAAGGTTAAGGAAATGATACAAGACTCTTCTAAAGTTGTTTTGTATCATTTTTTTTTGAATATAAATTTAATGATAGGTTTTTAACCTGTCAATGGAAGACCAAGACAGGTTGGAAACCTGTCCTACCGAAAAATGACAAAAGATAATTGTTTTGAATTAGGAAAAATTACCAAAACACACGGTGTAAGAGGAGAATTGATTTTGTGGTTGGATGTTGATTTTCCGGAAGATTATGAGGATTTAGAGAGTATTTTCCTTGATATTCGAGGAGAATTAGTTCCGTTTTTTATGGAGACTTATCGCCTTTCTGGTAATCGTGCAATTGTGCAATTTGAGGATATTGATACTTTCGAAAAAGCGGAGGGAATGATAAATCTTCAAGCATTTTTGCCTTTGGAAGAATTGCCAGAATTAGATGAAAATCAATTCTATTACCACGAAATTATTGATTTTAAGGTAGTTGATCAAAATTTAGGTGAATTAGGAACGGTTCAAACGGTTCATTCTATGCAAGCTCAAGATTTGTTAGTTATGAATTATCAAGGTAAAGAAGTATTAATTCCAGTAATTTCTGAAATCGTACTTAATGCAGATAAAGCAGCTAAAGTTTTAAATGTAAATTTACCAGAAGGACTTTTAGAGGTTTATTTGGAGGATTAATTAATAAAGGAATGAGCCAATGAATGAATGATAGATTTATGCTACTCGTTCGCTCATTGGCTCATTCACTCATTAAATGAGAATAGATATTATTTCAGTAGTACCCAAATTGATGGAGAGTTTTTTTGGACATTCCATTCTGAAACGTGGACAAGAAGCTGGTCATGCGGAAGTAGTTCTGCATGATTTACGTGATTATACCACCACAAAAAGTCGTCAAGTTGATGATTATGCGTTTGGGGGTGGAGCAGGAATGGTAATGCTTGCAGAGCCAATTGCCCGTTGTATTCGGAACTTGCAAAGTGAAAGAGAATACGATGAAATTGTTTATATGACTCCAGACGGCGAAACTTTCAATCAGCAAACTGCCAACACTTTGTCGTTGGGTGGTAATTTAATATTCCTTTGTGGACACTATAAAGGAGTTGACCAAAGGGTGCGAGATTTGTTTGTTACTAAAGAAATTTCCATTGGCGATTACGTTTTGTCGGGTGGAGAATTGGCGGCGGCTGTTTGTGCTGATGCCATTATTCGATTGATTCCCGGGGTTTTAAATGATGAAACCTCAGCGTTGACAGACTCGTTTCAAGACAATCTTTTAGCACCGCCAGTTTATACACGCCCCGCTGAATTTGAAGGAGCAAAAGTTCCAGAAATACTATTATCGGGTCATGAAGCCAAAATTACAGAATGGCGATTCGAGCAATCAATAGAACGAACAAAAAGCAGAAGACCTGACTTATTGAAGAAATCAGGGTTGTTTTAACGAAAATTGTATATTTTCAACGAATATCTGAAAAAATAGATATTTGAGGTAACATTTCTACATTAATGGAAAAAGAAATTTTTATCGGATAGATTTTTTTTTCAAACAAATCTATTATATTGCATCTCCAATCTGGAAAGTTTAGATATTTTAGGATTGCAGAAAATAATGGATATGACTTTATGTTGTTGAATTTGTGCGAAAGAACGAGTAAACAAGAGTCATTATTTAACTTGAAAAAACAAAGTAAGGATTATAATTCGGAAAGCTCGACGTTAATAACGTTGGGCTTTTTTGTGTTAGAAATATTCGTGGCATTTTTTTTGAATAACTTTTTTTGATTTTTATAACTCATCTTTTTACAAAAAAGCCAAAATGAAAATATAAAATATTGTTTTTTAATGTTTTGATTTTTAAAGAGTTATATTTTAGAAAATGGGTCTTTTTGTATTTTTGTTCTTTTGGTACGCTATTTGTAAAGGTGTAGTTTATACATTTTAAACAACTCATCTTTCAAACCGCCATGAAGAAAGATTATACTAATCAAACCCTAATCAAAGGGTCATTTGCATTTAACTGCTTATTACCTATCATTCAATTCCTATCTGTTCAGATTAAGGATTTTTCCCTTTTTTATTTTTATAATCGAAAAAATAAGTGGATTCACTATGTGAGTTCAATTTTTACGCTCTTACTACTTACTTTACTGAATAACGCAGCGAAAGCTCAAGTATCTGGAAAGGTATTTAAAGACTTCAACGCTAATGCTACCCAAGAAGCTACGGCTGTTTTCACCGAACCAGGTATTGCAGGCGTGACTGTGACTGCTTATAATGCAGCAGGTGCATCCGTTGGAACTGCCACTACTGCGGTTGATGGTTCGTACACCATTGCGGGCGCAAGTGGTGCTTTAAGAATTGAATTTTCAAATTTTCCAGTTGGAATTTATGAAGGTCCAGCTGGTACGGGCAATAAGACTTCGGTTCAATTTGTAACCGCTCCAATCTCTACTGCCAGTTTAGGAATTAACTGTCCCGAAGATTATTGTAATACCGCCAATCCTAAATTAGTAACCGTTTGTTATGATAATGGTTCTGGCGTTGGTAATACGAATCCTGTGGTTGTTGATTTGAATTATACCGATACAGGTACAGGATTAAATGCTTACCCTACTAACGGTACGGCTGATAATATGGGTTCTGTTTGGGGAGTAGCGTATGACAAGAAAACGAAATTAAGTTATTTTAGTGCTTTTCTTAAAAGACAGGCGGGTTTAGGTGACCGTGGTTTAGATGGTATTTATGTCATTAATTATGCAACAGCAACGCCAACATTGGTTGGTGGTTTTGATTTAGAAGGAGTTGTTCCTGCAAATGGTGGAGCGGCAATTTCTTTCGGAAGTGTTACAAGAAATTTAATTGCTTCTGGAACGGGAACAGGAGTTAATGATTTATCAGCCGATAGAACAAAAGCCTCGAGAGATGCAGATGCTTATGGAAAAGTTGGTAAAGTCGGCTACGGTGATATTGATATTGACCAAACAAAAAATACACTTTGGGCGGTAAACTTAAATGAACGTTCTTTGGTTGCCGTAGATATTTCGTCGAATATACATGGTGCAACAATTCCAACGACTGCGGCGAGTGCAAAAGTTAAACGTTATTTTATTGATGGTGCTACGGCTCCATTTATTTCTGGAATGGCTACTTGTCCAAATGGAACGATGCGTCCGTTTGGATTAAAAATTTATAAAGACAAAGGTTATGTAGGAACTGTTTGTGATGGTTCGAGTTTAACAACGGTGGATTTGACCGTAAGTCAAAAAGCTTATGTTTATTCATTTGACCTCGCAAACCCAACAGCTTTTACGGAAGTAACGAGTGTTCCTTTAAATTATAATAGAGAGCAATCTTGGGTTCCATTTGCACCAACAACTACATTTGATGCCCTCGAATCTGACCAATGGCAAAGATGGATTGATACTTATACTGATCCAACAACTTTTGGAAGTACAGTCAATTCAACCGCTGTGGATTTTAAGACTGGTATTAATGGAACTTTTGTAGGCGCTCCACAACCAATTTTATCGGATATTGAGTTTTTACCAAATGGCGATATGGTTTTGGGTTTTATGGACAGATTTGCGCATCAGCAAGGTTGGGCAAACCTAATTCCTGGATCTACTACGGTTTTGCGTAATGCTGTAAGTCATGGTGATATTTTATTAGCTTCAAAAACTACTACAGGTTTTGTTTTTGAAGGTCCGAATGAAAACGACAACTTTACTTCACCAGCGGTTTCTGCGGCAGCACAACCTGGTCAAGAATTAAGTGACGGGCCATCTGGTGCCGGTGAGTTTTTCTATACAGATTATTTTATTGGTTCAGATGCAACTCACCCCGAAACCGCTTTAGGTGGTTTGGCTATTTTACCCGGTAGCAATGAAATTACAGCCATCTCTTTTGACCCTGCCGCTTTTAACTCAATGGGCGTTAGATGGATGAATCATAATACTGGTGTTCAATCAAGAGTTTATACGATTGTTGCGAATACAGGTATCTCTAATTTTGGGAAAGGCTCTGGTTTAGGGGACGTTGAATTATTATGTAACCTTGCACCCATTGAAATAGGAAATCGAGTTTGGAAAGATACCGATAAAGACGGTATTCAAGACCCAAGCGAACCTGCTTTAGTGGGCGTTAGAGTTGTTTTGTATAATAGCAGTAATGTTGCGGTTGATACTGCAATCACGGATTCAAACGGTAATTATTATTTTTCATCTGCATTAGACCCTGATGTTAAGGCAAATACTTCTTACAGAATAAAAGTAGTGAGTATGGGAGCTGATGCTTCTGTTTCGGGTTTGGTATTAACGGATGTTACAAATGCTCCAGGCGAAACTTCTGGACAAAATACAGGTGCTACTTTAGCCAATAATGATGCGTTTTTGAGTAGTAATATTCCAACGATTTTATTTACAACGGGAGATTGGGGTGAAAATAATCATTCGCTTGATTTTGGTTTTATGTCGTGTACGAAACCAAGTTTAACTTTTACCGTTAAACAACCAACTTGTACGAATGGCACTATTAATAAAGATGGATTATTAACGATTAATCCTGTTGGTGCCGACAAAGTTGGTATCTCTTATGGAGGAACATCTTATGCAGGTCCAACTTACGAGAATGCTTCTTCAGATTTTATCCTTGAATTACCAAATACAATTACCGATCCAACTAAAATCTGGATTCGTGTATTTGCTGGTTTAAATAATGCGGCTTGTAGAAAAGATACATCATTTATATTACCTCCTACGCCATGTGCAGTGCCAAAACCTTGTAATGCAGGGCCAGGGCAAATAGGTGGAAATATTTTTAGAGATTTTAATAATACTGGAACAAAAGATTC
>JAZKDE010000002.1:0-133534 GCA_040387735.1 Bacteroidota bacterium
ACGATATTTCTACGGTGGTTGGTTATGCGTATAACTTGACAAAATTGGCAACCTCAACGATGTCATCAGCGGGTGGATTTAACAGTAGTACGATTACCACTTTGAATGCTGCGGCTTCGGTAACAGGAAATACTTCTGAAACTCAAAACGTTTTACTTTCTTATTTCGGACGTGTTCAGTATGGTTATAAAGGCAAATATTTACTTTCTGCCAGTGTTCGTCGTGATGGTTCTTCTCGTTTTGGAGATAATAATAAATGGGGACTTTTTCCATCGGCTTCAGTAGGTTGGAGATTGAGCGAAGAGAATTTTATGAAAGCCCAAAGTGCTGTTAGTGAATTAAAATTGAGAGCATCGTGGGGACAAGCAGGGAATTATAACATCGGAGATTATAGCGGTATTGCTACTTTGGGTTTTGCCAATTATACTTTTGGTGGCGTTCAAGTGGGTGGACAATCACCAAACCGTATTTCAAATCCTGATTTAACTTGGGAAAAATCACAAACAATTGATGTTGGTTTAGATGTTGGTTTATTGAAAAATAGATTCACAGCCTCTTTGGATTATTATACCAAGAAAAATACTGATTTATTATTGAACGTTCCAGTACCACAGGCAACAGGTTTTGCTACTTCTTTGACTAACATCGGTGAGGTATTAAATCAAGGTTGGGAAATTGAATTGACTTCAAGAAATATCAATCAAGGAGCTTTCCAATGGACAACTTCTTTAAATTTGAGTCATAACGAAAACAGAGTTGTGCATTTAGCTCCTGGAGATGCTCAAATTTATATTCCTTCATCTTTCGATATTCCTCACAGTGTGTTGAAAGTTGGCGACCCAATGTATGCTTTCTATGTAGTGAAAATGACGGGTATTTTAACCCAAGCGGATATTGACAGCAAAGCCGCTTTGTATGGTACAGAAACCGTTGGCGACCCTAAATATTTTGATGCCAATAACGATGGTAAAATTGATGCTAACGACCGTGTTTACGCAGGAAAACCAACTCCTGATTTAATTTATGGTATGACAAACACCATTAAATACAAAGGTTTTGATTTGACCGTATTGATACAAGGACAAACTGGTGGTTCGGTTTATTCATTATTCGGACGTGCAGTTGATAGAACTGGACAAGGTTATACCGATAATGCCCTTGGAATTTACAGAGATCGTTGGCGTTCAGTTGATAGCCCAGGCGAAGGTTTGAGAGGAAAAGCGTATTCAACTTTTGGTAGAATTAAAAATACTGACTGGTTATGGTCGTCGGATTACTGGCGTGTAAGAAACATCACCGTTGGTTATGATTTAGGTAGAATAGTTAGCAAAAAATATTTGCAAGGAGCAAGAATTTATGCCACAGTTGAAAACTGGTTCGGTGGTGACCAATACAAAGGTGGCTGGAATCCAGATGCCATCAATACCAATTTGAGTGGTGATGCTTCATTCCCACAAGGCGGAGATTACGGTGGACTTCCAATGGCTCGTTCAATTATATTTGGCGTAAACTTAACGTTTTAAATAATTGAGTGAATTAGTGAGTGGTGATTTAGTGATTAAATACTAAGCAAATTATACTCCCTAATTTATCCGATTTTTTAAAGTGAAATTAACCTTAGTGATATTTTAATCTTGAAAGATACTTTCATTTTAAACTCACTAATTCCAAACAATATTCTAATTATAAAATCATGAAACGAATATATATCTTTTTATCAGCAGCAATTTTGGGTTTAGCCAGTTGTGCCGATGAACTCGACCAAAAACCCATTTCAAGTGCCACAACCTTGACATTTTATCAAAGTAATAATGATTTCTTGCAAGGTATCAATGCCGTTTATGCTTCGTTGGCAGGCTATCCAGACCGTATTTTAAACTTATCAGAAACTCGTTCTGATAATTTATATGCCGTTTCAGACGGTGGTGTGCGTGACTGGGAAGGCATCAATAGCTTTCATCCAACTTTGGCAACCAACCCTTACATTTCAGAAGCTTGGTCGGCTAATTATGCTGGTATTTTTAAGGCAAATAACTTTTTAGACCAGTTATCGAAAAACGGTGCTGTCATTACAGATGCCACTTTAAAACCCCGTTTTGAAGCAGAAGCTCGTTATTTAAGAGCGATGTATTATTTCGATTTAGTACGTTGGTTTGGTAAAGTGCCTTTGATTGATAAAGTTGTTTCGCAGAACGAAGCATTGGCAATTCCAAGAAGTTCGGTCGCAGATGTTTACAAACTGATTATTTCTGACTTACAATTTGCCGCTCAAAATTTACCAGTTACTTACACAACTGCAAACGTTGGTCGTGCAACGAATAACGCCGCAAAATCATTATTAGCATTGGTGTACATGACTCGCTCAGGACCAACTTACAACATTGAAGGGCCAGGTTTAGGCGTAAACGAATGGGCATTGGCATATTCTTTATTGAACGAGGTTATCAGTAGTGGTAAATATTCTTTGTTGGCAACGTATCCAAGTATTTTCTCATACACAAATGAGAATAATGCAGAGGTGATTTTTGACGTGCAGTTTATCAGCGGAGGCTTAGGATTAGGTGGAGATTTTCCAACTGTTTTAGCTCCTGATACTTACTTTACTTCAAATGGATTGCCGAATCAAACCTTAACGATTCGTCCAATTTCTAATGACCTTTTGAATTCTTACGCAACAGCAGATACTCGTAAAGCATTCAGTATTTTGAGCGGTTACACAGCCAATGGCGTTCAAGAAACTCGTGCATTTTTCAAGAAATACATCGACCTTACTAAATACGGAAAAAGTCGTACAGATTGGCCTATCAACTTTATCACGATGCGTTATGCAGATGTGCTAATGATGAAAGCAGAGTGCGTTTTGCAAGGCGGTGGCGGTACACAAGACGAAGCCGTTACGATTGTCAATTCAATCAGAAAAAGAGCAGGTTTAGGCAATATTACATCCTTGACTTTGCCACAATTGATGGAAGAACGTCGTAAGGAATTTGCGGGAGAAGGTTCACGTTGGCACGACTTAGTTCGTTCTGGTTTAGTTGAAAAAACCATGACAACTTGGATTCCAGCAGAAGATGTTCTGAAACAAATGAAACCTTTCAAAACGGATTATATTCTTTACGCCCTTCCACAGTCGGAAATGGACGTAAAAGCTGGTTTATATACTCAGAACAACGGATATTAAGACTTAATACCTTTCAAATAAAAACGGTCGGTAGAGATTTCTCTTTACCGACCGTTTTTTGTTGTTTAGAATATCTATTTAATCCAACAAACCTTTATAATTAGAATCCTTCGGAGGATTAACTGCCTTTGTTTTTTCCGTTGGAGCATCTAAAGTTATTAGGTTAAATTCTCCATTGTTATAAGCATCCAACATTTGTTGTCCTTTGTCGGTCAAAATGCCGTTTTGAATATCCACTGAATTGATAAAATCCATTGAATAGTCCATTGCACGTTTCATTTCTCCCAATTTTTTACTCATATCATCTTGGATATATTCCATCGACTCATCGAAGTAAAATTTCTTATCTGGATTACCTTTAAAGATACTAATGGCAGTTTTCAAAGCATTTGAAGACGCCTTCACGATTTCGTATTCGGCTTCCTTCAATTTCACTTTAATTTCAGTTTCCTTGATAATATAATCTGCCGAAGAAGCCACTTTTTCCATGAAACCCAAAACCGTTTTCATGTTTTTTTGCAAAGGAAAAAGCTTTTCGTTCATTTCTTGTAAACCCGCCCCTTCGATAGTTGCCAAAGCGGCTGCTTCTTTCATGCCAGGTTTATCTGTCATTGAATTTGCTTTGTTGGCTTCGGCAAATTTGGCTTTGATATTGTCATTATTTTCATTGATTTTTTTGTTCAATTTCACCAATTGACCCGCTAAAATATCAATTTGTCCCGACATTTTTTCTTTCTTTTCTCTCAAGTCAGAAATATAGATTTTCATAATGGCAATCGGGTCAAGTTGAATAACTAAACCTGTGATTTTACGCATCATCGTCTTGAACAAAAAGAAAACTGCCGTTCTTACATCACGACTTGTAACCAAGAAAATCACCAATCCCAAAACGCCTAAAAGTCCCGCCAAATAAAGTGTATTTGAAGTTACTTTTATTAAAAATTCCAAAATTGGATTGAGGTAATAGAGACCCATAGCTCCTGCTGCCGCTAAAAAAAGTAGTGACGTAACGCCTTCTGGTTTGCTCCAAAATGATTTTTGAGGTCCTTCTCCTCCAATTTGTGATAAGTCTGCTGCCATTTTCTGTTAGTTGGTTTAATTTAATATTTTGTTAGTTTTCGCCTTAATTACGCTAAATACTGCTGAATCTTTGCAATATCGCCTTTTATTTGGTCAACGAAAGAACCGTACGTGATTTCGTAATTACTTTTATTAGCGGTAATCTTAGCACTTTGTTCCGAAATATCACTCGTAATCTTCGTAATTTTTTCGTTATTGGTATTTATCCGATTCTGTAAATCTACAATTTGCTTTGCAATTGCTTCGTTTTCATCCTGTGTAACTTTCAAATCATTTTTCAAGCCACCCACTTTTTGCGTAATCGCAGATTCCACATCCTTCAAAAAACCTTGACGGTCGGCATCCAAAATTCCAACGTACTGGTTAGCCGTGTTCGTCAAAACCGTAACATCCGTAATTCCTCCCATCGCCTTAAAACTCGCCCAAGCCGCCTGATATTGTTTATCTTCTGGAAGCCCCAAACCCGCCAAACTCTTCAAAGCTTGCATATATTCAAAATAATCAGGGCCTTTCAAGTTCGAGTTTTCAATGAGTTGTACAAAATGATCCACAAATTTTTTATCAACTACACCCGTTCCCGCTGAATTTTGAACTGCTACGGTTTGTTGAATTTGCACTTTGGGCGGTATTCCAGCCTGCGTAGGCGTGGTAGTGGTTTGCGTTTGAGTATGCGTAGTATTTTCTTCAATAAAGAAGCTCAGTAATTTACGCCCAAAACTTTTTTCTTCTTCTACCATGTTTTTCGATGTTTGTTTTTCGATGTTCGATGTTTAGTTTTCGATTTGTTCCGAAAATCGAACCGTACGACGGTCGCATCGAAATCATTTACAATATTAATAATTATGTTCAATCAAAAGCTATTCCAAAGTTAAGAATGGTTGCGGGGCTTGATGGCAACTTGATTCTTAATGATACTCAAAGAGTTTTTACGTTTAATCACAGCAATTCAATCCTTATATCCCAAACATTCCTTGGTTCATCACAATCATTTTTATTATCATCATACGCTCTATAATTTTGAATCATTGGAAATCTCTAAATAGCTAATAATAACGATTACGGATATTTTCAGTGGTATTAAAAAATATTTTAAATTCATTTCTATTTTTATGCAACTTGTTGATTGTCATCTGCATCTTATGAATATTAAAACCCACCTGAACATTTAAACAGTTATAAATTATAGTAATAACCACACCTTTGAGCATCATAATTACCACCATTCATCTTATAAATCAACCAAAACTTTAGATTTTTTACCACTTAATCATCTAAAACAACCGATTAGCTAATTTGCATTGCAAGGTACTGGCCTTTACACATAACTTTGACACAGAAATTAAAACAAAAACAATCTCTAAACACAAAATACTAAACCTAAAATCAGAAAATAATACTAAATCTAACATTAAAAAAATAATTCTCTAAACAAAAAAAACCATAAAATCCTCTAAATCAAACCATTAAGTCTATTTATGAAAAATTTAAAATACTAAACTTATCTTTTAAAACAGTATTCTCTAAATAACATTTTAAATAAAACAAAATTTTCTAAACAATCAATAAAATGAAAACTCTCGTAAAATCGCTTGCAATCGCTGCTTTATCAGCAATAACTTTTGTCTCTAATGCAACAAGTGATAAGATTGCACCCAAAAAACCAGCCTCTTTTGAAGTAGGTATGTACCAGTCCGTTAATACGTTACAAATGAATGTGATGATTGAAAAATCAACCGATAAAGATTTAGTGGTTGTTTTGAAAAATGAAAAAGGCGATGTGATTTATAAAGGAAATATTGATAAGAATTCGACCGTTTTTCACGGTAAATATGATATGAAAGATTTAGAAGACGGCAAATACACTTTTGAGTTTATTAAAGGTGCAGAAAAAGTAGTGAAAGAAGTAAACTTAACAACCGATAAACCTACCGATGTTAGTCGTTTAATTACATTAGAATAAACGATAATTATTTAAAATCGGACAATGCTTGTATCAATATCGAACATATCCGAATTCAAAATAAAAACATAAACACCTGATTATCAATAAATTAATCATTTGGCACAAATATTTTAATACAATTTCTAAACGTTATTTAAAATTTAAGAAATCTAAACAATTAAAAAAAATGAAAACTTTAGTAAAAACCTTCGCAATCGCTGCTTTGTCAGCAATGACTTTTATCTCTAACGCAACCGATAAAAACACTGAGCCTAAAAAAGCAAAAACATTTGAAATTGGAATGTTTCAAAGTATAAATTCTTTGAAAATGAACGTGATGATTGAGAAAGCAACCGACAAAGATTTAGTGGTGGTATTGAAAGATGAGAAAGGTGAAATTTTAGCGAGAGAACACGTAAGTAAAGGAGATAAAAGTTATCACGGAAAATATGATATGAGTGATTTAGCAGACGGAAAATATACTTTTGAATTTACTAAAGGCGATGAAAAAGTAATTAAAGAAGTGAATTTAGTAACAACAACACCTACCACAATCAACCGTCAGATTGCTTTACAATAAAATTAACCTCTTAACTTATTCTATGAAAATGAAAGCCGTAGTACGAATCTGATTCGTGTTACGGCTTTTTTATTTTTTTTAAAACTTTCCAATCCGTAAATTGTCATTTCTTCTAACAATCCTAAAAATTATTCAAAATGCAAAATTTCACAAATCTTGCTTCGCTCAAATCCCAAGTCGGACAAGAGATAGGCACAACGCCTTACATGACCGTTACGCAAGAGATGATTAATGACTTTGCCAAAGCAACCCAAGACTTTCAATGGATTCACGTCAATGAAGAAATGGCAAAGAAATATTCGCCTTTCAAAAATACTGTGGCTCATGGATTCTTGACACTTTCGCTTGCTCCCAAATTTATGGCAGACCTTTTTAAAGTTGAATCAGTAAAAATGGGTGTGAATTACGGAGCGAATAAAATTCGTTTTACTTCTGCTGTGCCTTCAGAAAGTCAGGTGCGTATGCGGGCGAGTTTATTAGAAGCCGAAGAAGCAAAACCTTCGGGATTAAAAATTACGATGAATTGTATTTTTGAGATTGAAGGACAAGAAAAGCCAGCTTGCGTAGCAGAATTAATTTCGATGTTATACGAGTAAATTCCACAGGAATCTTTCCTGTAAAATTAAAATCATCTTTAAAATCACGGAAAAGATTTCCGTGGCACAACAACAAACAAAACCATGAGATTAAAAGACAAAATTGCCGTCATTACTGGTGCAGCCCGAGGAATTGGAAAAGCGGCTGCCGAATTATTTTGCCGTGAAGGGGCAACCGTTATCATTTGGGATTTATTGGATGCAGGAATAGAAACGGCCGCAGCATTACGCAAACAAGGTTTTAAGTGTGAATTCTTACAAATTAGTACCACCGATGTTCCTGCTATTGAAACTGCAGCTCTTGATATTTTTGAGCAATACGGTCGTATTGATATTCTGATCAATAATGCAGGAATTACGAGAGACAAAACGCTTTTGAAGATGTCGCACCTCGAATGGCAACAAGTTATTGACGTGAATTTAACGGGCGTTTTCAATTGTACAAAAACGATTGCTCCGTACATGGTTCAAAATGGCTACGGACGCATTATTTGCACTTCATCAATCGTGGGAGTTCACGGCAATTTTGGACAAACGAATTATGTTGCTGCCAAGGCAGGCGTAATCGGAATGGTAAAAACATGGGCAAAAGAATTAGGCAAAAATGGAATTACTTCCAATGCGGTAGCTCCAGGTTTTATCAAAACGGATATGACCGATGCGATGCCAGAAGAAGTACGTCAAGAAATGATTAAATTGATTCCCGTGAGAAGAATGGGCGACCCAATGGATATTGCAAATGCTTATTTATTCTTGGCTTCGGAGGAAGCAGGATTTGTAAATGGTCAGGTATTAGGCGTAAACGGAGGGCAAGCGTCGTAAATAATTATGATTGGTAAATTGAGAGTTGTGAATAATTTTTAAATTCACAACTCTCAATTCACAACTATTCTTAGTGTCCGCCACCCATCATTGGTCCACCATGTTGTCCTGGACCTTTTTCGTGTGGAGGAACTTGTAATTCTTCTTTAAATGCACCAGTTGCATCAAACTTCAATACTTTTGGAGCAGTACCGTTATCAAGCCCTACAAGATAATTTCCATCAGCATCTTTTCCTGCACGTTTAATAGTATATCCTGCATAATTTGCCGTTACATACGTACTGACACTGACCGGTAAATCAGTGATAGCAACTTCCGTCAATTTAGCTCGCTTACCATAATGTTCTAATGCTTGAACAAAAGCACCATTGGCATCAAACAATAAACCTGTTTCTACGCTATTAACTGATACACCCACGACGTATTGACCTTTGGTATCTTTACCCGCAAATTTAATTGTTGCTCCTGCGTAATTAGTATTAATATACGTTACGATAGTCGCTGGTAACGTTGCTGGGTCAACACTGGTCAAATTCCCTTTACATTTTCCTTTTGTCACGGTATCATTTACCGCTGCAGTACGAGCGGCAGAAGCTTGTAATGAAGCAAAAACATCGTCCACCGAAGTTGGCGTAACGTCTTGTTTATTACAGCTTGCTAAAAAAAGCCCAGAAATGGCTGTCAATAAAAGCAATACTTTTTTCATATTGAATATTTGTTAATTATGATGTTTGAAGTAGAATACATAGATTCCAACATTCATATTGCCTGATTAAATATAATTTTATAAAGTTTTGCCCTGAAAAATAAAACCTATAAACGAAGCTAATTTATCTTTTATTTTATAGTATATAAACTTTATTTACTTCACTTAAATAAATATATATTTCTCAAGTTATAGGCAATACAACTTCACTAAGCCACGTAATCTTCATCAAACAGTACAGGATTTGCAAACCCCTACTTTAATTTTTCAATTCAAATTTTATAATTCAAATCAAACATGAAAAAGAATCTTTTAGTAATATGTGGATTATTTTTATTGACATTAGCATCTTGTAAAGATCAGTCAAATCTAACGCCAAGTGACTCATCAACAACCGTATCTTCGGCGAGAGAAACGGCAGATAGCAGTAAGAAAAATATAACCAAAGTAGCAGTAACTCAAGCAAATTTATTAACTGCCATTTCTACTTATTTGACGACCAATTACGCAGGTTTTACGTTTGTTGATGCGTATAGCAAATCAGTTAGTGGTGTAATTACTGGTTACGATGTAAATATCATCTTAAATAGCACTCCATACCACATTGATTTTGATACAGCGGGTGCTTTTGTAAGTGTAAACTCAGCAGGAAGAAAAGGAAAAATTGACCAAACTATAGCTATTGTTACTCAAACCAACTTATTAGCTGCCATCACGACTTATTTGAACACGAATTACGCAGGATTTACATTTTTGAATGCGTACAGCGAAACGTCAAATAGTACCTTGACAGGTTATGACGTAAATATTACTTTCAACAGCGTAAATTATCACGTAACGTTTGATGCAACGGGTACTTTTGTGAGCGTTGGAACACGAAAAGTAAAGACCGCAACGACTAACGTTCCAGTAGCTCAGGCTGATTTATTAGCGACAATTTCTACGTATCTAAACACAAATTATGCAGGATACACTTTTGTCAATGCGTATAGCGAAGCAGTAAGCGGTGTAATTGCAAATTATGACGTAAATATTACTTCAAATACAGTTACTTATCATGTAGTATTTGATGCAACGGGTGTTTTTGTAAGCGTTGGAACGAAAAAAGCAGGTAAGAGAAAATAAGCGAATCTCTTGTTTGATGATGAGTACAACAATTAATTTTGAAGTATCTTAAACGTTGTCAGTGTATTGAACACTGGCAACGTTATTATTTATATTCTCTATTTCACCAAAATACCATCTTTAAAAACCATTTTTACTTTCCGAATATCCCTAATTTGTTCCGCAGGGTTTCCTTCCACAACCAAAATATCCGCTAAAAAACCTTTTTTAATTTTACCCAAATCTTTCAATCTGAATGACTCCGCATTAATTGCCGTTGCCGATTTCAGAACTTCAAGCGGTTTCATGCCATAATCCACCATCAACTCCATTTCTCTGGCATTATCTCCGTGAGGAAATACGCCAACATCGCCACCCATACAAATCTTCACGCCCGATTCCATTGCTAATTTGAAAGATTTTCTTTTGTCTTGAATACGTTCGGGCTCAGTTTCTTTACCCTTTTTCCAACCTTTATATTGACTCACGGCATCACCTGCGGCAAGCGTTGGACATAAACAAACGCCTTTTTCTTTCATTAATTTAAAAATTTCGGGCGTACCTCCATCACCGTGTTCAATCGTACTGACACCACCCAAAATTGCCCTCCGCATTCCCTCTGGCGTAGAAGCATGAGCCACCACTTGTCGCCCCGAACTTTGAGCAACTTTTACCATTAATTCAATTTCTTCTTGCAAAAAAGTCGGTTGAGCATCTTTCATCAATCCCCAACGATAATCAGCATAAATTTTAATAACATCCGCTCCTTTACCAATTTGCGTTCTCACAGATTTTATCAAATTATCCACGCCATCCGCCTCCTCCGCACCTTGTGGCACAGTTACTTCCGAATGAAACCCTTTCGGGCCATAACTTCCCGTTGCTACCAAAGCACGACCCGCCACGAACATTCTGGGTCCAATAATTATTCCTTTTTCAATCGCCGTTTTTAGTCCAACATCATCATAATCAGCCCCTTCAGTACCCAAATCTCTGACCGAAGTAAAACCCGCCAATAAAGTCTTACGAGCGTGAACCGTAGCACGAGCAATACGTTCAGCACGAGATTCTTTCAGCACTTGGTCGTCCCAGGTAGTTTCATTGTAAGGATGCAAAAGCAAATGCGAATGACCTTCAATTAATCCAGGTAATAAAGTAGCGTTAGGAATATCAATGATTTCTGTATTGGGCGGAACAGTCAACTTCTCCCCTACCCCCTCAATCCGCTGATTGTTGAGTAGAACTTGCCAATTATCGTGCATCATTTCCCCGTCGAAAACACGAGCAGGACGTAACAAAGTGTATTTATCTTGGGCAAAAAGAGAAAAAGAGAAGAAGGTAAAAAGTAGGAATAATTTATTCATGATGAAGTTTTATTGATGAAAATTGTAAACCACTAATTTACTGATTTATCAATGATTAATTTTGCTTTAGTCCATCAATTCCCCAAGCCAAGTACCTGATTTCCATTAAAAATCAATTTACCCTTAATTTGTAAATATTTTGCAGTGGCATTTTGGGTTAGCATTACGCTATGTTGAGCTTGTATTATTACTTCATCATTTGCCGTCGGAATACAGTTGCAAGACCATGTCCTTGTATTATTCCAATTTCCGCTGTTTACACTTTCTGTTACGTCGGTGCTAATTTTATATAATTTTCCTTCGTAAAAAGTAGCCACATAAAGTTCGCCATTAGGTTCTTCGCCAAAACTTACGGGATTTGAAAGTGTGATATTTTGTAAAACATTTTGGTACGTACCGTTAGCATTACGTTTTAAAGTCCAAAACTTTCCCGTTTGGTAATCTCCATAAACATACCAACCTCTCAAAGATTGAAATTGTGTTCCCCGATAAACAAAACCACCCAAAACCGAACCACCAATGCCATTACTATTATAACCCGCATAGTCGAGAAAAGGCATCACAAACGTAGAAGCATCGCCACAACCCGTACCCACGTATGGGTGTGAGCCTTCGTAATATCGCCAACCATAATTGAGTCCACCTGCGTGATTACTTGGGGCAAAATTTACCTCTTCCCAATCATCCTGACCGTTATCACCAATCCATAAATCGCCCGTTTGTTTATCAAAACTCCAATGCCACGGATTTCGTAAACCCCTCGCCCAAATCTCATCAGGAATATTATCGCCCGCAATTTGGTATGGATTCGTGGAAGGAATACTGTAAGGAGAACCTGCATCAACATTGATTCTTAGGATTTTACCAAAGAAATTTTGTAGATTTTGAGCGTTACCATCAAGGTCACCGATAGTACCTCTTGCTCCTGGAGCACCATCACCCGTTGTGATGTATAAATAACCATCTTTTCCAAAAGCAAGATGACCCGAACGGTGTCCATTCGCAGGATACGGCACAATTAAGACAATTTGCTCTGAATTCGGGTCAGCAATATTTGGATTATTGACACTCCGAGTATAGCGAGCATAAACTGAAGCCTCCGCACTTTTCTGGACGTAATGAACGTACAAATATCCATTTTGGGCATAATTTGGGTGAAAAGTAAAACCAAAAATTCCACCCCATTCAGTATCTCTCACTTTAGAAGAAATATCTAAAAAAGGAGTAGTTGAAATACTACCATTTTCTACAATTTTAATGGTTCCATCTAATTGGGAAACAAACAGTCGCCCATCTCCCACAGAAGCGATATTTGTGGGATGAAACAATCCAGAAGCAATCTCAGTAAGTTTTAACTGTGGATTTTGAGCTTTCGAAACGAAAGAAAATGGCGACAAATACAGCAGAATAAATAGAAATTTCAAATAAATATGTTTCATGAAATCATGTTATTTTTCAATACAAATATATCCAAATTTTTAAGAAATCAGATAACCTGCTTACCCTCAATCAGATAAAAGCTTTAAAATAAGAATAAAACAATTCAAAAACTTTTTAAATATCAGATAATACTTGTAATTTTGCACCCCTGATTTTAGACAGTTATGAGTTACTAATTTAGTGAATTAGTATTTTTAATGCTATTCACTAACTAATGAAATCACTAATTCACTAAATATCAGCAACGTGTATCTCAAATAAAACAACACAAAATGCCAACTATACAACAGTTAGTAAGAAACGGCAGAGAGCAATTGACGTTTAAATCAAAGTCTCCTGCGTTAGATTCTTGTCCTCAACGTCGTGGTGTTTGTACAAGAGTTTATACTACTACGCCAAAGAAGCCAAACTCGGCTATGCGTAAAGTAGCTCGTGTACGTTTAACCAACGGTAAAGAAGTAAACGCCTATATACCAGGTGAAGGACACAATTTGCAAGAACACTCAATCGTATTGATTCGTGGTGGTCGTGTGAAAGATTTACCAGGTGTACGTTATCACATTATCCGTGGTGCATTAGATACAGCGGGTGTTAGCGGTCGTCGTCAACGTCGTTCTAAATACGGAGCTAAACGTCCTAAACCAGGAGCAGTAGTAGCACCAGTAAAAGGCGGTAAAGGCGGTAAAAAGAAATAATTATGAATTATAAATTATGAATTATAAGTGTTTAAACTAATTCATAAGTCATAAATCACAATTAACAAAAAACAGTCCAGTATGCTTTGTTAAGGCAGAAGATGGGCTAAATTTAAAAATTTAACAACACAATGAGAAAGTCAAAACCAAAGAAAAGATACGTGTTGCCTGATCCTAAATTTAGGGATGTAATGGTAACAAAGTTTGTTAATAACTTGATGTACGACGGAAAAAAATCAACGGCATTCACGATTTTTTACGGTGCATTAGATAAAGTTGAAGATAGAACCAAGGAGAAAAACGGTTTAGAGCTATTCAAAAAAGCTTTAAATAACGTTATGCCTACGGTAGAGGTTAAATCTCGCCGTGTGGGTGGAGCTACATTCCAAGTGCCAACGGAAGTACGTGCTGACCGTAAATTGTCAGTAGGTATGAAATGGTTAATTCTTTACGCTCGTAAGCGTGGTGATAAAACTATGATTGACCGTTTGGCTAATGAAATCATGGCAGCCGCTAAAGGTGAAGGTGCAGCAGTGAAGAAGAAAGACGATACGCACCGTATGGCAGAAGCTAACAAAGCATTCTCTCACTTCAGATTCTAATTCAATAATTAACAACGAGATACACACGACAAAAAGAGCGAAGACCAATGGTTTTCGCTCTTTTTGTTTTACCATGATTATGGATTTACCAATCGTAAATTTGTCGTGATTGCAATCTTTAAAATACCGCCTCGGTAATTAAGAGATTTGGCTCTTAAGATATTTCCAGTATCTGTAATCGTATGATCTGCATTAATGAAAACATCATCTGTTGAAGTTGGTACACGGTTACAAGACCAAGTGGTTGGGTCTGTCCATGAGCCTGACTTTATGGTTTCCAATCCGTTGCAGCAATTGTTGGGGATTACTTTTGAAGTTGTTGGGCATTGTGAGGTTGATGCTTTTTTAAGAATATATTGAAATATATTAGCAGCCAGATAAATATACCAACCATTATCCTCTGATATAAAATCTATTCTTATGTTAAGAGTATTAATATAGGGATTGTCATCATCAATATTTCGAAAAGTACTCCAAGTAGAACCGCCGTCTTTGGTTTTATATATTCTATTAGTATACGTCAAATTATCAAAACCTTGAACGTATCCAATTTGAGGCGAAATAAAATCAATTTTATTATAACTCCCAGAACTCATAATGGGATTTAGCCGTGTCCATGTATTTCCACCATCTATAGTTTTCATTAGTAATTTTTCGTACTCATATCCAACTAACCAACCATTATTTGAATCTACGAAACTAATGTCTTCTAAACCGCTAAAGTAAGAAACATTTGGAAATGAAATTGTCGTCCATGATATACCATTATCTATTGATTTTATTAATTTAACGAGTGTTGTCCCATTACTCCTGTATGCCAATAAAATATTATTCGTATTAGGAATATATAGTAATTTTTTAAATTGCCAAGAACTAACATTTGATTCCACTGGATTTGCATTTAAAGTCCAAGTTACACCTCCATTAGTTGTAGATAAACTTCTTCCATCATTTGTTATAATGATCCCAGTATTAAGGTTTTTAAATGTTATTTTTGATAGTGTTACTCCTGACCAATAATTATTGTAAATAGTCCAGTTTAGTCCTCCATTTGTAGTTTTTAATATATTTTGTTGAGTAATTGCCCATCCGTTATTGCTATCAATAAAATAAACATCTTCAAAGTTACTCGTATGTGAATATACATTTACCCAGTTTGTTCCACCATTTATCGTTTTCCATAGATTATTAGCATTAAATACATAACCATTGTTCAAATCCACAAATCGTATATCACTTAAACTTGATATATTACTGATCTGTAATTGAAAAGAAAACTTTGCGCCAACCTTGAAATCATAATTCCCCGCACTATTTACAACCACGGTCCCATTTGTAGCCCCAACAATATCCACCCCATCTTTCCGCCATTGAATGGTTGAACCCGCAGGTACATTATTAGCAGTCAAAGTAACGGTTTGACCACATTGCAATAAACCAGATGCAGTTACAGAAGGTGCTGATAAAACGGTAGTACTGATAGATTGATTAGCTGAACAAGAGCCTAATGTACAGGTTGCGGTATATGTAGTATTAGTTGCAGGAGCAACCTTAATCACAGATGTGGTCTCTCCATTTGACCATGAAATTGAACCCGTACATCCAGAAACTGTTAAAGTAGCGGAATCCCCTGAGCAAATAGAAATTTTATTGCTACTTAAGATAAACACAGGTGCAGGTGTGACATTTATTGACACTGCTGCAGAGCTATCACTCGTACAAGTATTCAATGTACAAGCAACTTTGTAAGCCTTTGTTGCAGAAGGGCTTACAGAAATACTATAACCTGTTACCCCTCCTGTCCATGCAAATGTACCGCCTGTACAACCTGTTGCGGAGAGAGTTATACTCGTTCCTTGACAAATGGTGTTGTTGGTTGGTGGGGTTATGGCTGGGGCATTTGGTCTTTGTGGTGGTGCAATTATTAATGGGGTGGTTGGGCATTGGGGAGATGAGTATTTTACTACTGTTGAATTATAAGACATCCAACCTGTATTTTCATCTAAAAAAGAAAGGGAATTTGCCCATGCTGACGTATTTAATGATTGCCATGTATTTCCACTATCAATTGTTTTAATTAATGTTGTCCCACTATTACCACAAGCAAACCCCACTTGATTATTTAAAAATTGAACTGCAACAAGAGATTTAGTTGTTCCGCTTACCTGTGACTGCCACGAACTACCTCCATCAATACTTTTCAATAATATGCCACCACTACCCACAATCCATCCATTATTAGTCGATGAGAATGTAATATCATTGTATGATGCATTACCATAAACTGAAACCTGAGACCAGTTTACGCCATTATCTGTTGACATCATCAGTACATTTGAACTAATGGCATAAACTTTAGATGAATTTGGGACAAAAGAAGCACTCCCATAAGATGGAACTGATGATAAATTGGCACCTGAAGCTAAATACCAATTTATTCCACCATTATTTGTATAAAAAATTTCACTAAAACCTCCCACAATTATACCATTGTTTACGTCTCTGAATATAGCTTTTCTTAAATAAGAATAATTATTGATGTATATCGAAGACCATGTATTTCCTCCATCTATTGTTTTAAGAACTAATCCTTGACTCCCAACAGCCAAAGCAGTAGTAGAGTTAATAAATGTAATACTATTCAAAATATTTGAACTAAAAACTTTATTCCAAGTTACACCTCCATCAATAGTACGATATATTCCGTCTCCACTTACAAAAAAACCTCTTTGTTTATCCACAAACTTAATATCATTAATAAAGGAATTACTAATTAACCCTGAATTAACTAAACTGTAACTCGTAAAATCATAACTCCCCGCACTATTAATCATAAGGGTAGTATTAGTAGCACCAACAATATCAACGCCATCTTTCCGCCACTGAATATTTGAGCCACTTGGAACATTATTGGCAATCAACGTAACTGTTTGTCCACATTGCAATAACCCCGATGCTGTTACACTTGGAGCAACTAAGGGATTGATATTAATCTGTTGATAAGTCGAACAAGAGCCTAATGTACAGGTTGCGGTATAATTGGTATTTATTATTGGAGATACTTTAATGATAGGATTGATTGCTCCTGTTGACCATAAAATACTTCCTGTGCATCCTGCGACAGTCAGCGTTACCGTATCTCCTGTACAAACACTACTTTTATTGCTGATAACTGTAATATTGGGAGAAGGATTTACTGTTATCAATACAGCATTAGAGCTATCACTTAAACACCCATTCACTAAACAAGCTACTCTATAATTTTTAGCACCATTTGGAGAGACAGAAACTGTTTGCCCACTCAATCCACCCGTCCAACCTAATGTCCCTCCTGCACAAGCACTGGCAGTTAACGTTATACTTGTTCCTTGACAAACTGTTGTATTGGGTGGTGGTGTAATGGTCGGTTGTGATGGTTTTACTCGATATTGAACTGTAAAAATATCGCTACTATCGCTCACACAATAACCATTTCTTATACAAACTGCCCTAAATGTTTTTGTTTGGGAAATCGTTTCTGTAAAGGTTGTTCCTGTACTTTCATCTCGCCACATAACCGTTTCATTAACTCCAGAACAACCCGTAGCATTGAGAGTTACGGAACTGATACCACAAACGAATGAATTTCCCGTAATGATTGGTTTTGTTTTGGGTAAAACAACAATATTTAATGCTGTACTACTATCGCTGGCGCAACCATTCGTTCCCAAACATGATGCACGATAACTTCTTGTTGATAAAGGTGTTACCGTAATGGGTGAACCCGTTAAACCTCCTGTCCATTTTACAGTTGTTCCGTTGATACAGTTTGCCGTTAAATTAACACTCGCTCCATAACAAAGAGCTTGTACTTGCGAGGCATTAACGGTTGGAGTAGCAGGTCTCGGCAAAAGGGTTATTGTATATACATTACTACTGTCACTGGTACAACCACTTACCGTACAGGCTGCTTTTACATTAACTGTATTGGTCAGACTAAAATTGATAGAATTACCTGAACGATTGCCTGTCCATCCGACTGTTCCTCCATAACAACCTGATGCTGTAAGTGTTACCAAACTATTACTACAAATAGCAGAACCAGGTCCTGTAATACTTGGTGCCGATGGTTTATATTTGACGGTTAGTGCGAGTGGGCTACTATATCCACTTCTACAAAGATTTATTCCTTCACAAATTGCTTTAATCACATAAGAAGTATTATAACTAGTCCCTCCTATCGGTGTAAAAGTGTATGTACTACCACTTGCGATACCACTTCCTGAACGGTCAGAGGCAGAAAAACTATATTCCCAATTAATAGTACCATTATTACACCCTGATGCAGTTAATGTAACGGATTCTCCATAACAAACACTTCTTACTCCATTAACCTCTGGCACGTTGATACTAACCGTGGGTGCGGTTGGCGTTGGCTTGATTGTTAAATTTGCGGTTGAACGCACACTTGGACACCCTCTCACGCATTGTCCTTGAACATAATAGGTATAAGTACCAGCGGCAGTATTTGTTGGTATAAATTCAGAACCTGTACCCACTTGATTTCCACCACTTGGAGCATCCCACCATGTAATTGTACCATTTTGAGCTTCTGAAAGTGTCAAGGCAAAGCCTGATACACAAAGAGGGTCTCGCCAAAAATTATCGTATGGCAATAAAGTCCATGTACCAGATGGGTTTTCTCCAATAAATCCTGACAAAGGTTGAGCAGGAGCAAATGTACCCGAAACAGGCGGGCTATAAGAATTTACAGGAACACCTCCATCTTCAAAAATAGTGGTTACTGTTGGGTTATCAATCCCTCCATAAGTCCCTGCATATACTAAAGTTATAATTTTACCGCTTGGAGATTTTATCCGAAATTGAGTTTCATTATGAAATGGCCAAGATAAGAAATCACCAGTTCCGCAATCATTTTGAAACCCTCCTTTCTGTTTTCTCCAAGTTATAGAAATACTAACTTTTTTAACAACATTACTCGTCGAGGGTACCGTAACCGTTGGATCAGTTCCTCCTGTATTAATATACCCTTGGTCATAGCCAACTGTTCCTCCTGTATAAGTATAGGTTCCAGTTGCACCGTTACCACAATTTGCTAATTGAGCCTGTAAGCCGTTACCTACCGTAATTGGTGTTCCCTCACAAATTATTCTATCGGTAGTGATTGGTGGAGAAGTTACTAACCCTGTTATCAAAGCTGCCGCTGCCGTAGAATCACTAACACAACCATTTTTCTCGCAAGCTACTTTAAAATAAGTTCCACCAATAGCAGGAACGCTGATTGAGGTTACTCCTGTTACTCCATTAGACCAGACGTTGGTACTCGCACCTGTACAAGCGGAAGAAGTTAAAGTAATTGGGTTATTATCACATAGAACAATTGTTCCGACAGGCGTTAGGCCCGGGCGATTTGGACGTGGCTTTACCGTTATTGTATAATTTGCAGAAAGTGAATCACTTCCTTCTTTCACCCAAACCGTAAAAGTAACTGGTGTAGCAACTAAAAATTCGGGTAAATTAAAGGTTGTGGTTCTAAGTGTTGAGAAAACTCCGCCTACAGACGAACTCCAACGATAACTCACCGCATTGGTATCTGTACAAGCAGATGTTACAGCCACCAAGGTTTTTAATAACTCTGAACAAAGAGCAGATGAATTATTATCCTGAATGGAAACTACCAAAGGACAATTCACAGAACTATGTAAAGGAGCGTTAAAGTTAGCAACTCTGTTAGCTGAGCTTTTTTGAGGAAAAACCTTGATAAGACTAATGAAAATAATGGTGAGAGTAAGTAGTATTTGTCTTTTCACAAAATGTGGTGGTGTTAAAGTATAAAAGTGGAGATTATTAATTAACGCAAGATAGTTTAGACGTACGATTTTTACAAATTCTTAAAACTCAAACAACTGGACTTCAAACACTTTATGGTTTTTCTTTGAACAGGAATTACGAAGTTTTGAGTTGTCTTATAAAAAACCAAACAAGTGATGCCATGAAATTTCACTATTCCTTTGTAATAATTCTTTTGTTAAGTTTGCTATCACTTCAAAAAACTATAACAACGAACTACACACTAACAAAAAGAGCGAAGACCAATGGTTTTCACTCTTTTTGTTTATTATGGATTTACCAATCGTAAACTTGTCGTGGTTGCAATCTACACGGTTACAAGACCAAGTGGTTGGGTCTGTCCATGAACCAGACTTTAGGGTTTCTAAGTATGGGTTGGTAACAACATTTATTTGAACTGCTCCAGAGTTATTGCTTACACAATTATTAACAATACAGTTTACGGTATAATTAGTTGTTGTTATTGGATTAACAGTAATGGTGGAACCAGTCAATCCTCCCGTCCATGAATATGTACCGTTTGTACAGCCTTTTGCTAAAAGCGTAATGCTACTTCCTGAACAAATTATTGAAAGTGATAAGTGGTTTAATTCTTTTCATAAGCATAGTTTTCTAATAGTGGAGATTATTAATTTGTGCAAATTGATATCCATGATTGAATTTTAAAAATCTTAATTATCTTGCTTTCAGACAGATAATTTACTTAAATAAAATTCCACTTGCGAACCTCTCAGAAGTTTCAGAACTTTGCAAAAACAAAAGTTTACAATCTTATGCTTCAAAGAATCCAAACACTATTATTAGCGGTCGTAGCAGTTGCTATGCTATCGGTAACAGCTTTGCCTATTTGGGAAAAAAGTAGTGCTACCTTAAACGAAAAAGTTACGCTTACTTCTTTTGCCTTAGAACATTCTAAAGGGACTACTTGTGTGAGTAGTAATAGTACAATCTTTATTGTAATGTTAGCCATCGTGTCGGCAGTATTAGCAGCCTTTTCAATTACTCAATATAAAAAGAGAATGTTGCAAATGACTTTAGGCTTAATAAATTCTATTATGATTGCCACAGTTTTGGGTTATACTTTTTATCAAGTTTTCAAAGTAGGAATACCTATGTTTGAGCCAGAAAATCAAGGAAGTTACGAAGCAGGATTTATCGCCGCAGTATTGGCCATGTTATGCAATATGATTGCCAATCGTTTTATCCGTAGAGATGAAATGTTAGTAAAATCTGCCGACAGAATGAGATAATTAATGGTGAATTAGTGATTATCGGACGCTTAATAATTACTAATTCACCACCCAATAATTCACAATTAGACCAGTCCTTCTTTCAGCAAATCATGCAAATGCACAAATCCTAAGGGCTTATTATCTTCAACTACTACCAATTGTGTGATGTTTTTTTCTTGCATAATTTGTAAAGCCTCCACCGCATAAGCATCGGGTGAAATTGATTTTGGCAAAATCGTCATAATATCCTTAGCAAATAATCCCGCAAAAGAATCGTATTTGTTTAACATTCTACGCACGTCTCCGTCCGTAATGATGCCCGCCAGTTCCTGATTTTCCTTCAATACAGCCGTTGCTCCCAAACGCTTAGAACTAATCTCTAAAATCGCTTCTTTGACCGTTGATATTTCTTTCACCGTAGGTAGCTCGTGATTGGGATAAATATCCGAAACCTTTAAGTACAGTTTCTTACCCAAAGCTCCTCCTGGATGATATTTGGCAAAATCCTTACTACTAAATCCACGACATTCGATAAGACATACCGCCAAGGCATCACCCAAAGCCAAAGCCACCGTGGTACTAACTGTTGGAGCAAGATTCAGAGAATCAGCCTCCCGTTCAGCGAGGGCATGAAGAATAAAATCTGCATTTTTTCCGAGATAAGACGTAGGATTTGAGACCATTGCGATTAATTTTGTTCCCGTTCTCTTAATTAGAGGAACCAACACTTTGATTTCGGGTGTATCACCAGACCTCGAAATACACATAACTGTATCGCCTTGTTGAATCATCCCTAAATCCCCGTGAATCGCATCAGCAGCGTGCATAAACAAAGAAGGTGTTCCCGTGGAATTAAGGGTAGCTACTATTTTTTGGGCAATTATTGCCGACTTACCAATACCTGTAACTACCAATCTTCCCGTTGAGCTAAGTAGGTGATTTACACAGGATTCAAATTCAGAATCAATCAACGGTACAATTTTTAGAATAGAATTTGCTTCTTCCTCTAAAACTTTTTTTGCAGTTGATTGGATATTTTTTATTAATTTCAATGTTAGAAGATATTTTGAATGACTAATTTTTTACTGATTTTGGTACAAAGATAAGTAATTATCAATGTTAAGAGCTGATGAACAGAATGAGTTAAATACGTATCCTATAAATTTAGAATGTTAGTTATTGGTTAGTTTTGTTTGGCATAATAATTAGAACCAAATTTTATTCTTAACAAGCAACTCTTCAACTAACACATAATAATGAGCAAAAACAAAATCATTGAATAGATGTACTACTTTGAGTTCGGGAAATGATAGACAACTATACTTTTAACGCACAAACTCAATAATTAACCACCAAATACATTACAAACCTCAAATAAGTTTGAATAAGATGAGTGTTACCCAAGATACCACCGACTTGCTAAAAGAGAAGCTCAAAGAGACCTTCGGCTTTTCTCAATTCCGTGGAGAACAAGAAGAAATAATCAAAAACACCCTCTCGGGTGAAAACACCTTTGTAATTATGCCCACAGGGGCAGGAAAATCCCTTTGTTATCAGATGCCTGCCATTGCTATGGAAGGTACCGCCATTGTGATTTCTCCCTTAATTGCCTTGATGAAAAATCAAGTTGACCAAATGAATGCTTTTGGCATTAACGCTCAATTTCTGAATTCTTCATTGAATCGAGCAGAAATGACTAAAGTAAAAAATGCGGTTATTAAAGGTGACGTAAAACTATTATACATCGCTCCCGAATCGCTGACGAAAGAAGATAATTTAGCATTTTTGAAGCAAGCAAAAATATCTTTTGTTGCCATTGATGAAGCTCACTGTATTTCAGAATGGGGACATGATTTCCGTCCAGAATACCGCCGAATCAGAAGTATCGTTGAGAGCATGGATAAAGCCTTACCGATTATTGCTCTTACTGCCACAGCAACCCCTAAAGTACAACAGGATATTCAGAAAAATTTGAATTTAGACGATGCTCGTTTATTCAAATCTTCTTTTAATCGTAAAAATCTTTATTACGAAATCAGAGCAAAACGTGATGATATTGATAAACAAATCATCAAATATATCAAGGTAAACCACGGTAAATCGGGGATTATCTACTGTTTGAGTCGCAAGAAGGTTGAAGAAATTGCAAATCTTTTGAATGTCAACGGAATAAAAGCACTTCCGTATCATGCTGGACTGGATAGCGACATCAGAATGGCAAATCAAGAGGCATTTTTGAATGAGGAAACCGAAGTTATGGTTGCCACAATTGCCTTCGGAATGGGAATTGACAAACCCGATGTTCGTTTCGTGATTCACTACGATGCTCCAAAATCTTTGGAAGGATATTATCAAGAAACAGGGCGTGCAGGCCGTGATGGCTTAGAAGGAACTTGTATTATGTTCTACGCCAAAGAAGACATCAATAAATTAGATAAATTTAATAAAGATAAAACCATTGTAGAACGTGATACCGCTCGAATGTTACTGCACGAGATGGTTCATTATTCTAATTTAGGTACTTGTCGCCGTCGTCAATTATTAAATTATTTTGGCGAATACATGGACAAAGATTGCGGTTTTTGTGATAATTGTAAAAAGCCAACGCCAAAATACAAAGCCGAAGAAGCTGTAGTTTTAGCCCTTAAAACGGTAGAATTAACGGGAGAAAATTTTGATGCTCAACACATTGCGGACATTTTGATGGGGTATAAAAGTCAATTTGTTGGCACTAACGACCATCAAAAAATTGCTACCTTTGGAAAAGCGAAAAGCTTCTTCAAATTAGGTTCTGATGAAGACGATGACGATGATGATGATGACGATGACGAGGTAGAATTTTCGGACGAGGAAGATGAGGATGGAAATCCAATTCCAAAAGCTAAAGCTAAAAAAACTCCAAAATCTTCAAAAAGCAGAAAAAATGCAGAACCAGAACCTATCGAACAATGCGTTTCGATGGTGCGTCAAATCGCCATTTTAGGATTTTTAGACAAAGACGTTGAGAATTACGGTATTTTAAAATTGTCAGAAAAAGGACGTTCTTACATGAATGACCCTTTTCCGTTGACACTTTCAAAAGACCATGATTACGAAAATGAGAAAATAGAAGAAGACGAAGAAAAAGAAGCATCGGGCGGAAGTGGTTCGTATGACGTTGCTTTGTTTGAATTACTAAAAAACCTTCGTAAAAAATTAGCCAAAGAGAAAAATCTACCTCCGTATGTTATCTTCCAAGATCCATCGTTGGAAGAAATGGCAACAACTTACCCAACTACCAAAGACGACATGGCCAATATTAACGGCGTGGGTATGGGAAAAGTGGTAAAATTTGGTCGCCAATTCATTGATTTGATAAAAAAATACGTTGAAGATAATGAGATAGAAACTGCTTCAGAAGTTGTGGTGAAATCAGCGGTTAATAAATCAAAAATAAAGATTCATATTATTCAACAAGTTGATAGAAAAATAGATTTAGACATCATTGCTGACCAAAAAGAATTGGCAATGGCAGAACTCATCGAAGAGATTGAGCATATTTGTTATTCTGGCACGAAATTGAACTTAGATTATTACATCAATCAAGTAATTGAACCCGATAAACAAGAAGAAATTTTTGATTATTTCATGGCAGCCGAAAGTGATAATATTGCCGTGGCAATGGATGAATGTGATATTGAAGATATCACCGAAGAGGAATTACGATTGATGAGAATTAAGTTTTTGAGTGAGGTAGCGAATTAAATTTCGGCATTATGTTATAAGCTGTAAGCAATAGACAAACGTTAGATAACTTGTCTATTGCTTATTGCCTAAAACTTAAAGCTTAACTATAAAAAATGAATACACTAATTTTAGGTTCGGGCGGACGTGAACACGCTTTTGCATGGAGAATAGCCCAAAGCCCGCTTTGTGATAAATTGTTTGTAGCTCCAGGTAATGCTGGAACTGCCCAAATTGCTGTAAATTTACCCATTGGATATAATGATTTTGATAGAATTGCAGAAGCGGTTATTTCAAATAATATTGAATTGGTCATTGTTGGACCAGAAGAGCCATTAGTGAAAGGAATTCGTGATTATTTTCAAGCAAGAGAAGATTTGAAACATATCTTGATGGTTGGTCCAGATTCGCACGGTGCAATGTTAGAAGGTTCAAAAGACTTTTCTAAAAACTTCATGGTGAAATACGGAATTCCAACGGCAAAGTCGGAAACTTTCACGAAAGATACGCTTCAAGCAGGAATGCAATACCTTGAGAGTCAGAAACTTCCTATCGTTCTTAAAGCCGATGGATTGGCAGCGGGCAAAGGCGTAATTATCGCCCTAACGTTGGAAGAAGCTCAAACAGCACTTTCAGAAATGTTGGTCGATGCCAAGTTTGGCGATGCCAGTAGTAAAGTTGTCATTGAAGAATTTTTGACGGGTATTGAATTATCTGTTTTTGTATTAACCGATGGTAAATCGTATAAAATTCTTCCCGAAGCCAAAGATTACAAACGTATAGGCGAAGGAGATACAGGCTTGAATACGGGCGGAATGGGTGCCGTTTCACCAGTACCATTTGCCAATGAAAAGTTCATGCAAGCCGTTGAAAATGATGTTATTATTCCAACGATTGAAGGTCTGAAAAAAGAAGGAATTAATTATAATGGTTTTATTTTTATTGGTTTGATGAATCACGAAGGTGAACCACAAGTAATTGAATATAACGCTCGAATGGGTGACCCCGAAACGGAGGTTGTTTTACCAAGAATTGAATCCGATATTTTAGCATTAATGATTGCAACTGCTAAAGGAGAGTTACACGAAATTGATTTTGTGGTAAGTAAACAACACGCTGTAACCACGGTTGTGGTGGCGGGTGGTTATCCTGGAGATTACAAAAAAGGTGATGTTATTGTCGGTTATGACTCAGTAAAAGATGCAACAATTTTCCATGCAGGAACAACTTTGGATGGCAATTTGGTGGTAACCAATGGCGGACGAGTAATGGTACTTACAGGAATGTCAAATACGCTTGAAAGAGCGATACAAAAATCACAAAAAGCGGCTCAAGATGTGCTTTTTGAGGGCAAATATTATCGTAAAGATATTGGCTTGGATGTTTTGAGATATTGAAATAAAATAATGCTAAATATTGAGTTAAAAATCTTCAAGTAAAAATAGCAATAGTAAATCTCAATTGAACATTGTTAATTACTCATTGTATATTGAATTTAAGCCCTTTATTTTTCTCAAAATGACAGATTGATTTTCCTTGCGAAATAAATATATAAATAATTATGGGATGTAAATCATGTTCCTCAGGTAGCTGTGGAACTAAAAATAAAGAAGACGGTACAAAAGTAGGTGGATGTCAAAACAATGGAGCTTGTAGTTCCGGCGGCTGCAATAAAATGAATGTATTTGACTGGTTGTCGAATATGGACGTACCTACTTTTAGCAAATTCAATATCGTAGAAGTTAAATTTAAGGGTGGACGAAAAGAGTTTTTCAGAAATACCAACCAAGTCGAACTTTACGCTGGTGACCCCGTTATTGTGGACGTTCCGAGTGGACACCACTTGGGCTTTGTATCTCTACAAGGCGAATTAGTGCGTTTGCAGATGCTCAAAAAAGGGGTCAAAGACAATGATGAGGTCAAGACCATTTATCGAAAAGCCAACGATAAAGACCTTGAAAAACACGAACAAGCAGTTGCTCGGGATTATCCAACGATGTACCGAACTCGTGAAATTATCAAAGAATTGAAACTCAATATGAAACTCTCAGACGTGGAGTTTCAGTCGGATAATACAAAAGCTATTTTCTATTACTCTTCCGATGACCGTGTTGATTTCCGTGAACTCATCAAAACCTTAGCGGGCGAATTCAAGGTTAGAATCGAAATGAAGCAGATTTCACTTCGTCAGGAAGCTGCTCGTGTGGGAGGAATTGGCGTTTGTGGTCGTGAATTATGTTGTTCTACATGGTTGACAGATTTCAAAAATGTTACCACTTCGGCCGCTCGCTACCAAAATCTTTCTTTAAATCCTGTCAAACTTTCTGGGCAATGTGGACGGTTGAAATGCTGTTTGAATTATGAATTAGAGACCTATATGGATGCTCTGAAGGATATTCCAACCATTGAAAAACCGCTTCAAACGATTAAGGGAGATGCGTTTTTACAGAAAACGGATATTTTTAAAAGAGTTATGTGGTTTGGATATAGAGGCGAAGAAAGTAACTGGATTCCTGTATCGGTAGATAGAGTTCGGGAAATTTTGGAACTCAATGAGAAAGGACAAAAACCACAAACTATTGATGGAGCAGAATCGGCAAAAATTGAATTAGAATTAGAAAAAGGTTCTGGTCCATTAAATGCTGATTTGGATAAAATGGATAAGAAGTACGGGGGAGGAAACAAGAAGAAATTCGAGAAAGGTAAATTCGAAGAAAAGATTCTCCACGTCCAGAACGTAAGGATTTCAAACAAGAAAAGAGAGAGAATCCACGTCCAGAACGCAAAGATTTCAGACAAGAGAAAAAAGACGTTAAAGTAGATAATAACAAACCCCAGTCAACTGAAAAACCGATAAATCAAGCGGTAAATAAGCCTCAGGGAGAAGCTCAGAACGGACAAAAGGGAAATAACCAACGACCGCAACAAGGACAAAAAGGGAATAAGCCACAACAAGCTCGACCACAAAATCAGCAAGGAAATGGTGAAGGACAACCGCCGAAACAGCAAAATACACAACAGCCTCGTCCACAAGGAAACGGCGAAGGTCAACAGCAAAAACAGCAAAACCAAAACCGTTCACAGGGAAACGGCGAAGGACAACAGCCGAAACAGCAAAATCAAAATCGTCCGCAAGGAAATGGTGAAGGACAACAACCAAAGACGCAAAATCCGCAGCAAAATCGTCCACAAGGACTGCAAGGAAATGGCGAAGGGCAACAACCGAAACCACAAAACCCACGTCCACAGAATCAACAAGGTGGAGGGAAACAGCAGGGGAAACCTCAACAAAATCAGCAGCCACGTCCTCAAAACCAACAAAACGGGGGTAATAAAGGACCAAAACCAAACAATCAGCCTCCAGAAAATCAAGGAGGAGAAAAAGTTTAGTTTTATATTTTAGTATTCGATGCTCAACAAACAATGCTCAATGTTCGTTTTACTTGAAAATTGATTGTTGAGCATTATTTTTTGATTATCTCCAAAAACAGATACAATGGGTCGCTTATTAAATATTTTTCTCTCTTTATTCTTTATTTGTTTGCTTTTATCGTGCGATTCTACCACGATTTTGAAGGATAATTATGATATTCCTGATGCCAAATGGTTTATTAAAGACACGCCCACGTTTACCTTTGAAGTAACTGATAATCAGATGGCTTATAATATTTTTTACAATGTTCGTAACAATCGAAATTATTTGTACTATAATATTTATCTCTCGCACTATTTATTTGACCCAAAGGGAAAGATTATTCATCAAAAATTAGATGAAATTATTCTTTTTGACCAGGTTACAGGAAAACCTGTTGGAGAAGGCTTAGGAGATATTTACGACCATAAAGTACTGGCATTCAAAGATTTCCATTTTCCACAAAAGGGAAAATACAAAATTCAAATTCGTCAATATATGCGTCAAAATCCGCTACTTGATGTGGTTAGTGCAGGTGTTTCCATTGAAAAAGCTGTCAAGTAATTGGGAATTTATATTTCGTATATTTTAACCATTTACATTGCCAAAAACGATAATAAAAACGCCAAGTCTATTCATTTAGACTTGGCGTTTTTATTATCAATAGCGAAATAGAATGATGATTTAAGAATTACAATTTACGATTACCATAAGTTTGATTATCAATAATTTATGGAATCTAAAATAATACTTCATTTTGTCGCAATACTTAATCCACCAATTCCTTATTGATAGTTTTTAGTTTAATTTTTAGGTCAGCGGGTAATAATTCAATAATGTCTTTAGTAACAACCTCTATTTTCTTACCAACTACCTCCATTTTCTTACCTTCAACTTCCATTTTTTTGCCAATTGCTTCCATTGGCTTACTATTCTCCTGCATTTTTTCTCCTGATTTTTCCATTTCCTTACCCAAACTCTCCATTTTATCAGAAATAATTTTCACTTTTTGCTCCTGTTCTTTCTCTAATTTTTTCAGTCTTTGTGCTTCAATTTTATCATTATCTAACTCTGCCAATGAAGCTTTCAAGGCATATTTTGTCTGTAATTTTACCTCTTTTTCTAATAATTTACCTTGTTCCTCCATCAACTTTCCGTGCTTTTCCATTGGTTCTGAATGTTGACTCATTTGTTTACCATAAGCATCCATTTCCTTGCCGTATTTGTCCATTACAACTCCATAAACATTCATTTCTTTGCTTAACAAATCCAACTTTTCTAATTCTGGTTTTATTTTAGCCCGCAATTCTGGTGAAGCATTATATCTTTTCCCGTCAACATAAATTTCTCCGTTTTTGTCAATTCTAAAACTTCCATTTCGAGAATTCGTACTAAAATAACTATTCTCATCGTCGTTATTTATTGTAGTGGTAGACGAATAACTTGACTCTTCGGTTTTCGTAATTACAGTATCTCTTACAACATCATTACGCTCTTCTTTCAAGGGTATTTGGTTACCAGAAACCTCCGTTGCAAGTTCCTTTGGAGTATAGTAGTTCTCTAACTTATTAGAGAAATTACTCACTTGTGCCTTTACATCATTGGTCTTAAAAACGACCAATCCTAAAGTTGCAATAGAAATAACCGCCATCACCAAAATACTTTCAACATTACTATTTTCTTGCTGTTTTACACCCAAAATTCTTTTAACTCTGCTCAGAAGTGGCATTTTCTTTTTACCAAATCCCATTGCCAATGAATGATTCATTCGGTAAGATTCTACGTGAGTTAAAGCACTGACTAATAACATTTTATCACCTGTAATTTCTACCGAAAAATCATCGCAACAATGTTCCCTTTCTTGTCTTATTTGTGATGAAATCCACCAAATAGAAGGATTAAAAAAGAATGATATTTCAATCAGTGTTTGGATAATGTTAATTAGAAAGTCGTGTCTTTTGATATGGGCTAATTCATGGGCTAAAACAGCCTCTAACTCATTGATTGACAACCCCGAAGCCAAACCAATTGGCAGTAAAATAAATGGTTTTAAATTTCCAATTACAATCGGAGACAATGTTTGATTTGATTCAAAAATCTCAATGGATTGCGTAATTTTCATTTTAGCAATAAGTTGCTTGTACTTGGATAATGTTTGTGAATCAACTTGCTGTAATCCCGTAGTTTTTAAACGATTAACAAACCAAATATCAAAACCCATTTTAATAAAGAAAATCAACACACCAACCAACCAGACTTGGACAAATAAAGAAATATTTGTATTCAAAAAAAGCTGAATAGAATCCATTACATTTACCTCACTATCAACACTTTGCACAATGGAAAAATATTGAACAATATTAACTGATATACTTTTTGTGGTACTTCCAAAATCTACTAAATAGCAAAAAGTACCAATTGCTACGATAAATTGTACCGCTAAAAAACTAATTCCTATGTAATATTTGGTCTGTGAAGATTTGAGAACTTTACTCAGCCCCCAATACAAAATTGTTAAGATAAGACCCTGCCAAAGCGAGTGCAATAAAGTCCAACCTAAAGGGGATACGATTTCTGGTTTCAATAAATTTTCCATGTTTTTAAGATTTATTGTTGTTCATTTTTGACTCAATTAACTTTTTAATTTCTTCCAATTCTTCCGTGGATGAATTGTGATTGCCCAAAGCCTGCATCACTAATTTCATAGCTGAACCTCGGAAAGTGGCATCTACAAATTTTTCTAATAGGTTAATTTGTGTGGCTTCTTCTCCAATTTCAGCTTTGTAGAGGTGATAACGTCCCTCTTCCGTTCTGGAAAGCAGTTGTTTTTCAAACATAATTTGCATCAACTTGAGCGTTGTTGTGTAACCAATATCTCTCCGTTTTGCTAATTCTTCATTGACAAAGCGAACGGAGGAAGGACCATTTTGCCATAAAATTTGTAGAATCTCTAATTCTGATTCTGTCGGTTTGAGTATGTTCATTTTTGCTACGAATTATTTCGTAACAAATTTACTACGAAATAATTCGTAATTGCAAATTGTTGTACGAATTATTTCGTAGGTATAATTATTTTAGTACTTTAGAAGCAAGAAAATAATTGAAAATACCTTAATTTTACGTAAAAATCATTTCAGAACTATGCAAAAATTTCTTCCTTTATTTCCGCTCAACTTGGTGGCTTACCCTTTGGAAGACCTCAATCTACACATTTTTGAGCAACGCTATCGGGACTTAATCAATGAGAGTTTGGATAACGGTACAACGTTTGGAGTGCCTGTATTTTTAGAAGGAAGGCTACCAGGTTTTGGAACAGAAGTAAAAATTGTAAAGCTTTCAAAACGCTACGATGATGGACGTATGGACGTGCAAACGCAAGGTGTGAGAACTTTTAGAATATTGGATTTTCAGAATCCAGTGGAGATGAAACTGTACGCTGGCGGTGTAGTAGAATTATTACCCGAACCAGAAATAAGCCCTTCGGTCATGATTGGTTTATCGCAAAGAGTGGAAACACTTTACGAGTTATTGAATGAAGTACATTCTTTTAACGCAAATAAACCGCAGCCTTATTCATACCAAATTGCTCATAAAATTGGTTTATCGTTGGAAGAGGAATATAAATTACTCAAAATGCCTACCGAGGCCGAGCGTCAAGGTTTTTTAATTCAGCATTTAGAGCGAATTATTCCTATTTTACAGGAAGTAGAACGCACCAAAGAACGCATCAAATTAAATGGGCATTTTAAAAACCTTGACCCTTTGACTTTTTAGGAAAATACTAAAATTATAGTCCCAGAACTTCTAAAGCAACTCTTTGACCTGACCGCACGGCTCCATCAATGTAGCCATTCCAGACATCAGACGTTTCCGTACCCGCCCAGTGAATATGCCCAATGGGTTCACGGAGGTGCTTACCCAAACTCGTCCAAGCACCCGTTGGCATCACGCCTGCGTAACACCCACGAGAGAATTCTTCCTCCGCCCATGATTTATCAATATAAAAATTGGGAGAAAGAGCCTCTTTACCAAAAAACCTACCAAATTGATTCAGAACGGAATTTTTACGGTCATTTTCGGACAATAGAGAAAAGTCTTTCGCTCGATTTGCCAAAACAAATCCCATCATAATTCCTATAGAACCATCTTTTGGAGAATTATCAAAAGTTACCGAAACAAAGCCTTCATCAGAAGCCGCTAAGCCATTTAAACCTTTCGCTCGCCAAAATGGTTGATCATAAATAGCGTAACATTTCCAGACCGTTCCCATCGGAATTCTTTGTAATAATTGGTCACGATTAGCAGGTAAAATAGGCTGATAATCAATCCGTCCTGCCAAAGTTGGCGGAATAGCAACGATTACTTTTCGAGCTTTATAATTAAAGTCTTTTCCAATTACTTCTATTCCCTCGTCATCTTGAATAATCGTTTTCACGGGCGAATTAAAACGAATGGTATCAACAGGAAAACTGGCTGCCATTTTCAAAGCAACTGACATTGCTCCACCTAAAATTCGTTCTTCTTGAGCTCCATTTTTCACATTCATCAAAGTATCAAAATCAGTTCCTGATTTTGTATAGAACATGGCATGGAGCATTGATAACTCACTGGGAGAAACTGCCCAAATAGCTTCAGAGGCTATTCTGAAAAGTTTTTTAGCCGTATCAAAAAACATTTGCTTATCCATCCAAGTCTGTAAAGTCATCCCATCCCAATGTTCGGCATCGGGTGTTTTCCAAGGTTCTTGAAGATTTACCGTTTTGGAAAGTTTGGTAATTTTCTTGATTGCTCCATCCAAACTTAACAAAGATGGAATCGGCAATGGAGGAATCAAACCCTTATAGTTTTTAATTTTTCCGTTCATTAGTAACGTACTCTTTCCTTCATCAAAAGTTGGAAAAGTTTGTAAGTCAAATTCACGGATTAATTCATAAATTTTCTCCTGCGTAGGCCCTACCCAAGTTCCTCCCATATCTAAATAAAAATCATCAAATTGTTGAGTATGCACCCTCCCTCCCACACGTTCACGAGCCTCCAGAATCTTGACTGTTTTACCCGCTTTCAATAATTCACGAGCAGCGGTAAGTCCAGCATATCCTGCACCAACAATAAGATACTCAGTTTTGGGGGATTTCATTTTGTAATATTTTATGAAATACTGTTAATTTATCGTGAAAAATAATCAAAACAAATTCAGAATCAAAATAGTATGTACTTCTTTAAGTATTAATAAATTTGTGTAAATTTGTCCACAGGCTATATAGAATAGCTTATTCGTTAGCAGGCCATGTAAAATTTGTTTTTCTGTTAATCGTTTCATCAAAACTATAAACAAAAAACGTTCAACTTCTTAAACATGATTTCTAAAAAAGCAAAATACGCCCTTAAAGCATTAAAAGTGTTAGCACGAGAGTACGAAAAAGGGCCATTATTGATTTCAAATATTGCTGAATCTGAAAATATTCCAAAAAAATTCTTAGAAGCTATCCTTCTCGAATTGCGTAATCACGGTATTCTACAAAGTCAGAAAGGAAAAGGGGGGGGATACTATTTAAGAGTCCCACCTGACCAAGTTACGTTCGCTAAAATCATTCGTATTATTGATGGACCAATCTCCCCAACACTTTGTGTTTCGCTTCATTTTTACGGAAAATGCGATGATTGTGGTGACGAAGATTCTTGTTCACTCCGTGATGTAATGGTGAAATGGCGTGATGCCAACTTGGTTGTATTAGAACAAAATACATTGTTAGATTTGATATAAACTTAGAAATATTATATTTCAATTTTTGAAAATCGTTAGGGAGTTTCCCTAACGATTTTCTTTTTTTATGGCAAATAATATCCCTCAATGTAATACTTGGGATACTAACAAGCTCTTCTACTCGTTTCAGTCTAAAAGGATAAATGAAGAAAAATCAAAAAAGAAAATCTATTATTATACTTTAAATCACTAAAAACCAGACAATTACTTATTTTTCACAAGAACGAATAAAACATTTTCATTTTGCACGCAACCTTTAGCTAAAAAAGGTGTATTCTATTATGAATAACTTTATATTAAACCCCTCAATAAATTAGATTATGAATAACGAAAATCAAGCAGAAAAAATGAATCGCCTTCAATTCCTTAAAAAAATGGGGCTTAGTGGAGCAAGCCTCATGGCTGTATATTGTGGCGTAACGATGACATCCTGCAAAAATGAAGACGCAACAACTGTTCTCACTGGAGGTACGGTAAGTTATGACATGAGTACAACATCATTTTCAAAATTATTAACCAAAGGCGGATACTACGTTGATAGTGCCAATAGTATCGTCATTGCCAACACCAGTGATAATGGATATGTAGCTGTAACGCTTATTTGTACCCACGAAGGACAAAGACAAGTTCAATACGCTACTAATCACTTTTTATGTACTTCGCACGGAGCCACGTTTGATAACAAAGGAAATGCCCTTTCTGTTGCCTCAAGAGCTTTAACTACCTACAAAATAACCCAAAGTGGTAATGTTTTGACCGTAGCCATATAAATTCATTCAAAGTATTCGCATCAACAAATATTGTGCATTTTCAAATTGTAACAATGTTTGGCAAAACACAATAATTATCAAGATTATGAAAAAACTTATAATTTTTATCTTATGCTTATCGTCAACCCCAATATTTTCGCAGGATGACCTGATGAAAATGTTAGATGATGAAAACAAAAACCAAACCGAATACGTAGCGGCGACCTTCAAAGGAACAAGACTTATTAATGGTCAAACGATTGAAACAGTCAGTAAGAATCATTTAAATTTCTGGATTTCTCACCGTTTTGGAGCTATTAATTCTGGGTTTATTGACAACTTTTTTGGTCTGGACGAAGCTCGAATTAGACTTGGTTTAGAATACGGACTTAGTGATTTATTGACGGTTGGAATTGGTAGAAGTTCACAGGAAAAAATGTATGACTTTTATGCCAAGTATAAGTTACTTCGTCAATCTAATTTCATGCCAGTAACCGTTACGTTGTACGGAAGCGATGCCATCAGTACCGCAGCGACAGGTTCATCTCTTGAATCCGGTACAGTAATGAAATACTACGATAACCTCGAAAGAATGACTTATACAGGGCAAATATTAATTGCCAGAAAATTTAGCGAAAGTTTATCGTTACAATTAATGCCAACCTTTTTGCATTTCAATAAAGCCGAAACCATTGATACACCCAATAATATGGTAGCCCTTGGAGTAGGAGGTAGAATGAAATTAAATAAACGATTAAGTCTCAGTGCGGAGTATTATTACGCCGATTTCAATCGCCCAAGTTCAAGCAATTATCATAATTCTTTAGCATTAGGTCTTGATATAGAAACAGGCGGACACGTTTTCCAATTCCATCTTACCAATTCAAGAGGAATGATTGAGCGTCAATTTATTGCTCAAACTACTAAACAATGGAGCGATGGAGGTATTTTTTACGGTTTCAATATTTCAAGAAGTTTCAGTTTCGACAAACGAGCGAAAGGTACAAATAAGTAAAAATGAAATTCATTCTTGATAATAAACGATTGATATTTTGAAATATTCTCCGAATCCCAAAACCCCAATATTATCGTATATCCTGCAAAAAGATAAAATATTATGAAAAACATCATTCAACTTTTAGTGTTTGGCTTACTAATTTCAAGCAAAACATTCGGACAATTATATTCAACTCAAACTGGCGAAACGAGTTTTTTTTCGGCGACACCTGTAGAAAACATATCAGGACTCAATAAAACCGTCGGGGCAATTATCAATACTGCCACAAACGAAATAGCAGTAAGCATGAAAATGACCGCCTTTGATTTTCCCAATAAATTGATGCAAGAACACTTCAATGAAAACTACATGGAATCAGGAAAATACCCAATGGGTACTTTCAAAGGTAAAATTGCAGAATTAATTGATTACACCAAAAACGGTACTTATGACGTAACAGCGAAGGGACAATTCACCCTTCATGGCGTTACACAAGCCCGAGAATTCAAGGGAAAATTAACGGTTGAAAATCAAAAAATCAGCCTAATTTCTAATTTTGATGTGAAATTAGTTGACCATAAAATTGATGTTCCAAAATTAGTATTCGCTAAAATTGCTGAAGTGATTACAGTAAAATCTAAATATATTTTTACCCCTTACATAAAAAAGTAAAAGCTTGATATGCAGTATATTAAACAAAAAGCCATGACTTTAAATAGTCATGGCTTTTTGTTTGGGAAATAAGCAGTTCGTTTTGTAAATTGACTATTAATAAATTTTAAAGAAATTATAACATTATAAACAAATTTAATGTTGTTATTTAAAGAATAATTTTTACTTTTACAGTATAGACAAGTTCATTACCAAACCACTTCGGCATGAAATTTGACTGTAAGTATTTAAAAATGAGAAAATTATCTCTCAAAACTAAATTTACAGTCGTTTTTGACCGCTATCAAAATCAATATGAGAAAGTTAAATCAATTTATGATTATTCAATGGCTTATATTCTTGCCATTGATTCTTCCTTTAAGCATCGCTTCAGGAGCATTACAAGGTATTAAACACGCCTTTTTGGGATTAGTTGAACAAATAAAAAATGATGTTTATTCACCCCTTATTCATGAAGATAATCAAGATTTTTTTGCTTGAAATCATCTGGGTCAAGTTCTAAAAACTCCTCCCAAAATGCGTTAGGTGGTACCGCTGCTTTACAAATAATAGGTTCTTTCTTGACAGGATGGATAAAATAAACTCGTCTTGCATGAAGATTGATACTTGCATCTGCATTTGGCCTATCATAACCGTACTTCAAATCGCCACGAATGGGAGATCCTATCGTGGCGAGTTGAACACGAATTTGATGCGACCTTCCAGTCAATAGTTCAACTTCAATCAAGAAATGCTTATTGATTTCGCCTAAAACTTTATAGTTCAATTCAGCTCTGTGCGAACCTGGTACTTCTTCTTCGTAAGCCGTTACTACATTTTTGGATTCATCTTTTACCAACCAATGAATTAATTTTCCTTTTAACTCTTTCGGTCTGCGTCTAACTATTGCCCAATACGTTTTTTGAATATCCCTTTTACGGAATAATTCCATCATTCTTTCTAAACCTTTTGAGGTTCTTGCAAAAATAACAAGACCACTCACTGGACGGTCAAGACGGTGAACAGGATGAAGAAATACATCTCCAGGTTTCCCATATTCTTTTTTAATATAATCTTTAACAGCATCGGTCAACGTTCGGTCACCCGTTGAGTCACCTTGCACCAAAATGCCTGCTCTTTTATTGACAACTATAATATGGTTGTCCTCATAAACTACGTGGAAGTCTTTCATTTTTAAGGTGTTAGGGTTTGGCAATCAAGAAATAAGTATTTTTCTTAGATATTTAAAGATAAAAATCAAGCATTCAGTTATCAGTCATAATAATTAAGAAAAAATTTGATACGTAATCTTAACCATTAAACTTCACTAATAACACTCAACTACAATCCCTAATAATCTACTAAAACCTTACATCCATTACCTAATACCTAACTTAATAGCTTTTAATAGCTTTCTTTTTCACTCGGGAAATCAACTGATTTCACATCTTTAACATATTGCGAGATTGCGTCGTTCATAATGCCATCTAAATCAGCATATCTCCGAAGAAATCTCGGTTTAAATTCTTTATTAATACCCAGCATATCATGGACTACCAAAATTTGTCCGTCTGCACCAGCACCAGCACCAATACCAACCGTTGGAATTTGGATACTTTGAGAGACTTTTTTCGTAAGTTCAGAAGGTATTTTTTCTAATACCACCGCAAAAGCCCCAATTTCATCCAACATTTTGGCATCTTCCATCAGTTTTTGAGCTTCTTCATCTTCTTTGGCTCTTACAGTATAGGTTCCAAATTTATAAATAGATTGCGGTGTAAGCCCCAAATGCCCCATTACAGGAATTCCAGCACTTAATACACGAGTGATGGATTCTTTTATTTCCAGACCTCCTTCCATTTTTACAGCATGACCGCCAGATTCCTTCATAATTCTAATTGCAGACCGCAAAGCTTCCGTAGAATTTCCTTGATACGATCCAAAAGGAATATCAACTACTACCAAAGCTCGTTTAACTGCTTTCACAACTGAAGTAGCGTGATAAATCATCTGGTCGAGCGTAATTGGTAAGGTCGTTTCATGCCCTGCCATCACATTAGAAGCAGAATCACCGACAAGAATTAAATCCACACCAGCGGCATCTACAATGCGAGCCATTGAAAAATCATAAGCTGTTAGGCAAGAAATCTTCTCACCCCTATTTTTCATTTCTTGCAAAATGTGAGTCGTAACTCTTTTAATTTCAGTATGTACAGACATGGATTTCGAAAATGATATTTAAAACGAAAGAATTTCTGTTGATAAAAGTAGGTTTTTGGTTATAAAGCATTACTTTGAGTGTGCGGTATTGGGTTATTCATCAACATCTACTATATTTGCAATTATCAAATTAATACAAAATTAGGACTAATCGTGCGGAGTTGTACTTAAAAGGTAAGCATATCATGTTTTTTTGTAAAAAAAGTATGAATTTTCATATTTCTAAACTTGTTTTTTTGGAAAAAGAGTTACTTTTACCCAATAAAATTGTCAAACTACAAAATAAATCCGTCACAGAACCTTATCATTTTATCAAAATAAAGTAAATATGACACAGATTTTTTCAGGAAACAGTCTTTTGCAGAAAACTACAAAAAGACTCACTATGGGGCTACTGACCTGCCTTGCTGCTGGTCACTTAGCATCAGCCCAAGACTTGAAGACTAAACCTACTATCGTTAGTTCTTTAACAGACAATGGCATCACAACAACTACTTATTCAAATGGACAAGTAGTGAAAACTGTTGCAGATGGTTATTATCTTGACTCGGCATTTTATAAGAATAGCAATGTGCTACGTTCAACGAAGCCTAAAAGCTACTGGAAAATCACTGACCGTGTTGGTATAGCCATTCCATTTTGCAAAGATGGCGAAGACAAATCATTGTTTTTAACTCCTGGTGGTTACAATTCTCTTTCAGTAAACCGTTTTTGGGGAATTATTGGTTTAGGATTAATGGGTGGCTATCAAAACTTTGGTGTAAGCGAAGATTACAAAGGAGTTGATGGTCAAATTTCTAAAAATGCAAAAATTTTAGGAATTAGTCCAAGTGCTTTGAAATATGATACGCAAGGTAACTACGAAGATTTTTATTTATTGATTGGTCCAGCTTTGGCATTGCCATTAGGTAAGAAATTCAACTTAGATATCGATTTTAAAGGTGGTTTATTCAACAGTTCGGCTGCAAGATTCGGAGCGGTAACTGCAGGTGCTTTAGGAGCTGACCAATTGGTATTCCGTACTTCACCTTCTGCTTCAAAAAATCAATTAGGTGGTTTATTGAGTGTTGACCTTCTTTATAACATTACTAAAACATGGGCAGTTGGCTTGAATGCACAAGGATTCTTGACTTCAACACCGTACACCGTAGATGGTGGAGATGTTACTCCTGCTTCAACAAAAGTATTGACCAGAGAATATACCCGTAGTCATGGTGGTTGTAATTTTGGTTTAGCCCTTTCTCACACATTTGGAGAGAAAACTGGTAATACCATTTATTCATTACTACCTCCTCCTCCAGCTCCAGTGGTTTGTGCAATTCCAACATTACAAGGAGAAAACGGGATGATGTATGACAATGGTGCAACGACAATTCCTTCGTTCCGTTGGAAAAGTACTTCTGCAACGCCTGAAAATGAAGAATACATTTTCAAATTATATAAAGCTGATGGTTCTGGAACTCCTATCTATCAACAAACTACTAAAAACGCTAACTTGAGTTTACCAACAAACGTTTCTTTAGTAAATGGTGATGATTGTAGCTTCTATTATTACACAGTTCAGTCAAGTGTAGAAGGAAAATGTTTATCAGAAGCAACTGCAGCAAGTTTTGGTTACAGAGCTAAAGCTGTTGTTGTACCGCCTGTTGTAAAAGTAGAAGACCAATATATGTTCAAAATATTCGGTGGCTCTACTGCTACAAAATATTTTGGTGGCTCACAAGGATACAGACCTCGTCGTAAAAAAGCATCAACTGTTGCTCCTACAAAATCTGCTGAAGTTGCAGTGGCCAAACCAAAACGTTTAGTACCAAGACGTAAAAAATCAGTTGCTGGTGCTACAGGAGTAACAACTTATAGCTCAACAGTAAACTACGAAAACGTGGCTACTGACCCGAACATCAAATGGCCTAAAGACCTTCCTCTTCCAAAGAATCCTTCAGTATATGAATACGAGGTTCAACGTTTGAATGCTGGAGACTGTAAGCCAACTGGAACTGTTGCAAAATACAAATTCTATATTGACCCTAAAAACCCAGGAGATATTCGTATCATTCCTGACAAACCTAAAAAATAGACATTAGGTCATAGGTAAAATAAAAGTCCTCTTTGTGAAAACAGAGAGGACTTTTATTTTACCTATGACACAACCTTTTCTAATCTTTCTACGTCTTTATCATAAGGTGTAGAAAGATTAAATGCTCTTCTTCTCTTTTATCAGATTTTGAACAGAACAGACATATTATTATCTGTGATGGTAGAAATAATAAATAGCTTATGGAGAATGTTGAAAGCCTTTAGAATTTTTCTAAAGGCTTTTTTTATACTATTCCATTTAATATTATACTAATACAGAGTAACAGTACCTTAAGGAAAGTTTTAATACAATGTGGTGCTTCTACTGAGTTGGATCTATAGAAGGCTCAGAATCAACAAATACCCTAACCAGAGCGATATTTACACGAGCTTTTAAGCCAATAGTAATAGATTTAAAACAAAAAATCCTCAACCTATTCATAGGATGAGGATTTTATTGAAAATCGTTAGGGATAATTATCCTTTCAACGCTGATTGAACATCATCTTGAAGAATAATTTCTTCTTTGAAAGTGTAAGCTCCAGTTAAAGGACTTTTAACAGCCTTAATGATTTTAGCGTATTTTACACCACCTTCTTTTTTCAGGGTTGCAACTACCTTCTTTGCCATTTCTTTGTTGTAAATTATGAAGTGTGAGATGAAAGAGTGAGAGAAAAGTGTAAAACTTCTAACTCATATTCCTTAACTCATATCTCCGTAGTGAATTACTTGATTTCTTTATGTACAGTTACTTTCTTCAAGAAAGGATTGTATTTTTTTAACTCTAAACGAGCCGTAGTATTTTTACGGTTCTTTTTGGTAATGTAACGAGACATTCCCGGAACGCCTGATGTTTTATGCTCAGTACATTCCAAAATTACTTGGATTCTATTGCCTTTCTTAGCCATTGCTTTATGATAAAATTATGCGTTAATCGTTGTGATGTAAATGAAGCAATCATCATTGTTATCAACTGATTATAAGTTACTTACGAATAACCAACAACCAATAACGATTAGCTATTTCCTAAACAGGACTGCAAAGGTAGTAAATCTTTGAGTTTTAGGCAAATATGTATTAAAAAGTTTTCAGTATTTTATACATTTAATGGCCTTATTTTTAAAAGCCACCCACTACGACTTCAAATAGTGAGTCTATTTCCAAATATTTGTTAGCTGCTTCTATCAACATTACGTCTGAAACTTGCTGAATATTTGAAATATAATCTCGATAAAAATCTAAAGAGAGGTCTTCTGAGAAAATCACTTTATATCTATCTGCAATGTCAAAAGGAGTATTTAGTGAGCCTGCAAATGAGCCTACCATGTAGTTTTTAACCACTTCCAATTCATCCGAAGAAACCAATTCAGTCTGTAAGACTTTAATTTCTTTGTGAATTTCATCAATGGTTTTCTGAGTAAATTCTCTTTTTACATCTGTTCCAATTACGAAATAACCCGCCTGAGAGAATAATGCTAAGTTGGATGAGATACCATAAGTAAATCCTTTTTCCTCCCGAATATTTTTCATTAGCCTTGAACCAAAATATCCACCTAAAATTTCGTTTAGCAACATCATGGTGAAAAAATCAGGGTCTTTACGAGTCATTAATTGTTTCCCCATTCTAATTGACGACTGCATTGCTCCTTCTTTTTCAATGAGAATACTTTCTCCTTTAGAAGAATAATGGTTATCAAAGCCATGATTATTGGGAATTTGACCTATTTTAGGACTTCCAAAATACTGCTCAATTAGAGCTATTTCAGCATCTCCAACATTACCCGATAAGAAGATTCTAAAAGGTTTCCCTTTCCAATAATTTTGATAAAATTCAATGAGTACATCTTGGTTAATATCTTCAATTGCCTCTTTTGTCATTGAATTTCCGTAAGGGTGAATATCTCCAAAAATCTTTTTACGGAAAGTTTTATTCGCAATAAAAGCTGTTTTTTCTGAATTAACTTGTAAAGATTGTAGTTGAATATTTTTTAAGGTCTCTAACTCCTTTTCTGGAAAAATAGCATTTTCTAACAGTTCTTGAACCATTGGAAGCAGGAATGAAAGGTGTTTTTTCAAACCATAAACCACAAAATTAGCACGGTCTAAACCTTGTCCTGTTTCGGTGAATGACCCAAATTTATCGAAATATTCACTAATTTCTGCTGAACTATGTTTACTTGTTCCTTCTGAAATCATTTTAGCAGTAAATAACGAAACGCCATTCTGTGGTTCTTGCCAATTACCAGCATCAAAACTAAATTCAATTTTGATAATAGGTTGTTCTCCTACATTTATCACATACAAAGGAATTCCATTGGATAACGTAACCACCTTCGCACTGGGTATATATACCTCTTTAATCGTCTGAAAATCAGGACTTATTGTTCTATCTAACATTCTCTTTTAACTTTACTTTTACGGCAAAATAAGGATGCCACAAAGACCCAAAAGCACATAGATTATAAAATGTACCTTCACGTTTTTATTATTTATAAAACTATATGATTGCAAACAAAAATGACACCTCCGAAGAAATGTCATTTTCAAAATAATATTTTTTCGGATAATATCCGATAGTAACTTCTAATTGGCAATTACTTTTGGAGCTGCATTAAAATTAGCATGAAGAGAGATTCTCAAAGTTTGTGCTAATGGACTTCCTCCAGTTGCAGGAATCAAATAAGCGAAATCTAAACCGTATTTCTTTTCTAATTTTACTCCGAAACCTGCTGTGAAATATTTTCTACCACCTTTGTCAGCATTTTCAAAATGATAACCTGCACGAGCGGCAAACATATCGTTATAAACATACTCACCACCTAATGAAAGATTGATTTCCTTTAATTCTTCCGAGAAACCATCTGGAGCATCAGTAAATGAACCAAAGATTCCGTTGATAGCAGTACTTGATTGGATTAATTTACCATTTGCATCTTTTCTTGGCGTTGGTATCATCAATTTATTAATATCCGCAGTCAAAGTGAATTTGTTGTGAGCGTCAATCGTATTAGTTGCTGCAAAACCCGCTTTGAGGTTAGTTGGAACAAAGTTTGACTCAGATCCACCGTAAGAAACTCTACCAGTAATATTTTGAATCATTAAACCCCAGTTATAATTCCAACGTTTATCGCTTTTTGAAGTATGAAATAAACCAATATCAGCTGCAACAGTTGAAGCAGGCTGTACATTAAATCCTAAAGAAGAAGTTGTAGCAAGACCGCTTAGTAAAGTTGAATTAATGTATTTGATGTTTACTCCTAAACCTAATTTTTCAGATAATTTACGAGAGTATGATATTGAGATAGCATATTCTTTAGAATTATAATTACCTAAAGAGCCTCCATTGTTATCAGTTGCTTGAAAAAGACCTTGATCAAAGTAATGAATTGATGCTCCAACTACTTGATTTCCTTTAATTTTCTTGTAGAAACTTCCATTTAACAATGCCATATCATTTACCAATTGACGCAACCAAGGGGTGTATGATAGAGAAACGCCCATATCTTTGCCAGAAAAAGGCAGTTTACCAGGATTCCAGAAAATAGCATTAGCATCTCCATCGGCAGCAGAAAGTGCCACACCAGCATCACCCATTGCAGCAGAACGAGCATCAGGTGTAATTATTAATGATGGAATAGCGGGAGTAGGAACACGTTGATCCGTTGGAGTTAGTGGTACAGTAGTCTGTGCCAAAACATTCGCAACAGACATTGTTAATCCAAGCATCAAAGACGCTCTCAGAGCGTTAGTAACATTTTTAATCATTGTCTTTAAGGTTAAAGTTTCTCGGAACGAGGCTTAATAACGCATTATAAAAAATCAAAAACAGAAATCCGTTTGGTATTCTCAAAAGTAATCAATAAACCAGTTTTAAACAAAACTTACGACTGATTTAACTTACTTAAATTATTTAACGGACACTACTTTACCGCTTCCAGTTGCTTGATAAGTAGTTGTTAGTGATTTTGCAAAAATACGATAAAAGTAGTTACCAGTAACAATTGGGGTGGAATCTTCTAAAATATTCCATGAAATTTTGCTGTATGGGCTACTTATTTTATAAGCATTTTCGTTAATCTGTTTTATTAAGCGTCCATAACTATCGTAAATTTCAAGCTGTATCGAAAAATCATCGCCAACTCGTTCATGTTCAAAACTAAAGTTGGTTGTTTGGCTGAAAGGATTAGGGTAACAGAACACATTACTGAGTAAATTCTTTTCAGTAATTCCTACATTAAAATTTAACGTTGATTCTGCTGAATTATTATAATTATCCCAGACTTTTAATTTCAATTGATGTTTACCCGTGGATAAATTTTGAAATTTATACCGAACCAAACCATTCTTATAATCATCTAATTCGTTGATAAAGTATTGGTTTACAATAACTTTTGTAGTATCATTGAGGGTTAACAATAATTCATGCCCTAAGCCATCAGTAGCAATATTTATACCATTCTCATCTGATAATTTAGCAATCAGCATTGGACTATCCGTGGTTTCTCCTCCATCTACAAAAGACTCGTCATTTAAGAATAATTGAATTTTTGGGGGTTGATTATCGGTAATAGTTTGATTATTTGCACCTCCCACTATTGGTTGACAAGAACCTGCCGCATCAGAGGTTGCATCATTTGTTTGGGCATAGATAAATATTTTCCCTTCCCCATACTGGTAATTAATATCTTTCGGAACGATAAATGTTGCCGTAAAACTTCCATTTTGAACTTTTGCTTGTCCTTCAAAAAGAACATTTTGGTACTGCTGATAGTTAAATTTTGCTCCTTGATTTCCTAATGTCACTAAATTTTTAACTTTATCGTAAACGGTAATTTTAGCAATTCCATTAAAACTACTTGTCTTAGTTTGTGTTCCAAATGTTCTGATTTCGCCTTCAATAATTACTTTACTCAGAGCCTTTAATGTATCGCCATTTATGGCAGATTTACTATTTATTTTTGTAACTACTATTTCATTCTCAGGATATAATAATCGCATTGAAGGATCGCCAAGCAATGAAAAGTTACGATTTATTACTCCTTGAAGGCTATTATTTTTTGTGTAAATCATTACCTCTCCCAAACGGGGCATTTTGCCGTTAATGGGCTTAAAAACAGATTCATAAAAAGCCTGATTGATGACAAAATTAGTATTCTGAAATACAGGACGAGTCGTTGTTAATAAAGCAATTGCTCCACCATTTGGATTAAGTATTGAAAGTTCTGCTCCCGAAACTTGATTTGGATCGTCAAAACGCCCAAACTGACAAGTAGCAGTCAACATTAATGGCATTGTATTAAAATTTGTCCAATTTACAATATCACCAATGGTCAGAATTTGCTCGTCTGTCCAGCCCGATTCTGCTCCGTGACCATTATAATTCACTATTAAAACACCATCTTGAAAAGCTTGATTTATAGCCTGCTTTGCCGTTGGAGAACGCTGTCCTTCGGGTAAAGATATTAATGGGAAGGCATCTAAAAAAACCTTATCTGTTTGATAATTAGTTGTTTGATGAACGGTCTGAGCAAAGAAATCAGCATCTTCTTGATGAATATTTCCATCTCCATTATCAGCTACAAAAGCCACTTTATTCCGCCAATCTCCAAATGTATTCTTACTGGAACTATAATTTATCAACTTATCAACAACTGCTTTTGCTTCCTGTACACTTTTGACTGGCAAACGCCCAATTCCAATCTCAAGGGTATGATTTCCATTATTATTTTCCTCCCAAGCTCCTTCATTATTACTCAAAAAACCAAAATAATCATCCGAAGAAAAACTATAAATTGGATGAAGAGACTCTCTACTTTCGTAAGTTGGAATATAAATCTCTTTGGTTTCATCATTTACCACATTCGTCCGTTTTTTATAGTCGTAAGAAGCATCTCCAAAAAGCAATAAATACTTCAATTTTAATGGATTACGGTCATATAAAAACTTCATAAAATCTCTAATTGCCGTAATATCTTGACTTCCCGAAGAGAACTCATTATACACTTCTTGGATAGAAACTACTTGAACGGAAAGCTTATCATTTTGCCTTCTAAAATCTGCCAAACGATTCGCTTGTTTCCTCAAAACTTCAGAAGTAATTATCACTAAATCAGGCACTTCTATATTATGAAGATTTTGATTATTTACTTTTTGAGTAGAAATAGGTTCAAGGAAATTAGTATTATTAAAAACAATAAACTCCTTAAGCGTTGATGTACTTACGCCAAAACTAATCTTTTGGTTTTGTAGCATATACAACTGATTTTGAATCTGTTTTGGATTAGAAATATCCCAGATTTTCAAATTGGAAGAAGATTCGTTTAAAGTAAATTTTGCTGAGGGAAATTTCAGACTTTCCAATGACCGAAAAATGGTTTGGTTTCCGTATAGTTTTAAACTCCTGACCGCTTGAATACCTAAAAAATTCAAATATCCAACACCAGAACTTAATGTTTTATAGTCGTAAGTTAAACCAATTTTTAAGTCATTAGCATTTGCCAAATTATCGAAATTTAGGACAAAACTCTTCGTGGTAAAAGCCCCTTTATAATCATAACGGTCTGAACCAATCGCTGCTAAAGGTACAGTTCCCAGTACTTGTCCATTAGTTTTTACAGAAAATTCCGTCTGTCCGTAAGCAGAGGCAGCTAATGAAGTAATTATTTTCAAGGACGTACTGGGCTGAATTCCTGTAAAATTGAAAGCAAAAACCTGCTCGTTACCTCCACTAAACTCCTCCCCGACCCACTCACGACCAGAACCCGCAAAAGGTGCTTGAGTAAGCATATTCTTACGGTCAATTTCATGAAAAGCATAATCATCAAAAGTCGAAACTTCTTGCCTCGCTGATACTGAATTTTGGTCTTGCACTCGTAAACCTTTTGTATCCGAAACAGTCAGAAAGTAAAAAGTAGTATCCGAATAAATATTGAATTGATGTCTGAATGATTTAGCTAAAGAATCATACGAAATAACGTGTGGACTTTGTCCATAAAACAAAATGAAATCCTGATTATCAAACCGTCCGTCGGATTCACCTTCAACAAAAATGGTATTTTCGATTAAATCTTTAGCTCTAAAACTATCATTTGGTTGAGGCAACATTCCACCGCCATTGCCATAAATTTTGATATTTTGTGGATTGATTTGGGAGATATTAAAACCCAATTTTTGCAATAAAGAAGCATCAACTTTGTAGATGCCCGAGGTAGCAATACCAATTTTCACCCAATTTCCCGTAGTTAAAACTGAATTTTGAGCGACAGTTTTAAACGAGTAATTGATAAGTAAAACAATGAGGATATACGGTAGGTTTTTCTTCAAAACTAAAGGAAATTTGTTTGAATAAGAACGAAATATTAGACGTTAAAATTTCGAAACAATTATAAAATACTGATTTACGACTATAATACAGCATTTTTAAATCTTCTTAACCAAGGCAGTTGAAGAAATGACATAACGCTTTCCACTCTTTCGGTCGGTGCATAAAAAGCGAGTTCTCCGTAATTCGCCCTTAGTAAAAATTCGCCCGTTCAACTCAAAATTTTCTCCTGATTGTAGATTTGTAAGAACAATTGAATCTACGTCAACATTTGTATCAAATTGTCGCAATGCCATCATCAAAGGTTTTGCTCCCTGAGTAGTTGCGGCAGGGTTTTTAAGGTATTCTACCAATGAAAAAAGTAGTTCATCAGGTAGAATCTCAGGTTTTAATAGAGGTTGAAAAGTCTCTCTGAAATGTCGTTTCCACTCTTTTCCGTGCGGTTCTGGTTTATTACCGTATTGTTTAAAGGTCTGCAAATGAGCTACTTCGTGAATATATGTAACCAAAAATGAATACGGGTTTAGATTGGCATTCACTGTAATTTGATGTCCTCGGTCACGTCGATAACAATAATCGCCCAATTTAGATTGTCGTGGACGAGTAATTTTAAACTTAAATTGGTATTCTTTCCAAAGATTATGACAATATTCAGTAGTCGTTTCTGGAAAATATTTTTGAAAAATGGCTAAATCGTTATTCATTTTTTATGCTAATGGCTTTGGGCAAAGATACTCAAAATCTTTGATTTGAGAGATTAGTCCTTACAACTCAACGCTCAAACAAAAATAGCCTGACCATCAAAAGATAATCAGGCTATTTTATAAATTCTAAAATTATCCAATCAATTCAATTGGTTCATTATGGTCATTCAAAAACTTAAAATCTGTAATTCCGAATGATGTATCCTGAATCAAATTTACCCAAGTCTTATATTTGAAAAACCACTTCATCCGTATTGATGGAAAACCTTTCGTAAAGTATGCGTGCAAGAATGGATGCAGGATAATCGTTGGTTTTTTCTCGTTTTGCTTTTCCAGAATATGCTCTAAATGATGTTCAATAACATCTGAAATAGCAATACTCGCCGTAATTTTTCCTGTTCCTCCACAAGTTGGACAGTTTTCTGCCGTCACTACATTCATCTCTGGGCGTACTCTTTGACGAGTAATTTGCATCAGACCGAATTTTGTCAATGGTAAAATCGTGTATTTCGAGCGGTCTGTTTTCATCTCGTCCTTCATGATATCCTGAATCAGCTTTTTGTTCTCAGCTTTTTTCATATCAATAAAGTCAATGACAATAATTCCGCCCATATCTCGCAATCTCAACTGACGGGCAATTTCTTTCGCTGCTTCACGATTGACACTCAAAGCCGTAGCTTCTTGGTCTTCTTCGCTATTTGATTTATTACCCGAATTGACATCAATTACGTGTAAAGCCTCAGTATGTTCAACGATTAAATAACCTCCTTGTGGCAAACTTACCGAACGACCGAACAACATTTTCAGTTGTTTTTCGATACCCAATTGTTCAAAAACCTTTGTTTTTCCTTGGTGCAACTTGACAATTTTTTCTTTGTCAGGGGCAATATTCAAAACATAATTTCGAGCCTCTTGGTATAATTCGGGCGTATCAACGACAACGCTATCAAAGTTTTCATTCAATAAATCACGCAACATTGAAGTCGCACGACTCATCTCTCCGATTATTTTATCACGGGGTTTGGCACTTTTCAGAGCCTTCATTCCCGCATCCCATTTGGCAATTGATTCACGGAGGTCTTTATCCAATTCCTCTACTTCTTTGCCTTCTGCGACAGTTCTAACAATAACCCCAAAATTGGCAGGTTTTATCGAAGACATTAATCTTTGCAGACGTTGACGTTCGGTTTTTGCCGTAATTTTTTTCGAGATATTAACCCCATTCGAAAAAGGAACTAAGACCGTATAACGCCCTGCAATTGAAATATCGCATGACAAACGGGGTCCTTTAGTAGAAATGGGTTCTTTGACGACTTGCACTAAAATTGGGGTGTTTTTACTCAACACTTTATCAATTTTATCGTGTTTATCAATCTCTGGCTCTAATTTGAAATTATCTAAACGTCCAGATTTTATTCTTTCGGCGATAACTTCTTTAGTAAACTTGTTTAGGGAATTAACGTTAGGGCCTAAATCGTGGTAATGAAGGAAAGCATCCTTTTCATAACCAATGTCAATAAAGGCAGCGTTTAATCCCGTAACCATCTTCTTAACTGTTCCGAGATAAATATCTCCAACGGAAAAGTGTGGTTCGGACTCCTCTAAGTGATACTCCACAATACGTTTGTCTTGCAACAAAGCGATGCGGTCACCTTTGGGAGTCGAATTGATAATTAATTCGTTACTCACAGGTGAATTAAGCATTTAGAAGTGACAAAATGAGAACGGAAGTTACTGTGAGTGCTGAGATAAGTCTCTAAAAATCAATTAATTATAGATATGTTCGAGCCTATTGAGAAAAGGGATTTTCGATTTCTAAATTAGGAAAATTATTATTGAAAGAGAAACGGAGAAGATAAGTATTTGATTGATTATTCGTTGTATCATTTTACACTAAAAGGTAATTTTACCAAAAGTGAATATGTTGAACAATTAACCACTAAAACCTAATTCCTAAACCCCTAAATAAATAATTAAAGGAAAAATTTTGTCTATAATCTTGTTCTTAGATTGACTTTTAAATGTGGGTGACGTGCTTGGCTTTATTTGAAGGAAGATGGATAATTATACAGATTTAGGTTGTTTCACCTAATATGTAATACCTACGACCTAATACCTATTTACCAGATGTCATAACCGATTATTACTTAAAGACTTGATAATGAAACTATTAAGTAACAAATTATTTTTTCAAGACAACAATCTCACAAAAACGACAAAAACAGGCAAATTTCAGTTCATGAATTTTGCCTGTTTTTTATTGAGGTTCAAGTCGGGAAGTATTAGGTTTTATGCCCTACGTATAAAGTCGGAATAGTAAAAATTCTTTTACTATCATTTCTGCATACTTGGTACTTAATACTCGATACTTAGTACAACACGAACCCTCAAACTATTTCTTCTTATGTCTGTTCTTTCTAAGACGCTTCTTTCTTTTGTGCGTTGAGATCTTATGTCTCTTTCTTTTCTTTCCGCAAGGCATGATTTTAAAAGGTTTTAAATGTTAAAAAAATATTTAATGTCGATGTCGGATGATTCGATATTCGATGTTTATTTCAAGAAAATTCCTAAAACCTAACCTCTAAAACCTAACCCCTATTACACCTAATGTAACTTTGATAAAATATCGTTGGCTGCTGCTTTTTCTTGGGGGTCTTTACTATTGGTAAGAACTTTTTCCAAAATTTGCGTTGCTTCTTCTTTTCTATCTAATTCTGCCAGACAATATCCCAAATTTAATGCCGCCTTTGAATTCGACGGGTTATTTTTGAGTATCTGCTTAAAACGCTCAACGGCTTTACCAAACTGATTTGACCGTATCGAGAGAATTCCCAGACTGAACAAAGCTGGTTCATAATCTGGTTCTTTAGCGATGACTTCTCTCAACATCGTAATTCCTTGCATCGGAGTTTGAGTTGCGGTGAAAGTCATTGCCATATTGGTTTTTGCTAAGAGATTATTCGGATTTTCGTCTAAAACTTTTTGATAGATTTCACGAGCTTTCTCTCCCATTTTCACAGTCTTGTCGCTTTGCAGGGCATAAGTAAAAGCTTCATAATACAAACCTCCTGCTTTCATCAAATTGTTTTCCGAAGGGTCAATTTTAACAACTTGCTCTGCATAATACGCTGCACTATCGAAACGAGTATATTTTACAAATTGGGTAATTAATTCTTCGGCTGGCTTTATCTTATTTTTCTCTTTTGCTTTCAAATAAACTTCCCGCAAATTCCCAATCACTTTTTGTTGTTCTGCGGTCAATGCCTCTGTGTGACTTTCAGTTACTTCTGGAGTTTCTGATTTTACACCTTTATCACGATTTGCGGTAACAGTGGTTGTTTCTTTGGCAGGTTGTTCTAAGGTCTTTTTCTCATCGTTTACTACTACTTTTGGCAAGCTATATAAACCGCCTACGGTGGCAAGGGCAATGACAATGATGGCTATAAAAGACTTTTGCATTGGTTATAATTGAGTTTGTGAGTTAGATGTGTATGAGTTTGGGAGTAAAGGTATTTCAAATAAAATATTTTTACGCATAAACGTTAAACTTATCTACTCATAAACTCAATCTTTTATCTATTTAGCGTTAGATTTTACTTGCTCAACAAATGTTTTTGCAGGCTTAAAACTCGGAATGAAATGTTCTGGAATTTCAATTGTAGTATTTTTTGAAATATTACGAGCGATTTTATGAGCTCTTTTTTTGTTTACGAAGCTACCAAAACCTCTTACATAAACAGCTTCTCCATTTGCGAGATTATCTTTGATTACTGAGAAAAAAGACTCAATTGCACTTGAAACATCTGCTTTGTCGATGCCAGTTTTGTCTGCGATTTCTACGATTACGTCTGCCTTAGTCACTTGTTGGAAATTTTAAGTTAAAAAATGTATTAAACAATAATGATTGAATTCTTTTTCCCTGAAAATGAAGGCTTTAGCTTAAATTTTCAGATGCTTTATCATCATTTTTGTAGACCCTTTATTAATAAGGGACACAAAGGTACGGTTTTGCTTTTAATTATGAAAGAAACAGAAAATAAATGTCAGAACTTTTTTTTTGTAAATGCTTAATTGTTAGACATTTGGATAATTCTTTAGTAGTTACTAATATGTAATAAGTCATTTTTATTTCGTATAGTTTATAAAAGAAGATTGTAATTTAGGGTTTTATTACTTTAAAAAATTGGCTCAAAAAGCTTTCATTCATCATTAACCAGTCATTAATGCAAGACCATATATTTTCTCAAAAAATAACTTCTTGGTACAATAATCACAAGCGAGATTTACCCTGGCGGAATATCTCTAATCCTTATTATATATGGCTTTCGGAGGTAATTTTGCAACAAACTCGGGTGGTTCAAGGAATGCCGTATTACTTTAAATTTATCGAAACTTTCCCCACCGTCCAAGATTTAGCAATGGCTGATGAAAAGGATGTTTTACGCCTCTGGCAGGGCTTAGGCTATTATTCCCGAGCGAGAAATTTGCATACGACGGCCAAAATGGTCGTCGAAAATTACGGTGGAGAATTCCCAAAAACTTACCACGAATTACTAAAACTCAAAGGAATTGGAACCTACACAGCAGCGGCAATTGCATCCTTTGCTTTTGGAGAAAAAGTTGCAGTACTGGACGGAAATGTGTACCGAGTTCTTGCACGTTTTTTCGGCGAAGAAACCGATATTGCCAGTAATGAAGCAAAAAAGATTTTTACAAAATTAGCAGAATTAGTTTTGCCAAATAATGGCTCTGACACGCATAATCAAGCAATTATGGAATTTGGGGCGATGCAATGCACTCCTGCAAATCCCAATTGTATGTTCTGTCCATTATCGCTGGAATGTACAGCCAATGCAACGGGAAAAGTAAGTGTTTTACCCCTGAAGTCGAAAAAAGTAAAAGTTAGAGAAAGATATTTTAATTATTTTGTGATTGAACAAAATCGTAATTTTGCCATGCACGAGCGTACACACAAGGATGTGTGGTCTGGTATGTACGATTTTTATTTAAAGGAGTTTTCGGAGAATATTGCCTCCTTTGATGACATCATTGAGGAAGATTCTTTCCTTAAAGAATTAGTCAAAAATTCTGTAATCAAAAGGGAATCAATTATTTACACGCACATTCTGACACACCAGAGAATTTATACAAAGTTTTGGCATTTAGAAATAGCTGATGATTTTGTTATAAATTTGCCAACGAATTTACGTTGGTACTCGCTCAATGAAGTTGATGATTTACCAAAATCTACACTGGTGAATAATTATTTAAGAGACTTCGTATTTTAAGCTATTTTTCAGTAAATTCATAAAATAAATAACCATACACTACTACAATGGCAGGCGTAAACAAAGTAATTTTATTAGGAAATCTTGGGGCAGACCCTGAGATTCGTTCTCTACCAAGTGGCTCGAAAGTAGCTACATTTAATATTGCTACATCTGAGGCTTACAATAACAAAGACGGTGTTCGAGTAGAACAAACCGAATGGCACAGAATTGAACTTTGGGATAGTTTGGCAAATATTGCAGAACAGTATCTCCACAAAGGTGATTCAGTATATGTGGAAGGAAAAATCCGTACCGAAGAATATACTGATAAAGATAATATTAACCGCAGAGTAACTAAAATCAGAGGAACTTCGATGACTTTAGTGGGTGGACGCAGAGACAATAATCAAGAAGGTGGCGGGCAATCAGCTCCAACACCACAGGCACAAGCTCCTCGTCCAGCTCCTGCACAAGTAGCAGCCCCCGCACCAGAATTTAATACAAATGCTGGTGGTGATGGTGGTGATGATTTACCATTTTAATTTTTTTTGAGGTGTTAGGTTTTAGAGTTTAGGTGACTGTAGATAGCATTAGATATTAATTTTGGGAAATTCAAATCCAAAATTAATATCTAATGCTAAATCACTAAAATCTAATTCCTAAAACCTAACCCCTAAAACCTCAACACAACACTCTTGGAAACTCGATTATCCGACGAACCTCACCCGATTTTGGTGCTTTTAGCACAAGTTGAAAGCACCTCTTCATACAGTATCTATGGAATCAATGCGTTGATTTTAATAGGCTTGTTATTACTTTCTGCCTTACTGGCGGGCTCTGAAGTAGCTTTTTTCTCCCTTTCTGCCGAAGAACGTGCTGCTTGTAGAGACAGCGAAAGCAGCAGTGAACGCACTATTGCTAAACTTTTGGACAAACCCCAACAGCTTCTGGCGACTCTTCTGATTTTTATCAATTTGGTCAATATTACCTTCATTACCATTGCGACTTACGTAACCGAACAAATTGTGGGTGAAGAGCAAAAAGAAGGATTAGTGGCTACTTTAATTTTATTGGTCGGTGTAACATTTATCATTACTTTTTTTGGCGAATTAATTCCTAAAGTTTGGGCTCAACAGAATAATCTTCGTTTTGCAAAAATTACGGCTCAATTAATTAGCATTGCGACAACCATTTTTCAACCATTGTCTTCTATGTTATTGGGCATCAGTAATATTATTGAAAAGCGAGTTGAACGCAAAGGTTATACCATTACAGCGGATGAATTAAATCATGCCCTCGAAATCACAACGGGCAAAGATACCTCAGCTCAAGAAAAGGATATTTTGAAGGGAATTGTCAATTTTGGCAGTATTTCAGCTAAAAGCGTAATGCGTTCACGAAGAGATATAACAGCTTTTGATGTTACCTATGATTTCCACGAATTGATGGATAAAATTAATAAATCTGGTTACTCTCGTGTTCCTGTTTACAAAGAAACAATTGATAAAATAGAAGGTGTTCTTTACATCAAAGATTTGTTGCCTCACATCGAAAAAGATGAACATTACCTTTGGCAAGAGTTACTCAGACAACCGTTTTTTATTCCAGAAAGCAAAAAAATTGATGATTTGCTCTATGATTTTCAGGAAAAAAGAGTCCACATGGCTATCGTAGTGAATGAGTACGGCGAGACCGAAGGAATAGTAACGATGGAAGATATTATCGAGGAAATTGTGGGAGATATTCATGATGAATCTGACGTTGAAGATTCTGGCTACATAAGATTAGCCGATGGTTCTTTTGAATTTGAAGGAAAAGTTGCACTAAATGATGTATGCAGAGCGTTAGATATTGAAAACGATTATTTTGATAAAGTTCGTGGTGATAGTGAATCATTGGGTGGACTAATTATTGAACTTTTCACTCGCCTTCCTCACGCTGGCGAAGAAATAGAATACGAAAAATATAAATTTCGAATTGCCTCGGTTGATACCCGAAGAATTAAAAAAGTAAAAGTTACTCCGAAAGTTGAAATTGATGAAGTGAGCAAGGAGCTTTCGTAACAAAATTAATCATGAAAAAATACCTCTTTATCTTAATCGGTTTTCTATCGTGCCAAAAAATTATAATGCCTTCTGATAATTTTAACGATTCTCAGGATTTGGGCGTAATTGAAAATGCACAAATCAAAGAAGCGTCGGGCATTGTAGCAAGTTATCGTAACAAAGGTTTGCTCTGGACGCACAATGATAGTGGTGACAATAATCGCATTTTTTCAATGGATGCTAACGGAAAAGGCACTCGTGAGTTTTATTTAGAGGGAGCGAGTAATCGTGATTGGGAGGCCATTTCAATGGCAACTTTCCCAGAAGGTTCTTTTCTTTATATTGGTGAAATTGGCGATAATAATGCAAACTATTCAGAATGTGCGATTTACAGAGTGCCAGAACCTGAAATTACGGCCAGTACGCCACAATCTAATACGCTGAAAAACGTTCAAAAAATCACTTATAAATATCCTGATGGTGCCAGAGATGCCGAATGCTTTTTGATTGACCAGACGTCAAAAGATATTTATATTATCAGTAAGAGAGAAGGAACAAAACGTCTGTATCGTTTGCCTTATCCGCAATCTTACAGTTCCACAATGACGGCAGAATTTATCCAAGAATTAACATTTTCAATTGGAACTGCAACGCCATTTTTCATTACTGACGGAAATATATCGGTCGATAATCAGGAAATAATCATAAAAAACTATTTACAGATTTTTCACTGGCGACGAAATACCAACGAGAGTATTCCTGATGCCTTGAAACGTACACCAACCATACTTCCATACACCGCAGAACCGCAAGGCGAAGGCGTATGTTTTGCCCAAGATTTATCTGGATATTATACCATCAGCGAAGAAGGTCCAAATAAAATGCCCGTCAAGTTGTATTATTACAAAAGAAAATAAAAAGATGAGACGAGAGACAGTAAAATGGAAAGAGATAGCTTCTTGCTCCTTTTTTCTGTATCCCGTCTCATTTTTACTAATGAGCTGATTTATCTGGTACGGGAGCGGAAGCGTGAAAATTATCGTAAATTCTTTGGGCATAATCATCCAATAATTCAATGATTCTTTCTCGATTATCTGCCTTTAAAATAAATCCGATGTGGTGTTCCATATCCATTCTCCAATAAATTTCTGAATCGATAAATCCTTCATTATTAGGATGTTGATGATTTGACAATGAAATAATAATTCCTGAATAACTATTCTCTACTGCGGGCAAAACATATTCATCCCCTTTCGCCATAGCCGTTTCGATTTTTGCCCACTCACGCCACAGATTGATACCAGAAGATGCTTCGACCATTTCGGCTAAGTTTGCTCCACCAACTCTTGATGCCGTTTCCAAAAAGATAATTTCACCCGTTTCGTGGTCTTTGATAAATTCAGAATGACTGGCGGAATAATTCATTCCAAATGCCTTCATCACGTGCGTGTTGGCTTTTTGAAGTGCTTTATCATCTTTTGAACCAAAAGGAACTGTCACCGACCGAAAGATTCCTCCTCCGTGAGCCACTTCCATCGGCGTTGATAGATATTGACTACATCTTGTAAAAACGAATTTGCCATTTACCGATAAAGAATCAACGTGAAAAACATCTCCAGGCTTAAATTGCTCAACTAAATATTCATGTCGGCGGTCACCCAGATGATGAATAACTTCCCACAATTGGTCTGTATTATAAACCTTTTTAATACCCGTAGCGGATGCTTCCGAGCGAGGTTTTACCACGCAAGGAAATACAACCTTTTGGGAATACTCAAAAATATCATTATCGTTAAATAGGCTTGTAAACATTGGGACTTTAATGCCCGCTTCTTGGGCTTTCATTCTCATCGCCAATTTGTCCCGAAAGTGTCGACTGGTAGTTTGTCCCATTCCAGGAATACGAAAATGTTCTCGCAAATGAGCCGCTCTTTCTACGTCAAAATCATCCAGAGCCACAATTCTATCCACTTTTTTCGACCGCATCATGTAGGCTAATCCCAAAATAATTTCATCCATATCAAATGAACCATCGGGTTTTTCTTCAATGTAAAAAATTTCGTCAATAAACTCCTTGACCCAAGGTTTATGCTCCAATTTTTTATTCGTCAAAAGATAAACAGTATTGCCTGCCTGCTTGCAAGAGCGTAAAAATTCATTGCCTTTAAAAAAGGTAGATACGCAGAGGAAAGAAAGTGGTTGGGACATAAAATTTATGTTTGTTGTTTGACCTAAATTAGTGATTTTTTTGAATTATTACAAGGTCACTGTAAAACTATGGGTTTCGTTATTACAAGCGTAATCAAGCAATGACATCATTCATAATTTTCTGTAAATAAAAACTTAAACCATCTTCTCCAAAAATTCCAACAACAATCTTACCCCGAAAGCCGTTCCTGCTCTTTGCGGAGCAAATTCTATATCTCCATAAGCTGTTCCTGCGATATCGAGGTGAGCCCAATTTTGGTGATTCTCAGTAAACACTTCCAAAAATTTCGTGGCAGAAATTGCTCCAGCCATTGGTTTTCCAGAATAATTACGAACATCCGCAATATCCGACGAAATATCTTCCTTATAAACATCCCAAAGCGGTAAACGCCAAAGTCTCTCGCCAGTCTGGTCGGCTGCTTTAGTAAGGTTTTGAGCCAATTCATCATTATTTGTAAACATTCCTGCGGCGTGATACCCCAAAGTAGCCACGCAACTACCCGTGAGTGTAGCCAAATCAATCATTGTATCGGGGTGATAATTTTTCACGAGATAATTTAATCCATCCGCCAAAATCAATCTTCCTTCGGCGTCCGTATCAATAATTTCAATCGTTTTTCCTGAATATGACCCAATTACATCACTCGGTTTAAATGATTTACCATCCACTGAATTTTCACAGGCAGGAATTATACCAATTAAATGCACAGGTAATTCCAACTTTGCCGCTAATTCTATCGTACCCAAAACGGCTGCTGCTCCCCCCATATCAGATTTCATGAGGTGCATATTAGTCGAAGATTTGATAGAAATTCCACCTGTATCAAAAGTTACGCCTTTCCCTACTAAACCAATTTTTTGAGTAGCTTTCGGAGATTTATATTCCATCACAATCAAAACTGGCGGGTGTTCACTACCTTGTCCAACAGCTAAAAGTGCTTCTAATTTTTGAGATTTAAGCTGTTGTTTCTCCAAAATTGTTACCGAATAGCCAAATTTATTGCCCGAATCTGTTGCCCATTTTGCCAATGTATAAGGCGTTTTTTTATTAGCTGGGGTATTCATCAAGTCAAAAATTTGCATTTGAGTTTTAGCAATTGCCTTACCTCTGACAATTAGATCATTGGTATTTTTATCAGACGATAGAATATTTAAAACACCATCTTTCTGAAAAATCGGAGAAGTTCCCTTTCTTTCAGTTTTGTACAAATCCAAATCATAACCTCCTAACATAGAACCGATTACAGCAAACTCTATCCATTCTGTTGGTAAATTCTGAACATCAATTGTAACACCATCAGGAAGTTTGGTTTTTTGCTTTAAAAATAGCGTTCTAAAAGCTTTAATAACATCCGAGGAATTAGTTTTTTTACCTAAACCCAAAAATATAATCTTCTGGTTTTCAGTAGTATAAAAAAATTGAAACTCCTTCAAATCCGCTTTAAAATCCTGTTTTACTAAATCAAAGTTTAGACCGTAACCTGAACAAGATTTTTGCAATTGTTTTTCAAAAGTATCATCTTGTAAAAAAGACAATACAATGACCTTTGAATCAAGATTTAATTGAGTAATATGGTTGATTTTCATGTTTCGTGGGACGGATTTCCAAGCTGTCCTTTATTTATGAGTTTTTGACAAGTTATAAACCTGTTCTATAAAATAAATAAAAAATGCCACCTTGAGGGGTGGCATTTTTGTAAATTGTCAATATTCATCTTCATTAAAGAAGAAATCGTCTTTGGTCGGGTAATCAGGCCAAATTTCTTCGATGCTCTCGTACGGCTGTCCGTCATCTTCGAGTTCTTGTAGGTTTTCAACTACTTCTAATGGCGATCCTGTACGGATAGCGTAGTCAATAAGTTCGTCTTTGGTTGCAGGCCATGGTGCATCTTCAAGGTATGATGCTAATTCGAGTGTCCAGTACATAATCTATAAAATTGGTTACGATTAATTACTAATTTAATACCTGATAATCAGATTCTTAACGACATCAATTTTGTCGTTTTTTGTCAGGATTGCAAAAGTATAATTTTTTTCTTTATGAAAAACTTTTTTCAATTAAAAATTATTATACTTCAATAACATTATTTGTCCAAAAAGATTATATTTTGCCAGAAATAAATTTTAACTCTATGAAAAAACACTTCTCCTTACCCCTCATTGAGGTTTGTACCTTCTCTCTCGAATCATGTCTTGCCGCTGAACGTGGCGGAGCAAAACGCATTGAACTTTGTGCTGCGATGTACGAAGGTGGCACTACGCCTTCTGCGGGTTTAATATCTTTAGTCAAACAAAAAGTAAACATCGAAATTCATGCCATGATTCGTCCACGTGGGGGAGATTTTTATTATTCAGATGATGAAATATCTGTCATGCAAGCGGATATTGAAATAGCAAAATCTTTAGGTTGTCATGGAATTGTTCTGGGTCTTTTGCAGCAAGACGGACGAGTAAATATTGCCCAAACAAAGGCATTAGCTGATTTAGCCAAACCAATGCAAATAACTTTTCATCGTGCCATAGACATGACGCCTGATTATTTTGAGGCTCTCGAAAATATTATTGAAGCAGGCTGTGATAGAATTTTAACTTCAGGACAAAAAAATACAGCTTTGGAAGGAATTGATGCTATCAGTGAATTAGTAAAACGTGCCAATGGACGCATCGAAATTATGGCAGGAAGCGGTATAAATATTGATAACGCCCAAACACTCGCCAATACAGGCGTAAATGCTTTACACATGACGGGCAAGGCAAGTCGTGACTCAGCAATGGTTTATCGAAAAGAAGGAATTGCGATGGGCGGGCTTTCGGAAGTCCCAGAATATGGAATTGTGTATTCTGATGAGGAGAAAATTCGGGCAGTGGTGGACTTTTTATAGTAACACAGACTTCAGTCTGTAACGATTAACAAACAGACTGAAGTCTGTATTACTATAAAAACCTTTGTAAATATTCCGTTATTTGAGCAATACAACTCGAAAATAAATCGGGCTTTAATAATAACGTAAACACAACACCAAAAGCCGCTCCGTAAAGGTGAGCCGAATGTCCAATATTATCCAGATTACGTTTCGACATATAAATTGAATAGGCCGTGTATAGAATTGCAAATACAAAAGCGGGCATTTCAATGAAATAAACGTACATATTTGAAGTTGGTGCAAATAAAATAGATGAAAAAATCACCGCAGAAACTCCACCCGAAGCCCCAAGAGCATTATAGCCTGAATCATTTTTATGGTCAATATAAGAAGGAATATTGGCCACAATAATACCAACCAGATATAAAACAGCGTACAAAATACCTCCTGTACTTTCTCCAAAAAGAAAGGTGAAATAATATTCAATATTTCGTCCAAAAAAGTACAAACTGAACATATTAAAGAATAAATGTCCATAATCGGCATGAAGAAACCCCGAAGTTAGGAAACGATAATATTCTTTATTTCTCTGCACTGAGTATGGATTCATAATCCATTTGTGCATAATACTGTAATTGTTCCAAGCGTAGAGACTCAAAGCAACGGTAATTCCTATAAAAATTAGGGTTAATGACATGGATTTTTTTTGATTTTTTGTGGGTTTTGTCATTACGAGCAAAGCAATGACTGTACTCATATTAAACTAATGCTACACTTCTCTATCAATTAACATTTCAGTGAAGGCTTTGAGTTCGGTTTTTCGCTCTTCTTCCACTTTTAATTTAGCAAGACATTCCAAGCCTTTATCGAAATAATCGTTAATTTTCGCCTCTGCTAATTGTTTAATTCCTAATGAATTATATATTTCGGTAACCGCTTTTACTTTTTCAGCATTATCAAATTCTTTGACAGTCAACCATTTATCTAATAATCCCTTAGTTTCGCCCGTCGCTTTTTCAATAGCTTCGATGAGCATATAAGTTTTTTTATTGGAGATAATATCGCCCCCCACTTGCTTCCCGAATTTTACAGGGTCACCGTAAACGTCCAATAAATCATCTTTCAACTGAAAACCTAAACCGATATTGATACCAACTTCGTATAATAAGTTGCAAGATTTTTCACTTGCTCCGCCAATAATCCCGCCTAATTCTAAGGCATAACCCAATAAAACGGAGGTTTTTAGCTTAATCATTTCTAAGTATTCCGATTCAGTTACTGTCTCACGACTCTCGAAATTCATATCCAATTGCTGACCTTCGCAAACCTCAGCCGCCGTGCGATTAAAGCGTTTCATGGCTTTTTTGAAACGGCTATCTTCCACTTCCATCAACAATTCATACGCCTGCACGAGCATCACATCACCCGAAAGAATGGCGATATTGGCGTTCCATTTTTCATGAACGGTTGGTTTTCCTCGACGCAAGGGAGCATTGTCCATAATATCATCGTGCATCAAGGTAAAATTATGAAAAACCTCAACGGCAGAGGCAGGTTTAATGGCTTTTTGCCAATCGTCAGTAAATAAAGCAGTTGCCATTAAAGTCATCATTGGGCGTAATCGTTTACCGCCTAATGACATCAAATAACGGATTGGTTCGTATAATTCTGGGGGATTTTCACCGTAAGTTTGTTGAGCAAACTCTTCGTTGAGAGCTTGTTGGAAGTTTTGTAATTTCATTGCAAGTTTTAAAATTCGTAATGTTTGTTTAACGCACGAGTGGTTATATTGTTATTTTACCTGCCGTTGTCTGTATCTTCGGAGACAACGACAAAAAAGTAATAAAAGCTATATTTCTATCACCGAGATGGGGTTGGAGCTGGGGCCAGATTTAAGTTTATTCTGGATTTAATTGAAATTTCAAATGGAGCTGAATGCCTGAAAGAAATCTCGAATAAAAATCCATATTCGGAAAAATCAAATACATGTCCATTATAGCTATCATCTTTGCATAGAGGTTTAAGAATTTGTGTCGTTTTAGGTTTTCCGTCATGATTTATCCACAAATATTCTCCATCTTCGTCAGTTTCTAATCTCAAATAGAATGTTACTTTGGTTACTGTAGGCAATGATTTAAAAGGTATTGGTCCTTTTCTTTTGGGTTGATAAAGATTAACAGAATCAAAAGGATTTATTGAAATTAGATATTTAGGGGTTTCAAATTCTTCAGTATATTTTTTTGAAATATCATCAACTATCACTTGAAATCTTGATTTACTTAAGTCTGAAAATGACAAAGTATTCATTTCGGATAATTTAAATAGAGCATTACCTATACCATCAGAAATATCGCTCAATTTTTTATAATCATTTTGCATAATATCTTTAATTTCATTGAACCTTTCTAATTTCTTTTGCCATTTCAAAACTTGCTCTAATCTATCTTCTGAGGAATAAATTTCCAAGTTGACATTGTCAATTCGTATTGGCAAAATTTTATCGGAGAAAGAATCATTATTTAGAATAGATACAAATTCATGCATACAAGGTTCTGATTCAAAATATTCATTGCTCAAAAGTAAAATTATGTGTTCACTACCAGCCAATTCTTGCATAAAATTGGTAATAGAATCTTTATAGGTCAGTTCTTTCCTGTCTCTCCTTAATATAATACCCCATTTTTCAAATAATTCTTGTTCAAGCAAATTAGCTTCTTTTGTTTGTTTCCAAGAATAAGAAAGGTAAATATCTAAATCGCTGTATTTCATAGTTTTCAAATTTAGTTTAACTCAGTCGCTTGCTTCGCCTACAATGGAATTGGAGTGAGGACTATTAATAGGCATCTTGCCTAAATGTATACTTGCAATAGGCTGGAAGCCTGAAAATAGTCGTCACTCCAATTCCATTGTAGGCGAGGCAAGCGACTAAAACTATAATTAAAATCTCCAAATTCCACCAAATTTAGAAAGAAGAATTTAAACCCCTCACTCGTTTCAGATTTATTTTGGCTAACTTTGCGATTGATGGAATTTTACATCAAAGTTCCAAAACGTAAATAAGCATAATGTTAACTCATCAATTAAAACTCCGTAAGCCACTCGCAGTTTTCGATTTAGAAACTACGGGTATTAATATGATAAAAGACCGTATTGTAGAAATCAGTATTGCCAAAGCCAATATTGATGGAACTGTTACGGTAAAAACCAGAAGAGTGAATCCAGGAATGCCCATTCCTTTGGAGTCATCTTTAGTACACGGAATCTATGACGAAGATGTAGCAGATGAACCGAATTTCAAACAAATTGCCAAATCAATGGCTCAGTTTTTAGAAGGTTGCGATTTGGCTGGTTTCAACTCAAATCGATTTGATGTACCAATGTTAGTAGAGGAATTTTTAAGAAATGATGTTGATTTTGACGTAAAAAATCGTCGCCTCATTGATGCTCAAAGAATATTTCATTTGATGGAACCCCGAAACCTTTCGGCTGCTTACAAGTTTTATTGTAAAAAAGAACTGATTGATGCACATTCCGCCGAAGCTGATACCATTGCAACATTAGAGGTTTTAAACGCACAAGTTCAACATTACGAAGGCGTAAAAATCAAGAATGCACACGGTGAAGAAATCGAACCTGTAAAGAACGACATGGACGCTTTACACGAGATAACTGCCTCAAAATTAGTTGATTTCGCCCAAAGAATGACTTTCAACAAAGATGGTATTGAAGTAATAAATTTTGGAAAACACGCAGGAAAACCAGTCTTACAAGTCCTAAAAGAAGAGCCTTCGTATTACGATTGGATGATGAAAGGAGATTTCCCAATGGACACCAAAAGAAAATTAACGGAGATAAAACTAAGAGGATTTAATAATAAGTAGAAAATAATCGTTTCAATTTTAAAGGCAAAACCGTATTTTTGCGTCTTATTACGTAAACCAAGCATTATGCAAGTACCTGACATTATCCGACAAATCCCTTTGAACTACTATATTTGGTTCAGTACTGCTCTTTTTTGTATCGGAATCATCGGCGTATTGACCCGCCGAAATGCTATCATCATTTTCATGTCGGTTGAGTTGATGCTCAATTCCGTGAATCTTCTTTTAGCAGCGTTTTCATCGTACAAATCTGACCCATCAGGTCAAATTTTCGTCTTTTTTATTATGGCAGTAGCCGCCGCAGAAGTAGCTGTTGGATTGGCCATTATTGTAATGATTTACAGAAATATCCAAACCATTGACGTTGGTTTATTGAATAAATTGAAATGGTAAAAATCGGTAAAAGGTGAATAGTAAAAGGTGAATCTCAAACCTGATAACTGTTAATTGTTAACTGATAACTGAAAAAATATGTCCCTAATTACACTAATTCCTCTTCTTCCCCTTCTCGGTTTCCTGATTAATGGAATCGGTTTTCGCCATGTTCCAAAATCTTTGGCTGGTATTATCAGTTCGGGAGTTGCCTTAGCTTCTTTTGCTTGTGTGTTATCATTGTTCTTCGGATTTGATGGAAAGCCACAAGTAGTTTCAGTTTTTGACTGGATTACAGTTGGAAAATTGAACATTTCCATGTCATTTCTAATTGACCAATTATCTTTATTGATGTTATTAATCATCACAGGAGTTGGTTCATTAATTCATATTTACTCAATCGGCTACATGAGCCATGATGAAGGTTTCGGAAAATTCTTTGCTTTCCTTAACCTCTTTTTGTTTTTCATGCTTTTGTTAGTGATGGGGTCAAATTACGTAGTAATGTTTATCGGTTGGGAAGGTGTTGGACTTTGTTCATATCTTTTAATTGGTTTCTGGAACAAGAACAATAACTACGGAAACGCTGCTCGTAAAGCATTTATCATGAACCGTATTGGGGACTTAGGTTTCTTATTAGGTATTTTCATGATTATCAATCACTTCGGTTCGGTTGAATATGCAAGTATTCAAGAATCAGTTGTGGACGGTGGGTATTTATCGGGAGATAAAACTTTATTCTACATTACGCTTTTATTATTTGTTGGAGCGATGGGTAAATCAGCCCAAATTCCATTATATACTTGGTTGCCTGATGCAATGGCTGGCCCAACACCCGTATCTGCTCTTATTCACGCAGCGACGATGGTAACGGCAGGAATTTACATGATTATCCGTTCAAACTTCATGTATTCGCTTGCTCCCGAAACATTAGAAATTGTAGCTTGGGTTGGTTTAGCAACCGCATTCTTTGCCGCTTCAATTGGTCTTTTCCAGAACGACATCAAAAAAGTATTAGCCTATTCTACGGTATCTCAATTGGGTTATATGTTCATGGGATTAGGTGTAATGGCATATTCTTCGTCATTTTTCCACGTAATGACACACGCATTTTTCAAAGCGTTATTATTCTTAGGAGCAGGTTCAGTAATCCATGCAATGTCTGATGAACAAGATATTCGTAAAATGGGAGGACTTCGTAAAGTTTTACCAGTAACCTTTGTTACGTTCTTGATTGCTACGATTGCGATTTCGGGAATTCCGCCATTTTCGGGTTTCTTCTCAAAAGACGAAATCTTAGCTCACGTTTACGAACACAATAAATTAATGTGGGCATTTGCTCTTTTAGGTTCAATAATGACTTCGTTTTATATGTTCCGTTTGTTATTTTTGACTTTCTTCGGGGAATTCAGAGGAACAGCAGAACAAAAACACCATTTGCACGAATCACCGATTACGATGACCGCTCCACTAATGATTTTGGCAGTTCTTTCGGCCATTGGTGGATTCTTTAATTTACCGCATATTTTTGGAGGACATTCGGGTTTGGCAGAATTTATGGCTCCCCTATTTGCTCATTCAAAAGTAGAACACGCAGCCGTTGATGAATCATTAGAAATAACATTAATGGTAGTTTCGGTTATAGCAGCATTAATTTCGGCAATAGTTGCTTACGTAATCTACGTAAGTAAAAAAGCTGTTCCATCGGCAGACAGCGAAGTTTCTGGAATTCAAAAATTAATTTACAACAAATACTACGTTGACGAAATTTATGATAGTGTTTTTGTGAAACCAATCACAGCTTTATCTAATTTTTTCTATTCTGTATTTGAGTTTTTAGTGATAGATTTAATCGTAGAAGGCATTGGGAAGTTAGTAAAATCACTTTCTGCTGAAGCAAGATTATTGCAGAATGGAACAACGGGCTTCTATCTTTTTGCGATGGTTTTATCAATTGCGGCTATCATCATTTTCAGTTTGAAAAGTTTTATTTTAGGATAATATAAAATATAAAAATGCTAACAATTTCACTAATTCTCCTCCCCATTATCGCAGGAATTCTGACCCTGACGACCAAAGGAGAAAATGCTAAAAAGATTGCAACCATTTTTGCCTTTGCAGAAATGATTTTGGGTGTGTACATCTATTCTTCGTTCGTGCCAAATGCCACAACCCAATTTGCTGCAAGCTACGATTGGATTCATTCGGCAGGTATAAAATTTTCGGTTGGAATTGATGGAATCAGTTTAATTCTGGTTTGCCTTACAACGTTGATGATTCCTTTCATCATTCTTTCGACGTTCAATAACAATTACAAAAATGCTCCGACTTTCTATGCTCTTATCTTGTTTATGCAAGCGGCATTGATTGGTGTTTTCACAGCGAGAGATATTTTCTTATTTTACTTCTTCTTTGAGGTTGCTTTGATTCCAGTTTATTTCATTGCAGCTATTTGGGGTGGAGAAAATCGGATTAAAGTAACTTTCAAGTTCTTTGTTTATACCATCTTTGGTTCATTATTTATGTTGTTGGCTTTAGTTTATTTATACATCCAAACGCCAGGAATTGCTCATAAAGCAGATTTTGAATCTATTTATGCAGTAGCAAAATCTTTAGACTTAACGCAACAAAGCTATATTTTTGGAGCATTTTTTATTGCTTTCGCTATTAAGATGCCTTTGTTCCCATTCCATACTTGGCAACCAGATACTTACGTTGAAGCACCAACTGCTGGAACGATGTTATTGTCGGGAATTATGCTAAAAATGGGTACTTACGGATTGATTCGCTTTATATTACCAATAACTCCTTTAGCCGTTGATAAATACGGAATGGTTGCCATTATACTTTCTGTTATCGGAATTGTGTATGGTTCAATTATTGCCATTCAACAAAAAGATATGAAACGCCTCATCGCTTATTCATCATTCGCCCACGTGGGATTGATGTCTGCGGGGATTTTCAGTGGAAACATTGACGGAATTCAAGGAGCATTAATTCAAATGTTAGCACACGGAATCAACGTAGTAGGTCTTTTCTTCATCGTAGAAATCATCCAACAACGTACTAATTCACGTGAATTAGCTCGTTTGGGAGGTATTACACAAACAACTCCAAATCTTACGGTTTACTTCGTAATCTTAATGTTGGGATCAGTAGCATTGCCATTAACGAATGGTTTTGTAGGAGAGTTTTTATTATTAAAAGGAGTTTACGAATACAATGTTTGGGTAGGGGCAGTAGCAGGATTAACGATTATTCTTGGTGCAGTTTATATGTTAAGAATGGTTCAGAAATCAATGTTTGGTATTACTTCAAAAATTACCGAAGGTTTTGCAGACTTAACATTTTCTGAAAAAGCAGTATTATTTCCATTATCATTTTTGGTCATTTGGTTAGGAATAGCTCCTAATATGTTCTTAAAATTAACCGAACCAGCCGTTAGTCAATTATTATCAATCATTAAGTAATTAGTAGGTATTAGGCATGAGGTATTAGGTATAAGATATGAGGAATGAGGTATCAAATTTTATTTATTAGGTTTTTCGTAATTAATAATTACCCCTAACAAATAACATTTGATAACCGACAACTGATAACCGACAACTGATAACTGACAACTGATAACTGATAACTGATATTATGAACGCAATTATAGCTTTATCACTTTTTGGAATAAGTAATTTGTTTTTAGGGTTTTTAAATAACCGTAAAATCTTATTACCCGCAACCCTAATTTTTATCCTCATTGCTCTGGGTCTGAATTTTGCAGACTGGAACCATGAATATTATTGGTTCAATAGTATGTTGAAAACCAATAATTTATCCATCAATTTCACTACAATAATTTTGGTGGCAACGCTTTTAGTAGTTGCTATTTCACGAGGTTTTGGCGATGATGAAGAGCATTCTCACCCTGCTGAATACTACGCAATTTTATTGTTTTCGGTAGTTGGGGCAATAATGATGGTTACTTATGAAAACTTAATTATGCTTTTCGTGGGTTTGGAAATCCTTTCTGTTTCAATGTATGTACTTACTGGTTCTGACAAACGTAATTTACGTTCAAACGAAGCTGCTTTAAAGTACTTTTTGATGGGCTCATTCGCAACAGGTATTTTATTATTTGGTGTAGCTTTAGTTTACGGAGCAACTGGTTCTTTTGATATTCATGGAATTGGCGTAGCGGTTAATGATGCCAAAGCCCAAATGGGTGGTCAATATGGCCCAATCTTAATGGCTGGAATCATCTTGATTATGGTTGGCTTATTATTTAAGATTTCAGCCGCTCCTTTCCACTTCTGGACTCCAGACGTTTATGACGGAGCTCCAACGTTGTTTACTGCTTTCATGTCAACCGTTGTGAAAACGGCGGGTGTTGCAGCAACTTACCGCATATTATCAACTTCATTTCCAGCGATGTACGGTTTGTGGGGCAACCCATTAGTATATATCACCGGCATAACATTGATTATCGGTAATATTACCGCTGTTTATCAACAAAGTTTCAAGCGTATGTTGGCTTATTCAAGTATTTCGCACGCTGGATATTTATTAATTACCGTTTTAGCAAAACGTCCTGAAACAAACGCTTCAATCTTGTTTTATTCATTGGCTTATTCAATTGCAACGATTTCTGCTTTTGCAGTCTTAATCGTCGTATCTGAAGCAAAATCAAAAGCAGGCAAACCAGATGAAAGTTTTGATGCCTTGAACGGTTTATCTAAAAATAATCCATTTTTGGCATTCGTTTTAGCAGTTTCAATGTTATCATTAGCAGGTATTCCATTGACGGCAGGTTTCTTCGGAAAATTCTTCATATTTACTGATGCTTTTGCTAATCCATCACCATTGTTCAAAGGTTTATTAGTCATTGCAGTATTGATGTCAGCCGTTGGTATTTATTATTATTTCAAACCAATTATTGCCGCATATATGAGAAAAGGGGATACCGAAAAAATCGAAATCTCCCCAATTTATAAATATACCTTAATCCTAACAACAGCCCTGACTATCCTTTTGGGAATTGCTCCAGATTTAGTCAAAAAACTTTTCTAACATTGCCGAAATCAACCTTAATCAACAAAAAAGACCTCATTGCCTATTTTTTAGTAGCAGGAACGGGTGCAGCGGTACAATTAATAGCGGGAAGTATTCTTCGGAATAAATTTCGATTTTCTTACAGTTCTGCCGTATCATTGGCTTACCTCATTTCGTTCATCGTTGGTTTTGTTCTTACCAAAATGTTCGCCTTTGATGCTCGTAACACCAATCAAACTCGACGAGAAATGTTGAAGTTCATGATGGTAGCCATTGGTTCATGGGGAATTACCGTTTTCTTTTCGGTTACATCACTAAAATTCGTTGAAGCAACCTTAGGGCAAAACTCCATAACATTACCTTTTACAAGCAAACCAATGAATCTTAATGAATTAGGTTGTCAGATTGCTGGAATGGGATTTAGTTTTGTCTTCAATTATATTCTTCACAAAACTTTTACTTTTAGAAGCACTGGTTTTTATGACCGTTTAAAAAGATTAGTTTCACAATAGTTTTGAGATTAAAAGCTAATAAGTAAAGAAGTCTTTGTTCAAAACAAAGACTTCTTTTTTTTATACAATTTGCTTCAAAATATTAATAATCCAAGAAATCAATCCTTAAATTCTTCCGATTTTCACACTCAAAAGTTAAAATTATCCTTAAACATTAAGTTAAATTAATAGTTTATTTGTATTTTTCCGTGAAAAATAGGGTGAAAAGAAAGAACTTTTTAGAATTATTAAAATTTCCTTAAGATTTCTTGCACAGAATAAAACTTGTACATAAATTTGTATCAAATCAAACCCAAATCACCACAGAAATGAAAAAATTCTTTGCATTCGCATTAGTAGCTTCAATGATGTCATTAGCTGCTTGTTCTGAGAAAAAAGCTGAAACTACTGCAACTGATTCAGTTGTTGTTGATACTACTGTTGTTGCTGATACTGCTGCTGTTGATACAACTGCAATGTCTGCTGATACTACTAAGAAGTAATATCTACTTTAGTTTCTTTCGAAAGAAAACACAAGAAAGTCTTGGCTATGCCAAGACTTTTTTTGTGCCTTATAGTTTCTACAATCTTACAAAATAGGAAACGATAAATTGGTGCATTTAAAATCATCAATTATTATCTTTGCTATTCGTCCGAATCAATCTTGTGCAAAATGACCTCAACAAAATCTCGAAATTATTGGTGGCTCAATGTCAACCCTCGCATCTGGTCGATTGATTCATTTAAAATAAATCAGACTCAGCATTACACATCCCACAATGAATTTGAGAATAAACGTCGGATTTACAAGTATTTTGAGTTAGTCCAACCAGGGGATTTCGTTATTGGCTATGAATCAACTCCCGTTAAGCAGATAAAAGCCGTATTTGAGATAACTGAACCACTTCATCGAGATTCAAAGTTAGGCGAAGTGATTACTTTTAAAATGAAAGAACGAGTTCCACAGTCCATTGATTGGGCAGAACTCAAATTTCTTTATTTTTTTAAGGACTCAGAAATATTAAAAAATAATCAAGGTAGTTTATTTCGATTGACCGAAGAAGAATTTGAGGCAATTCAAGCAATGATAGATGCTCAAAAAGAGTCGATTCAGACAGAGGACATACTCATTCCTTACGAGCGAAAAGATGCTTTAAAAGACCTATTTATTGAGGATTCAAAATTCGATGAAATTATTGATACACTTCATTATAAGAAAAATATTATTTTACAAGGTCCTCCAGGGGTTGGGAAAACCTTTATCGCCAAACGATTAGCTTACACTTTGATGGGGACACAAGATGATTCCAGAATCAAAATGGTGCAGTTTCATCAATCTTACAGCTACGAAGATTTTATTCAGGGATTGCGTCCTGACGATTCAGGTGGTTTTAAATTAAAGAATGGCATTTTTTACGAATTTTGTCGGCAAGCTCAACGAAATTCGGGGGTTGACCATTTTTTCATTATTGATGAAATAAATCGAGGCAATTTAAGTAAAATCTTTGGTGAATTACTCCTTCTGATAGAATCTGACAAGCGTGGACGTGCTAATGAAATGGCTCTTACTTACGGAGACAAAGATTCGGAGCCATTTTATGTTCCAGATAATTTACATATTATTGGCACAATGAACACGGCTGACCGTTCATTGGCAATGATTGATTATGCTCTTCGCAGACGTTTTGCCTTTATTTCGCTCGAACCTCTTTTTAATCAAAAATTAGTTAATTTTTTAGCAGAAAAAAGTATTAACCCTGTATTTGCTGAGCATATAGTTACGAAAATCACTAAGTTAAATGAGGTTATTTTAAAAGATAAAAACCTGCAAAAAGGCTTTCAAATTGGACATAGTTATTTCTCAAATTTTACAGAAGGAGACGATGTACAAAAATGGTACAAGCGAGTTATCAATTTAGAAATCGCTCCACTTTTAGAAGAATACTGGTTTGATAATGAAGAAAAAGCGAAGAGCGAAATTCGGAAGCTACTGGAAATATGATTCCAATTCAAAATATCTATTACTTACTTTGCTACGCTTGGAACAAGTTGGAAGAAAAGGACTTGGTGGGCGTTTCAGCTGATGATAATACTGATTTACTAAATCTACTCGCCAAAGTCCTTTTGAGTGGTACAAAAACACTTTTAAAACGTGGAATCGATAGACAATATATCACTGAAAATGAAGTTTATCAGGGTATTAAGGGTAAAGTTGACATCACTACTTCCCTACGTAAAAATCTATTTCAAAAAGGATTAGCTAATTGTGAGTTTGACGAGCTTTCTGCCGATATCTTACCCAACCAAATCCTAAAAACTACGCTTCAAAATTTAATTAAGACTCCAGAACTTGCCTCAACTCTACAACACGAAATTAGAGCCATTATTTATCGGTTACACGAAGTGAATTCGATTCATTTGTCAGATGATATTTTTCATTCGGTCAAGATTCACCGAAACAATTCCTTTTATTCATTCCTATTGAATATCAGCGAGTTAATTCACAAGAATTTACTCATCAATGAAAATTCTGGAAATTATCAATTCAAAGATTTTTTACGAGATGAACGTCAAATGGCGATGCTTTTTGAAGAATTTATTCGCAATTTTTACAAGATAGAAATACCAGAAGCACGAGTTTATAGAGAAGATTTACGGTGGAAAATGGCAGGAGAACAACACCACTTTTTACCAAAAATGCAGACAGATATTTCGTTACAAATCAACGACAGAAAAGTGATTATTGATACGAAATATTACAAGGAAACGTTGCAGAAATATTATGATTCGGAGAAAATTCATTCGCAGAATTTGTATCAACTATTTGCCTATCTAAAGAATCAGACTAACCCGAATGCAGAAGGCATTTTACTGTATCCAACCGTGCAGAAAAGTATGCGTTTAAGTTACACACACGAAGGACACACTATTAGCATTGAAACTCTAAATTTGAATCAACATTGGCAAGGAATTAAGGACGATCTATTGAAGATAATTCACTAAAATTCTACTGTAAAAACCTTATTCTTCATATTGAACAAATAAGATTTTTTGTCATTTTGGATAAAAATATTGACGATATTGGTCTGGTCTTCAAAGAAATCTAACAATATATCATTTTGCAATTTAGAACCATTAATCGGTTCATTTGCTGATATTTCCAGATAAATCCAAATTGCTTCCCCCTCTTTTTCCTTGCCGATATATTGATAATTTCGCTTTTGGTTTTTAGGGTTCGTTATCACAAAATGTTTACGAACATATTGCTCCACGAAAGCATCATTCTTATCTATATTGGATAATACAATTTTTTGATTTTGATGAATGGCAGCAAGAGCCTTTTCTAAATCATCCGAGAATACACGAAGGCTAACTTCATAGGCTTTTTCTTTGGCATTATACCGCATTTCGGTAATACTGGTATGAAAGTCATGAAGCTTATTAGCTGAAAAGTTACATACTTTTAGGGAAGAACTGAGCATTAAAATTATTCCCAAAAGTAAAAACCTGCAAGTGTTTTTGAGACTTGCAGGTTTTAAAAAATGTATATTCTTTAACGAAAAAATCATTTACTTCCGATGCAGAAGCATCAGGTTACGGTTACTTAAAAATCTTAAAAATATCATTACCGAAGGCAAATACCATTAAGCCCAAGAGAATAACAGTTCCAACTTGTTGAGCAATTTCTTGCACTTTAATTGATGGTGTTTTTCCAGTAATCATTTCCCAAATCAAGAAAATAGCGTGTCCTCCGTCTAAAGCAGGAATTGGCAAAGCATTCATAAATGCTAAAGACATTGATAATAAACCCGTTAAAAACCAGAAATTAGCCCAATCCCATTTTCCACCGAAAATTTTGGCAATTCCCACTGGTCCACTCACGGCATTTGAAGCAGAAACTTCCCCTTTGAAAATCTTTTTAAAACCTTTCAAATTTGTTCCTACAACGGCAAATGCTTCAACAAAACCTGCGTTAAATGCTTGACCAATTGTGAAATCTTCGTGGGTGTCTTTCAGCAAAGAATTTGGTCTGATACCAATTTTCCCTTCGCTCGAAACACTTATTTTCAACGTATCTAAGGAACCTTTTCTGTCAATGATAGCCAATACTACTTTTCCTTTATTACTCATCAGAATAGGGGCTAATTCTTGGTAAAATTTAACAGGTTTTCCTGCAACACCAACAAATTTATCTCCCACTTTTAAACCTGCTTTGAAAGCACCGCCACCGCCTTCATTCTCCGAAACCTCTTTCACATCAAATGGTAAACCTTCTTGAATAAATTCACCTTTTTTACCATTTGCTAATTGGTCTAAAAAACCTTTAGGAAGTGTAATATCTTTTGTTTCACCATTCCGTTCTATCGTGTATTTTGCATCATCCTCCATGATTAACTTAGGAACTTCATCAAAACGAACAGGCACTTTTCCGTTCACGGCTAAGATTTTATCTCCCGTTTTGAAGCCAACTTCTTCCGCAATTTTACCTGCATAAATACCTTGCTTATTTACTTCAGAAAGCGTTACATAGTTATCCCCGGAGTTATATCTGATGCCCCAGAAAATAAGAACTCCCAAAATAAGGTTAACGATAATTCCACCTAACATTACGATTAAACGCTGCCAAGCTGGTTTTCCTCTAAATTCCCAAGGCTCTGGAACGGTTGCTAATTTAGAAGCATCCTGCGTTTCGTCAATCATTCCTGCAATTGAAACATAACCTCCCAAAGGAAACCAACCGATACCGTATTCGGTATCACCAACTTTCTTTTTGAAGAGTGAAAAATTGAGAAGTGTTGGAACTGGAAACAAAAAATCGAAGAAAAGATAAAATTTATCTACTCGCATTTTGAACCACTTTGCCGTGATATAATGCCCAAATTCGTGCAAACTAACTAAAATTGACAGTGCTAAAATCAACTGTCCCGCCATTACTAAACCTTCCATTATTTTCAGTTATCAGTTACCAGTAAACAGTTTATAAATTGGTAACGTGTATTATTATTTTAAATATGATAATTTTATAAAATCTCTTGAAAAACTGTTCTTAAATCTATTTCTAAACCTATAAGTACTTTACCACCTGTAATAATTCCAAAATCTTGTTCGATTGGATTGACGTTTTCAGGGGTATAAATCATTACTTTTTTATCGAATGGATTAATCAACCAACCCAATTGGACACCATTCTCCATGTATTCCACCATTTTGAGTTGAAGCCCTTTCCATGAATCAGAATAAGATTTAATTTCTGCCACAAAATCGGGAACTACATGAGCAAACTTTTTACGTTCTTCAAGTGAAATATTATTGTGTCTTTCCGTCGAAATCCAAGCACAATCTGGAGAACGAATAGCATCATTGGGTAATGTAAAGCCTGTTTGCGAACTGAATACAAATCCTTTTTTATATGTGTGATTCCAAAGTTGAATGTGAAAACCAAAATTGGATTCTTGCACTCCACTTTCGTAACTGGTTAGTGGCATTATAATCGTTTCTCTTTTACTATTTCGTTCAAACTTTAATCCTTCATTAGCCATACAGAACTCAAAAAATTCATCATCAGTGAATCCTGCATATTCCAGTTTGGGTATTTTAAGAATTTGAGTCATATTTTTTATTTTTACAATAATTCTTTCGCAAACCGTCTTGTTGCTTCATCCGTTTGCACGTAATCATCAATGCTTGGTTTTTGAATAAACGATACTTTGGTCATACAAGTTTCAATGAAATCTGACATTGCTAAGAAACCGATTTTATCTTGTAAAAATGCTTCAACAGCTATTTCGTTGGCGGCGTTCATGATACAAGGGAGATTTCCGCCTTTTTCCATTGCGTCAAAAGCTAATTGCAAGTTACGAAATGTTTTTTTATCGGGCTGTTCAAATGTGAGAGACGGATATTTTGTGAAGTCAAAACGTGGAAAATCCGATTTTAGTCTGTTTGGGAAACCCAAGGCAAACTGAATTGGTAGTTTCATATCGGGCAAACCCATTTGAGCCTTCATCGAACCGTCTTCAAACTGAACTAAGGAATGAATAATTGATTGAGGATGCACAACTACCTCTATTTGAGACGCTTGCAAACCAAAAAGCCATTTAGCTTCAATTACTTCCAAACCTTTATTCATCAAACTGGCAGAATCGATGGTAATTTTTGCTCCCATTACCCAATTTGGATGCTTCAACGCTTGAGCTTTTGTAACGGTTTCTAACTCAGCTCGCTGTTTTCCACGAAAAGGTCCACCCGAAGCTGTCAATATTATCTTTTCAATTGGATTGTGAAACTCTCCGACTAAGCACTGAAAAATAGCCGAATGTTCTGAATCGACAGGATAGATATTTACACCTTTTTCTTCGGCAAGTTTGGTAATAATTTCACCTGCCACCACTAACGTTTCTTTGTTGGCAAGGGCAATATGTTTACCTGCTTCAATGGCTTTGATGGTCGGTAAAAGCCCCGCATAACCAACCATTGAGGTCAAAACAATATCAACGGTATCCATTTGCACGACTTCTTCAACGGCTTTCATTCCTGCGTAAACCTTCACGTCGGTATGTGAAAGAGCCGTAAAAACTTTGTCATAAAGGGTTTCGTTGGTAATGACTACGCAATTGGGATTGAACTTAATACTTTGTTCAATCAATAAATCGGCGTTGTTTTGAGCTGTTAAAATTTCTACTTCAAAACTATCTGGATTCGCTTCGATGACTTCTAATGCCTGAGTACCAATCGAACCCGTTGAGCCAAGAATGGCGATTCTTCTTTTTTGCATAAATTGTTTTACGTAGGACAGGTTTCCAATCTGTCTTTAGAGATTTTGTGAGACAGGTTGAAAGCCTGTCCTACTTAAAACTCATGATTGTGCTTTTTTATCAAATAGTATCTGCAAATTTCGTTCATAAATTCCACCCGCATCTACTCGGGTGATATTTTCGAGAGAAACCATTAAATGACTTCTATCTAAGGTTGATTTCGTTCCGAAAGCATTAATCACTAAAGTTTCTTCGTCAATATCTTCCAATTGCCCAATAATATAAACGCTATTGTCAATATCTTGGATTCTAACGGTTAGGTGATTAAAATTATCAAAAGCAGACTTTATAATGGTTTCAATCGACTCTAAATTGATATTTTTTACTTCCGATTCGTATTCTTTCTTAAAAATTAATTTGAAGGTATTTTCAATATCATTTCCTCCCCAGTTGATGCGAGTAATATTGTCTCTCCTCAAGATTGAAATTCCATCAAATAAACTTTCTTCATTAAACTTTTTAAGGACTAAAAACTCTTCGTTGAAGTCAATAATAAAACCATAATCGGCTTCACTATAACTGTCTGTATAAATATATACGAAGGTTTTATCATCTCTTAACTTACTCAAATATTTTATTTCTACACTCATTTCTTAGTTTTCTACTGATTGTAATTATTATTGATGTTGCCACGAAGCTCCCAGAATTGAAGTTTTATAGGAGATAATAACGTTGTCTGCATTTTGAACGCTGACAACGTTAAGGAGTTTATCACTTTGTGGCATAAATCAACACAAATTTAAGGTTTAAAAATCGACAAACCTTACCATACAATATTTATCCTTATTTCTTCCACTCATTATCTACCATTCGCCAAATATTCAAGGGATTAGCCTCTTTTAATTCATCGGGCAATAAACTATCTGGAAAGCTTTGATAACTGGCAGGACGCACAAAACGTTTGATGGCATCGGGGCCAACAGAGGTAAATCTTCCATCTGTTGATGCTGGAAATGGCCCTCCGTGTTGCATCGCAAAACAAACTTCTACGCCCGTTGGAACGTTATTGAAATTTAACCTTCCCGATATATTTCTTAAAATATCAACAATTTCTTCATTGGCTTGCAGTTCCGATTCTGTCGCCATTAAGGTTGCGGTAAGTTGTCCTTCTAAATGTCCTAAAACCTCCGACAATTGGGCTAAGTCTTTACATTTTACTACCAATGAAAAAGGACCAAAAACCTCTTGATGTAAAGTTGGATTTTTAAGAAAAACATCGGCACTCACAGACGCAATCGTTGCTGTACCTTGGATTTGGGATGTTTTTTCAACTTTAGAAACAGATTCCGTTATTACCTTATCTTGAGCCAAGGCAAGTGTTTTCTTTCCTTCAAAGTTTTTATAAATACCCGCATTTAACATCGTTGCAGGAGCTACCTTCTCAATTTCATCGGATAAAATATCCATAAATTTTTCAAGGTCTTCATTTTCTACACCGAAAATCAATCCTGGATTTGTACAAAACTGTCCAACACCCAACGTGATTGAGCTGGCGTAAGACATCGCTACATTTTCAGCATCTTGAGTCAATTTTTCGGGCATCAAAACGACAGGATTCACACTTCCCATTTCTGAAAAAACAGGAATGGGTTCTTTCCGTTGATTTGCTATATCAAACAAAGCTTTTCCTCCGCTAAATGAACCCGTAAAACCAACTGCTTTTGTTTCTGGGTGCATCACCAATGCTTTTCCAACTTCAAAACCATCGCCACTATCCAAATGAGCAAACACGCCTTTTGGCATATTGGTACGCTCCGCCGCTTTCAAGATTGCCCCTGCCACCATCGCCGATGTACGGGCATGGGCAGGATGTCCTTTTACTACGACTGGACAACCAGCAGCCAATGCTGAAGCCGTATCTCCACCCGCCGTAGAATAAGCAAACGGAAAATTACTCGCTCCAAAAACTGCCACAGTACCAATTGGGACTAACATTTTACGAATATCAACTTTGGGAATTGGCTGACGTTGATGATTTGCTGTATCAATTCGGGCTTCAACCCAAGAGCCTTCATCTAATAAATCGGCAAACGTTTTGAGTTGAAAAATGGTACGTCCACGCTCACCAACTAAACGTCCTTCGGGCAGATTTGTTTCTTGCATGGCGATTTGGATTAATTCCATGCCTAAACCTTCTATTTCTTCCGCAATTGCTCTTAAGAAAGTTGCTTTCTCTTTTCCTGAAATTTTACGATATTTCTTGAATGCTTCGGCCGCTTGAAGCATTACGTCATTTACTTGTTGCATGATGATTTGTGAGTAAAATTTAATACAAAAATACGCTTGTTTTTCGCATTCAATCAAAGAATTCTTAAAAGCAAAGTTTCAGAAACTAACAATATACTGATTTTAAGTATTTTTCGTTAAGTAGTGGTATAAATATTGTAATAATTTCATCTACGAATACTGTATTACAATCAATTAACCGTATTTTTATTAAATTGCAAGAAATTATGTTTAGTTATCTATTCTATAATTGTCAAAATGCTTTTTATTTTTGAGTACCTTCAAAAGAAACATGAATTTTAGCTTAAAAAATATCTTCACCTCGCTGACTATCATTTTGATAATCAACACATTATCTTTTTCTCAAAAAAAGGATTCTAAGAAAAAAGATGAGCCTACCATTTCTCAGTTACAAGAAGCGGAAGCATATTTCACGGAAGGGATGAAATTTTATATGATGGAAGATTATGAAAAAGCAATTCCAGCATACCAAAAAGCCCTTGAAATTACGCCCGAAAACAGCGGAATATTCTACGCTTTATCCAATAATTACCAAAAATTAAAAGAAGAAGATAAAGCCTTAATTTACGCTGAGAAAGCCGTTCAACAAGACCCCGAAAATGCTACTTATGGTGAACTATTAGCTGATTTGTACGTCCGTAAACGTAAATATGAACAAGCGGCAAAGGTTTATCAAAATTTAATTTCCCAAAATCCTACTAAAGCAGAATACCACGTTGAACAAGCGGCGGTTTATATCTTTGATAATCAATATGATGAAGCTTTAAAATCTTATGACCGTGCAGAACGAATCATGGGCGTTAACGAAGAAGTTACTCGCCAAAAGCAAATGGTTTTGATGAAGATTGGCAAGGTGGATGATGCTGTAAAAGAAGGGGAGAAACTGGTTTCTTCTGATCCCGAAGAAATTGAATTTAGCATCGACCAAGCGGAATTATTGATGTCTAATAAACAAAGCGAAAAGGCGATTCCGTATCTTGAGAAAATACTAAAAATAAATCCCGATAATGCTCAGGCTCACGTAATGCTCGCACAATTATATCAGGAAAAAGGTGATATGGAAAAGTGTAATCGAGAATTAGAATTGGCTTTTGCCGATAATAATCTTGATGCAACCACCAAAGCCCGAATCTTGATGGGATATATGAGTATGGTGAAAGATGATAAATCAAGAGAAACGGCTTTTAATTTGGTAAAATCATTAGTTAAACAAAATCCAACTGACCCAAAATCACACGCTATTTTTGGTGATTTATTATTACAAAAAGGTGATGAAAAAGGGGCAAGAGACGAATACGTAAAAGCTGCTCGATTAGATAAATCGGTTCACGATGTTTGGGGAAATATCATCAACATGGATTTCAGATTAAGACAAGTTGATAGTGCTATTGTTCACAGTGAAGAAGCCATTGAGGTTTTCCCGAATCAGTCGGCATTTTGGTATTTGAACGGTTCGGCATATTATCAAAAACGGAATCATATTCGAGCTTTAGAATCATTGGAAGAAGCCCGCAGACTGGCTCCCGAAGGCTCCGATTTAACCCAGCATATTTACGCTTTGTTAGGTGATACCTATAACAGTTTGAATAAACACGAAAAGTCGGATGAAGCCTACGAAGCAGCTCTGAAAGAAAATCCGAATAATGACCATGTATTAAATAATTACAGTTATTTCCTTTCATTGCGAAAAGAAAAATTGGACCGAGCCGCTCAATTAGCTGAATTATTAGTAGAAAAACATCCTGATGATGCCACGTACTTAGATACCTACGCATGGGTATTGTACGTAATGAAAGACTACAAAAAAGCTAAACCATTTTTGGAGAAAGCAGCCGAGTTAAATGACCAGAAAAAAGATAAAAGTGGTGTAATTATCGAACATTTAGGAGATGTCTTATTTCAGTTAGGCGAAAAAGACAAAGCCGTTGAACAATGGAAAAAAGCCAAAACCGTCGGCACAACCAGTACATTAATTGACCAAAAAATAGCTCAAATGAAGCTCGTAGAATAAAAGTAGCACAGGTTTTCAACCTGTTTATCAGTACTCCGAACAGGTTAAAAACCTGTGCTACTCCACAAATAACCTTGAAAATGAACAAACCCATTATATTCCTTCTTGCAATAACTTTATTTTTTGCTTCCTGCAAACGTCAACAAATCAATAAAACAGCAATTGTTGTCGATTCAACAAATGTTACGGTTACAACTCCTACCCTTCCAACAGATTCTGTACAAGTCACCATTCCGAGTGTTCCCGTAAATGTTGTTGAAAATGACGAAGACAAAGTAAAAGTTGACGAAATTGATTTTAAGTATTTAAAGGCAAAAGCAAAGGTTTCGATAAAAAGCCCCAAATTAAACCAAACAGTCAATGTAGATATTAGAATGAAAAAGGATAGTATTATCTGGATGAATATTTCTGCATTAGGATTTTCAGTAGCATCGGCACTTTTTGATAAGGATATTGTAAAAATTTACAATAAATTAGAGGGTAACTATAATGAGTTGACTTACAGTGATTTTGCCGAAAAATTCAACTTCAATGTTAATTATGACATTCTTCAATCTTTAATTATTGGTAATCGTCCTTTCAAAAAAAATAAATCAAGAGTTACTCGTGAAAATGAGTACTATTTATTGAAACAAGAACAGGATAAAGTAATGATTGATAATTATATCGGAGAAAACAGAAAATTAAAGAAATTATTGCTCACGCAAGAAGATACGGACAATAAATTAACTTTAGATTTTGATGATTTCACTACATTGAATCAATATTTATTCCCAAATTCGAGTTTGATTACCGTAGATTATAAATCACAAGAAGACCAGAAAATGTACCAAACGGTGGTTAATATTAAACATACAAAAGTTGAGTTATTAGATACGCCTTTGGAATTTCCTTTTAAAGTTCCAGAGAAATTTTTGAAAAAATAGTATAAAACTGTCAACTAACGACAGTAATTAAATTTAAAACTCAAAACGTCCAACCTCATTAAATTTCTAAAACATATCATCTCATTCCAAGCAGCCCCGAAATTTGTTTCAGGACTGCTTCTTGTTTTGTTATGTTTGAGTTTAGCGGATATTCACGGACAGACTCGCAGGAAGTCAAACCGTAGAGCGAGGTTAGAAGCCGCCAAACGTGAAAACCTACAAAGGATACAGGAAATCAATAAAATCATTGAAAAAACTGAGCAAAAAAAAGAAGTTAGCGTTGGAAAATTAAATGCCATCGGAGAACGTATTAACAAGCAATCCAAACAGATTGACATTATTTCCGAAAATCAGCAACTCCTTGAAAATGAAGCTCAAGAATTGACTCGAGTAACCACAGAATTATCAGGGAATCTTGAAAAACTAAAAGCAGAATACGCCAAGATGATTTATTCCTCGGCGAAAACCAGTAATAAATTCAACAAATTGAGCTTTTTATTTTCCTCGGCAAATTTTAATCAGTTAGTTAGAAGGTATAAATACCTCCAACAATATTCCGAAGCTCGTGAAAAACAAGCCGTTTTAATTCAGAAAGTACGGACGGAATTATTAGCAGAACAGGTAAAAGTTTTGCAGAAAAAACAAGAACAAGAATCTGTTTTACGGGAAAAAATCACAGAAACCCAAAACTTACAAGTTTTAAAAGGTAAGCAATCTGACGTAGTAACCCAATTGAGTCAAAAGGAAAAAGTTCTTAAAAATCAATTAGCGAGCAACAAGCAAGCCGTGGAGAAATTAGAAAACATGATTGCTCGAATTGTAGAAAGAGAAATAAAACGCTCGCAAGAACGTGAACGGATTTCCCGCAGTAAAAATAACGACGAAGGAACAAATTCAAACAAAACAGAATCAACCAATAATAAATCCATTGCCATGAATGCCGAAGAAAGCAAGTTGGCAACCTCCTTTTCTGCTTTACGTGGACGAATGCCTTGGCCTGTGGGTTCTGGATTTATTTCAGACCATTTTGGTGTTCATCGTCATCCCGTTTTAAAAGGGATTAAAACCAACAATAATGGTGTAGATATTCAAACCAGTGCGGGTAATGACGTAAAAGTTGTGTACGATGGCATAGTACAATCGGTGGTGTCAATTCCTGGAGCAAATATGATTGTGGCAGTTCAGCACGGAGATTATTTTACAGTTTATAGCAAACTTGCCAATGTAAATGTTTCGACGGGTCAAAAAATTCATTCGGGTCAAAAAATTGGAGTTGTTGCCACCGACAATGACGGAACATCAGAAATCAATTTTCAGGTTTGGAAAAACTTTGACAAGATTAACCCAGAGAATTGGTTGCGAGGAAGGTGATTTTTGGATAGAGAATAGATTACAGAGAATAGAAGTTAGCTTAAATAGTGATGTTGTTTCCTATATATATTCTATTCTCTAACATCTGTAATCTAATAAACTCTATCATCTAATCTCCTCTGTAATCTAACATTGGCATTCTTTTTGACTTAGCCTTCAAAAGATTCTCTTATAACATGGAATATTGCAAGAGATTTCATAATTTTGCAGTCCGATTTTTAATCAGGGACATTCAATAAGTTAATTGTCTTTTCAACTCATTTTCAATTTCTTACAAAAGATAATTAACCATTAACAATAACAATAAACCAACCAATGGCAAAGAAAGAAGAAAAAACATCGCTTGAATTTTTAGAAAGTGCTGAAGGATTACAACATGAATTACAGCACGAACTAAATAAAGTTCAAACGACTGTTGACAAAAACAAAAATGTAATCTATGGCGTAGTAGGAGCTTTAGTAGTAGGGCTATTTGGCTATTTTGGTTACAAAGCCTATACTTCATCACAAGACGAAGAAGGACAAGCAAAATTATTTAGTGCTGTTTACAAATTTGAATCTGATTCAAATAAAGTAGCCGCTAAAGAAATGGCAAAAATTGCATCAGATTTTGGTGGAAATACTGGAAACTTAGCGAACTTTTACGCTGGTGTTGCCAACTTGAAAGAAGGGAAATATGACACTGCTATTGAGCAATTAAAATCATTCAGTAGTTCAGATTTATTAGTTCAAGCTCGTGCGTATTCATTAATTGGCGATGCTTATTCTGAAAAGAAAGCATACAGCGATGCTATTGATTATTACAAAAAAGCATCTGAATATAAGGCTAACAAATATTTCACGCCGACGTATTTGCTTAAATTAGCAACCGCTTACGAAGCAAATAAAGAGTCTAAGGAAGCATTAGCTATCTATTCTGAAATCGTTGAAAAATATGCTGAATCATCAGAAGCAATCAACGCAAAGAAATACAAAGCAGTTTTAGAAGGAGCTGAGTAAGTAGGAATGACGATTTATTTGATTTACGAATAAATCGCAAACATACATTTTCTATATAAACAAAAAAGGAATAGAGCTATGGTTCTGTTCCTTTTTTGTTTTAAAATTATTAATTATCCACCAATTTTCGCTTTTAATGGTTGAGATAAAATGTAAAATAGAAGAATCTTTCATTCCATTAATTGTGATGGTTTTAAGCAGTTGATTCGTAATTTTACAAAGTAAACTAAAAGATGAACTCATGTCTTCAGCACATAAAAATTTAAGTATCTTTTCAACGGATAATCTTCCTGATATTAGTGATAAACGTTTTGCTTTGGTAGTAGCCGAATGGAACGAAGAAGTAACCGAAGCTCTTGCTCAAGGAGCGGTAAAAACGCTTTTGGAATATGGTGCAAAACCAGAAAATATCGTCAGAGCAAATGTTCCTGGGAGTTATGAATTAACTTTTGCAGCTCAAAAAATGGCTCAGAAAAATGATATTGATGCGGTTATTTGTATTGGTTGCGTAATTCAAGGAGAAACCAAACACAACGACTATATCAATCACGCTGTGGCTCAGGGCTTAACTAACGTGAGTTTAAAATACGATAAACCTGTCATTTTTGGGGTATTAACGCCAAATACTGAACAACAAGCACTTGACCGTGCGGGAGGAGTTCATGGCAATAAAGGGGATGAGGCGGCTATTACAGCAGTGAAAATGCTGGCGTTTTAGAACTGGTAGAGACAAGGTAATGCCTTGTCTCTACCAAAAAAACATTTACCTTCCAATTGCTACACGTCTCAAAATAGTATCAATCACTTGCATCGTAGTAATTCCATCAGCTTCGGCTTCGTAATTGAGCATAATTCTGTGATTGAGAACATCGGGAGCAATTTCTTTGATATCTTCGGGCAGAACGTAATCACGTCCATCCAAATACGCCAATACTTTAGAAGCTAAATTCATATTGATACTTGCTCTCGGCGATGCTCCAAATTGTACGTAACGAGCTTCTTCTCTCAAACCATAATCTCCTGGTTTACGAGTTGCGAAAATCAATTCAATAATATATTTTTCTAAGGTTTCAGAAATTGTAATATTATTAATTTCTTTCCGAATAGTGAAAATATCTTCTTTGGTCAAAATGGGTTTCGGCTGATAATTAAATTCCATATTTGACATCTTCCGCATTACTTCTAATTCTTGTTCTTTATTCAAATAATCCACAAAAACTTTGAGCATAAATCTATCTACTTGTGCTTCGGGCAATGGAAATGTTCCTTCTTGTTCGACGGGGTTTTGCGTTGCCAGAACCAAAAATGGCTTATCAAGCGGGTAAGTTTCATCACCAATAGTTACTTGTTTTTCCTGCATCGACTCCAATAAAGCCGATTGCACTTTTGCAGGAGCTCTATTTATTTCATCGGCAAGAATAATATTAGCAAAAATAGGCCCTTTTTTAACTTCAAAATCATCCGTTTTACGGCTATAAATCATAGTTCCGATGAGGTCGGCGGGAAGTAAATCGGGGGTGAATTGGATACGGTGAAAGTGCAAGTCAAGAATCTTTGATAAAGTATTGATAGCAAGTGTTTTAGCTAACCCAGGAACTCCTTCTAAGAGAACGTGTCCCCCCGTAAAAAGTCCAATTAAAAGGCGATTTGTCAATTTTTCATGACCAACCACCACTTTACCCATTTCATCAAAAACTAATTTTATCTTTTCTCGTGAAGTCATCTTTTAGATTGCGGAGTGTTGCTGCTAATTGATAACAATTTTACGGAAAAAAAACCGTAACAACAACCAACAAACCCCGAAGCGGACAGATTTACTGATTATTGAGTACTATACTTCAACGCCTTTTAGAAATCCGTTTTTCCTTCTTCGAGAAATATCTGCTTCGTACCCATCCGTTAAAAGCAATTGAGAAGTCAGTAAATTATGCTCTAAAATACACTTCTGATTAACAATAAACCCACGATGAACTCTGATAAATCCTTTATCATTCAACAAACTTTCATAATGCTTTAAGGTTCTGGCAGAGAGGCTTTGTTTGCCATTTTGGAGATAAAAACACGTGTAATTGACAAAACCTTTTAACATAATTATTTGGTTAATGGCAATTGATTTTTTCTTCTTCTGGTCAATAATCAGAAGGTCTTCTCTTTTATTTTTAAGGGCTTGCATATCGTTTGTTGATGATTACTTCGACACCTTGTAGGTGTTTTGTCAAAGTAAATTTCGGATATAACTATAAAATGCAAGCGTTATTCACTTTAAGAAAGTGTTAAGTTTTACCTTCTCGAAAGTTTTAATGCTTTTGAGAAAGTAAATTTTTATCTATTTCAATTTATTCACATACACTTTTCCGTCTTTCATGACAAATACCATTTTAGTAGCAATAAGCGAAATGTCTTGTTCTGGATTACCGTCAATTGCCACAATATCAGCATATTTTCCCACCGAAATTGAACCAATTTTATCTTTTACACCGATTAAATCGGCAGCATTAATCGTTGCCGACTGGATAGTTTGGACAGGCGTTAAGCCGTATTTTACCATGTAAAAAAACTGTTTGGCATTATCGCCGTGCGGATATACACCCGCATCGGTGCCATAAGCAATTTTAACGCCCGCTTTAGCCGCTTTTTGAAAACTTTCACGTTGGGTTTTTCCAACTAATTTTTCTTTATTCACGATTTTTTCTGGAAAACCTAATTTAGCGTATTCTGCCAAAATGAAATCATCGTTGTAAATATCTGCGACTAAATACGTACCTTTTTCTTTCATTAATTTAATCCCTTCATCATTCAAAAAACTTCCGTGTTCGATGGATGAAACTCCCGCTTTCACTGCCATGTTGATTCCCTCCGCACCATGAGCATGAGCGGCAACTTTTTTCCCCCATAAATTTGCCTCCGCTACTAAAACATTCATTTCTTCTTGCGAATATTGCGGCCCTCCCACCGATTCTTCTTCGGTCAAAACACCAGCAGTTGCTCCGAATTTTATCAAATCTGCACCGTATTTAATATTTGTCCGAACCTGTTTTCTAATCGCATCAACACCATCAGCAACACTTGAAACCGTTTGAAAATGAATGTACGGTGAAAAACCCGTCAAATCTCCGTGACTACCCGTAGCTCCAATAAATGGCCCAGAAACGTATAATCTCGGCCCAATTGTTCTACCCAAATTGATTGAATTTCTCAAAGCAACATCAATATATTCTAAAGCACCAACGTCACGACAAGCCGTAAACCCTGCTTCTAATGTTCGTTTGGCGTAAATATGAGCATCTACTGCGTAATCAATCGGCGATTTACGGAAAAGGTCTTCCAAGTAATTTTCGGGCTGACTCGTAATATGGGTGTGACAGTCAATTAATCCAGGTAAAAGCGTTTGTTTACCAAGATCAATGACAGTAGCATTGGCAGGAATTTTCAGGTTAGTTCCAATTTCCGAAATCAAATTATTTTTTACAATAACAATCTGATTTTCAAGAAATAAACCTTTTTCAGCATCAAATAATCGTCCTGCTTTGATGGCCGTAATTGTTTCTTGATTCTGAGAAAAAATACTAAAACTTAGTAGAAAAAATGAAAGGGCTAATAATTTTGTCATGAAGTGTTTTGATTAAGTATGTAAACAAAAATAAACACTTATGGCAAGAGTTCCAATGGAAGCCGAATTATATACATGCAGGTTTTATGAGTATTCTGATAAATATCGAAAATTACCTCGTCAATAAAATTGTTCCAGAATGCTTCAAAATTTCCGTTGGCTGATTAATATTTTTGTAGGTTAATTGCCAAGAATAAGTACCTTCTGGAGCTTTCTCTGCATGATATGTTCCATCCCAAACTTCGGATTCCGCTGCACTGATAAAGATGAGTTCTCCCCAACGGTTATAAATTTTGAGTTCGTAATCCGTTACATCTTGGGCTAAAACCCAAAAGGTTTCATTATTACCGTCGCCATTGGGCGTGAAGATATTGGGAGCATATATTTTTGAAACACATCGCAAAATCATTTCTACGCTTTTTTCGGTTGAACAACCATCCGAATTGGTAACTTTTACTTTATAAATCCCTTCTTGCGAAATGTTAATATTATTGGACGTTTCATTATTGGGCGACCATCGGTAATGCAGTGTTAAATCATTTCCTGCATTCAAAATATACGGTTTACTTGCGTCAAAACATTCCTGAATTTGGCTACTGAGCGAAACGACGGGCGGATTACTTCTTTTTACATTGGAAGAATCTTTGATATCGCAACCGCCCACAGAGACTTTCAAAACGTATTTTCCTGAATTGGTTGGGGTAATTACGGAGGAAATTTCTCCCGTTGACCACAAGTAACTTGCTCCATTAATCGTGCTGGCCTGCAACTTCATCGGATTTGCACAAAAAGTGGTGTCATTGGGTAAATGAAGGTCGGGTTTTGGCGTAACAACAACTTTTGCAGAAGTATCCGTTTGCGGTTTTGGACAATCTTTTGGAACAAGCAATACTTTATAATCACCTGATTGACTGATTGTTATCTTAGGATTTATTTCTCCCAAGATATCCGTTCCGTCTTTTTGCCACTGATATTTATACTGCGTTCCGATATTGGCATCTAATTGCACGGACTTCCCGTCACAAAATGTTAAAGGCCCAGAAGCAATCAATTGTGCTTTCGGTTTGGGGTCGGGAGAAAGTTTTAGTAACCAAAAATCTCTACTGCCTTTATTACCCAAAACATCGCCATCGTTTGATGTAGCATTTGCCCCAACAAAGTAACTTTTATCAGTATTTTGCTTAACTGTAATACCATAATCACCCGATTCACCACCCAAAATTTTCTGCCATTGTATTTCTTGTTTACAGTTTAATTTCACGACCCACACACGAGCTTGCGTACTCGACCAAGGCGTGGTCGGAACTTGAATATCTCCGTCTATCGAATTGGTACTACTCGTAAAAACGTAACCACCGTCGTCGGTTGCTTCAATTCCGCCAAAAGTCTCGGCTCCACTTCCACATTCATATTGACTTCCCCCGAATGTTTTCTGCCATTGCATTGTTCCCGTGGCACTCATTTTCAAAATCCAAACGTCGAAATTTCCTTGATTTTTGGTAATAGTCCCATTATTAGAATTGGTCTTTCCCAAAATCACAAAACCACCATCGGGCGTGAGTTCAAGACTGGCGGCAAAATCTTGGCGATTACCTCCATAACTCCACTGCCCCATAACATTACCATTAGTGGCTATTTTAGAAACAAAAATATCTTCTCGCTGATTTGTTCCTGCCACCGTACCAATATTACTCACCAAAAAATAGTTTTTATCGGGCATCTGTTTCACGGCTTTACAAATATCCGTAAACGTACCTTGAATCAACCGTTGCCATTGAATAGTCCCCGAAGAATTGATTTTGACAACCCAAACATCTTCATCCGTAGGTGAGCCATTTATATCTCCATTGGCAGATTTGGTACTTCCCGTAAATAGATATCCACCTTCTATACTGACTACAATTTCACTACTTCGTTCATCTCGACTTCCCCCAAAACACTTAGTCCATTCAATTGAACCAGTTTTTGAGAGTTTTGAAACAAAAATATCCACTCCTCCGTGATTACTCGAAAAATCGCCATCAGTTGATGCACTATAGCCTTCCACAATAAATCCTTGATCGGAAGTTTCCTTAACCGACGTAACAATATCATCTCTTGAACCACCCAAACTTATCTGCCATTCTATTATTCCCGTAGCATTCGTTTTTACGACCCAAGCATCCAAAAGTCCTCTACGAGAACTCGACACATCACCGTTGGCAGAAGCCGTTTGTCCACCCAAAACATAACCTCCATCTGAGGTTGCATAAGTTGTATTGAGCGTTTCGTTGAGCGTTCCTCCGAGTGTTTTTTGGGAAAGAATTGTGGGTGACGGTATTTGGGCGTGAATGAATACACGCACGCACAAAAGTGCGAAGAGGACTAAAAAATAGGGTTTTGTATTGAGATTAAACATCCCAAACAAGTAATTCAATGAATGGCGGTTCATTTTTTTGGCGGTATTAGTCTTAGATTTTCGTGCTAAGATTAAGCATTTTGTTCATTCATTATCTGAACATCAAAGACCTAAAACTAATCACTAAAACCTAAATCAATTTATCTCGTAACTCAATTGGAATTAAAGCTTTTTGTCTGATTTTATAGTCATAACAAACAATTCGAGAAGTGCCTTCGGCGGCAATTCTTTGAAGTTTTTCGCTATAAACTACGTGTTGCATCACGAAGCCGTATTCCGTAATGGTTTCGGGCAATATTCGTGCCGTGATTTTGATAGAATCTGGAAAAGTGAGTGGAGCTTTATACTTACAAGAAGTCTCGGCGAGAATTGGTCCAACGCCATTTTCACCTGTAAAATCCATGAAGCCAATTTGGTCAAAAAAAGCAATACGAGCCGATTCAAAGTAACGTAAATAAACGGTATTATTGACGTGCTGAGCGGCATCCATATCGCCCCACTGCACGTTTTGTTCAATAATACAGGGAAAATCTTTTAGCAATTCTAACATTTTAACTTGATTATTTATTGTTGCAAATCTAACAATATTTAGCTCTTTATAGTTTTATTCATTCAGATTAAACCTTTACTTTAATCATTCATTTACTCAAGCCAATATTAATTCTTTAAACAATGAAAATGCGTAAAAAATCAGATTTACCCACCAAAATTTGTCCCACTTGTGGACGACCATTCACGTGGAGAAAGAAGTGGGACAAAGTTTGGGATGAAGTAAAATACTGCTCGGATAAATGTCGGAGTGAAAAGAGATAATTCACTTTTATAAAATTTCAAAAAACTCCGACCTCTTAATTCCCCATTTTAAATTAAATATGCCACCGATTCACAAAAATACCTTACGTTAAAGATCAACATTTTAAGGACTTTGTGCATTCAAGAATAATCTGCTTTGCTCCTTATTTATAAGATTTTTCAATTTTAAAGCCTTTGAATATCGTATATTGCCATATATTACCGACCGTATAATAAATAATGTGCAAAAAATAGAAGCAATTTATAGGCTGAATTTTATATAAAATGGTAGTTTAGCATTTTTATATTATACTTAACTCTTGAAGAACTTCTTAATTATATTTTGGCCAATAAAATGATTAATCTATTCAAATAAAAGTATTACCAAGCTCTACATTGTTCAATTTCATGATTTTTCACTTCTGTTTCAATCGTCTTCGTCAGTAAGTATTGTACAAAAAAACACATTCGGACTAAAGTAAACTTGATAAAACGAATCAAAATCTCCTTACAGAAAAATCATATCATCCGCCACATTTTACAGAATTATCGTTACCTCCTTTATATACTTTATTTAACATCCTCTATTAATTAACCCTTATGGAACAGCTTTCCGGCCTAAAACTTCAAGGTTCAATTGCAAAAGTAATCGTTACTTTGCTCCTCTTTATATTGACCTTTTCATTACAAGCTCAGGTAGAAATACAAACTGCAAAAACCTATCTAAGTAGAAATGCAATAACGCAAAAGTTAACGTCCACGGACATTGCAGAGATGAGCGTTTCGAGTGCTTATTTATCGCCTACTACGGGTTGGTACCACATTTATTTTAATCAAACGTATCAATCGGTTGAGGTCTATAATGCGTTATTGAATGTGACCATAAAAGATGGGCAAGTTGTCAATCTGGGTAATAGTTTTGTGAGCGATTTAACGTCAAAAGTACCCACGGGTCTATTAAAGTCCACTATCAATATTACACCACTACAAGCGATACAAAATGCGGCGACGAATGTAAGTTTAAAAGCAAATAATTTACAACCAGTTAGTATCGTACAATTGGCTGATGGAACTATCAGTAAAGGGTTATATACTGATTCAAATCTATCGAATGAAAAAATAGAGGCGAAGCTATATTGGTTACCTTATGATGGACAAAGTGGAGAGAAAGCTAAGTCAAAAATTGCCCTTACTTGGGATGTTCGATTTACGACAAAAGATGGAAAAAATGCGTGGAGTATTCACGTAGATGCCCTTAATGGCAATATCTTACAAAAAATAGACAATGTTATTCACTGTAATTTTGGTACGCCTCAACACCTTTCCACTCCACATATTTGTATCGACGAAAAACCCTTATTCCCCAATAATACAGCGTTAGTTGCTCCAAATAACTACAACGTTTTTGATTATCCTCTGGAGAGTCCTAATCATGGTTCTCGGACGATTGTTAGTAGTCCATACACCCGATTTGTCCCAACAGGAACAGGCCCTGGGGCGACCAATGGTTGGCACAATGATGGTACGACAAATTACACCAATACACGAGGAAACAACGTATGGGCAAAAGACGATTTAGCGGATGATGATGAAGCAACCATAGGCTCAAGTCCAAGTTCGGTTACATTAGATTTCAACTACCCTTATACACAAGCAACTGGTACGGCAGCAGCAAATTTGAATGCTTGTATTACAAATCTTTTTTATTGGAATAACGTTACGCACGACGTTCTTTGGCAATTTGGTTTTGATGAACCCAGCGGAAACTTCCAGAAAGATAATCAAGGAAAAGGAGGAGCTGGAAACGATTATGTTTTTGCCGATGCTCAAGATGGAAGTGGTACTGATAATGCCAATTTTTATACCCCTTCAGACGGAACTAACGGACGAATGCAAATGTATATCTTCAGTAATACAGGAAGCCCAACCTATCAGCCTGATTCGGATTTTGACAATGGGGTAATTACGCATGAATATGGTCATGGATGGTCAACTCGTCTTACAGGTGGCCCCGCTAATTCAAACTGTCTGAATAACGCTGAGCAAGCAGGTGAAGGCTGGAGTGATTATCTTGCATTAATGCTTACGACTAACTGGTCATCTCTCACGCCATCCATTGCCAGTGCCAATATTCCCAGAGGTATCGGTACTTATGTTTTAGGTCAACCAATCACAGGAGCAGGTATTCGCCCTTTTCGTTACTCTTATGACAAAACCAATATAAACCCAACGGTTACCTACGCAGGAGTAAGTAATTCCGCTGTTTTTTCATTACCGCACGGAATTGGGTCTATTTGGGCAACCATGCTTTGGGATATGACTTGGGAAATTATCCTACAAGACAACCAAATCGTTAATAATATTTACAGTACACCTGTCAATACTATTGACATGAAAGGAAATATTGCCGCCCTTAAATTGGTAAATGAAGGTTTACGTTTACAACCTTGTAGCCCAAGTTTTATTCAATCACGTGATGCCATTTTACAGGCAGACCAACTATTATTCGGAGGACGTTATCGTTGTGCAATTGGCAGAGCGTTTGCTCGTCGTGGCTTGGGAGCTTATGCTTCAACGGGTTCTTCAACCAACGACCGTGTGGTTACGGAAGACTATACTCCTATTTCTTCATTAACTTTAACATCTGCACTTACCTCAACCACTTGTTCAAATAATGTATTTACGTACACTGCGACTTCTTCAAGTGCAACAACAGGATATAGCTGGACACGTCCCGCAATTGCAGGAATCAGTAATTCAGCAGGAAGTGGAAGTTCAGCAAATGTTAGCGAAACTTTAATTAATACAACTACCGACCCAATTACGGTAAAATATTATTTCACCCTGAGCGAAGATGCTTGTAGTGTACCTCAAACAATAAGCGTAGTAGTAAGTCCATTCTTAACGCCAACGGTTACTGCTTATTCCGTTTGTCAAAATGCTACGGTACCGAGTGGGGAAGGTTTAGTTGTATCTACATCGCTTGGTTCATCAATTAATGGAGCACTCACAGCGGGAACAACCTATCAACGAGGAACAGGAAATAATGTAACGGTATTCACTCCATCAGGTGTTGGTACGGCCGTAAATTTCAAAACCTACACATTTATAGCCCCTTCAACAAGTGCTGTAACATTTGAAACCACTAATGTCGCACTATCTCCTGGCGACCCTTATGATACTTATTTGAGCCTTTATCAGACTTCATTTAACCCTGCTTCACCTGCTACTAACTTTTTGCGAGGTGACGATGATAGTGGAGCCTTACAATATGCGTCAAAATTAACCCACAACCTCGTTGCAGGAACAACATATATAATTGTTGTCAGTACGTATGCCAATAGCGTAACAGGGACATTTAGTGTACAAGCCAGTACTCCAATTTTTGGACAAACCATTAATTGGTACTTAAATGCAAGTGGTGGCTCTCCATTAGCGACTGGTTCTGTTTTTAATCCTGTGGGTGTAACAGGCTCAGGGATTACCAATACAGGAACTATTGGAACATCAACGTTTTATGTGGCTGATGCCCTTTATTCAGCTTGCCGCACGCCTGTTACTTTTACGATTGGTTCAGTAGCAGGTGCAGTTACAGCGGATGCAATTGTTTGCTCTGGCAGTAATTCAGGAACATTAACATTGAGTGGATATACAGGTAGTATTATTCGTTGGGAATCATCTACTGATAATTTTGTAAACGTAACAACCATTGCCAATACCACAACTACACAGAATTATTCAAACATTACCCAAACTACTAAATATCGGGCAATCGTACAAAATGGAGCCTGTGTCTCCGCAAATTCTACCGCTGCAACTATTACCGTATCTCCTGCAACCGTAGCTGGAACAGTAACCACCGATGCTTCCGTTTGTGCAGGTACTAACTCGGGAACACTTACCGTAGCTGGACATACAGGAAGCATTTTACGTTGGGAATCATCTGTTGATAATTTTGCTAATATTACAACCATAGCAAACACCACAACTACACAGAATTATTCAAATCTTACCCAAACTACCAAATATCGGGCAGTATTACAGAATGGGTCTTGCCCTTCCGCAAATGCAAGTCCCGCAACGATTACAGTTTTAGCCCCTGCTGTTCCAGTGGCTACGGGGGCAACTATCAATTCGGGCAGCTCGGTAACTTTAACCGCTACTGGCTGTGCGGGTTCTGGCTTTGCATTGAAATGGTATCAAACCACTGACAATATAGAAGTAACGATGCCCGTTTCGCCAACCGTTAATACCCAATATTACGCAAAATGTCAGCAAACATCAGGAGTAACGGTTTGTTTGAGTAACAAGAGTAATGATGTCACCGTTACGGTATCATCGCAATCAGTTCCACCCGTGGCTTCAGGAGCAACAATTTGTAAAGGTTCATCAACAACGCTTACCGCAACGGGATGTACAGGAGAAAACTTTACGCTGTTATGGTTTCAAAATGCTGATGATGTAGAAGTAAACATGCCCGTTGCCCCTACTCTGACAACTCAATATTACGCTCGTTGTAGAGAAACTGTTTTCATCGGAACAACTCCTTACATTATTAGTGATAAAAGTAATGTAGTTACAATCTCAGTATTAGACCCTGCTATTCCAGTGGCGACGGGAGCAACCATTAATACAGGAAATTCAGTAACCTTAACGGCGACGGGATGCACGGGTGCAGGCTTTGCATTGAAATGGTATCAAACCACTGATAATGTAGAAGTAACCATGCCCGTTTCTCCAACCATTAATACCCAATATTACGCAAAATGTCAGCAAACATCGGGAGTAACGGTTTGCTTAAGTAACAAAAGTAATGATGTAACAGTTACCGTTGTTACTCCTCCAGCAATACCCGTAGCTTCAGGAGCAACAATTTGTAAAGGTTCATCAACAACACTTACCGCAATGGGATGTACGGGAGAAAACTTTACACTGTTATGGTTTCAAAATGCTGATGATGTAGAAGTAAACATGCCCGTTGCCCCTACTCTGACAACTCAATATTACGCTCGTTGTAGAGAAACTGTTTTCATCGGAACAACTCCTTACATTATTAGTGATAAAAGTAATGTAGTTACAATCTCAGTATTAGACCCTGCTATTCCAGTGGCGACGGGAGCAACCATTAATACAGGAAATTCAGTAACCTTAACGGCGACGGGATGCACGGGTGCAGGCTTTGCATTGAAATGGTATCAAACCACTGATAATGTAGAAGTAACCATGCCCGTTTCTCCAACCATTAATACCCAATATTACGCAAAATGTCAGCAAACATCGGGAGTAACGGTTTGCTTAAGTAACAAAAGTAATGATGTAACAGTTATGGTAGAAACATTACCGAGTACGGCCATTATCTATGTAAATATCGCAAATACTGCCGCTCCAATACAGAATGGAACATCGTGGGCAACGGCATACAGTAACCTTAAAACGGCTCTTCAAGCATTTACAATTGGTTCTGAAATTTGGGTAGCACAAGGAACGTACAAACCATCAAGTACCAATTCACGGATGGAATCCTTCAATATTCCGAGTGGAGCAATTATTTACGGAGGATTTATGGGTACAGAGACAAATAGTACTCAACGAGATTTCACCAATAATCCAACAATTTTGAGTGGTGAAATTGGAACGGCTCTTGTCAATGATAATTCCTATCACGTTGTAACCTTTATTGCGACAAATAATACGACTATTTTAGATGGGTTTACCATCAAAGGTGGAAATGCCAATTTAAATACTGGGCAAACTATTCCTCCGCCAAGTGCATCAATTTTACCACTTTCTATCAATGATGGCGGTGGTATTGGTTTGGATAATGGTAGTAATCCAACAATCAACAATTGCAGAATTATCAATAATTATGGTACTACTGGCGGAGGGCTTTTTGCTACCAATGGCAGTAATCCAACCATTACAAATACCGTATTTATGGGGAATCAAGCCACATTTGGTGGAGGTGCCTATCATATTGGGAGTAGTCCTTCTTACAAAAATATTCTATTTGCGGGCAATACTGCCACTGGTGGAGCGATTTACAATAATGTTTCAAGTCCAAGAATTACCAATGTAACAATAGCAGGAAATGGCGGATACAACGGAGGTATTTTCAACTCAGCGAGTAGCCCAGTAGTTAAAAATTCCATTTTATGGGGAAATATTGGCCCTTTCAATGATACGCAATCCATCATCACATACAGCATTGTAGAAGGCGGATATTCGGGTGTCGGTAACTTAAATGTCAACCCCCAATTTGTAAGTTTAACACCTTATGGTTTATCTCCTTCGCTATCCGGCGACTATAAATTGACCAATACTTCTTCAGCTATTGATGCCGGTGAAAATGGAGCGATTGGTTTAACCGATAAAGATTTAATCGGTAATCTGAGGAGATTTGCAGGTGGAATCGTTGATTTAGGAGCGTATGAATTTCAAGGTAGCAGAGTTGGCGGAACCGTTATTAGTATTGTTTCTGGAAATTGGGAAAATGCAACAACTTGGAACGTCGGTAGAAGTCCATTGGCTGGTGATAATGTCATTATTAACAATAATCATAATGTTACTATCAACGACATTGGAACGGCGAAAACTATTGAGTTTAAAACTAATGCCAAAATTATTTATAGCACAATAACCAGTACATTACAACTTGGATATTAGTAATGAATGACCTTATAGACAATAAACTCCTTGTCTATAAGGTCATTCATTACTCACAAAACAAGATATTTATCTCTACTGAAATGTCTCTAAAACTTCCTGCACATAAGGCTCAACTGATTTAGAAGCCTTTTCATCTCGCAAACGTAAACCAAGTCTTCTTTCTAAAACATCATCTACGGTTTGAGCCATTTCTGTTTGAATTGCATACAAAACCTCCGCTTTAATAAATGGGTGTTCTGGACTTAATAAGATTTTTAAATCTGGTTGATTTTGGGTCAATTGTAATACATATTTAGCATTTACGCCGTATTTTTTCATCAAATGTTGGGCGACAATTTCTGAAATATTATATTGTTGTGATAATTTTTGCCATTCTGCAAAATCATAATTTTCTCCTCCGTGCAAAATCTGATGTTCTGAGGTACAATTCACAATATCTTTTTTCAATACTTCCTTATAAACTTCATCCAAGGTATCTTTTGCCATGATTCGATAAGTTGTCCATTTGCCTCCCATAATACTTACCAATTTTGAACGACGGTCAATTTCAACTTCATGATCACGGACTAAAGATTTAGTGTCCGAATTCATTGCCGATTGCAACTGAGCTTGTAAAAGTGGTCTGAGTCCCGCAAAGCCACTTTTTATTTGGTCTGGCGTAACCGATTTGTCAAAATAACGATTAACGTACTCCAATAAATACGTTTTTTCATAATCTTCTAATTTCGGATTTTCAGAAAGTTCATCGGCTTCATCAGTCGTTCCCACCAATACGTGGTCTTGCCAAGGAATCATAAAAATTACTCGACCATCATCTGTTTTAGGAACGAGTATTGCAGTGTTCCCTTGCATCACTTCACGAGGTAATACCACGTGGGCTCCACGACTAACTTTAATACGAGGTTTCAATTTTGTACTCGCCATCATTCTGATACTATCTGCAAACGGCCCAGTGGCATTAATGAAGACTTTGGCATTTATCGTTGACTCACTCCCTGATATTAAATCTTTAGCAATCAACGATTTCAACTTTCCTGTATCTTCATTTTTACTAAATTTTACGGCTTGGGTATAATTCAAAACTACTGCTCCTTTGGCTTCGGCAGTCTGAATAATTGCGAGACAATACCGAGCATCATCCAACTGTCCGTCATAATATAAAACACCAGAACTCAAGCGTTTTGATTTCAACTCAGGAATCAATTTTAAGGATTCTTTTTTAGACAACCACTCGCTTTTAGCAATACTCTGCGAACCCGAAATCCATTCGTACATTTTCATCCCGATGGTATAATAAATTCCTTCGAAAATATTAAAACAAGGCGTTAATAATGCTAAAGGGCGGGATAAATGAGGGGCATTCTGGAGGAGTGTTTCACGTTCACGCAACGACTTACGAACCATTTTGTATTGTTCCCAGTCCAGTTTTTTGACGGCCTGTTCCAAATATCGAACGCCACCATGAATTAACTTTGTGGATTTTGAGGAGGTTTGGGCGGCAAAGTCGTGTTTATCAATTAGTACGACTTTCAATCCCCTCAACGTGGCATCGAGGGCAATACCTGCACCAGTAGCCCCGCCACCGATAATACAGACATCAAATTCAGTGGTAGTTTGTAGTTTTTTGAGTTGTTCTTGACGATTCATAAGTTGTTATTTCAATAGCAAATTATTGAAAATAATCTATTAAAGCGTCAATAAATTTTATTATTACTATTAATAATTTAAATAATTATATTTATACTGATTTTATTTGGTCTTTATATATTTATTTCTGGCAGAACACTGTTCAAGAATTAATGAATCTGACTTCATTTCACTGATTGTCCAATCTGCACAAGCGACACAATAAACCGTTGGGCAGGACATAATTTCGGTGAAAGATATTTTACTTCCGCTAACGCTATACTTATTTCCCGCAAAACAGCAATTTGCTCCAGGTTTTCCATCGGTTAAAAATCGTCCATCACTGGTAAATTCATAAACAGGTAAAGCAACGAATGTATTGATTTGATGCCATTCGCCCCAAGTTCCATCGGCATTTCGAGTCTGCGTTTGGTACGTAGGAGCCCATTTCCCGATGATATTAACGTCATTCGGTACAAGTTGATCTTCCTTTGAAGTGCAAGCAATCAAAAGAAGAGATATAAAAAGAGTTATCGCCTTCATTGTTTTAAATATTTTTCAGAAAGACACATTATATTCTTAAAACGTTGGAAACACTTCAAAAATTTCTTTTCTTCTTCTCAATCCCTTCCAAAACCCGCTCATTTATTGTACTTTTGCAGGAATTTTCATCTAAAAACAAACGTTTTAGAGAACAGGTAAAGATAAAAGGGCAATAATGAATTTTAAAGAATATAAAAACCTTGACTACGGTCAGGTTGCAGACGAAATTTTGAAATTTTGGCAAGATGAAAATATCTTCCAAAAATCTATCGAAACCCGTGAGGGAAACCCAACTTTTACTTTCTACGAAGGTCCACCGTCAGCCAACGGAACACCGGGAATTCACCACGTGATGGCTCGTGCTATCAAGGATATTTTTTGTCGTTACCAAACCCTCAAAGGCAAGCAAGTCAAACGTAAAGGCGGTTGGGATACACACGGATTACCAGTAGAATTACAGGTTGAGAAAGAATTGGGCATTACCAAAGAGGATATTGGCAAGAAAATTACCGTTGAAGAATACAATCAAAAATGCCGTGAAACCGTGATGAAATTCACTGACCAATGGAATGATTTGACGGAAAAAATGGGTTATTGGGTGGACTTAGACAATCCTTATATCACCTACGAAAACAACTATATTGAGTCAGTTTGGCATATTTTACAGCAACTATACAAAAAAGGTTTGCTCTATAAGGGTTACACCATTCAGCCTTATTCACCAGCAGCGGGAACAGGTTTATCTTCGCACGAATTGAATATGCCAGGAACGTATCAAAATGTAAAAGATACTTCCATGACCGCTCAGTTTAAGGTAAAACATACTGGAAAATCTGCCTTTTTATTCGATGACCTTCAAAGCCATGCTGCTGAATTATTCATTTTAGCTTGGACGACTACGCCTTGGACTTTACCGTCTAACTCAGCGTTGACAGTTGGCAAAAACATTGAATACGCCCTCGTAAAAACGTATAATCCTTACACTTATTTACCCGTAAATGTAATTATTGCGAAGGATTTAATCGGCAAATATTTCAATGAAAAAGGACAAGACGGCGATTTTTCTACCTATAAAGATGGCGATAAAATTATTCCTTGGACGATTTTATCAACTTGTAAAGGTTCGCATTTAGAAGGTATTGAATATGAGCAATTAATGCCTTATGTTCAGCCTGAAAGTGCTGCTTTCAGAGTAATTATTGGCGATTTTGTTACAACTGAAGATGGTACTGGTGTTGTTCACACAGCTCCAACTTTTGGGGCAGACGACTTCCGTGTTGCGGCTCAAAATGGCATTCCTGCTATTTTAGTAAAAGACGAAAATGGCAAAGATGTACCTTTGGTTGACCGCAGAGGACGTTTTGTAGCAGAAGTTACCGATTACGCTCATGAATACGTAAAAGAAGCGTACTTGACCGACGAAGAGAAAGAAGTTGAGCGTGAGAAACAAAGTAGAGACAAGTATTTATCGGTTGATGAAAGAATTTCTATCAAATTGAAAACGGAAAACCGTGCTTTTAATGTGCAGAAATTTGACCACCCTTATCCGCATTGTTGGAGAACAGACAAACCTGTTTTGTACTATCCTTTAGACTCTTGGTTTATCCGCACAACTGCCGTAAAGGATAAAATGATGGCCTTAAATAACACCATTAATTGGAAACCAGAATCAACGGGAACGGGACGTTTTGGCAACTGGTTAGAAAATTTGGTGGACTGGAATTTATCCCGTTCAAGATATTGGGGAACGCCATTACCGATTTGGAGAACTGAAAACGGAGACGAAGAAGTTTGTATCGGTTCGGTTGAAGAATTGGTAAATGCGGTAAAACACGCCTTGAAGGATGATGTTTTGTCTGCCGAACAACGAGCTAAAAACGAGGCATTTATCGCAAAAGTAAACGAAGGAACGCACGATTTACACCGTCCTTACGTGGATGAAGTTTACATGGTTTCAGCTTCTGGACAAGTGATGTCTCGTGAATTAGACCTGATTGACGTTTGGTTTGATTCGGGTGCGATGCCTTTTGCTCAGTGGCACTATCCATTTGAAAATCAAGAAATTTTCCACCAATCATATCCAGCCGATTTTATCTCGGAAGGCGTTGACCAAACTCGTGGTTGGTTCTTTACTTTACACGCTATTTCGGTGATGTTATCGGATTCGGTTGCCTTTAAAAACGTTGTTTCTACAGGTTTGGTATTGGATAAAAATGGCAACAAAATGTCTAAACGTTTGGGCAATGCTGTTGACCCATTCGAGACGCTCAAAAAATACGGTGCTGACCCAACCCGTTGGTACATGATTACGAATGCACAGCCTTGGGATAACCTTAAATTTGATTTAGCGGGTATCACAGAGGTTAGAAATAAGTTCTTCGGAACGTTGACAAATACTTACAATTTCTTTGCTTTATACGCCAATCTCGACGGCTACACGCCAACTGGAAATATTGATTTGAGTATCGCAACGGAATTGGACAAATGGATTTTATCAAAATTACAAACCTTGATAAAAGAAGTTGACGAAGCTTACGAAACCTACGAACCTACGAAGGCAGGACGTGCCATGCAAGAGTTTGTGGGCGACCATCTTTCTAACTGGTACGTGCGTTTGGGTAGAAGACGTTTTTGGCAAGGAGAGTTAACCGCAGACAAACAGTCGGCTTATGAAACATTGGCTTATTGTTTGAAAACCGTTGCTCAATTAATGTCGCCGATTGCTCCTTTTTATGGCGATTGGTTATTCCGAAATTTAACGGAAGACGCAAGTCTATCGGTTCATTTAACGGACTTCCCGAAAGCTCAAGAAGCGTGGGTTAATCCAGATTTGGAAACTTCGATGGATTTGGCACAACGCATTTGTTCTTTAGTACATTCTATTCGTAAGACAAACCGTATCAAAGTTCGTCAGCCATTGAGTAAGATTTTAGTCCCTGTTTTGAGTGAAAAAACTCGTGAGCAAATTCGTTCGGTAGAAGATTTAATTAAAACCGAAGTAAACATCAAAGCCATTGAGTATTTAGATGATGCTTCGGGTGTATTATCGAAGAAAGTGAAACCGAATTTCAAGGCTTTAGGACCAAAATTTGGCAAGGAAATGAAAGCCGTAGCCGATGGAATTTTAGGCATGAGTTCAGAAGCAATTGCCCAATTGGAACAAACGGATTCATACTTGATTCCAAATACTTCATACCAAATCACAAAGGCAGAAGTAGAGATTTTGACGGAAGATTTACCTGGATATTTATCAGCAAAAGATAACGACATCACGGTAGCTTTGGATATTACCATTACTCCAGCATTGAAACAAGAAGGTATTGCTCGTGATTTTGTGAACCGTATTCAAAATTTACGTAAAGATTCAGGCTTTGAAGTTACCGATAAAATCAGCATCAAGTTATTAAATACCGATGCCGAAGTTTCGGAAGGTGTAAGAGAATACAAAGATTTCATTAGTCAAGAAGTTCAAGCTTTATCTTTAGAAATTGTTTCGGAGTTGGCAGACGGTCAGGATGTTGAATTTGAAGAATTGACTTTAGTGGTGAAGATTGCAGTAGTATAAGAACCATTTTAAATATAAAGATCCCATAATAAATGATTTATTGTGGGATCTTTATTTTTGACTAAAATACGAAAAATATGCTTAATCAAGAAGAAATTAATTCTCAATTACAAACCTTAAAACAAGGTGAAAAAGTCATTTTTAAAAGCAAAGAAGGAAAAGCAAAAGTCTTTTATCTTCCCAGTGGTTTTTATTACCTTACCTTCAATGGACGTGAAATTGAAACCATCAAAGATATTAATGCCATTTATGAAACCATTATAGATTTACTCAAAATAGAAATTTAAATCGTTTGATTTTGAGCAACAATAGGTTGTGTTTATAAATCTCAACCACCAAATCCAAATCCCTGTTTACTGAGGTTTATACTTTACAAAGCCAAATAAATGCAAAAATACCGCCCGTGAAATTCTAAAGTTGAAAGGAACAATCACCACTGATAAAACCGTTATTGGCACAATATAATACATCACAGGAGGGTCGTTGAAAATATAGAATACACTCACACCCAAAACAACTAACAAAGCAACGGTATTAGCATAACTTACGAACATGGCTCCATACCAAAAACCTGGTTCTACCTCAAATTTCAATCCACAAACGGGACAATGCGTATTCATTTCGGAAAATTTATCTACTCGCCAAAATGGATATTTAAACATTTTACCTTCTCTACATTGCGGGCATCTTGCCTCGCCCATTGCTTGAAACTTAGACCGTTTTACATCCAATCTAACACTTTTTATCTCTTCCATTGCTCACACATTTATTGAAAATAAATCGAAATTCATCATATTAACGATTAATGATAATCCGTTTCGTAATAGTGTAGAAATTATCTGTTTTAATTCTTAACATATATTCTCCTTCGGGAAGATCGGTCAAGTCTATTTTTTTCACCTCATCGAAAATAGAAACTACACCACTTTTGATGAATGCTCCCGATAAATTATAAATTTCAACGCTTGAATTTCTCCAATCTACTTTAGAATCGATACTGAAAACACCTTTACTTGGATTAGGGTAGATTGACATTCCATTATCGTTGTATAACTCAAAGCTAAACTCAGAAGAAGGGTCAGCAATACAAACTTTATCACCGTAAGAAAGCGTTTTGTAAATATTTTTTGCCGTAACTCTGTATCTACCTGCCTCATTAATTCTAACAACTTTTCCCGTAAAATCAGTTCTGTCAGTCCCATTAAATTGCCATACATAAGAAGTAGCAGCAGTATTATTCGTTTCAAAACCAATTGAATATGGACTCAGTCTTACAATACTTTCTATTTTCGTCGGCACGACTTTTATCGCCACATATACTGACGAAGAAAGTACAGATTTACAACCATTTAAATCAGTTTGAAGTCCTTGAAAAGAACCCGACTTATTAACATTCAGGCTCTGAATATTATATTTTGAGGTTGTTCCATCTTGCGTAGCCAACCACGTTGGAAAACCACCATTTACTAAACTCATTTGTAAAATAGTACTTTCTCCCTGACAAAGCACTGTATCTCGTGTACTTGAAATACTTGGTGCAGGTGGTAAAGCATTCACTTTAATTTTAGTAGCGATTGATGATTTTGAAACACAGCCATTTTTATCAACTGTTTTTACGGTATAATCTCCTAAATTTCTAACAGTTATATTTCTCGTAATAGAACCTGTACTCCAACGGTAAGATAGAGCATCCTGATTTGATGACGTCAATATCACGCTGGTATCAGCACAAAAAGTAGTTGGGCCATTGGGTACAATACTTGGGGTGGCCGGAAGTGGATTAACCGTTATTTTTGTTTGGTCCGATTCTGGAGAAGTACAACCTTTATCGCTGACAGCTTTAACAGTAAAACTTCCCGAAACATTTACTTTTAAAGTTCTACTGGTTGTGCCATTACTCCATAAATAAGTTGTCGCATCTTGATTAGATGAAGTCAGCACCACGTTGGTATCCGCACAAAAGACCGTTGAGCCGTTTACAGAAATGACAGGTTTAGGCGGCACGGGTTTAGAGACAATGGTTAATGGAGAAGAAAAATCCGACTGACATCCAAACTGACTGATTGATTTAACCGAATAAGTTCCAGAAGTTGTTACAGTAAGTTCTTGCGTTTTATTGCCATTATTCCACTCATAAATTGCGGCATCATTGGCTTTTAGAACGGCTTTATTTCCCTCGCAAAAATCAGTTGCACCTGTTGCGGTAATCGTAGAAACAGGCACATTACTTCCTTTAAATGAAATAGCAGGAACTTGTACCACATTACCATTCCCGTCACGATAACGAGCAAAATATTGTCTCCCATTATCAACGTTTAAAGTTGCTATTTGCTGATTTGAGAATTTTCCACTGTTAAAAGAAATGGCATTATTTGACCATTCGTAGTTATTACCTCCACTTGGTAGAGCCACATCTACTTGATTATCTTTACAAGTAAAAGCTAAATCAGGAATTTTTGAGGGGATACTCGTTTGTGAACTATTGAAAAAATCATCCGTTAATGAATTATTCCACGCTTCGGCTAATTGGATAAGACCATTTCCCGTAAAATGAACGCCTCCGTCACGTCCAGGATTCTGAATTCCATCGGTTGAAGGACCAGTATAAACATTTGAAGTTTCTCTGATGGTAGCTCGCTGTCCTTCTATAATTTTATCATCTGGATTTGCATAAGTTCCAACAGGACAAGCAGTGCAATAGGGCGAAGCAGAAGTGAGAGCAATGACCCACGATATATTTTTGCCAGTCTCTGCACGAGTACGGTTTATGACCGTTTGCAAATTATTTTTGTAAGTTGTAGCACTAACATTTTGTTTCCCTAAGGTATAATTATCTCCTTCACCCTGACACCACAATACTGCTCTTACTCCTAATTGGGTTGTGTAATAATGAAGTACATCAGATAGATTTCGGTAAGGAAGATTATTGAAATAAATCTCGCCAGCATAAGGATTATAAGCTGTTTCCCCCCTTGCTGTTCTTGCCCACATATCACTCGTTGTACCACCAAAAGCAACGTTAAAGAACATAATGGGTACATTCAAGCGATTAGCTAAAAGGTCGCCTAATTTCCCCCAACACCAACCATTTGGCCCTCTCGGAGCGATATTGGTATTAGCATCAAGTTTTGAAAAATCGGATAAGGCAATATTGTCAGTTCCACCAAATCTCAGGTCATTGCGTCTGCTATAACAATTTACTCGGTCATCGCTTGCACCAACTCCTTGAATATATTCAACGCCTTCTGCATTAGATTGTCCCGCAATAATAAAAACTTCACCAACTCCAACTCTATCCACGGTAGCAACATCACCAATTTGAACTCCATTCAAACTACCTCGAACTTCTAATTTGTACCAGCCTTGTCGGACAGTTCTTTCCACACTAAAATTTCCATTTAGTGGCAATACTTTTATTGTTTCCCAATTGGTAGCTTCACCTTGTCCGAAAGCGACAGGCGTTAAACGAGCTTCAACTTTATCAATTTGTTTATCGTAGGAACCCGCCACAGTAACAGCAGAATACCCAAAACCATTACGTTGATAGACCGCACGGTTTTGAGGTGATGTTATTTTGATTTGACTAAATGCTAAATGACCAAAACAAATAAAAATAGAGATAAGTAATGTCTTTTTGAACGCTGTCATGCAATTTTTTTTTATGAGTTCTTGATGAATGGAGCGTGGTTAGGTTGTTCTTTATTAGGCATTGAATTATTTTCAGGTCGGAAATAAAAGGTTATTTCCGACCTGAAACGGATAAAAACTATCGGGTAATACTAATTATTTTTGAAATTTTAAATGTACTACTTGAAACTCTTAAAATGTATGAACCTTCAGGTAATGGGCTCAAATCAATTACTTTCTGAGCATTTAATACATCCACTTTTCCGTCGTATAATAATTTCCCGTCAATACTGTAAACCGTTATTGATACATTATCCAAATCGTAACGGCTTTCTAAAGTAAAACGTCCACTTGATGGATTTGGATAAACTGATAATCCTTTGTCATCGTAAGGGTCAAACGTAAATTTTTCGCTTTCTGCCGACAAACAAATCAATGGTGTTGCCGAAGATTTAACGGTGTAAATATTTTTACCAATAACGGTATAACTTCCTCTATCGACAGTTTTGATTAATGAATCTTTCGCCGAAATAGCTTTCCCATCAAGCTTCCAGAGATATTCATTTACTTTACTATCTGAGCGAGCAACGAACGAATAATTGCCCTTAGCACTAATTGTTAATATCTTCGGATTATCCTTTTTCACTACTTGAATAGCATTTGACAGTACAGATTTACAACCTTTATTGTCAGTTACAAAACCTCTTACTAATTCTGTTCCAGTTATTCTGATAGTCGTAGAATTATCGTTATTGTTAACACTATTATTTCTGTTCCAACCAAAAACCTTACTATTATCACTCGGAGTCAATACCAATGAAACATTTCCTCCGTCGCAAAAAACGGTATCACTCAAAGCTCTAATCTGGGGTGTAACAGGTAAAGGATTGACTAATACAGAAATATTATCCGTTGAAGAGGGAGATAAACAACCATTCGACGAACGAGTCTGAACGGAATAACTACCCGATTTCTTTACGGTAATAACCTGTGTATTTTCACCACTACTCCACAAATAACTTGAAGCCCCAGCGTTTGAAGAAGTCAAAACGATTGATTGTCCATCACAAAATTCAGTACTTCCCGATGTAGAAATAACAGGTTTTTCTGGACGAGGCTTTGCTACCAATTTTACATCACTTGAATATGCCGAAGCACAAGCATTTTTATCAATAACTCGTAACTTATAAGTACCTTCCCGTGAAACTGAAATATCCTTTGTACGGGCCAAATTAGCAATAGCAGGTGTACTTACCCACTCATAAATTGGATTATCCGCTTCGGTCGAACTTTGTAACGTTACGCTCGTTCCCAAACAAAAATTCAAATCACTCGATGAAGTAACAATTGGAGCTTTAGGCGGCGTATTTGCCTTAACCGTAACTCTTGGAACTTGCACAATATTTCCATTACTGCGAGTTACACGGGCAATATAAGTACCCGAACCTACATTAACACTTTTGGTTTTACCCGCAACAACACCACTTTCAGTATTTACCCATTCGTAAGAAGCATAACCATCAGGCAGAGTTAATTTTAATGCACTCGACGAAATACATTCCAAAGAAATACTTGGAATGGTATCCGCTACAATCGGCTCTACTGTATCAAAAAAATCTTTATTATCTTCCGTTAATGCTTTAACCCAAGCATTTGCCACATCCGTCAAACCTGAACCCGTAAAATGAACACACTGAGCAATCTTAGATGTTGCACGGGGAATCTGAATATTATCGGTAAATGGACCAGGATAAATGGGAAAACTGGTCGGGTTTGCAATAGCCTGATTTTGAGCATTCACAATAATCGGCGAGGGTTGCTGTACTGCATTCGCATTTGTTCCACAACCTAATAGTCCAGAATACGAAGTTCTTGCAACTACCCACGACAGTTTATTATTACCTAAATCCAAACGAGTTTGCTTCAATAAAGACTCTAAATTAGTTTTATATTGGTCAAGTGTTACGTTATTATTTGGGTCATTATCAAGATTTAGTACATTTTCAGTTTCACCTTGCATCCACAATATTGACCTTACGCCAAGGTTAATTCCGTAATATCTCAGAATGGCATTAAGGTTTTTATATGGAGTACCTACATCGTAATAAATACCCGATATTGCATCACTTTCAGGGCCAACTAATTTTCCGTTCACCAATTTACCATTTGGATATTGAGCACTTTCTGCCCAAACTCTAATGGATGCTCCCGCCCAAGCCGTGTTGAAAAACATGATAGGAACATTCAATTTTGCGGCTAAAGCATCGCCAACTTTTCCCCAATAAAATGGGCCAAGACCTCTCGGTCCAATAGATGATGTCTTTTCTAATCTTGAAAAAGATACTAAAGAGAAGTCGGTAACATCTTTTCCAATATTGAAACTAACATTTTGCTGATCCATCCCGTCAAAATTAGGGCTTTTCAACACATTAGGGTCAATGTTAATAAAGTCTGCACAGTTTACCCTATCGTCCGTAGAACCTGTTTCATTAATGCCCCTTTCTCCACTTCCACCCGCATTTGACTGTCCGCCAATCACAAAAACTTCACCTACGCCTACACGGTCAAGTTTTGAGGCACTGCCAACTAATTTTCCTCCTAAAAGGCCTCTAACTTCCATCACATACCAACCACCTTTTACAGTAACACTACCTTTAAATAAACCACCCAAAGGAGCCGATTTAATTACTGTCCAATCAACAGCAGTACCTTGACCTGCTGTTACAGGTGTAAAGCGTACTTGAATCGTATCAATGGGTTGTGAGTAACTTCCCGTTATCGTAACAACAGCCTGTTTATTAAGGTCTCGCTGAAATACTTGACGCAACACTGGCGAGGAAATAGTGATTTGACTAAATATAAAATGAGAAGTACTTAAAAATAAAAATATCAGTAATAATTTCTTGAGCATATCCACAATATTTTGAAGTGGGTTAAGTATTTACGTCCTAAAATATAGACGGATTTTTGTACTAAAACGTTGCTTTCCTGTTTACAAAAACCAAGCCTGAACTTAGAAAAGTCCTACAAAAATACAAAAAGCACCCCAGAAACTGAGATGCTTTTCATATTTTTCTTACAAATCTATCAAACGGTCAAGATTTTGAAGTATCAAATCAGTAACTAAATGAAAATCAGCAGTATTTACCAATAAATTCAATCACTAATTCACTATGGCAAATTAGTCAGCTACTACGTTGAATTTCACTTTGTGCTTCACTTCTTTGTGTAAATCAAGTGTTGCAGTGTATTGTCCAACAAATTTCACTTCTGAATCTAATGCAATTTTCTTTCTGTCCACGTCGAAGCCTTTTTCTTTCAAAACTTCTGAGATTTGGATAGTAGTTACACGACCGAAGATTTTTCCGCTTTCACCTACTTTTGCAGGAATATCAAGGGTAATATCACCGATTGACTCAGCCAATGCTACTGCGTCCATTTTAACTTTTTCAGCTTTGTGAGCTACTTGCTTGATATTTTCAGCAAGAATTTTTTTGTTTGACCCCGTCGCCATTAAAGCGAATCCTTGTGGAATCAAATAGTTGCGACCGTATCCAGGTTTTACAGCAACTACGTCATTTTTATAACCAAGACCTGCGATGTCAGTCTTTAAGATGATTTCCATTGTTTTATGAAATTTTTAAGGTTTAAGGATTGGGAAGTGTAATTAGTATAATACAAAAACACCTACAACCTACAACCTAATACCTAATACCTATTTTAAACCGTCAGCCACGTAAGGCATTAAAGCCAAGTGTCTTGCACGTTTGATAGCCGTTGCTACTTTACGTTGGTATTTCAACGATGTACCCGTAAGACGACGTGGAAGAATTTTTCCTTGTTCGTTTACTAATTTCAATAAGAAATCTGGGTTTTTGTAGTCAATGTATTTAATGCCAGATTTTTTGAAACGGCAATATTTTTTGCGTACTACGCTTTTGTCAATTGGTTCGTTTACTAATGTCATGATTTCAAAAATTAAAATTGAATGTTCTTATTCTGCTTTTGCTTCGACTGGTTTCTTTCCTATCAAACCTTTTTGCTTACGCTCGTTGTAGGCAACAGCGTGCTTGTCAAGTGCAGTTGTTAAGAAACGGATTACTTTTTCGTCACGTTTGTATTCAAGTTCCAATTTAGCAACTAAAGTACCTTCAGCTTTGAATTCGATGATGTAATAATAACCTGTTTGTTTGTTTTGAATAGGGTACGCCAGCTTACGTATGCCCCATGCGTCTTCGTTAACGATTTCCGCATTATTATCCGTTAGGATTTTTTTAAACTTTTCAACGGTATCCTTTGTCTGCTGTTCTGACAAAACGGGAGTTAAGATGAATACCGTTTCATAATTACGTAATTCCATTATGTATATTTGATTTTTAAAATTGGACTGCAAAGGTACAAAAATTGATTTAAAAATCAAAACGGAGAAGAGAAAGATTTGAGAGTCAGCGGGTTGGATAAAATAATAATGTTCAATATTCTGATGTTCAACGCTCAATATTTCAGTAAAAAATTTACCTAATATTTTGGGGTAATTAAACACCGTCAATTAAACATTATTATTTGTTATTTTTCACTTGAAAATTGAGCGTTGAGAACTCAATATTGAAACTTCCATTTTATGCTTTTACTTAATCTGCAATTTGAATTTTCCTGACGTAAGAGTTATTTTATCGGTTTTATCTTGTTTTTTGTAACCATTTCCTTCAGGGTCAATATCTGAATCATAACCCGTTGCTTTGGTAGTTGCTTTATCTTCCATTTTATTGATAATACGACCAAAACCGCCAAAAACGGTTGCAGTAGCTTTTTCCTTCCAATATGAACCTGCAAGTGTACCGTTGAATACGGCTTCAATTGAACCATCCGAAGCCACTTTGACTTCCATTGCCTCGTCATTATTTTGTGACTTCCCTACGTGATACTCCATTCGTGGCTCTCGGGTTTCCTCAACGTATTTTATCACGACGATACCTTTATACTTACCTAAGGTTTCTACTTTTATTTTATTTTCTTTCGTTTCGGGTTTGTCGGCATCAACCACTAAATAAGTTCCCGCTTCAATGGCAGCATCTTTGTCTCTATTCCAGTTATAAAGCCATATTCTTAGGCTTTTATCGGGTTTAATAGCATTGGCAGTTATCCACCAATAAGAGCCGATTTTGATACGGCGAGGCTGTGTATCAAAGGCTTTTCCATCAACCTGTACACTAAACGTGTTATTATTAGCAAGTTGCCCGAACAAAGAAATATTCAAGGACAGTAATAAAATTAAAAAAGCGAAGAGAGATTTCATGGGAAATTAAGGTTTTAAAAATTAGATTCTTGATTTTCAAGTAGTTCAAATTTAAAGTTAATAATTTTAATGAAATACGGGCTTTTATAATTGGGATAGATTTTTTAATAAATGGCGAAGAAATGAGGTTTACCCCATAAAATATTTATCTCTCAAGGCCATAAATGGTTCCTCAATATATTCATACATCAAAGCGGATAGTCCGATGGTGATAATCCAATACAACACAAAGGATATAAACTTGCCCATTTCCGAGACATTAGCAGGTGTAAATATTTGAATGAGTACGATAACGATGGAATAATTAATCAAATACATCGAATAAGAAATCAGACTTACGAAAGTAATTGCTCGCTCAAAAATACCATTATTAGAAGTCATTTTGCTCAAAGCTGGCAAGGTTATCATTACTCCAAAACTGGTGAATGTATAAAAAAACAAGTTGGTTAGCGTAATGGAATTGAAATAGTAATAGTTCTCGTGAACAATATAAAAACTGCCGTAAAATATGGCAATTCCGAGGACAATCAATAGTTTGAATTTAGCCATTTTATCCCAAATGGCAGATTTGTAGTATTTCAAATAAGCCATTAATACGCCCAAACCAATACTGTCCAAACGCATAATGACTACCATTCTGGTTGAGAGCCACGTCCATTTTAAGTGAATATCCGAGAAAAAGTAGCGAGCTATCGTCGGAAAAACAATAATAATAAGGATGGATAATAAAACTGCTTTATAAGGCACAATACGGCTTTTTAGAGCGAAGAAAAGTATTATAGGTAGCAATAAATAAAACCACTCTTCAACCGATAGACTCCAAGATTCTGAGAAAAATCTGGTGGATAAATTTGTAAATAAATTTTGCACAAAAAAGAAAAATTGCCATAATTTCTCTTTCAAAACCATCAATTTAATGGTTTCCTTCAGCGATTGTGGTTGAAGGTTAATACAAAAATATAATATTAAATTGACGATTAAGGTAAACCAGAAAGCAGGAAGCGTCCGAAACCATCTTCTAAACCAAAAAATCTTCAAATCATTGAGCGAAAAGCCTTTACTTTTCTCCATACTTTTAATGAGAATTCCTCCAATCAAAAAGCCACTAAGTACGAAAAAAATGTCAACACCATCGGGAAGAGGAATAAATGGAAAGGTAAATAGCGTAAATCCGTGATGAAAAATAACCAGAAGAATGGCAATTGCACGCATCAAATCTAATCCTAAAATTCGTTTTTTTTTAAGTGGTAAAGTTTCTATCATCAATCTTAATGTTTAGGTATAATGGGTAATAATATCATGCGCAGAGAAATCGTTAATTTCTCCATAAGAGCCACAAACGAAATAGGTGTTATCAAAAACAAATATATGATTTTAAGTAAAAAAATACAAAATCAGGCTAATTAATAGTCTAATTATCTATTTTTCGGCAAAAAAAGAGACTGTGTAATTTAGCTACCCAGTCTCTTTCAAATTAAGTTTATTCAACTATTTAATCTCGATTTTCTATTTTATCCAAATCAGCTTTAGTCTTTTTCTTACCTAAAGTATTTATCCAAGCCGCTATTTTCAAAACATCCCCTTTCGGAACGTGCGACATTGGTGCCATTTCTGTGGCAAAATCTGGCCAATTCTCTGGTTCTGGTTTATAAACTAATGCCAAAATTTTCTCATTTGTATAACCACGTTTAGCAATATCCGTGAAAGATGGACCAACGATTTTTGTTCCCTCGGCGTGGCAACTACTACAAGCGTGTTTTTTCAGTAAGATAGCCACTTGCTTACTATCAACGATAATTTCCGTACTGGTAGTTGTTACTTTATTATCTTTCTTTACTGACGTCTTTATTTCTTTTTCCTTCACGGGTGATGGTGAAGCAACAGGTGTAATTTTTGCTAAATCTCCCGTTGGAATTTCATTGAGCGTATAATAACTAACATCGTGTAAAAGTGGTTGGCCAGCATCATTCAAAAGGCCAGAAGCCATAACTTGATGAATATATCCCTGACGAAGATTACTAATTACTAAACGTACTTTCATACGGTCTTCTGAAACAATTACACCAAGCAAAGGTGTATCTTCTTGATTAATGATTGGACTTCCGTACTGATGTTGATATTTGTACGTGAAACTTTTCAGTTCATAATTACTCAGTTTTTCTGCGGTTGATTTATTTACGGGTTGCGTAAATTCTATTTCAAAACCATCAGGACGAGCTGATACGTTTTTCATTTCAAAGGGCATTCGGCCATTCCATACTAAACGTTGAAGCCCAAATAAATCCTTTCCCGTTGAACCCCAACCTCTCGAAGTCATTCCCACGAACATTGAACCGTCATTTCCCCATCTTGCTCGTACCGTTCCCGACTGAAAACCTTCACGGAATGGATAACAAGCTCCTTGATATTTACCATTTACTTTTTCCAAAGTCATCCGCATCGCCTTAGAATGCCCTTGGTCATAGACAAAATATTGTCCTTGAAAAGGGCCAAATTTTCCGCCCGTTTCATCTTCAATCATATCCGCCGTTGAAATTCCCATCAGAGCATGAGGAAACCAAACTGCTGGTAATTTCAAAGATTTCATTTTCTTTGCTGCTTCAAACATTGGTTCTCCTGTGTCTGGAACGTCTTTTACCGTTGTTAATTTCAGAGGAGAATCGGGTTCTTTCGTCCACCAAAGTCCACCTGCATTACCCGCAAAATCTCCTTTTTCAAGGTGTGTAATTCTTCCAGAACCAACCCAATCTCCTTGATTTTCACCGTAAAGAACATCATTATTTGAATTGACCGTAAAACCTGCGGGCGAGCGTAAACCCGTTGCAATTGGTTCAAGCGTTCCATCTTTTCTAACTTTCACTAACCAACCTCTCCATTTTGCTAATTTTCCTTCGCCGTAACCAACCCATGCCACATTAAAAGTCAAATACATTTCACCATTTTTATCAAAAACAGGCCCGTAAGAATATTCGTGATAATTTCCCGATAAGTCCCAATTAGCAACTGATTCATAAATATCCGCTTTTCCATCGGCATCAGTATCAGTCAGTTTCGTTAATTCGCCTCTTTGACAACAATAAAATGAGCCATCACGGTAGGCCAAACCCAGGGCTTCGTGCAAACCACTCGCAAAAAGCGAATAACTTGGCTCTGTACCATTGATTTGGTAAGGATTTTCGATAATCCAAACTTCTCCTCTACGAGTACATACACCCAAGCGACCATCGGGCATTGGAGCAATTCCACAGGCTTCTAATTTAACATTATCAGGAATTGGCAATGTCTTTATTTCATAAAAATCCGATTCTGTGAAGGGTTTTGGTTTTAATTGAGCAAAAGATTTTTGCGTCAAAACACCAAGCATTATAATAAGTAAATATTTATAGTTTTTCATGATTTTTAAAATATCAATTGATAAGAAATCTCTTTTAAACCTGTCAAAGGCATCAATAACTGTTTTTTGCCATTGCTTTCACGAAGAATCGGCTTGTTGGTTGTCGGAAGAATGTCAATGTAATAACCTTGATTATCGACTGAATAACGATTGGTCGTTACTTCCGAAATATTAACATTCTCCGCAATTAAAGCGTACAATTGTGTACCAGAAGCGGGTATTCCTTCAAAAGTAATACGACGTTTCAAACCTTCTGACTGGTCAATAGGCGTCGTTATATCATTCACTTTTAAGCCTTTATATTCGTACATAAAATTGGGATACGTAGTTTGTCCCAATTTTTCGAGTTTATAGCCTTTATATTTCAAATCATTTTTCGTCAAAGTATCAGGGAATGAGGTTTCTGAACTCGCCAAATACGCCAACGGAAATTTATCATTCGAATTAATAATTACACCCATTGGTTCAGATGTTTGTGGTTCGCCACGGTCGTGCCACATTTGTGTTGCGTCCAAAAACTTACCCCGCCAAAGTTGTAAAAAACCACCCTGATTTAAGTCATAAGAATAACTCAAACCATTCGGCATTCCAACACTAATAGCGTGCGTTTTTTTCTTACCGAGATACATTACAAAAGAACGCTGCAAAATGGTTTCATCAGCAACTTTTACTTCAACTAATGGCACGGGATCAGGGTCAGGCAAAGAAGTTCTTTCGGTAATTGACTCCTTTTCTGAAAGGTGTTTTTGTATAAAAATAGCTAAACCGTTTTTTCTCCATGAAAAATCTTTGGTGTAAAAAATGGTATAATTATGCTCTCCAGCAGTCAAGTTTTTGATTTTTGTTTGCTCCTCGTGTTGCAAAAACCATCCTTTGCTAAGCGTATCTCCATCTACTAATAATGCAGCAGTTCCGTTCCAGCGAGAGGTGAACGTATAATTCCCTGTTTCTGGAATAGTCAATTTTCCTTGAAATTTCAATAAAAATCCCATTTGTACCGAAGCCAATTTTGACGTAGGTTGAGCAATTGTTCCAGTGGCAGTAGGTTTACTTTGTTTTGGTTTGAAATCAGAAGCAGAAACCCCACCTTCATAATATTCATAAGTAGCAGGACTGAATTTAATATTAGATGGCTCAAATACTTCATATACAAAGTTCTTGAAGGCAACTTGTCCATGATCACCCTGAATTCTGAGTGGACCTTTTGCCACTTCTTGCTGAGAAACTGCCCCACGAGTTACTCCCAATAATTCGATATTTTGGTGAATTACAACTCCATTCAATACAACTTTATTAAAGCGTGCATTCGTTATTTTTTTTCCCGAAGCATCAAACGTTGGAGCTGAAAAATCAATATCTAAGTGATTCCAAAGTCCTGGAGCTTTACTGGCATTTTGGCGTGGAGCGTGTCCTTCGTAGCCTTCATTTCCTTTGCCACGACTTTCGTCCCAACGGTGATAAATAGCCCCACAATCACCATCAGTTGGTTGTTTTTTCAACCATGAGTCCAAAATTTGAACTTCGTAACGACCTTGTAGATACATTCCTGAATTTGAACCTTTCGGAATCATGAAATCAAATGATAATTTAATATCACCGTGTTCGAGATTTGAAAATAATTCATCGGTTGGTTGATATTTTGGACCTCTCAACGTACACAATAAAACGCCTTTCCCAGCCGTGGGAACGAGCGTATTAGCATTACTGGTAACGCCACCTTCAATTGTCCAGTTAGCACTCGGATTTTTAAAGGCACTCAAGTCATTCAAAGAAATTGGAGTTTGGGCAATTCCTACAAAAGGGACAAAGAGAAATAATAGTTTCTTTAACATTAGTTTTAGGATTGAAAGGCATTGGAAGGTTAAATATTGTACTATTGAAATACAATTAACAACCTTTTTTTGCACAATAAAATACACAATTCAGTAAAATTATACAAAAAAGCAGACGAATCTATCGTGGTTTACCCTCAGTTTAATGAAAAGCCTTTTAATAGTGTAGAAACGCCCGAATTATGAATCATTGTTATCTTTTTAATCAACTAATTTTCAAGCTACTTTCATTTAAAATTGCCAAGTAAAACCTATTTGATTTCCCGAAAAAGTTAAATGTTCAAAAATTGCATTTCCTTTTTTTAAATGTGCGTGATGAACACCGTACATAATTCCATCAAAAAGTAGCAAAAAACCACCTTGCAAAATTACCGATTGACCGTAACCTTTCAGCATATCTTGGTTATCGGTTGAGTTTTTGCTTTTTTCGAGCAAATAAACGCCCGTCATTACGTAAGCAACATCGAGTCCTGCATTGATTAAGAAGACTTTCTCAGTACTATTTTGCTCTTCCAAGGCTTGAAAAGCTGTCAATTCCCCTTGATTTTTCTTGGCTTGTAAAATTCCTAAACCTGCCAATGCACCGTTTACCAGATTCCAATAAACATTCATTTGGTAGAAATATTTATCACTTCCCGATGAATTTACCAATAAAATACCGTTGGTTAACAGATTCGCACCTGCCCATGAACCCAATACAGTCATGCCTTTGTGATTCAAATCAATACGTTCTTGATTAAATGTTGATAAAGTCAGGTTTTGACTTAAAATCTCTGAAGAAATAGAAAGGAAAAGAAATAAAAGAAGGATATTTTTCATAAAACGTAGGACAGGTTTCCAACCTGTAAGGAAAACAGACAGGAAATCTGTCCTACGTAATAACTATAAACTTGCTAAAGCTGTTTGAACTGCTTCAAAACTTGGTGTTTTACCAGCATCTTCCAACACTTCGGCGTATTGGATTATTCCTTCCGCATCAATTACAAAAGCTGAACGTTTAGAAACGCCCTTCATTCCCAATACGAAGTTTTCGTAAAGAGAACCATAAGCCGCAGAAACATCTTTATTGAAATCTGATAATAAATTGAATGGTAATTTTTGTTCCGCCTTAAATTTCTCTAAAGTGAAAAGAGAATCTACCGAAATCCCCAAAATCTCAGCGTTTAAGCTTGAATAAGTGGCAATATTATCACGCATTTCGCATAATTCAGCCGTACAAACGCCCGTGAATGCTAATGGAAAAAATAATATAACTACGTTTTTACCTTTGAAATCTGAAAGACTAACTTCTTGTTTATCAGAATTATATAATTTAAAATCTGGAGCTTTATCCCCTATTTGTAATGACATTTTTATTTGTGTTTATTACGTTGGTTGTATAAGTTTATTTTTTCACGAGAAAGATTCCCTTTAGTGGTACATTTACAAAATTTCAGCCATTGCTTCCGCCACACTTGGAATAAAATTAACTTCTGCAACTTGTTTTTTCTCTTTGAAAGCTTCACGTGGTTTGATACTCAAAATTTGGAATAATTCCTTATCATTTGAAACCGCAGGATTTGGCGTTGTTAAAAGAACATCCCCTGAGAAAATTGAATTAGCACCCGCCATAAAACAAAGCGTTTGCCCTTCGTATGACATATCCATTCGTCCCGCTGAAAGTCTCACCATTGACTTTGGCATCAAGATTCTTGCCGTTGCAATGGTTCTGACCATATCCCAAATAGAAGCAGGCTCTTGCTCTCCAAGTGGTGTACCTTTGATTGGCACAAGATTATTAATTGGTACAGAGTCAGGATGTTGAGACATATTAGCGAGCGTTTTTAACATTCCCATACGGTCAGTATCTGCTTCTCCCAAACCAATAATTCCTCCCGTACAAACCGATAATTTTGCTTTACGAACGTTATCAATTGTATTCATACGGTCGGCAAAAGTACGAGTTGAAATTACGTCTTCATAGTTTTCTTCGCTGGTATCAATGTTGTGATTATAAGCATATAAACCTGCATCTTTCAACTTTTCAGCTTGAGATTCTGACAACATTCCGAGCGTACAACAAACCTCTAAACCTAAGTCATTCACACTTTTCACCATGTCCAAAACTTTATCAAAGTCCTTATTATCACGTACTTCACGCCAAGCTGCACCCATACAAAAACGTGATGAACCTGCATCTTTAGCACGTTGAGCGGCGGCTAAAACTTCGGGCGTTTCCATCAATTTCTGTACTTTCACATCAGTGTGATAACGAGCAGCTTGCGAACAGTACGAACAATCTTCTGGACAACCACCAGTTTTAATTGACAATAAAGTACTGATTTGTACTTCTTGAGGGTCATTGTACTGACGGTGAACCGTAGCAGCACGGAAAACCAACTCCATGAAGGGTAAATTATAAATCTCTTCGACTTCTTCTCTGGTCCAGTTATTTTTTATCATTTCTATATTTCGATATTTGATGCTTACAATCTCATTTTAATTAATAAAATTAACCATGGTTTTCGGGTTTGGCAAATTTGGGATTGAAAAAGGCTGAACATTTGGGATGTTCAGCCTTTTTTATTAAAATTTTAATTTTGAAAACCACTTTGAGAACTGTAGTAAACTTTGCCATTTTTATCAATAACAGTTGGGGAAGAAGATATTGCAGCCCCCGTTTTATAACTCCACTGTAGTTTACCTGTATTTGCATCAACCGAATATAAGTTAGAGTCGCTACTTCCAAAGAAAATTACGCCATTTGAATAGCAAGGACTTGAAGAAATAGAATTCCCTGCTTTAAAAAGCCAGTTCTGTTTTCCTGTTTCAACATTAATAGAAACCATTTCATTAGAACTATTCCCAATATATAAGAATCCGTTTTTAACAAAAGGACTCGAATCGTATGTACTATAATTATCGCCAAATTGCCACTTCTGTTTTCCTGTATTAGCATCGAAAGCATAAACAAATCTATCTGCTACATATACAATTCCATCTAATACAGTTGGACTCGCACCTAAGTAAAGTCCTCCATACTGTAATTTAGACGACCATTTAGGAGTTCCTGTTTTAGCATCCAATGCTTCTAAAAACCTTCCTGCACATACATAAACAACATTATTAACAACAGCAGGGCTTGTATTATCTGGTCCAGTTGGTGCATCAAGGTTATAACTCCATAGTTTTTTTCCTGTAGTTCCATCAACTGCATGAAGAATCCCTTTACCTCCAAGATACCCACTTGTAAAAAATATCACCCCATTTTCTTCACAAATACTTGAATAAATACTCTCCGTTGTAGTATAAGTCCAGATTTGTTTTTTGGTATCCATATTTATACATACAACACTTTCACCGTAAGGAATGAACATTGTGTTTTTTATGACCAATGGGGTATTTCCAATGTAACCACCAAAGAAATCTGTATAATTCCAAACGCTCTTCCCTGTATTCATATCAAATCCGTATATCTTATTATATCCAGAAAAATATGCTAATCCATTAGTAATAATAGGACTTTTAATGTCAGCTCTTAAATCAACCTTATCTTTCCATTTTAGAGTTCCTTTTACAGCATCAATGGCTAATGCTTCTCCACTTTGATTTGATATAAATACTGCTGTATTATCATTAAGGCTTTCTGGTATTTCTTTAACCACAGTAACTGCATAAACCTGCATTCTTGCATCTTCGGCTGTAACGGTAAAATTGACTGTTTTTGAAAAATCTACTACTGTTGTCGATGCAGGATTAATCGTTGCACGGTCTGAAAGAGTAATCGTTGGTTTTAGTTTTGTTAAATCTGCTGTAGCAGGTACAGTTGCCGAGATTGTCTTGGTGACAGGGTCAATTTTGGCGGTAATAGCTGGAGAAAAATCTGCAAATATGAAGGATAAAATATCATTCCCAGAAAATTTTGTCCGATTGACCATTACCTTGTAATCTTGCTTAGAACCATCTTCTGCCGTAACAGAATAAGTTACTTCATTGGTAAAATCTTGAACTTTTCCTGAATCAGGCAATACTTTAGCTTTAGCTGAAACACTTATTGAAGGAATCAGTTTGGATACATCTGCTGTTGGAGGTACAACAGCTGTAATACGTTTTGTACTTTCATCAATGGTGGCTTGTACAATTGGGCTTAACTGTGAAAAGGTGAACTTTGTGATGGATTTAGTAGAACTTTTAGGAACTGTTGTATCTTCTTTACAAGCAGAAAAAATGAAAACTAAACTAAAAACAAATAGAATAGAGAATCTGTAATTTTTAAACATGGTGAATTATTATAAAAGTGTGAAAATTGAAATTAGGTATAAAATTGACTTTTAAGATGGTGTTGATAAGTCCTACCACTTCTTAAAAATCACAAAAACTGCTAAAACTATCAATAAAAAGCCCACAAGGTGATTCCATGCCAATTTTTCGGTTTTAAAAACGAATGTTGTAATCAAGGCAAAGACAATTAATGAAATAGCTTCTTGAATAGTTTTTAATTCAAACATGGAAAATGGACCACCATTTTCTTTGTAACCAATCTTATTGGCTGGGACTTGAAAAATATATTCAAAAAAAGCTAACCCCCAACTAATCAACACAATAGAAAATATTCCAAGACTTTTAAGTGAGGTAAAATTCTTGAACTGCAAATGTCCGTACCACGCCAAAGTCATGAAAATATTAGAAAGAATTAATAAAACAATCGTATAAATGGATTTCATCATGTTGTGTTACGTTAAAAAAACCTAAAATTCTTAATTAATACACTAAAAACCTATGCCAGTTGTTAAGGTTTTTATCCTGCAAACGTGCATTTTTGAGGTAATGTAAAGCGTTGAGCCGTCGTCACCCCACGCACAATTGGCGGTTGGTTCGTTAGTATCAATTCTACCTAATAATTTACCTTGGGACGTAATTACTAAAACGCCACCTGGCCCCGTAGCAAATAAATTGCCTTTTTTATCAATCTTTAAGCCATCGGGTAAACCTTGTAATTTACCTTCTTTTACCGTTGGAGTGGCGTCATAAAATACTTTTCCATTGTCTAAACTTCCATCTGCTTTGACTGAGTATGCCATAATTATAGCCCGATTTGGGTCTGATTGAGCCACGTATAAAATCTTTTCATCGGGAGAAAATGCTAAACCATTTGGTCGTTGTAAATCACTCACGACCAAACTTACTTTCCCGTCCGTTCCGATACGATAAACGCCAAATAATTTTGTTTCACGAGTTGAATCATCTTCCTTTTTCATCAATCCATAAGGAGGATCGGTAAAATAATACGCCCCACCCGAATGTTGAACAACATCATTCGGACTATTAAATCTTTTTCCTTGAAAATTATCCGCTAATGTTAGCTTTCCTCCTACAGTTAAAGGCAAGGCTGAAACCCTACGGTCGCCGTGTTCACAAGCCACCAACTCTCCTTTTTGATTAATAATCAAGCCGTTACTCCCAGGTTCATCGCTGTATTCTCCCAAACCTGTGTACCCAGATGGTTTCAAAAAAGGTCTTGCGACAATATCACCTTCTTGCCAACGATAAATAGTGTTAGCAGGCACGTCCGAAAAAAGCAAAAAATGCCCTTTTTTAACCCAAACTGGTCCCTCCGACCATTTATAACCTGATGATAAAACTTCGATTTTTGCATCGGGGGAAATCAAAGCATCAAAAGCAGGATCGAGTTTAATAACTTTTCCTAAAGTCGGGTAATTATTTTGTGCAAAAGCAATTGACATACAACACGTTATTAAAAGGATTGATAAGATTGTTTTCATCGTTTTATTTTTCTAAATCATTTAAAATCTTCAAAGTTGGTGAAGCTAATTTTACCTCATTTTTTTGAATTATTGCCATGATTTGGTAGTTAATTTCTTCTCTCACTTTTCTCAAAACATTTGCATCTTTCGTAGCAATGTGATAAGAAACCAAAATATCCAATGAATTATCACCAAACCCTTCAAATCGAGTGATACTTGGATCAGGCGTGTGGATAAGTTCATGAGCCATTACCGTTTGATTTATTTCTGAAACGATTTTTTGAATTTTCTGAATATCTGTATTAGGTTGCAATTTCACTAAAAATCTTGCTCTTCTGAATGTTCTTTGGGTGAGATTTTCAAGGGCTTGAGCTGTTAAAAGGCGGTTCGGAATAGAAATTACACTACCATCTCCTGTGCGTAAGCGAGTACTACGGAATCCAATTTTCTCAACATCTCCCGATACTTTATCCGACAAAATATTATCACCAACAACAAAAGGTAAGTCCAGAAAAAGAGTAAATGAGGCAAAAAGGTTTTCCAACGTTTCACGAGCGGCCAAAGCAATTGCCAATCCTCCAATACCCAAACCTGTCACTAAAGCCACTACATCAACCTTGAAAACAACTCCCAACATCACAAAAAACGTCAAAATAGAGATTCCAACCACGACCAAATCCCTAAAAAACGGAATAAACTGGTCGTCTAATTTTGACTCCGTCAGGGCAGCACGTTCTTGAAAAATAAGGGCAATAAATTTTGTAATTCTTATTAAAACCCAAGCAATGGAAAAGATAAATCCAGTCTGAAAACTCTTTAAAAAGAACATTCTGATTCCAAACTCCTCTCGTGAAGAAATATTCCAAGATTGGGGAAAATGCACAAATGAAAACGCTAAGTATAAGACTATCAGCGAAATAAATAAGCGAACAGGCTGACGAAGCATGGCCACGCAAGTATGAATCGGAATTCTATCGTGTTTAATAAAACGATATAAAATTTTACTGAAATTATCAGCTAAATAACGTCGGAATAAAAGCCCAAAACCCAAAATACCAATAAGCCAGAGAATATCGGTAACTTTATTTTCGAGGATTTCGGAAGATAAATATTGCATTATAAAATAGTTGAGAATGTAACGAATAAGTGAATTGCAAAGGTAATTTATTATGATAGTCGAAGCTGATTAATCAAAGAAAAAAGTAATTTTACATAGACGACTTATTTCTCATTCCTAACCAACACATCATGAAAACTCGGTACAAAGTTTTATCCGTTCTTTTTCTACTATCAATTATTACTTACCTCGACCGAGTGTGTATGAATGTGGTCAGTAAGTACATCAAAGCGGATTTATCGCTCAATAATCAACAATTTGGGTATATTTTAGGGGCATTTTCATTAGCATATGCTCTTTTCGAAATTCCAACGGGTGCTTTGGGCGACCGTATTGGTCCGAGAAAAATCTTGACCAGAGTCGTTCTGTGGTGGTCGGCATTTACGGCATTGACCGCTTTAGGCTTTAATTTTCTTTATCTTCTTATTGTTCGTTTTCTGTTTGGAGCGGGCGAAGCGGGTGCCTATCCAAACGCTTCTATTGTTATTGCAAGGTGGTTTCCAGCCGTTGAAGTTGCAAGAGCTCAATCAGTTATTTGGGCTGCTGGGCGTTTGGGAGGAGCTTTAACCCCGCTTTTAGTCATTCCATTGGTGCATAGTTTGGGTTGGCAGATGGCTTTTGTGGCATTGGGTTTAGTGGGTGTTTGCTGGGCAGTTGGTTGGTACAATTGGTACCGAGATACACCTTCCGAAATGAAAAACATTAGTCCGGAAGAAGTGGAAGAAATTGAAACACAACGTCGTCTCCGACCTTCACAACATCATTTTAGCTGGCAAACCATTATCAAAAATCCCAATATTTGGGCATTAATGTTGATGTGTCATTTGTTCTTTTATGCTTCTTATTTCTTTACAAATTGGTCAAATACATACTTTATTGAGGGGCGTGGCTTGTCGGAAGAACAGTCAAAGAACTTCATTTCACTTTCGTATTTATTGGGAGCATTAGGCTGTTTAATTGGTGGCTTTTTGAGTGATTTCTTAGTAAAAAAATACGGACTTTCTTTTGGCAGAAGAGCCGTTGCGATGGGAGGCTTAGGACTTTCAAGTATTCTTTTTCTAACGGCAGGACTTTCAAAAAACAATGAAATAATTGGTTATTTATTGGCTTTATGTGTTTTAACGAAGGATTTAGCATTACCAGTTGCTTTTGCAACGTGTGTAGATATTGGCGAGAAATATTCCGGAACGGTGGCAGGGACAATGAATTTTGCGGGACAATTAGGCGGCTTTTTTATCACTGTTATTTTTGGAATTATCGTAGAACAAACGCATAATTTCAACTATCCGCTAATCTTGATTTCGGGTTGTTTATTAGTCAGTGCATTAATGTGGTTGAAAATTGACCCAAATAAGACTTTACGAGTTGTAGAATAAAGCAGTTCGTCACCTCAATTTAGTATAAAGGAAAGTTTTATTTTGAATGAAACCTTTCCCCTAAAAATAAAACCTAAAATGAACCTAACCATAGATTTAGGTAATACTTACGCAAAAACAGGTCTTTTTGAAGCAGGAAAAATCGTAAAAATCAACTGGAAGTTATCCTATAACGAACTCGTCAATTATGTCCGAACGGTTCGTCCACAACGCATTATGGTTTCATCGGTGAGTTATTCAGAAGAACAATTAAAAGAAGAATTTTCTGAGATAACTTCGGAAATTTACCTCCTAAAAAGTACCACACCAGTACCACTCACCAAACTGTACGACACTCCCGAAACCCTCGGAGCTGACCGTGTGGCAGCGGCCATTGGAGCGAAGGTTTTATATCCCCAAAATAATTGTGTAGTCATCGATATGGGGACCTGCATAACTTACGATTTAGTGGATGCCGATGATAATTTTCACGGTGGGATTATCTCGCCAGGAGTACGGATGCGATTCAATGCCATGAATACTTTTACCAAACGTTTGCCGTTATTAGAACCCGAGGAGATTCCGTCGCTCATTGGTAAAAGTACCAAACACGCCATGCAAAGTGGCGTAATGAACGGATTATTAGCAGAAATAAACGGTCTTATCGAACAGTATGACAAGGTTTTAACAAATATTAACGTCATTTTCTGCGGTGGAGATGCTTCATACTTTGCAAACCGCATAAAATACCCGAACTTTGTAATCCCAGAATTAGTGCTGATTGGACTTAATCGAATTTTAGAATATAATGTTGAACATAAAAAAAACAATAGGTTTTAGTGAGTTTTCACAACTTAAAACTATTCACTTAATTTTTTCACGAAAAAACGCAGTGAGCGGAACTTCAAACTGTTTACTGCTAATTGTATCCTGTATTCTGTTTGTCACCACTCAAACAAAAGCTCAGCAAACAAATTCGCCTTTTTCTTATTGGGGTATTGGTGAAGTTTACACAGGAGGAACTTCGATTAACTCCATGATGGGCGGTTTAGGCGTTGCCAATTCTAACGGTATTTACATTAATACACTCAACCCTGCTTTATTGGCTCGAAATCGTTACACTGTTTTTGAAATGGGAGTAAATACGGAATTTAAGTCCATGCAAAACGACAGACAACGTTCAAACACCTACAATGGGACACTTGGACCTGTTATGTTGGCATTGCCTGCTTCACCCAAATGGACACTTGCCATTGGGCTTGCTCCGTACAGTTTAGTAGATTACAAGACCTTTTCATCGCAAAAATTAAGCATTGTGGGTACGGATAGCGTAACTTATACCTACGCTGGAAATGGTGGATTAAATAAAGCTGTAATTTCAAACGGTTATAGAATAACGAAAGATATGTACGTGGGATTGGAGTTTAATTATCTTTTTGGGGTAATCAACCGTGATGTAACGACCCAAAATTTTAGTGATTCTCAAAATTACCAAGTAACATTGGCCGACCGTACCAATTACTCAGGAGCTCATTTTAAATTAGGTTGGGCTTGGAAACGTAAACTTAGCAAAGACTATTTCTTGAACATTGGAGCAACCGCAGAGTTTGCCCAAAATATTGGAGCAAAATCATTGAAAAGATTTACGATAAGTAACAGTACAGGTTTAACATTAATTAATGCAGATACGTTAAAACAAACTACTGGAAATATATCACTTCCTGCCAATTACAGAGTAGGAATTAGCGTTGAAAAACCAGCAAAATTATTAGTTTCTCTTGATTATTCATTGACAAAATGGTCTGGTTTTCAAAACCTTAACGGTTCTTCCGAAAATCTAAAAGATGCTCACACAATTGCTTTTGGAGCAGAGTTTATTCCGAAATTTGATGCTATCTCGGGCTATTTCAATCACGTAATGTACCGTGTTGGAGCCAATTATACTACTTCACCGTATGCCTTTAACGGAACTGATGCCGCTAAAGATATGAGTTTTTCAATAGGAGCATCATTTCCATTAAGAACAATTTCATACGTTAATATTGCTTATGTGAGAGGTAAAAGAGGCGTTTTGGCAACTAATAATTTAGAAGAAGTATATAGTAAAATCGTAGTTGGCTTCTCATTAGGAGATTTTTATTGGTTCCGCAAACCTAAGGTTGATTAAGTAAACAAATATTATGTATCAATTACAAAGTATAAAGTTTTTTACTGAAATAAAAATATTTACGAAAGCAGTACCACAGATGTCAATATCTGTGGTACGTTTTCTTTATGCCCAAATGCTACCTTTTTTTAATTCAAACAACCACACTCTGTTCTCTATTCTGTATTCTCTATTCGCTATCTTTTTGCTTACTTCCTGCGAAGATGACAAGAAAGACATAAAAAGAGAAGAATATAAAGGACCAATTTCGGAAGTTTATGGGATAAATATGAGTTATACTGATTCTGCCAGATTAGTTGTTAGAATGACTACCGAAGCAGAATTAACTATGAGAAGTGATGACAGAATTTATCCTAAAGAAGTACGAGTTTTCTTCTTTGATAAATTAGGCAATAATACCACCAAATTGAGAGGAGATTCAGCTCGATTTCTCCGTATGAAGAATCTGTACCGAGTAATGGGTAGGGTACAAATCAACAATCAGGTAAAGAATGAAATATTAGAAACCGACGAGCTATTTTGGAGCCCTGATACTAAGAAAATTTACACTGATAAACCCGTTGACATCAAAACGCCTGAACAAGTGATACATGGTGTAGGAATGGATTCTAACCAAGATTTTACTGAATATACCATCCGTAGAGTAACGGGGGTTGTTAGTGTCAAAAGTTTACCTCAATAGATTTTTTTCAATGTCGATGTTTGTGTTTCGATGTGGGTTTTTCAAACATCGAAACACGAACATCGACATTCTATTTTTTACAATCTTCCAATACTTTCTGCACATTTTTCACCTCCGTAATTGTCTTTTCATTTCCCCATTCATTGTAAATATAAGTCGCAATTTCAGCTACGTCCAAAGCCTGTAATTGAGTATTAGCAGGCATAGGTTGGTGATAAGATTTTCCGTTTACTACGATGGTATCTTTCAAGCCATTTCGCATCGAACAAAGCACTAATTCTTTATTTTTTGCCAAGAAATCGGAGCCAGCAATGGGCGGATAAAGCCCCGCTAAACCTTGCCCATTTTCTTGATGACAATTAGAACAGTGAGTTTTGTAAAGTACCTGACCATCAACGTAATACTGTTTTTGTTTGACATCTTTTGGGCTACAAGCAGCAAGTAATAGGCAGTAAGCAGTGAGTAGTAAGCAGTAATTAATTTTCATTTTTGTATTACGAACAGTCCTGTCCGTAGTTAATTTTTTCTTTTATGAACAAAGCTGTTCGTCAGACCTATTCATTTAAAAGTATCTCCATATCAATCATCAATCTATCGACTTTGGTAGGTTCTGTGCCATCATAAATCCCTCTGATATGACGATTTTTATCTACTAAAATAAATGCTCCACTGTGGACAATTCCCCCAGGTTGCGTAGGGTCATCGGTAGCAGAAACCATGTAACTTTTCTGCCCAATTTCATAGATTTTAGCTTTATCGCCCGTCACCATTTGCCACATTTTTGATTTGATACCCAAGTTGTTCATAAACTCTCGTAAAACTGCGGGCGTATCATGACGAGGGTCAATCGTATGCGAAAGAATTCCAACTTTAGGATTGTCTTTATACTTCTCATAAATTCGCAACATTTGGGTTTTCATCTTCGGACAAATCGTTGGACAAGTCGTAAAAAAGAAGTCTGCAATATAGATTTTACCCTCAAAATCCTTTTGAGTAATTTTCACAGAATCTTGATTAATAAACTCAAAATCAGGAATTTGATGATAAAGTGTATCCGTTACTTCTTTTCCATTAACTGTTTTTATAACCGCCTCACGATTACCCAGAATTGGGAGTTTTTGAGGTTTGGTTTCGCAAGATAATAGTATGAAAAATAGGGGAATTAGTAAAAATAATTGACTCGAATTTTTTATTTTTTGCATCACAAAATATGTTTTATCATTTGCGTCAATGACGCAAAACCTAACGACTCCACTTTGAAATTTGGGTCGGCATTTTAAAAATCTACTTCCTCAAAAAGACCTTTGCTTCATCTATACTTTTATCAGTCAAAACTTTTACTTCTGTAATTTTTGCTTTTTCGTCAGCGTAGTATTTTATCACTTCACTTTCTGGTTTTCCCTTAACACTTTCAGAGTCGTAATTTTCCATCCAACTCATCATTTTTACATCGGCAGAATCTAAAGCGGCATACAAATTTTTAGCTTTGGAAGAATCAGGCGAAACTTTAATGGCAGAATCCAAACTACTTTTTAAGGTCATAATTTCATCCATTTTGGGCATCACTTCATCATGAACCGCCATGACCTCATCAATCATTTTCTTTTGTTTGTCTTCTGTATTTTTTTGACAAGCCGTCAATGATGCGATTATTGATATGGTTAAAAGTATTTTTTTCATATTATCACGTTATAGTTAAAATCAATTAATTTTTCAGAAGTTATCCTCTAAAATCTAATCTCTACTACCATCTATTTTACAAATCCAATTTATAATTTGTCAATTCTACTAAATGCTTACTCAAAATCTCACGAGCATTATCAACAATAGCTCTTGACGGATTTTGCCCGCCAATCATTTGGGCAATTTCCATCACTCGCTCTTCATTAGTTAACTTCTTGATACGAGAAACAGTTTTTGCGGACGAATTATCTTTATACACAAAATAATGTGCCGAACCTTGTGCCGCAATTTGGTGTAAGTGCGTAATGGCAATAATTTGGTGACTTCGAGACATTTCACGCATCATATTTCCCACTTTTATTGAAACTTCACCTGATATTCCCGTGTCAATTTCGTCAAAAATAATGGTTGGTAAAGCTCTTTTATTCGCCAAAATATACTTTATTGCCAACATCAAACGGCTAAATTCACCGCCCGAAGCCACGTTTTTAATTGGTTGCGGTTTGATGCCTTTATTTGCCGAAAACAGCAGGTTGATGATATTTAACCCGTTTGGTGTCGGTTTTATAGATTCATTCTCAATTTTCAAACTGGCATTGGGCATTCCCAAATCCTTCAATAAATCAGAAATTTGCTTTTCGATAATTGGCAAAACTGAAACTCTGGATTTTGATAATCCTTCGCCCGATTTGAGCATTGTTTTTTCAGTTTTTTCAACTAATATTTTTGCTTTTTCTAATGCTTCATCAATATTTAAAACCTTACTGACTTTTTTCTCTAAATTATCTTGAATCGCAATTAATTCACGGTCGGTTTTAACTTGATGTTTTTGCAGTAAGTTATACAACAAATCAAGGCGTTGTTGAATCGTTGAGATTTTTTCATTGTCCAATTCAACCTCTTCCGCCTCCGTTTCCAATTCAACCGCAACGTCTTTCAACTCAATCAAACAACTTTGTAAGCGACTTCTCAATTGTGCATATTGTTCGCCATATCCACTAATGCCGTTCATATTGGCAACTGAACTGGTCAATAAAGAAATAATTGATTGCTCGGGAGCATTCAAATATTCGGTCGCCATTAAGAGTTTAGATTTTACTTCTTCGGCATTTTCGAGCTTGTTAAGTTCTTGTTCTAAAACCTCCAATTCATCGCCTTTGAGTTTCGCTTTTTGCAGTTCTTCCAACAAAAACGCATTATAATCAAACTCTTTTTTGCTGTCTTTAGCTTCATTCAATAACTGCTCATACGCCCGATTAGCCTTATTATACGCCTGATAATCAGCTTTATATTTATCTAAAAGTTCATTATTCTGAGCAAAAGTATCCACAATTTGGAGTTGATAATCATTCGCACCCAACAGCAAATTATCGTGCTGTGAATGAACATCCATCAATTGCGACGTTACCTTCCGAAGTGTTTCCAAATTCACGGGCGTATCATTCACAAAAGCACGGGTTTTGCCCTGCGGAGAAATTTCTCGACGAATAATACAGTGTTCTTCGTAATCCAGTTCTTCCTCTTCAAAAATATTCTTGATAATGTATCCCGAAATATTAAATTCTCCCTCAATTACACATTTTTCGGCTGGATTATAAAGCGTTTTGGTATCCGCACGATTACCCAACAACAACCCGATTGCTCCTAACATAATTGACTTTCCTGCACCTGTTTCACCCGTAATGATATTCAGAGAACGGTCAGGGGCAAAGTCGAGATGCTCAATAAGAGCGTAATTTTTTATGATTAGATTTTGTAACATTTTTTATTCCGAAGATGATGAAATCTGAGGGCTTGATATTTACATCCAAATTTGTGGACTTAAAGATAAATATAGAATTTCATATTTAGACTCATGTACCAATTTAGAATTGCAAATGTACTCGGAAGTATGCACAATTTGACAAGAATATTTTAAGTTAAGCTTCTTTAAAATCCAACAATACTTTTACCACTTTCCAAAATCAAATCTTTATAAACTCAAATAGTTTTAGTCCATAAAATTAAAAAAAGTCTAATCATAAATTCTTTAAATTATACATATCTCTGAGTGCAATTAAAATTGATTATTTTAACTCTCAAACTT
>JAZKDE010000002.1:133634-163187 GCA_040387735.1 Bacteroidota bacterium
TTACGCCCTGTGTACGCCATTTCACGCACGAGACCATCGCCAATGAGTTTGGGTAATCTTTGTAAAGTTCCTAAATCTGCCACCATGCCCATGTCGATTTCTTTGATGGTAAAATAAGCATCGTCGGTACAATAACGCATATCACAACCACAAACCAAGTCGATTCCGCCACCAATACAACCACCGTGAATGGCTGCTAAAACGGGTTTTGAGCAGTTTTCAATGGCGTTAATGGGTGCTTGTAACTTCAATACATCTTTACGAAGCTTTTCTCTTTTTCGTCCTTCGCATTTAGTATGATTTTGCGAAACGGACATCAATAAACTCAAATCAATTCCTGCACAGAAATTCTTGCTTTCTCCGCCTTCCAAAACGATTACTCGGACTTCTGCATTTTCATCAAGATATTCAAAAACCTCCGTGATTTCATCCCAAGCGGTTTGATTAAGGGCATTCATTTTATCAGGACGATTGAGCGTTACGTGGGCAATATGATTCTGAATATCTAATTTTAGCGTTTCCATGTTTTGTACATTGAGTGAATGAGAGACTGAATGATTGAGTGAATACTTCGTGAGAAATGAAGTTATTGAATGTTTTTGAATAAAGCAAAGCGGGAGCCTTACTGATGAGCAGATGGTAAGCGAGACGCTCTATATATTTTAAGTCGTAGGAACGCTTCGCTAAATATACGACCCTTAGCAGACGCTCAATACATTTTAGGTCGTAGAAACGCTTCGCTAAACCTACGACCAGTAGCAGTGGGCTGGTCAGCAGACCAGCCACGGAAATAGACCAGATAAGGGGACTGTCCATTTACAAACTTGAACCATGAGCTACTGAACACTTGAATAATACGAAAGAAATCATTTTTTATCTCCATATTCCTCCAAATAATCTTTTATCATAATCTCAATCTTAAACTTAAAATCTCCTGTTCTTTTAAGATTAATTATTCTTGGTAGAAAAAAATATGGACTAAAATCTACTCCACGGCGAGGAATCGTATTAATTGCTGGTTGGTTATACAATAAGCTTTTTTTATCTTTTAATTCAATTAAGCATTGATAATTTGGCAAATGTTTTATAAATACACTATAAACATAGCTTGCAGCACCGTCTATATCGAATTTATTATTATCATCGCTTAAATCTTCAAGCTCATATTTACTTATCAAATACTTTTGTACTTCGTCTAAGGACTCAATGGAATAATCAAATAACTTCTTTTGTTCATCAGTCATTTTCATCAGCCAATCAAAGATTCTTTCCTCTAAGGTGGCTACCCAGGCTTCAAAATTAGCTTGCTTTTCTGTTATATCTTTTTTATTCATTGTTATGGAATTTTTACTATTTTGATAGGGTTCGGTTCAGATTTTAACAATATTTCTACTTACTTGGCTGGTATCGTGGCTGTGTCTCCCGACCAGCCATCGTGCGACAGCAACGCCCTTTTTAAACAAGTTATCCAATCTTTGTAAATAAAGCAAAAAAGAATAGCACGCAGATAACGCTGATTTTCAAACGCTGATTTTCGCAGATAAAAATCTGTAAAAATCGGCGTTACGAAGTATCTGCGTCATCTGCGTGCTATCAACACAGGAAAGATTCCTGTCCTACACCACCGTTCTGATTTTCAATTCATTCAATTGCTTGTCGTCAATCGTTGATGGTGAATCAATCATTACGTCACGTCCTGAGTTGTTTTTCGGGAAGGCGATGAAGTCACGGATTGAATCTGAACCACCGAATAATGAACAAAGACGGTCGAAACCGAATGCCAAACCTCCGTGTGGTGGAGCTCCGTATTCAAAAGCATCCATCAAGAAACCGAATTGGTGTTTTGCTTCTTCGTCCGAGAATCCTAACACTTCAAACATTCTGGCTTGTAAGTCTTTTTGGAAAATACGAATTGAACCTCCGCCCACTTCTACACCGTTGATTACTAAGTCGTAAGCATTGGCTCTGATTTTTCCTAAATCTCCCGATTCTAAATATTGAATATCTTCTGGTTTCGGACTCGTGAATGGGTGGTGCATTGCAAACCAACGGTCGTCTTCTTCGCCATATTCCAATAAAGGGAAATCAACAACCCAGTGAGCAGCGTATTTTTTCGGGTCACGAAGTCCCAAACGATTACCCATTTCTAAACGCAATTCATTTAATTGCTTACGAACTTTGTCGCCATCTCCAGGAAGAATAAGAATCAAATCTCCTTTTTCTGCTCCGAAAGCCTCAGCCCATTTCTTCAAATCTTCTTCCGAATAGAATTTATCTACCGATGATTTTAACGTTCCGTCGTTGTTATAACGGAAGTAAATCAAGCCTTTTGCTCCAATTTGTGGACGTTTTACAAATTCAGTCAATTCGTCAACTTGCTTGCGAGTGTATTCTGCACAACCTTTTGCATTGATACCAACAACAGTATTGGCAGAATCGAAAACAACAAAATCTTTACCCGAAGTAAGGTCAACTTCTTCGCTTTTCAATTCAACAAACTTCATGTCAAAACGAATATCTGGTTTGTCTGAACCGTAATATTTCATCGCATGAGCGTAAGTCATACGTGAAACTTCGCCTAAATCCATGCCTTTTACTTTCGTGAAAAGATGACGAATTAATCCCTCAAACATATTCAAAACGTCTTCTTGTTCAATGAAAGACATTTCGCAGTCGATTTGAGTAAATTCTGGCTGACGGTCAGCACGTAAATCTTCGTCACGGAAACATTTTACGATTTGGTAATAACGGTCGAAACCCGAAACCATCAATAACTGCTTGAACGTTTGTGGCGACTGTGGCAAAGCGTAAAATTCACCTGGATTCATACGTGAAGGAACCACAAAATCTCTTGCTCCTTCGGGTGTTGATTTAATCAAAACAGGCGTTTCTACTTCGATAAAATCTTGATTATCAAGATAATCACGAGTAAAACGTGCTACTTGGTGACGTAACTGTAAGTTCGCACGAACAGGATTACGACGTAAATCAAGGTAGCGATATTTCATTCTTATATCATCACCACCATCGGTTTCATCTTCAATCAAGAATGGCGGTAATTTAGCGGGATTTAAAACAGAAAGTTCTGTAATTTTTATTTCAATATCACCCGTTACAATTTTATCATTTTTTGAAAGACGTTCAACCACAACTCCCGTTGCTGAAATAACAAATTCACGTCCAAAAGTACGAGCTAAGTCTAAAACTTCCTTAGGTGTTTTGCCTTCTTCGAGCATCAATTGTGTGATACCATAACGGTCACGAAGGTCTATCCAAATCATACCTCCCTTGTCACGAGTGCGTTGTACCCAACCGCAAAGAGTAACGGTTTGGTTTACATGAGCGAGACGAAGCTCGCCATTATTATGTGTTCTGAGCATACATTATTTAGTGATTTGTGAATGAGTGATTGGTGATTAACAGAACTCTTCACAAATACATTTTATCAATAAAAATCCTAAATTTCTTATTTTCCACAAAAATACGGAATTGCTCAATACATTCATAAATTTTTAAAGAAGTCGGGGAGTTATTGGAAGTTGGTTGGGGTTTGGGGAGCTATTTTTAGCTGTAATATCTTTGTCAGTAGTTTGAATACAGACAACATTTAAGCCAAAAAACTAACTATTTTTCTGCTTAAAACTTGAATGTCAAATTATTATTACTTGTTCCATCCACATTTTTAGCCTTGTCAGGAACAGGAAGCCAATTGTCTCCATTGATGACAAATTTGAACATATAAATTTCACCTTTTTTTAAAGAAGATTTTGCTATATGAATCTGATACTTTCTACCTTCCATATTTTGCATAAAATATGCCTTATTTTTAGGATTCCAGCCATTAAATGAACCTGCTACCGAAACCGATTTTACTTTATCTAATGCTATATTTTGAGGAATTTCAACTTCAAAAACCATTTCATCTTTGGTTTGTTTATAGCCATAAATTTCTCTTTTTATATTTGCCTTTTCCGTCGAAATATTGACAAATTTTGAGTTCTTTACAAATGCTAAATCCTTTTTAGGAACATAACCCGAAGCCAATAAAAAGGCTCTTGCTTTTTCGCTACTTGATAAGTCTATTTGGAGCATTTCTTTGATGGCTTTGGTTTTATCGGGAGCATTTTCGTAATACTTTTTACAGAAAGCATAACCCATAAAGTAGCCTAAATCTTTCATTTGCACACCATTGATATTTCTGCCTGTTGAACCATAAAGCCAATCAAATAGATTTGCATTATTCGAAAACATATATTTTTTGTACGATTCCCAGATAGCTGTTTCGTTTTTTAAGCCAAAATCAATGTAACTGTTTGGATAAACCTGAGCCATTGGTTTTTCATTGACTAATTCAGCCACAAAATCTGCCATACCTTCAAAAATAGTTTGAACGAGCAATGACGGAGCAGAGGATAAATACTGTTGGGTGTGCATAAATTCATGAATAACAATGGCAACTGCCCAATCGGGTTTTTCGTTTGCCACTACTTCACAGCCAATCAAAACGTCTTTTTCGGTGGTTGTTCCGCCTGAGTTTCCCACGCCAATAGTGAAATAAATATCGCCTTGCTTAAAATCAGGATATAGTTTTTTGAAATATTCTAATTTTGCGTCAATAATAGATTTTTGTGTTAAAACACTTTCGATATATGGTCGTTTTCTGAGCATTTCCTCTTTGGCATTTATCATCATATCTTGCCATTTTTCCACATTCCCATCTCTTAGTTTCATAAAACTTTTCAAACCAGAACTGGCTTTATCCATGTATAATTTCTGAATGATAGCCATTTGTTTTTCTTTATCATTTACTTTCTCAACACTATCAAATGCAACCCAAAAATTAGTAATGTCCTCAGTATGAACGGAATATTGAGCTTTTGAGGTAAAAATAATAAGGAAAAATAATCCTGTAAAAATAGATTTGATGATAGATGACGTTTTCATAATCTTGTTGTTTTGGTTTTATTAAATTGGTTTTGGAATAGATAATTCCAAATTAATGCCAATTAGAATAAATTTCATAATCAATTGATTATCAGAAAATTAAAAACAGACACTCAAAAATAAGGTGTCCGTTTTCGTACAGTAATTGTTCGTTTCTAAAACGATTATTTCTACAAATATCTTAACCATTTTTTCTCAGGATGAGCCAGTTTGTAAGCTCCGTACCATTTACACAAAGGATAAAGAGCCACAATTAGCCCAAACCAAATGGCATAAATCATTGGCAATTCAACGCCAGAAGGTCCTTTGGGTTTTCCAAACTCAAACGTTCCAAAAACAAAATCTTTCCAAGAATATCCTTGTAAGTACATCAACGCAATTGTCAGAAAGCGAATTGAATACCAATGAATTAAATAATAAAATAATGGCACTTTTCCGTACACGGTTACAATATCTATAAACTTATTTTTCACGCCTTCGGTCATTGCCATCACGGAAATAGAAATTCCTAAAGTTATCAACACATAAAGCAAAGAAGGCGGATATTTGGTAATATTGATGAAGGACAAAAACGTAAAAACGGCATCTTTTTGCACCGACCATTTTACGGGGTCGCCGTAGATATTCAAGAATCTCAGCACGATGAAAAGTATAATCATACCCGCACTTAATTGCCAAAGGCGTTTTTGTCTATTAGGTTGTTCCAAAAATTGTCCAAAGCCAAAACCCGCCAACATAATGCCCAACCAAGGAACAATTGGGTAACCAATCACCATTGTTGTATTGGGCAATTGTGCCAAACCTCCGCCAAATAAAATTGAAACGATGAAGCTTACGACGGGGTTTTGCCCTAATGAAATTCCTTGCAAAGCATTATGCCCGAAAATGATAATTAACCCAATAATACCGATAGTTTTCGGAGGTAATTTCAGTAAAAATGCAAGAATAATAAAGCTAAAGCCAATGGCAGCAATGACTTGAAAAAGGAAGGTTCTAAACTGAATATCAAACCAAATAGCAAAGGTGATAACGGTAAATTCCAAAACGATTAACCACAAACCTCTGGTCAATAAAAAGCGTTTGCTTTCAGCGATATATTGCTGTTTTTGAAAGGAAAAATACACCGACGTTCCCGATAAAAACACAAAAGTTGCCGCACATAAATGCGTAATCCAGCGGGTAAAGAAAAGTCCAACGGTGGTTTTACTGAGGTCTGTCGGGTCGGGGATGCCCGTGCTGATATACATTAAGTCTCTGATATGGTCAATTGCCATAATGAGCATGACTAAACCTCTTACAAAATCAATGGTTTGGATTCTTTTCATCGTATTTATATTTCCATCAAACGTCTCAAATTATCGTGATATGCTACGCCCGTTTCAATTTTAGAATGCTTTGAGTCGTGAATTGACACCAAATATTTTCCATTAAAATGGCGTTCCAAAGCTGCAATTTTCAAAGAATTAACAATACACGAGCGACTAATTCTAATAAAACTATCAGGCAGTTTTTCGTCTAAAGTACTGATGGTGTAGTTAGTAATAAATTGTCGTCCGTCGATAGTATTCAGAAAAACATACTTTTCATCGGCTTGAAAATACGCAATTTCACTGAAAGTAATAATCAGAATTTTATCGCCACTTTTTACAGAAATAGAGTGGATTTCCTTCTTGGGTTTTATCTGCTCAAAAATACTCAAAAGATTTTCTGTTGATAATTTAGATGATTGATTTTCTGTCAATTTTTGTAATTTTTGAACAGTTTTCTCCAACCTTTCTTTCTCAATTGGCTTCAATAAATAATCAATTGAATTTTCTTCAAAAGCTTTAATGGCAAATTGGTCGAATGCCGTTGCAAAAACCACCATCGGCATAAATTCCAATTTTGCCAGCATCTCAAAACCCGAAAGCAGCGGCATTTCTATATCCAAAAATATCAAATCTGGACGAAGATTTTCTATTTGTTCTAATCCTTCCTGACCATTTTCGGCTTCTGAAATAATTTCAAAAGTATCAGAATATTCTCTCAACAGGCGTTTGAGCCGACTAATGGCAATAGGTTCGTCGTCGATGAGGATGGTTTTGAATTTCATTTTGTGCTTTATGCTTTATACAATAAGCAATAGGACTGAAAAGCATAAAGCTTATTGCCCATTACTTAAAGCTGGTAAATTAATAATTATCGCTTTTTCGGGTTCGTTTTTAATGTCAATTGTGGCTTTGTCACCAAAAACAATTTGTAATTTTTCTTTGATGCTTCGCAAACCAAAACCTCCGCCGAGGGCTTCACCAAAATCAGGGCCATTGTCGTGAATTTTGATAAAAATGGTATCCGTCAATTGTTTGATTTCTATCGTAATTTCTCCCGCATGAGCAATTTTTGCGATACCATGTTTAATCGCATTTTCTACCAAAGGTTGTAATAAAAACCTTGGAATTTTACGGTCTAAAACTACTTCATCACAGTCGATTGAATACGTGAGTCGTTTCCCAAATCTTACTTGTTCAATTGCCAAATAAGCCTTAATTACTTCCAATTCGTCGGCAAAAGTGTGGAAGTTTTCATCAGTTCTGCCCGTTGTATATCGAAATAATTTAGAAAGCTGAATCGTCATTTCTTCGGCTTTATCGGGTTTATCGTGAATTAAACCTGCAATACTATTCAAGGAATTGTACAAAAAATGTGGATTAATTCGAGCTTCTAAAGCATCCAATTGTGCTTTGGATTTTAGCTTTTCCAGATTTAGTAATTGGTATTCTTGTTCCGACATTTTTCGGGTAATACTACTTGTCCGTTGCCAATAAAAAAAGTACGCACAACTCACAATCATCGGCACAAATCCGTACAAGAAATTATAGTTATTTTGGTCTTTTGTCCATAAAGTTTTATCAATTTGACTCCAATACAAAACGACCATAATCTTCTGAAAAATAACAGCGTAAATTGAAGTCATACCAATTAATGTGAGGTATTTGGATACGTTTGACTGTATTTTGTATTCGTAAAAATGAATAAAAATATACACTGTAACCAAAGCCCCAATACTATTATTGATGTTCGTGTAAAAAACGCCTTTGTAAATTGAAGACAAAATACTCTTAGGATTGACAAATTCGAGGGTAAAATAAATAACGCCACTCAAGCCGTAAACCATTAATAAACAGAAGAGTAGAGCAAAAAACAATTCATTGAGATTCTGCAAAAACGGTTTTGAATTTGAAGCAGGAATAGCCTTTTTTGTTTGCGGATTAAACTCATTTTTAGGAGGTTGAGTGTAATTTTCGTAAGGCTGACTACTCGCAACGGGGTTTTCCATTTTGGTTGCAGGCAAGGTTGTATTCTCAATATTCACCTTACCACCACTCGTTCTGATAGTTACATTTACCCCGCCACCGTTGAGTTTCCCTCTGATTTGTCTTCGATTAATTTCACCCTGAAAATTCTGAAAAGATGGGTGATAAATTTTATTAGCAGATACCTCTAAATCTATCGGAATATCGAGTGGCATGGCAACTTTTATATTTCCGCCTGCGGTATCAAACCAAGCGTATTGATTAACAGAGGGCATATCTGCCGTGATATTCCCGCCTTTGGTGCTGGCTCCAATATTACCATTTACGTTGTTTAGTCGAATATTTCCACCCAAAGTGCTACATTCAAATGCTCCAAAAATATCCGCCACTTCAATATTTCCTCCCCAAGTATCGGAACGCACTTTTCCTTTGTGATTTTGGATAAAAATGTTTCCGCCTTTGGTATCTACGTTGATTTCACCTTGGTTTTCCTTGACAAAAATCTTCCCTCCCATCGTTTTAACCACGATTTGCCCTTCCGAATTATACACTTCAATTTTCCCACCCATTGTTCTTCCGTGCAAATATCCCGATGAATTTTGCAGTAATAAATCGCCTCCCCACGTATTAAAAGTATGATTTCCTTTTAAGTTTTGAATGGAAATATTTCCTCCGTAAGTTTTTGAAATGGAGTGAACCGAAGAAGGTAAATAGATTCTGAAAGATATTTTAGGGAATTGTAACCAAGTGGAAATATCCCAAAAATCGGGTTTCGCATTGACAATCAAGTTACCGTTGGCAATATTCATGCTAACATATTGAGTATCTGCATTTAGTACAGGTTCGCTAAAAATAAAGAAGGTAAAAATGCTCCTGACCGAAATAAAAACCTCTACTTTGACGGTATTTTCATCATGCCCGACGAGTTCAATATTACCCGAGAAAGTATGCAGTTGAAGCGTGGAGAAATCTTCAACTGTAAAACTTTTAGAAATGGTTGGCATTTGATTCATTTTAGATTTGAGAAAGCATCCATTTAGCGACAGTTTCGCCCCAATTTGGGTGAATATTTGATACTGGTTTAAATTTAGCGAATTGTTCTAAGGCTTTTTCAAAAACGGGTTTTGATTTTTCCTTTCCACCTCCGTAAGCCTCAGGCGTATAGAAAATACCTTGTGCTACCAAAAGGGCAATTCTCGGATTTTCTTCGTTTATCTTCTTGGCTGAGTTCAAGGCTTTTTCAACTTTCCCTCCGTATTTCATCCAACGGTCTTGTGGACTTACCGCCATTCTCGCACTGGCTAAATTGGCTCTCAAAATCTCAACTTCTTCGTTGTCTTTGACCAATTTATCGGCATTTTCGAGGAAAGAATCCGCTTTGTCGAGAAGCATATCTTTTTTACCTCCGTCTTGTTCAACGTAAGAATCCATCAAATAACAATATGCGACCCAATAATTTGGCAAAAACTCAGTTTTCTCGGTAGCCGCAATTCTCTCGATTTTATTGGCTAAGGGTTGCAAAGGCATGCCAAATTGAGTTGTTTGAATCTCATAGACTAAGCCTTCCATTGCTTTAGTATAAGCAGGATTTTGAGCTTGAGATTTTAAAAAAATAAAGCTAAACATGATGATTGAAAATATGATACGTTTCATTGTTTTGATGCGTTTCGTCGCCACGATTGAGTGATTATTGTATCACGGGAATCTTTCCCGTAAGTTGAATATTTAAAAAGGAATACTTAAAAATCAAGATTGGCTTCTTTGGGTTTACGGTCAAGTTTTCCAATGCTCCACGATACGCCAAAGAAGAAAGTTCGGTAAGCGATTGGTGTAACGTCAAAGCGTTGTTTGCCGTCGGATGAGTAGCGATAACCAAACATATTTTTACGGCCCAATACATTATCAACCGAGACATAATAAACTAAAAAGTGGTTTTTCACTTGCTTGATATAACTGGTTGAAAAACTAAGATTTTGGTATGAAGTAGTCATTTCTGGGTTTCTTAAATCACTGCCAAAATCATAAATCGGGCGACCAGACGTGTAGGTATATGTAACACCCGCATTAACACCAATCTTTGGAAAAAACTGCTTATAAACTGCACTGAAATTATGTTTAGTCGCAAAAGAAGGCATGACTTCGAGTGAATAATTTCGGAATTTACGCTCAGTGTCCAAATACGAGTAAGTCAACCAAACATCTGCATTTTTAATAGATTTTTTATCTCTGAAAAACACATCAAAACCATTGGCATAACCCTTACCCGAATTATCCAAAGTTCCCGTTGGAAAACGATACGGATTTGGGTCAAAATAAGTTGTATTTTCATAAACCAAGGAACTATATTTTTTCGCAAAAGCCTCAATTCTAAATGTACGGTCATTTTTGATTCGCTGATAATTCAAAATCAGGTGGCCGGCAATTTCAAAATCAAGTTTTTGGTTGAGGTATAAATAGTTCTTTTCGGGCGTTTGATAAAATCGTCCTGCTGCCAACGAAACCTGCGAATATTGTCCTGTTTTTTGAGCTAATGATATTCTGGGAGCGATATTGGAACGGTCAATTACACTCGTGTATTCAGCTCGTAAACCCAATCTAACTGCCAATCTCGAAGAAGCATAAAACTCCGTTTCTGCAAAAGCGGCTGAATAATTATCTTGCAAACTCAAATTATATTGGTTATAAATATTGGTCAAATTAATAGCGTGATGTTCTGCCCCGACACTCAAAGTATTGCTTTTTTCACTTCCAAAAAGTCGGTTCAATACTACTCTTCCTTGCGTGCGTTCATCGGTTCTATCGCCTTTATCGTTGCCAATATTTATCAAATCTTTGTTGAAACTATAAGAAAAGCCCGAAAGCAAAACCCAGTTTCCATCGTCGTAAGTCACTCGGTACGAAGCATTTGCAAAAACATTCGTATTTTTCAAAGAAAACAAATATGTTTCCCCAACTTTATCGTATGAATTAAAGCGAATTCCTGAACGGTTATCAGAATACGTTCCATAGATTTTCAAGGTGCTATTTTTTGTCAAGTTTTCATTAATTGTCAATGACGTTCCAACTGCTTCTGGTACTTTCTCAAAATTTATATTGGTTTTAATCAATCCTAAAAATGGCGATAAATTTGAGTAATACAGCGTTCCACTTATCCAACCTTTGTGAGTGTAAGTCGTTGAAAGTCCCGCCATGTTGGCATTAAAATTCAAACTGCTCGACTCGCTGATTTTATCTTGGGTTTGCAACAACAAAACCGACGAAAGTGCCTGCCCGTACTGTGCCGAATATCCGCCCGTGCTAAAAGCAGTTCCTTTGAACATAAATGGACTAAATCTGCCCCGTTGCGGAACATCAGGCGTGCTACTAAAAAATGGATTTTGGACAATCATGCCGTCAATTACCGTTTTGGTTTCGTTGGCAGAACCACCCCGAACAAAAAGTCCTTCTTGTTCTCCAACTCGGTTTGAACCTGGCAAAAACTGCATTACCGCTGTTATATCTGCTCCGCCGCCAGCGGTCGTAACAATGTCCATTGGCTTGAGCATCACCATTTTTTTCTCATCCGAAGCCTCAAAAGTTCCAGCCGTTACGGTTACAGCATTGAGCGAGTTAAAGGATTCTTCAAGAATAAAATCCACTTGATTTTCACCAGATTTTAGTGTGACTTTACGTTTTTCGGGTTTGTAGCCAATCATGGAAACCGAAATTATCTTTTCGCCTTTTTCGTCAGTTTTAAAAGTGTAAATACCATTTCCGTCGGCTGAAGCACCGTCGTAAGAACCTTCAATTTGTACATTTGCCCCTGCGAAGGTTTCTCCTTTTTTATCTGTGACTTTGCCTTTTACGGTCGTTTGGGCGTATCCAAAAATTGGTAATAAAAAGAAGAGTAATAAATTTTTCATCTTGTGTTTGTCTTGAATTATAGCTCAAAACAAACATAAAGAGGCACTTTTAGAAAGGAGTTTCCGACAGAATGAGGTTTTGGTAGGATAGAATTTGTTTTTGGAGGGATAAATTTTTCGGATAAATCAATTAACCGCTGACAGAATTTTCAATCGCCGTCAGGGTTAGGTTATCCTTAAACACCTTTATTATACTTATTCCGATATTCAATCGGTGTCATTCCTGTAACTTTTTTGAAAATATCTCTGAACGCCTTCGTATCCGTATATCCTACATCAAACATGACTTCGTTGATATTTTTTCGGCTACTTTCAAAACTTCTTTTGGCGGCTTCAATTTTTACTCTTTGCGTGTATTCTACGACGGTATTATTGGTGGCTTTCTTAAATCTGCGTTCAAAACTTCTGCGTCCAATGGCAAATTTTTCGGCTAATTGTTCTACCGTAATTTTATCTTGAAAATGCTCTTCGATAAATTCTTGGGCTTTCTTGATTTCTTCGTCTTTATGGTCTTTTTGACCTTGAAACATCATAAATGAAGATTGACTGTCTCGGTCAATATCAATAGCAAAATATTTTGCCGCCAAAATTGCCGTATTTCGGTCGGTATATTTCTCGACTAAATGCAACAATAAATTCCAGTAAGAATTGGCTCCTCCACTCGAATAAATGCCTTGGTCTTCGGTAATAATACTTCCATCAACCAATTCCACTTCGGGAAACATCGCTCTAAATTCATTCCCAGAATTCCAATGTGTGGAGCATTTTTTGCCGTTCAATAAACCCGTTGAAGCCAATAAAAATGCCCCAATGCAAAGTGAAGCCACTTCCGCTCCGTTTTTATGTTGTTCCACAATCCAAGGAATTAGCTCTTTATTCATTTCAATTGCAATTGGCAAATCTCCACTCAAGGCAGGAATGAAAATCAAATCGGTCTTTTGTACTTCGCTTAAAAGTTTATCTGCATGAACAGAAAATAAACTATTCCCTAACTTGATGTCTTTGGAGTTTGCAACCAATTCTACGTCAAACAAAGCGGGTTTTCCCGATACTTGCAAAAACTGGTTCACCGCCTTAAACATATAATTCGGGTCAGCAACAGCCTCAATTACAGCCGTTTCTGGCACTAAAATAGAGATATGTTTCATGTTAAAAATGATTTTAAAATATATTTTACAAATATTAAAGGCTTATTTTACAGAACAAAGAGCCTGTCGTGATTAGCCCCCAATGTTGTCGTTTTTACACCATAAATAAACGAATAATTCCTTATAATTTTGTAAGGTTAATCAAATCGAAAACTAAGAAAATGGAAAAAATAATCATCTCTGTTGAATCTACTATCAATGCTCCTCTAACAACCGTTTGGGATTGTTGGACAAACCCCGAACATATTAAAGGTTGGACTTTTGCTTCCGACGATTGGCATTCACCTATCGCCACCAATGATTTACAAACAGGCAGAAAATTCCTGACCCGCATGGAAGCAAAAGATGGTAGTTTTGGCTTTGATTTTGAAGGTACATATACTTTGGTTGAACCATTGAAAAAAATTGAATATGTATTGGCGGATGAACGTGAAGTAAAAATTGCGTTTATCGACGAAGGCAATTCTATAAAGGTGATTGAAAGTTTCAATCCAGAAAATGAAAACCCAATCGAGTTACAACAAGGCGGTTGGCAGGCAATTTTGAATAATTTTAAGAAATACGTTGAATCAAAATAAAACAATATCATGACAAATCAAATTTACCCTTGCCTTTGGTTCGACGGACAAGCCAAAGCTGCTGCCGATTTTTATTGTTCAATTTTCAAGAATTCAAAAGTTACGATGGCTTCACCAATGGTGGTCAATTTTGAATTAGACGGAAAGAAATTTATGGGCTTGAATGGAGGTCCAATGTTTAAATTTACCCCTGCTATTTCTATTTTTGCCACTTTTGAAACCAACGAAGAAACCAACGAAGTTTGGGACAAACTTTTTGAAGGCGGAAAAGCATTAATGCCCATCGGCAAATACGATTGGAGTGAACAATACGGTTGGCTACAAGATAAATTTGGTTTGACTTGGCAAATTAGCGTTGTCAATCCATCGGCAACGCCACAAATTAAGCCTTCGATGTTATTTGTCAATGAAAAATTTGGCAAAGCACAAGAAGCGATTAATCTCTACACTTCGGTGTTTGAAGATTCTGCCATTGATTTTTTAGTGCCTTATCCAGAAACGAGCAATATTATGTATTCTGAATTTAACCTCAAAAAACATGATTTTATTGCGATGGATGGGCCAGGGAAACACGAATACACCTTCAACGAAGCATTTTCAATAGTGGTAGATTGTCAAAATCAGGAAGAAATTGATAATTATTGGAATCAATTAACAAGCGATGGCGGTCAGGAAAGTCAATGCGGTTGGTTGAAAGATAAATTTGGGGTTTCGTGGCAAATTATTCCCACCATTATTGGCTCGTTAATGAGCGACCCCGCCAAAGGGCAAAGGGTTATGCAGCAAATCATGCAAATGAAAAAAATGGATATTGAAAAACTCATAAATGCTTAACCATGAAACAAATTCATTCATATTTAACCTTCAACGGAAATTGTCGGGAAGCAATGGCTTTCTATCAAGCTTGTTTAGGCGGAGAACTTTATTTACAAACTATTGGAGAATCGCCGATTGCCGATAAAATGCCTCCACAAATGAAGGATTGCATTTTACATTCAACGTTAAGAAACAGTGCTTTTGTCATCATGGCATCGGATATGGTGGGCGACAAAGGACTGATTAAAGGCACGAATGTTTCATTGATGCTCAATTGCAGTAGCGAAGAGGATATTCAAAATACGTATCAAAGATTAGCTTCCGATGGACAAGCTACACACCCACTTGAACACACTTTTTGGGGTGCATTATTTGGTGGTTTAACCGATAAATTTGGGGTTCAATGGTTATTAAATTTTGATAAAACACAACAACAATAAACCAACTAAAACAGATATAATTTTGTCACGAATTTATTAATTTTCAGACTGTTTGCTAACTCTTTAAATTCAAATAAAGACCTATGGTTGAAGTTTTCAAAACGAATGTTCAGAAAATAAATGAATCCAAGAAAATTATTTGGATACTTCTTGAGCATTTTCCTGAAAGCAAAATCAACTTCGATTTAAGCGATTGTGATAGAATTTTGAGGGTTGAAAGCGAGGTAACTTTTTCTGAAAAAGTAATCGAAATACTAACTTCAAACGGATATTTTGCCGAAATATTAACTTATTAAGTTTATTGAATATGGATACAATAAAAGTCAATAACATCGATGAATATCTTTCTCTTCAATCCGAAAAAGTAAGGTTTGTTTTGGAAGAACTTCGACAAATAATTAGAGATACTGCACCCGAAGCCGAGGAAGTCATTAGCTACGGAATTCCTGCGTATAAATACAAAGGAATGTTAGTGTATTTTGCGGCGTACAAAAAACATTGCAGTCTTTTTGGCGGAACTGGTGGACTAACCGAGCAAATGCAGGAGGAATTAAAAGATTATAAAACGTCGAAAGGAACGATTCAGTTTACTGTTGAAAAACCGCTTCCAAAAGAATTGGTAGAGAAAATTGTAAAAATCAGGATGAAGCAGAATGAGGAAATGCAAATAGCGAAAAATCAGAAAAAATTAACCAAAAAATAACCATGAAAAAAGACAAAATTATCTTCTGGGTAACCACGACCATTATTTTCTTATTTGAAGGTGTTATGCCTGTTCTTTTTCGCAACGACGAAGCAGGAAAAGCAGCGATGCAACATTTGGGCTATCCCGTATATATGGGTACATTATTGTTGCTATTTAAAGTTCCTGGGGCTTTGGCGTTGATTCTTCCGCAAGTACCAAGTCGTATTAAAGAATGGGCTTATGCAGGTTTTTTGATTGACTTTTTGGGAGCTTCGCTGAGTTACTATTTTGTGGACGGCTTCATTGGCTTTACCTTTTTGCCATTCTTTTTCATCGCACTTTTAGCGATTTCTTATGTTTATTATCACAAGTTAAAAATTGATTAAATATCAGTAGAGACAAGGCATTACCTTGTCTCTACCAATTCATACCTGCAATTTATATCCCACGCCGTGCAGAGTAACTATTTGTACCGTTGAATCCACCGATAGCATTTTTCGTAAGCGAGAAACAAAGACATCTAAACTCCGTCCGACCGTAATTCCTTCATCTTCCCAAACTGATTTCAAGATAAAATCTCGTTCTAATAATTGATTTTGATTATTCACAAAGAGTTTCAATAATTTCGCTTCTCGGTAAGTCAGATTATGTAGAATATTACCCGAAAAAAGCGTTTGATTGGTAAAGTCAAAGGTTGAATTACCAAAATTAATTGAATCAGATAATTCCTTTTCAATAGTAATTTCTGGCTTAATATTATCTTTTGATTTTTTTCGATTCCAGAAGATAAATCCAACCAAAAACAAACCCCAAAGTGGAATTAGCCATAGTGGTTTTGAGGTTGTTTGAGGCATTTTTTTCGTAAAACTTACCTGCAAATCGTAACACGTTTTATCTTGAATTCTTCCCACACAAGGCACATTTTCATCTTTCTTGAAATCAAAAGAATTATAGCCCAATTCAAGTTCTCCGTCTTTACAATCCAAAACAGAAACATCATAAATATCTTCAATTTGATGTATTTTGAAGGATTCTTCTAATAATTTGGGTAGTAAATCATAGTTGAAATTCTTTTCCAAACGAATCTTAAAAGTGAGTTCATCAAGCATTTTTACGGGTTCAATCCGAGAAGTAGAATCGCCCGAAGCTTTGAGTAAATGATGAACCGTTCGGCGTAAAGCAAGGTTTACCTTTTCGGGGAAATGATTGTTTTTTGAATTACCCGTAACGTCAATCAGCCTATCGAATGACAACATCGAAAGGCTGAAAAATAAGATGATAAATATCCACTTTGCTTTTGTCATAAATGCTTAACAACCATCTCGATTATTTCTATTGATAAGAAAATTACTCATAAATTTGACAAGATTATTTCTCAAAAAGAATACCCTTGTTGAAGTCTGAAACTTTTTATCAATGGGTTCAATTACGAGTTCATCTCCTAAATTAGCAAATTTCAAAATCTGAGAAATTTCAATTTCAGACAATTTATCCGTCGAAGACGAACCACCCAAATGTACGATTTTATTGTCTCTTCTTAGGTAAATTTTGAAAGGAATTGTCATCGTTTTCTTGCTCTTTGAATCTTCCGCAATCATGGTAACAATTCCTCTGGAGGTAAGCGAAAACTGCTCATAATTAATTGGTTCGCCATCAATTAAGAGAGGATTACTGATGATTTTTTCATTCTCTCGTGCAGTTATTGACGAAGTTAATAGCATCGAAATTACGATGAATACGAAACTGAGGATTGATTTTTTCATAAGTCATTTACATTTAAAGTACCAAAATTTCATTGTGTGGAAGCACATAATCATCATTCAAAGTCAAGATAATGATATGGTCGCCTTTTCGACATTTTTCTAAAACCTTTGAGATTTCAATTTTCTTTAATTGCTCTTTTGAAACCAACATGAGCGTTCCCGTTTCTTTATTTCTAATGGCAACTTGAAACATGATTGGCTCAATAGCTTTGCTTTCAGTGGATGATAATTGGACGGTACTGACCGTTAAATTTCCTTTTGCAGTAATGTCAAGCGTACATTTTCCAGTAATAGAATATTCATTTACAAGCATTTTGTTGTTCAAGAATACTGCCGAACAACTATTGAAACTTTTTTGTCCAAAACTAAAATGAGCCATTAGACAAATTATGAATAGAAAGATAATGGGATTGCTTATTTTCATGATTTTATTATTTGTTGAGACAAATGTAGAGTCAAGAGAAAGGGAATATCAAACAATGGCTGTAAAACAATGTAAACGAAATGTAAAAGTTTAAAATAGACAATATCTTAAAGCAAAAAGGCTTCCTGTTTTAAATAGGAAGCCTTTTTGCTTTTCTTTACCAAGCCACCGTAACAGCTCCTTCTTTTCGTTGTAATCCTTGTTCTGGGAAATACTCGGGGGTGTAGGTAATCACCCACGCAAAGGAATCGGGTTTAACCAAAATACCTTTGTATTTTCCATCCCAACGGTCATCTACATTTTTGGAAGTAAATATCAACTCTCCCCAACGATTATAAATTTTCAAATCATAATCTTTTATATAGAAGTGAAATACTTGAAAATCATCATTGAGTTTGTCGCCATTGGGTGTAAAAATATCAGGAACTAAAATAGCAGGATCGCAACGGTCAATGACATTAGTTTGGGCGGGCGTTGAACATCCATAAGTATTCGTCACCACAACCGAATAAGTCCCAACGGTACTTACTGTAATTTGCCGAGTCGTTTCGCCCATCGGTTGCCATTTATATGTCAATCCCACTCCCCCGCCAGCATCTATCCGAACAGGAATTGAAGCGGGTACACACAAAGGAATTTCTGAACGCAAGGATATAAAAGGTGTTGGTAATATATTAACAATAACGGTATCTGAATTACGACAAAGCCCTTTTGTGGCAGTCAAAATATATCGTCCTGCTCTTTCTGGTAGAATAGTTGGCGTAGTTTCTCCGCTACTCCAACGGTAAGTAACATTTGTTTCAGAGCTTACACCGATAAAATCATTTGCACTGCGACAAATACTTTTATCTGGCCCTAAACTAATAATTGGGGCATCTAAAACAGTAATTTCTCTATCCGCTACTCCAGTACAACCATTCTGAGTTAATTGGTATTTGATGGCATAAACACCTATGGCAGAAGCAGAAAACACCCCCGTTGAATTTACATTTGAACCTTGCCAAATACCTCCACTCGGACTACTAACTAATTGCGTAGGGTTGGGTGTCAAACACAATCTGCTTGGTGCCGAAATACTCACTTTAGGAGATACTTTAAATGTTACCTGTGTTTTAGCGGTGCTGATACATTTGCCATCGGTCGATGTAATTGTAACCGTGTATAATCCAGTTTGCGTAACGTCAATATTTAAGGTCGTTGCTCCTGTACTCCATTTAATACTTCCATCGGTATAATTTAATGGACTCAGCGTAATTTTCTCTCCTTCGCATTTACCAGTTGGAGCAGGTAAGAGTGAAATATCTGTTCTTGAAATTTTATTTAGAACGATATCATTGCTGATAAATTTACATCCACTATTATCCACAAATTCTATATAATAAGTACCTACAATGAGTCCTCTGATAATATATTTACCTTTCGATACAAAAATAGAGGACATTGCCCCCTGCGAAATAACTACTTCATTCGTACCTTTTTCTCGAAGAATGAAATTTATCGGTCTGAACGGACTAAGCGTATCAACTTTGATATTAATTGCTCCGTCACTTATACACGTAACGGGCGTGGGGCTCAGCGTAATCAATGCGTTTGGCGTACCCAAAGCATTCAGAATAATTGAAACCGTAGTATCACAAGTAAGACTACTTCTGATGGTTACTTTATAACTTCCTGCGGTAATATTAGAAATTCCATTAGAAGTCGCACCCGAAATTTGCACGCCGTTTTTAAACCAAATAAAACTGTACGTTCCTGGAGGAGAAAAAGTCAACAATTGGATTGCTCCATCATTGGCAGTACAGCCGGTTGGTTGCGTTCTATTAATCGAAAATGACGTTCGAGGTCGAATTCTTACTATCACATTATCGCTTATTTTGCAGGACGTCGTCCCGATAGGCGTTGTCACCGTCACGGAATAAGTTCCAGCCGTTGAAACCGTAATTTTAGCCGTTGTTGCTCCTGTACTCCACAAAAACGTTGAGCCAGTTCCTGCGGCATTTGAGGCATCCAACACAATTGGCGAACCTGCACAAATCAGCGTATCTGCCCCCAAATCAAGAGCTTTTGCTTGGGCAAGGGTTACTTTTACGGAGTCTATTCCTACGCAACCTCTACTTTCTACCAAAACAGCGTAATTCCCTGATTGCTTAACGGTTAATGTTCTCAAACTATCTTTTGGTAAGAACTTTCTATTCTGAAACCAAAAATAATGACTACTATCCAAGGTAACTTTTGCATCGAGCGTGGTACTTCCTGCACAAAGATTTAAGTCGGGGCCTAAATCAGGTTTGGGCAATGGTAATACTTCAAAAGGTTGCGGTGGCAACATTGTATCGGGTTTACAACGATTTCCCATATTGACAACCACGTAATATTTCCCAGGAGCATCAAAAGTATAAGTTGTCTTTAACCCATTATCTCCATCTCCTCCTTGAATTGTGGCGATGGGTGAACCGACGGGTTTTCCATCCTGCGGAACTTCTCCTTTATAAAAACGCCAATCAGTTTTCGTATTTTTCAGTTTATCACCGCATAAATGATTTGTCTGGAAATTTGTGGGCGACCCAAAACAAGTATCACTTGCCATAATGCCCACGCCTTCATTTTTTTCATTGACAATATTATACGTTGTAGGTAAACCCAGCTGGCTCAATTTGCCATTAAGGTCTAAACCTTTACGGTCATAATAGTCGGTGGTTAGGCTTTTTATAGAAATGGTATCATTCGGCAATTTTATCACGCCCAACGTTTTACTTCCTTGAATAGCCAGATAAATTCTACCATCGGGGCCTAATTGCACCGAACCGTAATATTCTTTTTTGGAGGAATCAAGCGTAATTTTTGATTTAGCAATGACCGTAGAATCTCCATCGGTCAAATCAAAGCGTAAAAGTGATGAGTATGAATTAGGGTTTTTAACGGTATCGGCTTTCATAGTAGCAAAAAGCGTTTTGCTATCGGGTGAAAACTCCACACCATAAACGGTTGGCGGTGCTGGGCCTAAATCAATGACTTTTTTGTTGGTTATTTGTCCCGTTGAATCTGCAAAATCATAAACTTCAATTAAATTTCTGGCTCCTCCGGGAATAGCAATGGCAAGTTTTGTTCCGTCTTTTGAAATTTTCAAGTAACCTTCTCCTTTGAAAGTACTGTCAATTCTTGATCCTATTTGAATGATTTTTGAGATAGAAACCCCATTTTTAGTAACTCTCCGAAGCCGAATAGTATCCGTTCCGTAGTCGTGTGAAACAACCCAATACGTTGAATCTTTGGGAACGTAATGGGCAATCAATTGTTCAGTTGAAGCAACATCATCCAGAACCACATTTTTCTCGATGACTTTTCCTTGTCCTTTATTCTGACGAATATCCACAACGCTGTAACTTAACTGTTTTGTCCCATTAATATCTGTTGTTGTAAAGACATAATAAATTGATTGACAGCCCTGACAACTGGGTTGAGGAACAATCACAGCGGATTGCGTGGACACATCACTCCCGCCCAAATCATTGGGTTTGAGCGAAGCCATTTCCTTTCCATCTTTAAAGTAAATCTTTCGTCCATCGGTATAAAACAACAGATTACCATTGGCATCAGCAATAGAAGAAACCCCTTCAGTGGTGTTTATTTTACCTTTATCATCCGCCGTAGCACTTCCATTTGCGAATTTTATTCCTGCATTATTTCCAAAATACCAATAGTTTTCGGGAGGTTTGGGCGGTGGGGGAACGCACAGTTTTACATTAATTTTATTCTGTGCCGAACAACCCGTCGTAGAATCTGTAACTTGCACCGAATAGCAACTGGTCGTATCCGCCCGAAGCGTCTGAGTTGTATCACCTTTGGGATACCACAAGTATTTATATTTGGGGTCAGCACCTCCACTTTTATAAGGGTCGAGCGTCAAAAAATCGCCTTTACAAATCGTAGTATCTTGTTGCGAAGGAGAATTTCCTAAATAAAATGGGCGTGGAGGCTCATTAATTGTAACCGTTTGTGTGTATGTCTTAAGAACACCCGCTTCGGTACGAGTGAGCGTAACGGTTTTAAGACCCGGCGTTGTGTATAAATGAGCAGGATTTTTGAGAGTCGAGATATTGGCTGAACCACTGGTAATATCGCCAAAATCCCACCTCCAAGCGGTGGCAGGAGTCAATAAAGTATCACGAAAAATGGTTGCTGCTGTTGTATCTGAACATTCTGACAAGCAAGTTTTTCTGACTTTAAAAAAATCTTGAGCATTAACCGCATTTGAGAATCCCCATGATAGTATAATCACAGAGAGAATCAAAAAATATCGTTGTATGCTACTAAATCTTATCATTTTTTCGTTTACTATCCGTAGTTCGAAGTGGCACTTCGAGAATCGTTTTATAATTATACTAATTTTCGAAGTGCCACTTCGAGCTCCTGTAATAATAAGTAGACAAATCGTTTCACTAAAAGGTTGTATTGCCCACTTTTCGTGGCATAAAATTTGCTTAACTTACAGAATTAATCAGTATTGAAAATGCCTAAAACCTTTGAATTTAACGTAATTTAAGGGTAAAAATTTTCAAAGATTATTAAATTATACTATTTTAAATTGAATAAATACTTTCCTTCGTAGTTTACGTCAAAAATTAAACCGTTTTTGGGTTCTAAATGTTAATTTCAGCACGAATAAAGAAACTTAAAAGCGTTCCTAATACCATGTTAAAAAGAGGATATTTACTGATATTAAGCGTGTTATCTTGGACTTTTGTTCAAGCCCAAGACCCTCAATATTCCCAATTTTATGCCGCACCCTTGTATCTGAATCCTGCATTTACGGGTTCAGCGATGGCTCCTCGGGTAAATTTCAACCATCGAAATCAATGGCCTTCATTAAGTGCCAACTTCGTAACATCCTCGGTATCAGCCGATATGTATATTGATAAATTCAAAAGTGGCGTTGGTATTCTCTTGACAACTGACCGCCAATTTACCAATTTAACCACAACTGATATTGGGTTGCTTTATTCTTATCACTTAAAAATTAGTGATGGACTAACCGCTAAATTGGGCGTTCAAGGTTCGTATGTTACCCGTGGAATTAATTTTGCAGATTATACTTTTGGCGACCAAATTAATACGTATTTAACCACAGGAAATTACCCAAGAGTATCATCTGACCAGATTTTACAGGGAGGGAATAATCTTACGCCACAATTAAAGTATTGGGATTTTTCAACGGGTGCTTTAGTTTATTCCGAACAATTTTGGATTGGAGCATCAGTACATCACTTAAATCAACCTTCACAATCATTTAATGATAAAGATGCCCGTTTGCCGATGAAAATAAGCGTGCAGGCAGGTTACAGAATTCCCTTAGCAGATTACATGATTGGTAACAATTTAGGTGATGCCATTGAACGAGAAAAGAGTCTTACACCTGTGATTAATTACAAACGTCAAGGTGCATCCGACCAATTAGACGTTGGTGCGTATTTAACTTATTCGCCCATTGTTTTGGGGGCATGGTACCGAGGAATTCCCTTAAAAACCTATACAAAAGACAATGAAAGCATTATTAGTCACGATGCTGCCGTATTCTTGGTAGGTTATCGTCAAGACAATTTTTCGATTGGATATAGTTATGACGCTACCATTTCCAGATTAGGTTCAACAGGGGGAGCTCACGAAATATCACTTTCATATACATTCTCGGACTGGATAGAACCACGCAAGGCATCACGCCCACGCAAAGGAGAGTTGAAGTGTCCGAAGTTTTAGGAAAAGTATTAAAAAGGGTCAAAGAAGATAAAAGGTGCTGATTTTCAATAATCTAACCTCAACCCTTTTTGACCCTTTTCTCTTTTTCACTCTTTCAACCTTTTCACCTTTCTCCAACTTTGAAAAGTGCCTTTAAATCGCTAAATTTGTTTAACAGGCTTTTCCTTACCAAACATTTTAAACATTTTCAACTTGACATTTCAGGATTTTAATTTTGACGAAAAACTTTTAGACGGCTTGTACTCAATGGGTTATAGCAAGCCAACTCCTATACAAGAACAAGCTATTCCACTGATACAAACTGGTAAAGACTTAATTGCGTGTGCCCAAACGGGTACGGGTAAAACAGCTGCCTTTTTATTGCCAATCCTCAATAAAATCATCAATACGCCCGAAGATAAAAGACGTTTGAACACCCTCATTATTTCCCCTACTCGTGAATTAGCAACGCAAATTGACAATCAAGTAGAAGGCTTGGGATATTTTACGGGCGTTAGTTCTATTTCAATTTATGGTGGTGGCGACGGAGCAGCTTGGAATCAGCAACGAAAAGCATTGGAAGAAGGGGCGGAAATTATCATTGCCACCCCAGGACGATTGATTGCTATTTTGCAAATGGGAGCCATTAACTTTTCTCATTTACAGCACCTAATTTTGGATGAAGCAGACCGTATGTTGGATATGGGTTTTTACGATGATATTCTAAAAATCATCAAATATCTTCCCGCAAAACGTCAGACCTTGTTGTTTTCTGCAACGATGCCTCCCAAAATCAGAAAATTAGCTCATAGTATTTTGGTTGAACCCGAACAATTGAATATTTCGATTTCAAAGCCTTCGGAGGGAATTTTACAACAAGCTTATTTGGTTTACGATACGCAAAAAATTGCTTTGTTGACCAACATTCTGAAAGAAGGAAATTATGGAAGTGTCATCATTTTTGCCTCAACCAAAGAAAGCGTCAAGAAATTAGATAACGAATTACATAAAATTGGACTAAAAACGAAGGCTTTTCACTCAGATTTAGAGCAGAAAGAACGGGAAGAAATCATGCGAGATTTCAAGAGTAAAACGCTTCAAATTTTGATTGGAACGGATATTCTTTCTCGTGGAATTGACGTTGAAGGAATCAGTTTAGTCGTAAATTTCAATACTCCTCACGACCCCGAAGATTATATTCACCGCATCGGTAGAACCGCAAGGGCAGAAACCACAGGAACTGCCATTACGTTTATCAACGACAAAGACCAACGTAAATTTGCAGCCATTGAAGAACTCATCGAAAGAGAAATCCCTAAACTTTCACTACCCGCAGGTATGGGCGATGCACCAACATATCAACCACAAAAACGAGTAAGTTCTGGGGTTATTCACAAGAAAAAAACGTATCATAAAAAGAAAACAGGGACAAATATTGTGAAGAAAAGCTAAATTAAAAGATGGCGAATGCTATTCGCCATCTTTTAATTTAGAATGATATATTAAGCTTCCCGAAATCACTCCGTTAGGGGCAAACTTTCGGGAAGCTTAATTTTTTTATGGCAATTGATACTTCTGAAAAAACTCCCAAATCAAGTCATTCGCATTAATTGCCGTTGAAGGCTCATCAGCAGCTGCACGATTTTTTACACCTCCAGGCCATGAATGTCCACCGTCATTGGTAATATAAAATTCGATGCTACTATTATTACAACTCGTCCATTTGGTAACCGAATAATTCGTAAAATTTGCAACCGTTTTTGTTGTGGTATTACATCCATTATTCGCAATCCAAGTATTTAAACCATTTTGAACAGGCGGAAAATAGTATCCAAAAATCCCAGTACCACCATTGATTGGCACTTTTTCATCTAATTTTGAATGAATCCCTAAAATTGGAACAGGTCTTGAAGGTTTACAAGGCTGAGCTGTCAGAAGTGTTCCTGCAACTGGGGCAATGGCAGCAATTTTATTAGAAAGTTCACAAGCTAAACGGTAGGACATCATTGCACCGTTAGACATACCAGTTGCATACACTTTCTTAGCATTAATTTTGGGATGCTTCTTCAATAATTCATCAATCAAAAGACTGATAAATTTCACATCATCAATATTTTTCTCGACCGCATAATCGCAACAAGTACCTGCATTCCAAGTTCTTGCACCCAAAATACCGTCGCTTTGTACGCCTTCTGGATAGACAATTGCAAATTTGGCACTATTGGCTTTTTCGGTCAGTAAATAATCTGCTTCCATTTGCGAAGCTTTCCCTCCCCCACCGTGTAAAGCAAGCACCAATGAAAACCCCGTAGATTGATCATAATTAGGAGGTAAATTGAGTAAATAAGTACGATTTCGTCCATCAACAACCAGACTTCCTTCCACTCGTAAAGTAGTTGCAGAGCTTGGACTTGTCGAATTAAGTTTATTACAGCCAACGACAAAAATGGCAAGGCAAAAAATGAATAGGATTAGTTTTTTCATGAGGGTTTAATATGATTTTGAGCGAGTTAGACCTCGCTTTCAACGAAAAGTTTATTCTGGCAAAAGAACTTTTGTAATTCTGTAAATAGAACTACAAAAAATCAAAACATAAACTAATCCTCAAAACGCACATACTAAAAGCCAAATTGTATATTTGTAATCATAATCATAAATCTTATCTGTATGTTCGTACTTACTGAAACCAACTCAATAGCCAATCATTTTATTGCAGAATTGCGAGATGTAACTATTCAAAATGACTCCATGCGTTTCCGTAAAAATATGGAACGTCTTGGCGAAGTTTTAGCTTATGAAATCTCTAAATCGCTTACATATCAACCCGCAACGGTACAAACTCCTTTAGCAATTGCCAATACTCATTTATTGAGTCAACAACCTGTTTTGGTGACTATTTTACGAGCGAGTTTGCCTTTTCATCAAGGATTTTTGAATGTTTTTGACAAAGCAGAAAATGCTTTTATCGGAGCGTATCGTGGTAAACATCGTGCTGATGAGACTTTTGATATAGAAATGGATTATTTGGCAAGTCCCGATTTGAGTGGAAAAACCATCATATTAATTGACCCGATGTTGGCAACGGGAAAATCACTTTTAAAATCCTACGAAGCATTATTGGCTCACGGAAAACCTGCCCGAACTATCATCGTTTCGGCAATTGCTGCCCCCGAAGGCGTTGAATTTCTGCAAGAAAACTTACCAAACATTGAGCTATTTCTTGGCACAATTGACGAAAAACTGAATAGCAAATTCTATATCGTACCTGGTTTAGGTGATGCAGGTGATTTGGCTTATGGGGAGAAATTATAAAGTAACACAGACTTCAGTATGTAAGTATTAAAGTACAGACTGAAGTCTGTGTTGCTTATTCACATACATCTAAAAACAAAAAATGACTCCATCTTTTCAATCAAATTCTCGCCTTGAACTCGCTGACCAGTACGTTCGTTTTACCAACAAAAATGTATTTCTGACGGGTAAAGCAGGAACTGGCAAAACGACTTTTCTTAAAAATATTAAGGCAAAATCGCCCAAGCGTATTGTTATTGTTGCACCTACGGGCGTGGCGGCAATTAATGCAGGAGGCGTGACGATTCACTCGTTTTTCCAGTTATCTTTTGGACCAAATATTCCCGACAATAAACCCGCCGAAAGAAGAATTAGTAATGAAAAAATCAAAGCGATAAAAGCCATCGACATTTTGGTAATTGACGAAATCAGTATGGTGCGAGCCGACGTTTTGGATGCCATTGATGAAGTGCTTCGTCGTTACCGAAACCGAAATTTGCCTTTTGGTGGCGTTCAATTACTCATGATTGGCGACTTACACCAACTTTCGCCCGTGATAAAAGAAGAAGAATGGGATTTGCTCCGACCGTATTATCACAGCGTGTATTTCTTTGAAAGTAAGGCACTTGCACAAAGTCAGTTCATTACCATTGAGCTAACGCACATCTTCCGACAAGCCGATGAACAATTTATCGACCTTCTCAATAAAGTCCGTGATAAGAAATTGGATGCCGAAAGTACCCGCTTGTTGAACTCTCGCTACATTCCAAATTTTCAATATCCAGAGGACGAAAAATACATCACGCTGACCAGTCACAACAGAGCGGCCGCCAATATCAATGCGATAAAATTGAGTGAATTGAAGGGAAAAACATACACTTTCACGGCTGAAATCACCGACGATTTTCCCGAAAGTATGTATCCAAACGAACTGAATTTAGAGCTAAAAGTGGGTGCTCAAGTCATGTTTGTAAAAAATGATTCCAATCTTGAAAAACGCTATTTTAACGGAAAATTAGGAGAAATAACCGACATTGACGACGAATTAATTTGGGTAAAATGTCCCAATGAAAAAGAATTAATCATTGTTTCAAAAGTCAGTTGGGACAATATCAAATACGTTTTGGACGATTACAAAACCATGCAGGAACATACGATTGGCACGTTTAGCCAATTCCCCATCAAAACCGCATGGGCAATTACCATTCACAAAAGTCAAGGATTAACATTTGACAGAGCCATCATTGATGCGGCTTCGTCATTTGCACACGGGCAAGTTTACGTGGCGTTGAGTCGCTGTAAAACCTTTGAAGGTTTGGTTCTCAGCACGCCCATCACATCCGAAAGCGTAAAATCGGATAGTACCATTGCCGTTTTTGACCAAGAAGCAGAAAAACAAGATTTATCGAATTTGGCTTTATTGGAAGCAAAAAAACGCACACAAAGCGATTGGATTCTGGACTTATTCGATTTCAAATTTGTTAAAATCGGCTTACATTATCTTCACCAAAACCTCGAACCAGTCAAAGACCAATTTGCTAGTAGCACTTTTGAAAATGTTGCGATAATTTTAGAAAATTATACCGTTGAAATTGATACGATAATTGAAAAATTCAGAAGGCAATTAGAATCTTTGATGGTACAAACTGACTTGCCCGAAGAAAACGAAGAGTTGCAAGAAAGAATCAAAAAAGGAAGTGTTTACATTGCCAATAAATTACAAGAATCAACTTATAATTTACTAAAAACCATCGACTTAGCTTGCGATAACAAAGAAACAAGAAATAACATTGCCAAGATTTGGGAACAGAGTTTAAAGAATACTTTTGAGAAATTAATGCTCTTAAAAAGTAACCAACAGGGCTTTGATTCAACCATTTATCTAACCACAAAAGCCAATATTTCTCTTGATTTTGAAGCGGAGAAAACACGATTATTCAAAGCCCAAAAGACAACCGAAACAAACGGGAATAGTACCGATTTATTCAATCAATTGAGAGTTTGGCGAGATAGCGTTGCCAACGACAAAAACATTGAAAAATACATGGTTTTAGCACAAAAATCCCTGCAAAGTTTAGCCGATGAAATGCCCCGAAACAAGGCTAATTTAGCTAAAATCAGCGGTTTGGGAAAAATAAAAGTGCAACAATTTGGCGATGAAATTTTAGACATCATCAACGAGTTTTGTGAGACAAACGGCATTGAAACGCATAATATTATCAGAGAAACCAAACCCGTCAAAAAAGCCATCGTAAAAGGTTCAACGCATGAGATGAGTTACAATTATTTCAAAGAAGGCAAAACCATTGCTGAAATTGCTGAAATACGGAATTTGTCCGCTTCCACGATTGAAGGACATCTTGGCGAATTCGTCAAAAAAGGACTTTTGGACGTGAGCGACATCATGGATAAGCAAAAAATTAAAATTATCAGAGAATTTATGTTAGAGAATCCAGACTTGAAAGGGTCTGCTTTAAAAGAGGCTTTGGGAGAAGATTATAGCTACGGAGAAATCCGTTTGGTGGGTGCTTCAATC
>JAZKDE010000002.1:163287-186908 GCA_040387735.1 Bacteroidota bacterium
CAACAAGAAAATGAACGAAACTTTCAATAATTTACCCGAAAAACGCCAGTCACAGTTAATGGCTTTTGACCGCCTGCTAACAATCATGGATGAACTCCGTGAGCAATGTCCGTGGGATAAAAAACAGACCATCGAAAGTCTAAGACACCTGACGATTGAAGAAACTTACGAGCTTTCGGATGCCATCATGGAAGGCGATATGCAGGAAATCAAGAAAGAAATTGGCGATATTATGCTCCATTTGGTGTTTTATTCAAAGATTGCTTCGGAGACAAATACTTTTGATGTAGCCGATGTATTGAATGCCATTTGCGAGAAACTCATTCACCGTCACCCGCACATATACGGCGATGTGAAGGTAGAAAACGAAGAACAAGTTAAGCAAAATTGGGAAGCCATTAAACTAAAAGAAGGCGGTGGTAATAAGTCTGTTTTAGGTGGCGTACCTGCTTCGTTACCAGCCTTGGTAAAAGCCATGCGGATTCAAGAAAAAGCCAGAGGTGCGGGCTTTGACTGGGAAGAAAAATCGCAAGTTTGGGAGAAGGTAGAGGAAGAAATGGAAGAATTCAAAAATGAATTTAATGTGGTAGATAACGAAGCCATCAATGTGGAAAAAGCCGAAGGAGAATTTGGCGATTTACTGTTTTCATTGGTCAATTATGCCCGTTTTATCAACATCAACGTAGAAACGGCATTGGAACGCACCAATAAAAAATTCATCAAACGCTTCAATCATTTAGAATCAAGAGCAAAAGAATTAGGCAAAACCCTACCCGAAATGACTTTGGCGGAAATGGATGTGTATTGGGAAGAGGCGAAGCGGTTGTAGATATTGGATTTACTCGTTTAAATGCAACAAGAGCCATAGGCTCGACCGATTTTGTAGTAGTAGTGACGGATTTCTAATCCGTCGGAAAACGATATTTTTTTCATCAATGGGTTAAAACCCATCGCTATAAAATCGGTCAAGCCTAAGGCTTTTTTACGCTCAGTCAGTCGCTCGCATCTTGCCCGCAACCAAGTTTAACCTTATTTTACAACAACTTATCTTCATAAATTATCTTGCCTTAATGATATTTTATATCTTTACGAATCTATCAATCAAAAACTAAGATTCATGTACATCGGCTCAATTGACCAAGGCACAACCAGCACTCGCTTTATTATTTTTGACAAACAAGGAAATCAGATTTCAGTCGGACAAAAGGAACACGCTCAAATTTACCCGCACGCAGGTTGGGTAGAACACGATACCGATGAAATTTGGCAAAATACCCAAGAAGTTATCGGTTTGGCATTAGGGAAAGCCAATCTTTCAGTCAGTGATATTGCCGCTGTGGGCATTACTAATCAAAGAGAAACTACCGTAGTTTGGAATCGTCACACGGGAAAACCCTATTACAATGCCCTCGTTTGGCAAGATACTCGGGTCGGAAATATGGTAGCAGAATTAGCTAAAGATGGCGGAGCAGACCGTTTTAGAGCTTCAACGGGTTTGCCTTTGGCAACTTATTTTAGTGGATTAAAAATCGTTTGGCTTTTAGAAAACGTTGAAGGTTTACGTGCCGATGCTGAAAAAGGCGATGCTATTTTCGGGAATATGGACACGTTTATTATTTGGCATTTGACGGGCGGAATTGATGGTGGAATTCACATTACGGACGTAACCAATGCGAGCCGTACCCAATTAATGAACTTAAAAACACTTGCTTGGGACGATGACATTCTCGCAACGCTCAACATTCCAAAAGCGATGTTGCCCGAAATAAAATCAAGTAGCGAAATCTACGGAATGGCTCGTGGCGTACTCGCAGGCGTACCCGTTGCGGGCGACTTGGGCGACCAACAAGCGGCTTTGGTTGGACAAACCTGTTTTGCTCCTGGCGAAGCCAAAAATACTTACGGAACGGGTTGTTTTATGTTGATGAATACGGGAACAAAAATCACACCTTCTAATTTTGGATTGCTCACAACCGTTGCCTATCAATTTGGAAATGAACCCGTTAATTACGCTTTGGAAGGCTCTGTTGCCATTACGGGGGCGTTGGTTCAATGGCTTCGGGATAATTTGGGACTCATCGAAAAAAGTTCGGATATTGAGACTTTAGCCAATTCCGTAGAGGACAATGGCGGATGTTATTTTGTCCCTGCTTTTTCGGGTTTGTACGCTCCGTATTGGAAAGCCGATGCTCGTGGTGTCATTGTAGGTTTGACTCGCTACGTCAACAAAGCACACATCGCAAGAGCGGCTTTGGAAGCAACCGCTTTTCAGACTTTAGAGGTTTTGGAAGCAATGGAAAAGGATTCGGAAATTGAAATTTCATCCTTGCGAGTTGATGGTGGAATGGTGGTTAATGAAACATTAATGCAGTTTCAATCAGACATGGTGGAAGTACCAGTTGTTTGTCCCGCCATGATTGAAACCACCGCTTTGGGTGCTGCTTACGCCGCAGGTTTGGCAGTTGGTTATTGGAAAGATTTGGAAGATTTAAAACAAAATTGGGGCATCGCTCACACGTGGCAACCAAATATGGAAGCCGACAAACGCCATAAATTATATCATTACTGGAAAAAAGCAGTAGCCCGTAGTTTTGACTGGGAGGAGTAGTTAGTTGTGAATTGTGATTTAGTGAATTAGTGACCATTTATTAATTGTGATTTAGTGAATTAGTGATTGTTTAGCGTCCGATAATCACTAAATCACAATTCACTAAATGGAAAAATCACAATTCACTAAATCACTAAATGAAGATCGAACTATCACAGTCATTTTTGCGTTAAATCTAAACCAATCAAAATAATGAAATATGTTAATTCCTTTCGATAAAATGCCCGATTACGCTCGTGTGTGGGTGTATCAAGCCAATAAAAATTTGAGTGAAGCTGAAGTAAATTATATTCAGCAAAACCTTGAAAACCAAGTCAATCAATGGGCGGCTCACGGGGCGGCTTTAGTAGGTTCGGTACACGTTTTACACAACCGTTTTGTCATTGTGGCCGTTGATGAAATACACAATCAGGCTTCGGGATGCTCAATTGATGCTTCCACTCGTTGGCTCAAAGATTTAGGAGCAGAAATGAACATTGATTTCTTCGACCGTTCAGTTGCTTTTGTTAATAATAACGAAATAAAATCAGTTGAAATGTTGAAAATTAAAGTCTTAGTTTCGGAAGGAATTTTAACACCCGATACCTTGATTTTCAACAATTTAGTCCCAAATATTGGCGAGTTCAAAAACGCTTGGCAAATTTCAGCCGCTAATTCTTGGATGAAGCGATATTTTCAAACAGCAACGGTTTAGTGGCTCGAAAGTCGATGTTTGATGTTCGAATAAAAAATCACTAATTCACAATTCACCAACTCACTAAATAAACAATGGCAGAAAGCTTATTAATTCCATCAACAACCATCAGACAAGAAATTTATGATAGCTTAGTTCCTCAAATCAAAGCACTTACCGATGGAGAAAGCGATTTGACGGCTAATCTTGCCAATATATCTGCCGCTCTGAAAGAAGCTTTTGGATTCTTTTGGGTAGGTTTTTATTTGAAAAAGGACAACCAATTAGTTTTAGGGCCTTTTCAAGGACCAATTGCTTGTACCAGAATTAACTTCAATAAAGGCGTTTGCGGACATTGTTATACGACCAAAGAAGTAGTGATTGTGCCAGACGTAGAGGCATTTCCAGGGCATATTGCTTGTTCGTCAGCCTCAAAATCAGAAATTGTGTTACCTGCTTTTGACAAAAATGGAGAAGTATTTTTAGTCCTTGATGTAGATTCTGACCAATTAAATGATTTCTCAGAAGTTGATGCCGAAGGACTTTCAAAGGTTATGCGGATTGTGGAGGGAATGGTTTAAAAGAAATATTATTTTTTGAATTGTAGAGACAAGGTAGTGCCTTGTCTTTTTCTTTTGTGCAGAATTATAGGAGCAAGACAGTGCCTTGTCTTTTGTGCAGAATTGTAGAGACAAAATACAACCTTGTCTTTTGTACAGAATTATAACCAAAATAAAAAGCCAAGGCAGTGCCTTGGCTCTACCTATATCATATTCAAGATCAACGCTCCAACCGCTGCACCTGCAATGGGGCCAGCCACTGGAATCCATGAATATGACCAATCTGATGTTCCTTTTCCTGTAATTGGTAAAATGGCGTGCATAATTCGAGGGCCTAAATCACGAACAGGGTTGATGGCATAACCTGTTGTTCCACCTAATGACAAACCTGCTGCCCATACTAAAATACCAACTACAAATGGCCCAAGACCCGTTTCGATTGAGCCAAATGAACCAAGAGCAATAATTAATAATGCCGTTGCCAAAAACTCGGATATAAAATTGGGAACTGCACTTCTCACGGCAGGAGCAGTACAATAACAAGCCAATTTTAATCCTTTGTCTTCTGTAATTGCCCAATGAGGTAAATAATGTAGCCAAACCAAAGTTGACCCCAACATTGCACCCAATAATTGAGCTAAAATAAAACTGCCAGCATTGCTCCAATCACCTGATTTAACGGCTTCGGCTACTGTAACGGCAGGATTGAGATGTGCCACAGGACTGCCAAATTTCGTAGAAACAAAAATTCCCATTGTCACGGCAAACGCCCAGCCTGCGGTAATAACTATCCAACCTCCACCTTCGCCTTTTGAGCCTTTGAGTAATACATTAGCAACAACTCCATTGCCAAGAAAAATTAAAACAGCGGTTCCAACGAATTCACCTAAAAATGTTGATGTCATGTGTTTGAGTGGTATAATAGTTTTTTGGGGAGAAATAATTGTACAAATTAAAGGATTTTTTTGATAAATCCACCTAAGACATTTTAGCTTTAAATCAGGAACTTAAACTTAGCTTTCAGCATTGCCTAAATATCCGTATTTTTGGGTATTATATGTTTAAAGCTTTAGGCAATAAGCTATAAACACAAATAACTTTAATCTTTCAGTAAACATATAGCTTACAGCCTAAAGCTAAAAGCTCATTCACCATGCGAGAAGACTATTTGAAAGGCGATAACGAAACCCTTTCTTCCGTTGAAAAAGAAATTGAAAAAGCCTTACGCCCATTATCATTTGATGATTTTGCGGGACAAGATAAAATATTAGAAAACCTAAAAGTCTTCGTAACGGCTGCCCGCCGACGTGAAGAGGCTCTCGACCACGTACTTCTACATGGCCCTCCAGGTTTAGGGAAAACGACTTTGTCTAATATTGTTGCCAATGAATTAAAGGCAAATATCAAAATTACATCGGGGCCAGTGTTGGATAAACCTTCTGATTTGGCGGGACTTCTGACTAATCTTCAGCCTTATGATGTCCTTTTTATTGACGAAATTCACCGATTAAATCCAATAGTTGAGGAATATTTATACTCGGCAATGGAGGATTATAAGATTGATATTCTCTTGGATTCGGGGCCAAATGCACGAAGTGTACAAATTTCTTTGAATCCTTTTACTCTCATTGGAGCGACTACCCGTGCGGGAATGCTTACTTCTCCGCTACGGGCGAGATTCGGAATAAATTGTCGTTTGGAATATTACGATGCCAAATTATTAACCTCCATCGTAAAACGTTCTTGTGAAATTTTGAAAACACCCATCGACGATGCGGGAGCTTATGAAATAGCCCGACGTAGCCGAGGAACACCCCGTATTGCCAATAATTTATTGCGAAGAACTCGGGATTTCGCCCAAGTAAAAGGAGACGGACGCATTACTGTAGAAATTGCAGAAATGGCCCTTTTGGCCTTGGACGTTGATAAAAACGGTCTGGATGAAATGGATATTCGTATTTTGACAACCATCGTGGAGAAATTTAAAGGTGGTCCCGTTGGGCTTTCAACCATTGCCACCGCTTGTGGAGAAGAAGCGGAAACTATTGAGGAAGTTTACGAGCCATTCTTGATTCAAGAAGGATTTTTGAAACGTACTTCTCGTGGACGTGAAGCTACCGAAAGAGCGTATATTCACTTGGGTGTTGTGCCAAAATATAAGGCGGGTGAGTTGTTTTAAAGAAATGGAAAAATCAAAAAAATATTCATATTTCTTACAAAAAGAAAGGCTTCGCTAAGCGAAGCCTTTCTTAAAATACATATCTAAATTTTAAATTTGCAAAGCAAAAATTCTAATTTCCTCCAACAATAAATGGCATTACCTTTACCGAATCTTCCGTAACAATTCTAATAAAATATCGTCCTTGCATTTGTTTCGTTACGTCAAAGTCTGTGGCATAAATTCCATTTTGTCGTACTAAACTTTTACTCGTCAATGTCATTCCAAACATATTTACCACTTCTGCTTGTACACTTTGTGGATGCTCAGGCGTACGATACTCGACTCTAATTTTATCGGTAGCAGGATTTGGGAAAATCTTAGCATTTACTTCGGAAACAATTTCTTCTTCTACCGCCGTAATCGTTAGAGTATAACCATTTGAAAATGCCTCGCAACCATTCGAATCCGTTGCTTTTACTGTATAAAGCCCCGATTTTGTTGGCGATACGCTATTTTGAGTAGCTCCTACTATCACAATTCCATCCACATACCAAGTCGGATTAGTTCCTGATGCAATATTCAATAAACTACCCGTCCAAGTGATTTGTGGCACAACTGGCGTAATTACACTCGCTGTAACTGGCGAAGAAGTAGTTGTACAAAGTCCATTTTCCGTAACCGCTACCGTATAGACACCGGCCAGACCTGCTTTATAAGTTGCAGTAGTTGCCCCACTTAAAGCAGTGCCATCTTTAAGCCATTGATACGTATAATTTGTTCCCGAACTGGCGGTTAAATCTTTCGTAAGGTTTTGGCAAATAGCAATTTTATCGGTTGGCGTTATAGTTACTTTCGGAGCAGTTTGGGTTGTGATTGGTACTTCAGCTCTTGCACTCGGGCAACCCAATGATTTCACCTTCATATCATAAGTATAATAATATCCCGTTTTGATAATTCCTCCGTTAAATAATGCCCCAGTTATACTCATCACATTAGGAATAGTAAAAGGATGTCCTTTAATATCAACTCCTGTTGCCGTAGAACCTGCATTGAGATTACTTCTGTAAATACTCGCCCCGTCCGTGCATTCTTGAGTCAATTTATACGTTCCTGCGGTTGGAATAGCCAAATTTAACGGTAAAACAATTCCTTGGTCAGTGGCATCATCAATCAATTGACTTCCACTATTTCGGGTTTGATTTGCCGTTGTTCGAGTTGCATCTACTTTGAATGTTACCGTTGAAATAGGCGTTAAATCCGACACTCGACTGATAGTAAAAGTAATTGTTCCAGGCGTACCAATATAAACTCTGGCACTTTCAATAACTAAAGGGCTTTGCGTTACGATAACTGGTTCTGGGCCAAAGTTTTCGTAATAAGTACCTCCACCCAAAGCATATTTATCTTTAATACCAATTGTTCCTGAAAAATCATTTACTCCCGCAAAAAGTTTCGTAGCATTAGCTGGACGGGGGAATGAACCCGTATTTCCCGTAAAAACCAGATTACCACCCGTCAAAGCATCGTACCATAAAACGGGATTACTCTCACTCGATTTTACATTTAGATTTGTTGCTCCTTCACACAAAACTATTTGAGCAGTTGTTGGTACTGGTGTAACCGTAACTTGACGGATGAAGGTTTTTACATTATTCGTTAAATCTTGGTCTGTCGTGAAATTAATGTTCACTTCAAAAGAATAATTAATACCTGAGACTGCATTAAATGTACCGTCAAGCAGTAAAACATCTTCTGTAAATGGAGCTAATGCACCTTTATAAATTCCCGTTAATGTGGTGATTACGGTGTTGCCATCCGAGATTTTTACCGTAACTGGAATATTTTGTTGAACTGCATTTCCAATATTTTTTAAGGAAACCGTTACCGTTCTCGCTGAACTCGAACAGAAAGCAAGCAAATCAGGACTCACTAAGTTTGAAACGCTTAAATCTACTTCTGGACGAACAAATTGAACGGGGTAATCTTTGGTTACACCTCGGTCATAAGTTCCGCAACTTTTAACGTTACTTGCCGTCACATTTTCTACCGAAACAACTCGCATCAATGTCCCATTTCCTGCCAATAAACCCGTTGGTGCTTTAAAAGAGGTGGTAAAATTTGTTCCTGTAAAAGCCTCTGAAGTAGCTACTTTTTCAGTAGTTTCATCAAAAATACCATCCAAATTCCAATCAATATAAGTATTTGTCGTTTTAGAGGTAGAACCTTTTAACCCAATTTCTAAAGCTACTTGTTGTCCCGAAGAAACTTTGAAACTACTACTTAAACTCGCCAATTTCACACTTTCAATATTATCCTGAGCTGTAGTCGGCGTAGAAGCACAAAAATCCTTTCCACCAATTCCGCTGATAATCAAAGCGTAATCTTGCGTACTATTTTTCAGCGTTCCTTTATGGTTTATCGTTAAGGTATAAGTTTTCCCTGGAACAGCGTCTGGAATCAAGATTTGTTCAACATTATCTCTAATATTATCGCCTTTAGTTGCTAAATCTGCAGGCTTATCAGGATTCAAAATAAACGGCAAAAAATTGTTCGTTCCGTCCGAAATTCTGATGTCTAAATCGTTGACTAATTTGGGCGTACGATTATTCAAATTGGCAGCAGAAACGGAGTAAACACTCGCTTCGGGGTCTGTCCAACAAATGGTAGCGGTTAATGCTCCTTTTCCCGATGCCGTAACCGACTGAGTAAATATTCCACCACTGGCAAGTGTTCTTTCGGTTAAAGAATAAGACTTATCTGAATTTAAAATTACTTTGGCGGCTTTTTCCATATTCAAAAGTCCCCATCCATAAATATAATCAGGGCCTACATTTCCTGCATCGTCTGCCGTGTGAAGTACCAAACCTTTCAGCGTAGAAGAACGCATCAATTGCCCCGCATTTAAATTTGCGTAGGCTTCTTGTAATAAAAGAAGACTTCCCGAAGTCTGCGGTGACGACATTGATGTGCCACTTTCTACCACATAAGCCGTTGTTGAAGCATTAGAAGACGAAAATAAATTTACTCCGACAGCCACAATATCAGGTTTGATACGTCCATCATCCGTTGGCCCCCAACTACTAAAACTCGAAATTTTTATATCTGATGATTGAGCTGGAGGATTACCTGCTGTTCCTTCAATTGCTCCAACAGTTAAGATATTTTTCGCCGTAGAAGTTGTTGAAAGAATATCATAACCATCATTTTTGCTACGAATGGCATTACTTGAATCAGTCGTTGAGGTTCCCAAAAAATAGTATGATCCACTCGATGGACCCGTTTCTCCTCGGTTATTTCCCGCTGATTTTACGATTAAATAGAATGGTGCATTATTCGCTATTTTATCCCAAGACTGAGTGTTTGTATCATAAAAGCCAAATTTATAATCTTCTGTCTGACTAACGTTTGTATTGCCATACCAACCCCAACGGTTAGTCGTTGCATTATAAACCCAACCTGCCTGAAAACCATACGAGTGATTAGAAATTGACAAATCTTTAGCGGCAGCGGTCATTTCGGTAACATCATTGTTGAAATCCCAAGCTTTTAGATTTGCTCCGAATGACATTCCTTTTGCCTGAGCAGAAATTCCTGCGGCAATTAATGTACCCGAAACGTGCGTAGCGTGAAGGTCTGACCCACTGACATTATCTTGTTGTTTAACTCTTGAGCCAAATTCTTGGTGAGTTGATAGCACTGCACCGCCGTCCCAAACGCCCAATCTATCTTTAACGGCAGCACTACTGCCACTCAATGATAAACCCAAAGAACCACCCGAATACAATTGATTGGTACGAGTTGTAGCGGCGGCGTTGGCATTACTTTCCGTTGTCAAATACAAAGGATGTCCCGTTTCGTCGATGCCTTGTAATTGAAAAGTTCTTCCATTACCTAAATTCATTTCCGTTTTCCACCCTTTTTGCTGAGCCATTTTAACAGCTTTTTGGTAATTTTCAGTGTGCTGTTTAGTTAATTCTTCGGAAAGTCGGTCCAATTGTTTTTTTTGCGAATCGTTATAAAGATCTTTTTGGGCGAAAGAACAAGTAGCCGAAATAAAGAGGATAATAATTGAAAAAAATAGTCTCATATTCATTTTAGTTTGCTGAAAATTAAGATTATAAAGGTAACGAAAAATTTAGAGGGAAGTTTAAGCAGATTCAATTTATAGAAAGTGAATTGTCAAATTAAATAGACCTTACGCCTAATACATAGAAGACATGAAAAAAGCGGTAAATGTTGCCTCAGTTCATAAAAAAAGTCATAACAGGTTTGCTATGACTTTTTGAAATGGTATTTTTTGTAATTGAAATCGTGCTTTAGTTATCCTCTCCCCAACGCCATTCACGACCAAGTTCTAATTCTTTTCTAAGATTTTGTTTGATAAAAAAGTCACGAGTTGAGTAAAAATCTAATTTTTTAGCGGGAATTTGTTGAGCATTCGCCAAACCATAGAGCATCATGGCCGTGTAACGAACAGTATTCATCATTTCGTCTTTTTTGACCAATTCAAAACGGTCGCAATTGGCGTGATAACAACCTAAGGCCTCTGGAGAAATACCTCCGATGGGCGATGCAGTTGGGATTCCTTCCAACATAAAACTCTGATGGTCAGAATGTAAACCCGCCTGATTTATGACATTGTTTTTGTAAGAAGGTTCAATTTTCTTGATTAATTCCCCCATTTTGGTAAACATTGGAACCATCTCGACACGTCCTGCAGTATTGAATCCATTAGCATTATTTGCCATGTCGAGATTCATCATGAAGACTACTTTTTCCAACGAATTATTCTTTTTACTACGTTCAATCATCGCCTTTGAACCCAAAAGTCCTTCCTCTTCACCCATAAACATCACGAACTCAATGGTTCGTTTTGGTTTCAAATTAAGAGCCTTAAAAGTACGAGCAATATCCAAAATTGAGAAAGAACCAATTCCGTTATCAATCGCTCCGTGAGCCAAATCCCAAGAATCAAGGTGACCACCAATGACTATTTTTTCATCACGATATTTCTTATCATCTCCTTTGATAGTAGCAATAACATTACGAGATTTTATGACTTTACTAAAATTCTTCATGTCAATCATTGCCAGTAAATTAGGTTCATCACCTATCCAAGCCCGAATTTGCATTCCACTTTCGAGTGACACACACACAGCAGGAATAGCAATTAATCCGCCCGTAACCGATGCTGTACCCGTGAGTAAAACGTTGCCTTTTACGGTATTTACAAATATTACCCCAATAGCACCGTAATCCATTGCCAAAGCCGTTTTTTCTGAGCGATGTAAATTACGAGTTCCTTTAATCGGCGGTAAAAGTCCAATATTCACTAAAGCAATTTTACCAGATAATTTATCTTTCACTGCCTGAAAATCTGGTTCAAGACCATTCCCAACGTCAACAATTTCAGCCGAGGTTTTCGCTTGCACGGGAGTCATGGCTAAAGCAACTACCTCGACATCGTGAAAATTATCACTTTTACGGGGAGCTATCGCCAAAGTCACGGTATCACGTGACCATGATTCAACTTGAAAAGGCTGATATTTTACGTCTTTAAATCCGTAAGTTTTCAGTAAGTTGAAAGAATATTCTTCCGCACGTTTTCCGTTGGCACTTCCTGTAAGTCGGTGACCGATAGTTTTACAGGCATCCCCAAGTGTTTCGTAAGCACGACTATTAGCAAGTACTTCGTCGTTGATTTGATGAAAGATTTCTATTAGTTCATCATCTTCACTCTGAGAAGGCAAATATGCGGCGGTGGAAATAAGGAGAATCAGTATAAAAAATCCGTAAATTTTCACTTTCATTGTATATGGTTCTGTATTAAGGAATATTCCGAAATTTACGAAAAAACTTCATAATTAGTTATAGGGGTTTAAAATAAACAATTCCACCGAGATTTGCAAAGAATTGATTGATAGGGAATTGGAGAAAATGAGTATTAAGCCCTAAAGATTTTTGAACAAAATTTACAATGTATCCCAAAGAAATAATGAATATATCAAAAAAAGCTTTTCCGCCAGAACAGAAAAGCTTTTAGAAATCTTAATACTTAGTACATAATACTTGATATATCTAAATCATCAACCCAATGTCCAACCTTCACGGTACTTGCGACTTACAAATTGGTTGGCATAGTCAAAATTGGTAACATTCATATTTTTCCCGTCCCAAAGTATTTTTTTACGTCCTGGGAATTTACCCGCACGTCCTTCTCCTTCACGATATTGGTAGCTTCGGATGGCAAGATTTCCCATCAAAATCATTTCGGTTAATGGCCCTGCAAAGTCGAACGGAGAACTGGTTTCTAAATTTCCTGCCCCTGCTTTACACGCTTTTACCCAATGATAATTATGTCCTGCCGATTGGTTTTCGATACGATAAAGCGTTGGTTTAACGGCTTTTACCTCAGAACTTTCCATTCTTGATTTTGGCAATAATGTCGGATTTGAGTTATAAACTTCATTTGCCATTTTACCTTTTGTTCCTTCATAAATTACACCGTTTGTCCATAATGGCTCATCGCCCCACTCGGCAGGAATGTCTGGTTTCAAACCTCCATCATACCAAATAATCTCAATTGGCGAATCATTTTTGGTTGTTTTTGGGTATTGGAACGTAACTTTTGAAGACGGAGGACAACTCTCTGGATAATAATCAGGCACCCAATCTTTCGTATAAATTGAGCTCACACTGCATTGTACTTCGGTTGGATAAGTTAAATTCAACACTTTGAAAACACCGTCCAATAAGTGACAACCCATATCGCCCATTGCACCCGTACCAAAATCCCACCAACCACGCCATTTGAATGGATGATAAGCCGTTGGATGAAAATCACGAGACGGAGCAGGCCCTAACCAAACATCCCAAGGAAAATCAGCAGGGATTTCGTGCTTTCCAGTTGGCGTAGGGATTCCCTGAGGCCAAACAGGACGGTCAGTCCAAATGTGTACTCTTTTTACCGTACCAATCAATCCCGCATCAAACCATTCTTGCAAAACTCTACGTCCATCATTCGACGAACCTTGATTTCCCATTTGGGTAACAATTTTCGGGTATTTTTTTGCCGCTTCCGTTAGTGTACGAGCTTCGTGTATGTTATGCGTAAGAGGTTTTTGCGTGTAAACGTGCTTGCCCAATTGCATCGCTGCCAATGTTGCCGCAGCGTGATGGTGGTCAGGCGTGGAAATGGTTACGGCATCAATATTGTTTTTTTCTTTGTCTAAAGCTTCACGCCAATCACGATATTTATTGACATTGCTTGGTAATTGTTTCAGCGTATTTGCCGCTCGGTTATAATCAACATCGGCAATAGCTACGATATTTTCTGAGCCTTTATTATAAGCCAATAAAATATCTGATTCACCTTTTCCACCCGCACCAATACCCAAAATATTGAGTTTATCGGAAGGAGCAATATAGCCTTTACCCAATACATGGCGAGGCACAATATAAAAGCTTCCAAGTGCTAAGGATGTCTTTTTGAGAAAATCTCTTCTTGAGTTGTTTTTGTTCATTGGATAAATATGTTTTGAAGTGTTCTTTTTATTTAGGTAGTTGTGAATTGTGAATGAGTGAGTTGTGAATAATTAAACGGAACTATATACTCAAAATGTAAATTTCAAATTTGATATTAATTAACCGCTGACGGGGTAAAACTGCCGACAGTGACTGCATTAATGAGTATATAATTCCGTAATTAAATAGTGAAATGAATTAGCATCTTTACATAATTCACTAACTCACAATTCGCTAATTCACAACTAATTATAGATTCCAGCCTTCCCGATATTCTCTCTTCACAAACTGGTTGGCTTCGTCGAAATTGGTGATTTTCATATTTTTACCGTCCCAAAGGAGTTTTTTACGTCCTGGATAATCGTATTTTTCAATCCAAACTGGTTTTGCTTTTTCAGTACGTAATAAATAACTTCTAATGGCCAAATTACCCATGATAACCGTTTCTGACATGGGACCAGCATAATCAAATGAAGAACTCAATGGTTTATGTTTGCCGTAACCATCTTTACAAGCTTGTAACCATTGTTGATAATGACCTTCTTTGTCAGCACCTTCCACTCTTGGAATCGTTATTGGTAATTTCTCGCCTTTTTCTTTTAATTTCTCTTCTGGAAAAAGTTGTGGATTACTTCCATAAACGCCACAAGTCATAACGCCTTTTGTTCCAACCATCAACACTCCTCCGCTACTGTCTCCCATCGGAATATGCGATGGTATTTCGTCTGGACGCTCAGGCATTAAGCCGCCATCGTACCAAGTTAATTTTACGTCTTGTTTTCCTGCACGTGGAAATTTCAAATGAACAATTGAAGAAGCAGGATAACTTTCTGGATAATACCCTTCTTTAAATTTCCCAGCCCAGATATTAGTCAAACTACATTCTACTTCCGAAGGATAACCTAAACCTAAAGCTTTATATGGAGGGTCAAACATGTGACAACCCATATCGCCCAAAGCACCCGTTCCGAAATCTACCCAACCACGCCAATCAAATGGATGATATGCTGAATTGTATTCACGGTATTTGGCAGGACCGAGCCATAAATCCCAGTCTAATTCATTTGGAATATCCATCTTTCCAGAAGGTGTTGGAATAGCTTGTGGCCACACAGGGCGGTTTGTCCAAGCATGAACACGGTTTACTTCGCCAATCAATCCAGCTTTGTACCACTCTGTAAAACGACGCACACCGTCACTCGAACCACCTTGATTTCCCATTTGGGTTACAACTTTGTACTGAACTGCAGCTTCTGTCATCTTACGAACTTCATAAAGATTCTGAGCTAATGGTTTTTGGACATAGACGTGTTTGCCTCTTTGCATAGCTGCCATAGACACCGCATAATGCGTATGATCGGGCGTGGTAACAGTTATTGCATCAATACTTTTTTCTTCTTCCAACATCTTGCGAAAATCTTTATAGAATTTCGCATTCGGGAATTTTTTAACTGCTTGAACCGCTTGTCTATCGTCCACATCACAAAGGGCGACAATGTTTTCAGTGCCATTATTCCAAGCACCATTTACATCCGACCAACCTTTATTTCCTACCCCAACACAAGCGATATTGAGTTTATCAGAAGGGGCGATAAAACCCTTCCCTCCCAGAACATGGCGTGGAACAATATAAAAACCTCCAATAGCAATGGAAGCCTTTTTTATAAAATCTCTTCTTGAATTGTTTTGTTGATTCATTATTAAAACGGTTTTGAATTAGTAAAGTAAATATACTGATTATAGTACAATTGTATATGTTGGCTTACATTGATTTAGTAATACTTTGACTAAAAAAAATTACAATTCGGCACTATAATACTGATTTTGTATGACTTTGGATTTCAGAGTGATTTTTATTGATATACCAAAAACATAAATCGTGTACAAACCGTAAAAAACCAATATCAAGTTTTTAATTTTACAGCATGAAAATCGAAACACTCGCCATACAAACAACGCTCTCGCACGATGCCAACGCAGGTGCGGTAGTAGCTCCCATTTATCTTTCCACCACTTTTGAACGTGAAGCAGACGGCTCATACAATCACGAACACGTCTATTCTCGGGCGAGTAACCCCAACCGACAAGCCTTAGAAAAAAGCTTGGCAGTGATTGAAAACGGAGCAGTAGCTTTGGCATTCTCTTCGGGAATGGCGGCCACTACGGCATTATTTCAGTCTTTAAAATCGGGTGACCATATCATTATGCCCGACGACCATTATTATGCTTCGAGCGTGTTGGTGGAAGAAGTTTTTGGACAATGGGGATTGACTTTGACAAAAGTTGATATGACGGATTTGGAGGAAATCAAAAAGGCTATTCAACCAAATACCAAATTATTGTGGGTAGAAACACCTTCAAACCCACAATTGAAAATTACGGATATTCAAGCTGTTGCTGATTTGGCTCATTCAATTGGGGCATTGGTTGCGGTGGATAATACTTGGGCAACCCCCATTATGCAACGCTGTTTTGATTTTGGCGTTGACGTAGTAATGCACTCGACAACCAAATATTTTGGCGGACACAGTGATATTTTGAGTGGAGCGTTGATTTTTAAAGGAGCAGGAGAATTATCCACAAAAATAGCCACCATTCAAAAATTGACGGGAGCAGTTCCTTCGCCTTTTGATTGTTGGTTGCTTTCGAGAGGGATAAAAACATTGCCTTTGCGGGTAAAAGCCCAAACGGCAAATGCTATGAAATTGGCAGAATATTTATGTACTCACCCACAAATTGAAGCGGTTCATTATCCAGGATTGCCTTCGCATCCGCAACATGAAATTGCTAAAAAACAAATGACGGGTGGTTTTGGGGGAATGTTGTCGGTACAAGTAAAAGGTGATGCCAAAAATGCGATGGCTCTGACGGGCAGACTAAAACTCTTCACAACGGCAACAAGTTTGGGTGGCGTAGAAAGTTTGATTGAACACCGCAAATCAGTAGAAAGTGCGGACAGTCCAACGCCCGAAAACTTACTCAGGATTTCGGTAGGAATAGAAGATATTGAGGATTTGATTGAAGATTGGAAAGTTGCTTTGGGATAAATGTAGCACAGACTTTAGTCTGTAAATTGATATTATTTACAGATTAAATACATTATTTAATAAGCTATCTCAACTTCCCGAAAGTAAAAATAACTTTCGGGAAGTGAAGACGGCGTTTTATACTTCTCGAAAGTTCCTTCTACTTTCGAGAAGTTCTTTCAAAAAAATCAACTTCCCGAAAAAACTTATTAAACAGTGTACTAAAGTATATGTTACTTAAAACATCCTACACAAGTCTTAAAACATTGATGTTTACTTACAGACTGAAAGTCTGTGTTACTTAAAAATATCCCATCCAAATCTTAAAATCAAGGCAAAAATTACGACTAAAAAGAAGTTTCTCACAAATTCATTTCCCTTCAAAATAGCCATTTTACTGCCAAAAAATGAACCAATCATATTACAAATCATCATCGGAATAGCGATTTCATATTGCACATAACCTTCCACAATAAAATAACCCAAAGAACATACATCGGCAATTACATTCACGATTTTAGAGATGGCAGAAGCTTTCAAAAAACCGTAACCAATCAAACTTACGAAGCCAAAAACCAATAAACTGCCCGTTCCTGGCCCAACGAAACCATTATAAAAACCTGCTGATGAACCAATCATCAAACCGTAAAGTGGCACTTTGGCGAGTTCAAATTTTAGTTTTTCATCTTGCCCTAAATCTTTCTTTTTGAAGGTATAAATCGCAATGCCAGTCATTAGAACAAGTATGACAGGTTTTAAGATTTTTTCATCCACAATATCCGAAATTTTGGCTCCTAAAAATGCCATCACGCCCGCTCCCATACCCGCATAAATAACGGTTCTCCAAGGAATTTCCACCTTTTTTGAATATTGATAACCCGCTACGGCTGTTCCCATAAAAGACGAAAAACGGTTGGTGCCAATGATACGAGGAATTTCAAAATGAGGAAATAAAATGAATAAAGCAGGCACTTGCACCAAGCCTCCGCCGCCCACAATAGAATCGACAAAACCCGCCAAAAGAGCCGCACAGCACATAAGAAGTAAATTATAATCCATAATTTTAATTTAGTGATTGATGAATTACCACAAAACTAAAAAGAATTCCCCAAATGTGACGATTCGGGGAATTCTTCTCGAAATAGTGAAATAAAATATGGGGTCGTTGCAGGAAATATCTGTGAAACCAAACTAATTCAAACTCATGGACTTAAATCTATATTCATTCGGCGTGATGCCTACTTCTTTTTTAAATAACCTCGTAAAATAAGGCGGATTTTCAAAACCTAATTGATAGGCAGTTTCGGCAATGGTATTATCCGAACTCAACAATAAGTTTTTGGCCTCATCAATTAAGTAAATATGAATATGGTCTAAAGCGGTTTTGCCCGTTTCTTGTTTCAATAAATCGCTTAAATATCGAGCGGAAGTATTTAATTGAGAAGCCATCACCGTCACCGTTGGCAAGCCTTCTTTTTGTAATTTTCCTTCTTCAAAATAACTATTTAGCGCATCATTAAATTTAGAAACCATTGAACCCGCCAAAACGGTTCGATTTATAAATTGTCGCTTATAAAATCGTTGGGCGTATTTCAGAATTGAGTCAAAATGCGTAAGAATAATATCTTTGCTAAATTCATCTTGATTTCCTCGGTATTCCAACGCTATTTTATCGTACAATTCCCACATGATTTGCTCTTCGGCGGGCGATAAATGCAAGGCTTCATTGATTTCATAATCAAAATAACCGTACTTTTTGATTTCGTTATGCAGTGGATTTCCCGATAAATAATCCTCATGCACGAAAATTACGAAGGCTTTTTCCGATAATTCTACATTATTGATTTCTACAACTTGGCGAGGTTTTACGAAAGACATCGAACCATTTTCGTGGTCGTACCGAGTTTTACCGTACATAAAAGTCCCTGATCTGATTTTCTTGAGCGAAATCATATAAAAATCAGTCGTAAACTTACCTCCCCACGAACATGTGGTCAGTTCTTGACAAGTCAAAATGCTCAACATTGGGTGTTCGGGTGGTGGGTAACCGTTATTTTTATGTAAATCCGAGATACTTTTAAAATGATTCATGTCTTTTCAATGTTAAAATTTGATGGCTATTTTACCAATCGTTTTACCTGATTCCAACTTCGTGTGAGCGAGTTTGAAATTATCCGCCGTCAATCCTTCTAAGGTTTCTTGCAAAGTATTAACCAAAACTCCTTCATCCAGTAAATCGGCAATTTCATTCAAAATATGGTGTTGTTCAATCATATCTTCGGTCTGAAAGGTTGAACGAGTGTACATCAATTCCCAAGAAAACGTAACGCTTTTTGTCTTCAATTTATTCAACAAAACTGGCACGGCACTTCCCGTAATTGAAGCAATATGTCCTTGCGGTTTAATCAATTCCGCCATGCTATCCCAATAATAATTGGCATCCACGAAATCAACAATAAAATCAACAAATTGAATTCCCTGATTACGAACTTCATTCACTAAATCTTTATGATTCACCACAATATCCGCTCCCATTTGTTTACACCAAGCAATGGATTCGGGACGTGAAGCCGTAGCAATTACCTTCAAATCAAGCAATTTTTTGGCTAATTGAATGGCAATTGAACCAACGCCACCCGCTCCGCCAATGATTAAAAGCGTTTTGCCTTTATCTTTTTCGGAACTGATTCTCATTCTATCAAACAATATTTCCCAAGCTGTCAAAGCCGTTAAAGGCATGGCCGCTGAGGCTTCGTTCGTCAAAGTTTTAGGTTTTTTTCCAACAATTCTTTCGTCAATTACTTGATATTCAGCATTAGAGCCCTGTTTGGTAATGTCGCCTGCGTAAAATACTTCATCACCAACGTTGAATAACGAAACATTTTCACCCACAGCTTCCACCACACCAACGGCATCCCAACCAATGATTTTGGGTTGTTCTAAAACCGTATTTTTCGCTGAATTTTGCCGAATTTTAAAATCAACGGGATTCACCGAAACAGCCTTGATTTTTACTAATAGTTCCTGATTGACAGGCGTGGGTTTGCCCGTTTCAAATTCAATAAAACTGTTTTCCTCCGAGATAGGAAGTGATGTTTTAAATCCAACTGCTTTCATTTTCTATGATGTTTTTTAGCTTATTTTTCAGAAACCCTTGGGGTTGTGTAAAAAGTCTAAAGTAAAAAGTTGAAAGTATTTTATACCGAATAATATTCCGAAATATCCTTTTAAATTGCGTATTTTAAAATATTATTTGGAAATATTTCATTCTGCGAAATAATATTTCTGCTTAAAACTTTTAACTCATAGACTTTGTACTTTTTACAAAACCTCAAAGATTAATTCCAATAACCTCTACCTAAATTCCAACGATTTTTCAGAAAGATATGTTCAGTTATTTACCGTGAGCTTTAAGACTTACTTCTTTCCAAGCATCCCAAGTAGCGAGACGTTGTTCATAAACTGCTTTCACGTTTGGAAGACCAATTTTACCTAAGAAAAGGCGTAATGGAGGTTCTGGAGCATCAATTAATGCCAAAACCGCTTCTGTAGTAGCTGCTGGAACACCATAATCATCTGGATTATAACCACTTCTAAAGGCTGCTTTTACGCCATCATACGCTTCAATACTTTCAGACTGTGAAGCCGATGAACCCGCCCAATCAGTTTCGTAGCCATTTGGTTCAATCAATGAAACATTGATTCCAAGTCCTTTTACTTCAGCCGCTAAGGTTTCGGTTAAACCTTCTACGGCAAATTTCGAAGCATTGTAAAGTCCTAAAGTTGGCAACGTAAACAAGCCCAAAACACTACTTACTTGAATAATATGGCCGCTTTTTTGTTCACGCATGAAAGGCAAAACCGCCTGTGTAACCCAAAGCAAACCAAAGAAATTTACTTCCATTTGTTGTCTGGCTTCTTGTTCAGAGGCTTCTTCAACCGCTCCGAATAAACCATAACCCGCATTATTGATTAGCACGTCTATTTTACCAAACTGCGCATGAGCCTTTGCCACTACCTCAAAAGATTGCTCACGATTGGTTACATCTAATTGAAGCGGAAAAATCTGACTGCCAAATTCTTGCACTAAATCTTCTAAATCATGTAGATTTCGAGCAGTAGCAACTACTTTATCACCACGTTGTAAAAATGCCTTCGCCCAAATTTTCCCGAATCCACGAGAAGCACCTGTAATTAATATCGTCTTTGTCATTGTTTTTATTTGTTAAATTGAATGACACAAAATTACAGGACAGCTTCCTCCTCCGACTTATACAAATATCGGAAGGTATGATACAAAATGACGGACAAACAAAACCGCCTCTTTTGAATGAAAATTCAGAAGAGGCGGGTGAAGGTGTTATTTATTTGATTATCAATTGGTTATAAATTGAAATTTATTCGTCCAATTGCTGACGCACGATAGTACAGTGAGGATACCGAATACGGACAGAGACTTATTCTAATGCAAAAATTGGAAAAACTTCTCCCATGTCATGCTCGCCTATCATAAACATAAACCCTTTTTTTGATTTAATTTTTTTAAAAATACCTTTACTGTTGAGTATTTTAAAAACCTGGTTTAAAGCAATTAAACCAGAAAAAAGATAAGTTTTTAAAAGTTCTTGATACCCTTCCATATAATAAAGGTCATTGCCATCAATATCATCTGGGAGATTATCCCAATCATTAAATACTTCAAGATTGTCAAAGAAATTTAATGTGATGCCTGGATTTGCCTCAAACCCTGCTGCAAAATCATAACTATAACCCATATCAAAACTTTTTGTATGTAATTTAAAGTCTTCCCAACTTACGATTCCATAAGAATTTGCTTCAACATTTTTGGCTAAATAATAGTCGTACTCAAATAGAATTGAGTAAACCACTTCATCTGGATTTATTCCTTTTGACGGATTTGTCCACCATTCAGCTAAATTAGTTTCAATTTCCTGTTCTGTACTTTTCTTATAACTCTCAAAATCAAATTCTTCTAATTTTTGAAGTAATTCAGAAAATAAAGGCTTTAAGTTTGCCGTAGCCTTCAATTTGCTTTTATAACTGTCGAGTTGGGCTTTTAAATAACTTGAAATTTTGTCATTTGGAGTTGCATTATCACTTTCAGCAATTTTAATTGATTTCTCAATTTCGAGGTATCCTTTTTTTACTTTCTCGTTAATTACCTTTAAACTGTCGGCAAGGCATAAATTCTCTGATTGAAACACCTTTTCTTTTATTGTGCCCACAGAACCGACTCTACCGAAACTTATTAATTGTTTATTTTCCTGTACCTGAATTTCCCAGAATTTATGTGAAGTATCATCTTGGAACATGAAGAATCTATTCATATATTTTTTATTTTTGAACTTTTTTATAATTACAAATCTGGCTACTATGTTGTTGAAATTGATTTGATTGTCTAATGAGTGTCGGTTTCTGTGATTGTCATCAACTCTGATAAATACACAACTGCGTATGTTTTTTGTAAAATTAAACAAACTTTCATAAAATACTAATTTTCTACTAAAAACCTCCAAACGGATTGATTTAAAGGCATTTTGAGGAAAATTTAATTTTAAAACAATACAAAAATTACAAATTAGAATCAGCTAAAATCCCCACTTAGAAGAGGCATTCATCAAGTCCCTCAAAGATTACCCAACCCCAATACCTGATAGCCATTGAAAATCAAATTCCCTTTTATTTGCAGATATTTTGCTTCAGCGTTTTGGGTGAGCGTTACGTGGTGAGATGTTTGTACAATTACTTCATCATTTGCCGTTGGAATACAATTACAAGACCACGTGCTTGCATTATTCCAGTTGCCACTACTTATACTTTCTATCACCTCGGTACTGATTTTGTATAGTTTCCCTTCGTAAAAAGTAGCTACGTAGAGTTCGCCGTTGGGGTTTTCTCCAAAACTTACGGGATTCGGGAGGGTGATATTTTGTAGGATATTTTGGTATGTGCCGTCAGGATTTCTACGCAAAGTCCAAAATTTTCCTATCTGGTAATCTCCGTAAACGTACCAACCTCGCAAAGAATATTAATTTTCTAATATAAACCTCCAAACGGATTGATTTAAAGGTATTTTGGGGAAATTTTAATTTTAAAACAATACAAAAATTACAAATTAAAACCAGTTAAACAAAAAAACGCCTCTCCCAAATTCACATTCAGAAGAGGCGTTTATTGAGTCTTTCAAAAATTACTTTCCTTTCTCAGCCGTAATATCCATCACCGCAAAAAGTGGTTTTCCTTTCGCTTCTGGATTTGCAAAAACTAAGAATAAATTATGGAAACCTGTTGTAGCCGTAATTGGAATTTTAATTGGTTTTGGTGCTCCTTTTCCTACTTGTGCCGAACCTAATAATTGTCCCGTTGGCGAGTCTAAACGGATTTCTACGTTTCCGCCAGCGGTGCGTTCGTCAGCGGCAGTTGCCATCACTGAAAATGCTCCAATATTCGTCAAGTCAATGTCGTTATAAGAAACGTAACCCTTATCTGCCGAGGCAATCACCACTTCGCCCAAACCATCAATTTTGTATTTCATGGTTTCTTTTTGGGTATCGTAGCTGTTGGCTTTCATGGTGGCACTTCTCAAGGTCAACGATTTTGAAGCCGTTTGTGAAGCCATTTTCATCGCTCCTTTATCGGTATAACTCGCCGAGAAAATGTACGTGCCTGCTTTGCCGTTGTCTTTCGTTACATATTCGCCTTTGGTTGGGTTGCTCGCTTTTTTATCATCCGCCAATGATAAAATGTATTTTACCATTTCGGTTGCTTCGGCTTTGGTTAATTGCGGGTGAGCCGCCATTGGTTGTTCACCCCAAACGCCACCACCACCTTTGATGATTTTATCTGAAAGTTTACCTTCAATCATAAACTTACCTTTGTATTTTTGAGCAACGTCTTTGTAATTTGGTCCGATTGATTTTTTATCAATCGAGTGGCAAGATTTACAGTCAGAAAGCTCAATTAAGCGTTTTCCAGACGAGGCACTCAAATTAGCTTGGTGTCCTTGTGCGATGATCGTTTTGTCGTAACCTTCCAAATAATCAATGTT
>JAZKDE010000003.1:0-3910 GCA_040387735.1 Bacteroidota bacterium
TGAATATCCGACCCTGGATTTGAGTGAGAATCAACGGCTTTTACGTTTGTAAAACCTGCCAACGTGAACATTTCTGTAATTTGTTCGGTAAAATCCTTGACCATTTTATCATCGTTTTCCGTCCATTTTGCCGATAAAATAATTTGAGGAATTCCGTATTTATCTTTTTGGTCGGTTGATAATCGGATATGATTTGCCTCCGTTGGCACACATTCGCCCATCATCCAAGCACTCATATACCATTTCCCCAATTGTGGATTGAGCAATGAATTTTTTAAATCTTCGCCAATGCCATCCCGACTTGAACCGTATCCACGCCCACCGCCAATACCAATGGCGTATCCTCTTAAAAAATCCGTTTCTTGTTTATGAATATTTCTAAACCTTGGAATGTAGCCATTACTCGGATTTTTTCCGTCCGTTTTTTTATCTTGAAAACCATCATATTCAGCATTGGCTTTTCCACGGTAATTATGCCAAGATAAAAATTTACCCATCAAACCATTATTATTTCCTAAACCTTGCTGAAAATGATTGGAAGTAGAATTGAGCAAAATAGCATTTGAATTGATGGCAGAGGCATTTACGAAAATAATTTTTGCGTAATATTCAATCATTTCCATCGTGTTGGCATCAATCACTCTCACGCCCGTTGCTTTGCCTTTTTTCTCATCGTAAATAATAGAATGTACTACTGAGTGAGGTCTAAGAGTCATTTTACCCGTTTTGGCAGCCCAAGGCAAAGTGGAAGCATTACTACTAAAATAACCACCGTAAGGACATCCCCGAACGCATAAGTTACGGTTCTGACATTGACCTCGACCTTGGTCGTAATGAATTTGTTTGGCATCCGTAATATGAGCCGCCCGACCTTGAATCAAATGACGGCCACCTTGATAATTTTTGACAAGAGATTTTTTTAAATGTTCTTCGGCACAACTCAATTCAAAAGGTTTTAAAAATTCACCATCTGGCAATTCGGGCAAACCATCTTTATTGCCCGAAATACCCGCAAATTTCTCTACATGACTATACCACGGCGCAATATCAGCGTAACGAATTGGCCAATCTACGGCAAAACCATCCCGTTTTGGTCCTTCAAAATCAAAGTCACTCCAACGTTGCGTTTGTCTGGCCCAAAGCAAAGATTTTCCACCCACGTGATATCCACGAGTCCACGTGAAAGGTTGTTCTTGAATGATGGGTTGCTCATCGGGTTTAATTGCCCAATGCAACGTTTCTTCCCGCATAAATGAGCGAGAATTTCCGTATTGATTTCTAATTTCTAAGGGAACTTGTCCACGATGTTCAAATTCCCAAGGATTTTTCATCGCTGTGGGATAATCGCTTACGTGTTTTACATCCCGTCCACGTTCCAAAATAATGGTTTTCAAGCCCTTTTCACACAATTCTTTTGCCGCCCAACCACCACTAATTCCCGACCCAATCACGATGGCATCGTAGGTATTATTTTTTTTACTATCAATATTAAAATGTGCCATTTTGTTGATTGATTAGACGTTTACGCAACCGTAATAATGACCAGGAGCCATTTCATATTTAAGATAATTAACCATTACGTATTCAGAAGTGGTATAACCTTGAATGGTTAAATTTTTAATTAACCCATAAAATTCCTTCTGTTTTGCATCCGTTGAAACTTCCATTTTTTTCAATAATTCTTCTTTCTGAGGAACCGATAAATTTACAAATGCTTGATTATAAGCACCACTTGAAAGCGTTTCGACATTTTCTAAGCCTTTTTTAAAATCGTCTTGGGCATTTTTTTCGTAACAATCTTTAATCATTTTTTCGATAAAAACAGGAACACCCACAGATTTTGCTCCTTGAATTTTTCCTTCTGGAATAATAGTACTGACAATTTCAGTTAATAAATTAGCTTGTTCCACTTTCAGAAAAGAGGTTTTAATCTCGACCGATTGCAAGTTCCAATTGTTTGCCCAAGCGGGCATCACCAACAAAGCTCCAACCGAAGCTGATAAGGATTTAAGTAACAAACGTCTTTTCATCTTGATAAAAATGGTTATACTATGATTATATTATTGGACTAACGTAGGCTGGGTTTTGAACCCAGCCTACGTTTTCTATACTACATTACAAGTAGTAGAATCGTAAAATTTTACACCATTCCTCTAATAATTCCCATTTCCAAACCCCTCAATTCAGCTAAAGCCTTCAAGCGACCAATGGCAGAATAACCTGGGTAGGTTTTTTTATGCAAATCATCCAACATTTGATGCCCGTGGTCGGGTCGCATGGGGATTTTTGCATCTATTCTTCCTTCCGTTTTTCGTCTTTTTTCTTCCAAAACCAAGGCTTTTACCACTTCATACATATCCACATCGCCCGCTAAATGTGCTGCTTCGTGGAAATTCTGAGGATTCTCTTCTCGTTTGGTCGTTCTCAAGTGAATAAAGTGAATTCTATCGCCAAATCGCTCAATCATTTTGGGCAAATTATTATCGGCTCTCACGCCCAAAGAACCCGTACAAAACGTAATTCCATTAGCATTCACCTCGCAAGCCGCCATCAATTGTGCCAAGTCATTTTCGGTACTAACCACTCTCGATAAACCCATCAATGGAAAAGGCGGGTCGTCGGGATGAATACATAATTTCACGCCCAATTCCTCCGCTAATGGAGCAACTTGTTGAATAAAATAATATAAATTTTGGCGTAACTCAGCATCACCAATATTGGCATAATTATTCAAAAGTCCTTGAAAACTACCTAATTCAAAAGCCTCTTCCGAACCTGGCAAACCCAACAAAACGGTATTTCTCAATCCTAAAATTTCCTCCTCCGTCATGGATTCAAACTTCTTTTTGGCCGACGTTTGAACTTCCTCAGCATAATCATTTTGAGCGTTTGGACGTTTCAAAATATACAAATCGAAGAGCGCAAAATCTTCCCAAACAAACCGCAAAGCCCGTGAACCATCGGGCATTTCATAATTGAGATTTGTCCGTGACCAGTCCAAAACGGGCATGAAATTATAGCAAACGATTTTGATACCACATTTTGCTAAATTACGTAAGGATATTTTGTAATTCTCAATGTAATTTTCACGAGAAGGCAAGCCTTTTTTGATATCTTCGTGAACGGGTAAACTTTCTACCACTTCCCAATTCAAATGTGTAAATCGCTGATTATCAGCTTCAACAACATTAATTCTTTCTAAAATAGCTGATTCGCTCCAAACATCTCCCACAGGAATTTGATGTAAAGCTGTAACAACTCCCGTGCATCCCGCTTGACGAATATCCATTAAAGAAACAGGGTCATTTGGACCAAACCAACGCATTGTTTGTATCATATTTATTGATTTTTATTTTATAGAAATCTACTTAACCAACGTTATTTTCTGCGCATTTTTTTGCGCTTTCAAAGCAAGTTCAGTAGCTAAAAAACAGTGTTCTTGGGTCATAGCGGTTTCGGTTCTATTAAGAATATCATCGACTAAAAGTGTTCCGTAAGGCAAATTTTGATTGGTACAATCAAAGTAAGTGGTTTCTTTTCCGTTGGTTAAAAACAAGTGATTTCCGCCTTCTCTGCCGGCAATATCAATATTTTTACGGATTTCAATAAAACCTTCCGTTCCCAAAATCGTCAACCTTCCATCGCCCCAAGATTTTAAACCATCTGGCGTAAACCAATCCACTCTAATATAGCCCATACCGCCATCACCACGGAGCATTACATCGCCAAAATCTTCAAACTTTGGATATTGTGGATGATGAACATTCCCTATTTGAGAGGCCACAATATCAGCTTTTTTGGTATTGGTAAAAAACAAATATTGGTCAAATTGATGAGAGCCAATATCCGTGATAATTCCGCCAAATTGGTCTTTATCAAAAAACCATTCGGGTCTTGTTTTTGGACTCAT
>JAZKDE010000004.1:0-2004 GCA_040387735.1 Bacteroidota bacterium
TAACTCAATGCTTGATCCCATTTTATGCTGTGCAAAAACACCATCGGGTCATCCATAATGGCAGATTCAATTTCCTCGGCAGGAACTTTATAGAGCGTTCCAACGGGTTCTCCCGTATTTATGACGGCATCAACAATGATAATTCGCTGATGTCCCAACAATTTAAAAAGTACTTCAAAAGCCCCCGTTCCCATGTCAAACAAACTTATTGAATCGGATTCTAAACCCTTTTTTTGTAATTGTTCAATCACGTAACATCCCACGGCATCGTCTGAACGGACAGGATTTCCAAACCCCATAATGGCTGTTTTTATCATTTGCTTTTTTTATTTTTCGTGCCACAGATTTTAGTCTGTACTTTATTGAAAATACAGGCTAAAGTCTTTAGTACAGAAATGAAAAATAGGTTATTGAAATTTTTTGTCATACTCAAAAGCAAAACAATTACTTTTAGAGCTAACAAAATTTCACAATAACCTAATAATCAATGCGTTAAAATCTATAATTTGAATTTAGCCAATTCTTTTCCACTTTTTTGGTCGTGGGCGTGAACGGTACACACCAAACACGAATCGAAAGAACGAGCCACCATTCCCACTTCAACGGGGTCGTGCGGATCTTCAATTTCCGTTCCTTCCAAAGCCGCTTCGATTGGTCCAGCATTTCCTTTATCATCATTTGGGCCTACGTTCCAAGTGGTGGGAGCCATTACTTGATAGTTTTTGATAACGCCATTTTCAATTTCAATCCAGTGAGCCAATGCTCCACGAGCTGCTTCTGTTGCTCCGAAACCTTTACCATCTTTTTCTTCTGGCTTGATATAAAATTCACCATTCAAGTCAATTTCGTGTAGCCATTGGTCAATTTGCGTGAACAAACGAGCCGCTTCGTGAACCCTTGCGAGTGTACGTGTGAAAACGCTCGGTCCCATTTTAGCATAAATATCCCCAAACAATGGGTCATAAACTTGGTGTGGGAGTAAATGGTCTGGATTTGCGTTCATCAAAACCCGTGAAAGTGGTCCTGCTTCAGCGGCATAATCCATGTATCTTGGGGCTTTTGACCAAGAATATTTTCCACCAAAATCCGAACTTGCTAATGGCTGAGATTGCATTGGCGTTGGCAACGGTTCATTCCAAGGGTGAGCCGCCACAACGTCTTCATACCAAGCATGTTTTACGTGCTCTTTGATTTTTAAATGGTCAAATTCAGAATACGTTTTTCCGTCAAAAAAGCCTGAACGACTAATTAAAGCCGCATTTCTACCTTCAATGGTTGGTTTTTGGTAATGGTCTTTGTGTAAATAAGTACCCGTAGCGATGAATTTTCCAACGCCTTGTCCGAATTTATGAAGTCCAAATTCCAAGCCTGCACGAATAAATAAACCTAAATCAGAATTACGTTGCGATTCATTTTCATCAACCCAAGCCAATAAATCATCGTACGTTTTGATTTCCATGTAGCGGTCGATAGAACAACCCAACCAAATTGTTTCGAGCCAATCCTTACGAAACTGATTCATAATGGCATAAGCTCTGGTAATATCCTTTAAAGTTGGCGAAGACATTACGCCACCGGGTACCATATACGACGAGTGTGGCCATTGTCCGCCAAAAATGGCATATACTTCTACGGGACGACCAGAAGCTACTACGCCTTTTTGAAAAGAGGTTCCAACATAAGCAGCGAAGCGACGCACAACTTCATCGTAAAGTGGTTTGTTAGCAAATTTCTTGTTAGCCATGTCGGTGGCGAAAATTGCATAAAACCAACGTGGAATTGATTGAATCGTTTCGGTTGCTTGACCAATGGCTCGTAGTAAAAGAGCGTTTGGTGGCAAAGTTGTTCCCCAAGCGGTATCTAATGCCGAAGAAGCACAGTATAAATGTGAACCGCCACAAATTCCGCAAATACGAGGTGTTACGATAAGACCCGCTTGTGGGTCTTTACCTTCCATAATTTTCTCGAAGCCTCTAAACATAGCCGCTTGGGTGTGAGCCCGAG
>JAZKDE010000005.1:0-5948 GCA_040387735.1 Bacteroidota bacterium
AGTTCAACATCGCCTTCATCGCATGGCTTGCAGCCACGACGAAGGCTTAGTTATTGGCGGTAGTTTTTTTCATTCGAGTTCAGTTAAGTTATATTTAGTCTTGAAGTTCTTTATCGCTTGTCTTTTTTCGTCACGTGTAAAATTTAGATTGTCTTTGTCAAAAAAACTTTTTTTCAACTTATCGAGTTCCATCGTTTTTTCATACTCATATTCCTTTTCATATATTTTAGCCATTCCGAAAAAAAGCGTGTCTTCGTGAAAATAAAATAGTCCCCAATTTAGTGTTTCATCAAAAATGATTAAGTCATCTGCAAAAAAAAGTCCTTCCCAATATTTAATGACCATTTTCCAAGTCATTGTTATTTCTTGTCCACTACTGTCACCATAAATATACACGAACTTGTCAAACGGAATAGATTTGTTGTATAACCATTTCTTAATTTCATTTTCGCCATGTTCTATTACTTGAAATTCCTCTATGGTCTTAAAATATCTTTCATTAAAAGGTTTCCACAAAGGTCCAGTTATCATTTTAGAACTGTTGATATAATCTCTTACAAACTTACTTGCTTCTTCGTTTAGAAAAAATATCTGGTCTTTGTGTTCCTGTGAAATATTATTGGCTTCTTCTGGTGTCCACAAAAAACTCCGAGTCGTAGGAAAGTCGGTTGTATATTCTTTTATGTTGTCGAAGTTCACCATTTTAGGTCTGTTTTCGTTCTTAAAATTACCGCCAACGTAAAAGTATTGGCGAGGTTGGGGACTTTTGAAAACGTCTCGCCCGAACTGATGCTTGTTTAAATGTACTGATGTTCAATTACTTACAAATGTTCAGATGCGTTCCGTCCGCCGAAACAAAAGCTTGATTGTGTACTGCTGTTCAATTACGTCCGTCAGCCCCCAATCTTGCCAATACTATGTTGAACGAAACCTGCGGTAGCTTCTCGTTATTCAAACACTTGATTATCAAACATTTGTGATAAATATTTCATACATTTATCATTTCAAACTAAACAATCACAACGCCATGACGAAAAAAACCTGCCGACCAAATTGGTCAGCACACACTCCTTGTTCAAGCGAGTAACCAAGTTATTGGATTTGCCCAACAAATCCAAAAGCTAAAGGTAAATCTTTCCATTTCGGGTCGAGCTCATAGTACCTTTGAGAATTATTCACGGCTTTTGGCAGTGATGGCTCTGCACTTCAAATGTTTACCCACTGACCTGACCGAAACCCAGATTAACGATTACCTCTATTACCTACAACAGCAACACAACACCCCTTCCGAAACCTATTTCAAGCATACCATTTATGGACTTCGTGCTTTGTTCAAAGTCGAAAATATCTCGACAGACCATATCAAATTGCCCAAGCTCAAACGCTCCAATAAACTGCCTGTGGTGCTGAGTAAACCTGAAATGAAACGGCTTTTGCTTGCCCCTGATTTACTCAAACATAGGATTCTGATTGGACTTTTGTACGGTTGTGGACTTCGTTGTTTTGAAGCCCGCAACGTCCAGTTATCCGATTTAGACTTTGAACGAGCCGCCCTTCACGTCCGCCAAGGGAAAGGAGGAAAGGATAGGTATGTCCCTTTAAGTCAGCACCTTATTCGTGGATTAAAGCATTATATTCAAACCGAAAAACCTAAACAATGGCTCTTTAATGGACAACCGCAAGCCGACAGATCTGGAACATCCGTTCGGGGCGGCGATTTCGACGGGCGATACAGTCAACGAGGTGTACAATGGGCAATCACACAGGCAGTCAAAAAAGCAGGCATTACCAAAGACGTTAGTGTTCACACATTGCGACATACTTACGCTACACATCTACTTGAAGATGGTTTGGATATTTTGACCATTAAGGATTTATTGGGACATCATTCCATCGACACAACCATGATTTATCTGCACGTGGCACAGTCGGGGAACAACAAAGCATTTAGTCCTCTGGATACACTTTATCCAATATGAAACCCGCCTTTGAACTGGCGGAAATATTGGAAAAACACTGGACAAAAGTCCAAAATCTGAAACTCAATGCTTGGCAATATCGGACTTTGGATGCCCTGAAAAGATGTCGAACCGCCAGTCTGGGCGGGCATATTGATGCTTGCGATGACTGTGGGCATCTGAGTTTGAGTTATAATTCTTGTCGCAATCGTCATTGCAATAAGTGTCAAGGCAAAAAACGAGAAGATTGGATTACCGCCCGAGAAAGCGAACTCTTACCAGTACCATATTTTCACGTGGTCTTCACCTTGCCCAGCGAGTTAAATCCCGTGGCGATGTATGAACCCAAAGTGTTATACGACATACTTTTTAAGGTCAGTTGGGAAGTGATGGAAGCGTTCAGTCGAGACCCCAAATACCTTGATGCTCAGGGTGGTATGATTGCGATTTTGCATACTTGGGGTCAGAATTTATCACTTCATCCTCACATCCATTGCATTGTTCCAGGGGGTGGTGTGGATAAAAATGGCAACTGGAAATATGCCAAAAACAAGGGTAAATTCTTGTACCCTGTCAAGGCAATGGCGAAGGTCTTTCGTGCGAAGTTTGTGGCAGAATTGCGGAAACAATTAGTCCTTGACCAAAGGCTTTACAATGGATTATTCTTAAAAGATTGGGTCGTTTATGCGAAGCGACCCTTTGGCAATTCGAAGGCAGTTATTGAGTACTTGGGGCGTTACACCCATAAAGTCGCTATCTCAAACCACCGCATCAAATTCATTGATAATGAGATAGTTACGTTTACTTACAAAGATTACCGAGACGCATCGAAAGTAAAATTAATGACCTTGACGCATGAAGAATTCGTCAGGAGATTTTCTCAACATATTCTACCGAAACGGTTTGTGAGAATACGTCACTACGGGATTTTAAGTAGTACGTGGAAGCGGTCAAAACTCTGGGAATTGCAGTTAAAATTGGGACTTACACCTATTCCAAAAGTAGTAAAAGGACTGAGAATAAACATTTGTCCTTGTTGCCAAAAAGGGAAAATGGTAACAATTGTGACCTTCGATAGCCGAGGTCCACCCGAAGAATATGTGCAATTATTGAATTTAGTACCATCCTCAAAGGCATAGGATTTGGGTAGGGGAAGGTGTGTGCTAAACCGAAAATATCGAGGATAAATTACTGATTACCATTCACTTACAGGCCAAAAACACAAAATTGGTCTCATCCAAGAAGACACGCTCGTGTCGATAAACCCATAGACACTTTTCATCAGTCCAGCACGCTACCGCAGGTTACGTTCAACATAGCGTTCACGTTTGGCACTGCGTACCCCACGAACGCTTAGTTGTTGGTGGAAGCCCGTCTTATCGTGTCGCAAGTTGAATTGTCCAACGAAAAAATGTTTTATGTCGCAATAAATTGTCCCCCGAAAAAATCAAAATGAGTCGTAAAATAAAAGTTCATTTAATTAAAGTTTTTGCCTTGAACTGGTCGGTTTGGCTTGGTTACGCATTAATTCTTTTTCTTTTAAGGAGTTGCGGTATTCATTGATAAAACTTATAATTCCAAACATACCTACTGTTGTAAATAATGCACCGCCCCAAGCACCAACATTAGTAACAGTAGTATAATTTAGCATAAATAGTGCGTTTAGTGGAAATAATATTACCGCTAAAATAGCCAAGATGTCAAGATTTTTTAAAAATACATTAAGTCCATAAAAAAGCCAACAAAGTAAAATGTTGTGTATAAATGGCAATGTAGTCTCGGGTGAATGACTTGATTCAAAAATTTTGAAAACATTTGGAAATGTAAATGTCCACCATGCAAGGCTTAAATACGGTATTAGATGAGTACCAATAAAACACAAGAACTTACTTTTTGATTGGAAGGTGAGTAAAATACTTGTGATACAAACATAAAAAATTGATGCAAAAGTGATATTGCTGTCCTTCAACACACCTCCTAACAATTCTGTTGAAATGTTAAATTTTGGGAAAAATGTACGAATAATGAGTTCTAAAATTATAATCCCAGCAAATTGGGTTAAAATGAATTTCAGCGACAAAGAAGGATTGAATAAACTTGGATTTGATTCTTCGTTTCCTTTTTCTTTATTCGGAATAATAATATAATACTCAAAAACTACCGAAAATATACTTGCAACAATTCCTGTAATTATAGGGTAAATTAGTAACTCAACCATTAATATTTTTGTTAAATGTTGTGCTTGAAATGATAATTTTAAAACTTCAAAAGTTATATTTTGGGATTTTTCGGGTTTCCACCAACGGACAGGGCTTGGCGTTGTTGGGGAATTAGTATTCCGTCAGCCTGGAACCGAAGCCCAATATTGTTACTGAAGTTGAAGATAATAACTAAAAGCCAAATAGCATTCCGTCCGCTGGAACTGAAGCTGAATAGAATTACAAAAGCTGATGATTTGTTCGTCAGCCCCAATAACGCCAAGCCCCTATGTAAAATAGAATAGTTACCTTGGACTCAAATCTAAATTACATAAAAAAATGGAAACGCAAAAACTCTTTATTGGTTTGGATATTCACAAGAAGTCATGGTCTGTGGATATTCGTACCGACCTGTTTCACCACAAATATTTCACCCAGCCACCCGAACCCACGGCACTGGAAAAATACGTTGATACGCACTTTCCTAATTACGAAGTACATTTAACCTATGAAGCAGGTTGTTGCGGTTTTTCAGCGGCTCGCTACTTTCTAAATTTGTCTTGGAAAGTAACCGTAGTGAACCCCGCTGATGTACCAACTTCCGACAAACAGAACTATCAAAAAACAGATAAGATTGATGCAAAGAATCTCAGTAAACAACTGTCGGTCAATAATTTAAAAGCGATTTATATACCCACAGAAAGCGATGATTTTATACGTTGTTTAATCCGTCAGCGAAATATGATTGTGAAGCAAAAACGAACGGTGAAAAACCGAATCAAGTCATTTTTGTTATTTATGGGTACTAAAATTCCCGAGGAATTTGATAATGCAAACTGGTCAAAGGACTTTTTGAACTGGCTATGTGAGCAATATCAGGACGAAAAGATGGGCAAATTAACGCTTGCTTCCCAGCTCAAAATCTTAGAAGTGTTGCAAAGTGAATATTTACAAATTGCGAATGAATTACGGTCATATTACCGACAGCATGAAAGAGAATTATATTATCTGTTGAAATCCGTTCCTGGGGTTGGAGGTTATTTGGCCTCGGTACTGATAGCAGAATTAGGGGATTTTAGTCGATTCAAAAATGAGCAACACTTAAGTTCCTATGTGGGTTTAGTACCTGGAATTTACGCCAGTGGTGGGGACGAGAAAGTCTTGGGCATTACGCCCCGTTGCAATGCTTTACTGAGGAGTTATTTGATAGAAGCTGCTTGGGTGGCGGTAAGGCTTGACCCTGAGATGCAGTTGTATTTTAGAAAACATCAGGGGAAAAAACAACAAGTAATAATTGTAAAGATTGCCCATAAATTAATCAAAAAAATCTTTGCCGTAGTAAAACGAAAGACACCGTATGAGGTCAATATTTCGGTGGTAAAATCAGCATAAATTAGTCAAAACAATAGCCATTGTCCTTGACCGCAAAACATGGGTTGTGAAGTAGTGCAAGCTACTGCCACACCGCCAAGCCTGCGGCAGGACAAATTTTCAGAGCGATAAGAGCTTGTGAGACGGAGTAAATTCCGTGATCACGTATAGGAGCCTGTTTGGGAATTTATGGTACAGCAATTTGTAGTAGGCAAATGGCGATGTTGAGTTTCAATCGGTTAGATTTACTCACATGTATAACCTACAATTCTTCTATTTTTTAACGACAAAAAGAAAAATGTCAATAAAATAGAAGCAGGGATTTACATGAATAAATTTTCTAAACGAGAAGTAATAATTAGGTTATTTGTATAAATCATATAAACTTTCAAAGAAAATGCAAAAAACTATTTACATAGGA
>JAZKDE010000006.1:0-62644 GCA_040387735.1 Bacteroidota bacterium
CTTTTGGGATTGGCAGAAATGTTCTCTATACTTGGAAAAGCAAATCCCAAATGAAGACGAAAACTAAGACATCCGAGGAGCAAACTACTTACAGTTTGAATCGGAATGCCGACCAGCTCATTTCAGAGAACGAATTACTCAAAAAAGAGAATGCTCGTTTGCAGTCTGAAAGGGATATATTAAAAAATGCTCGGCAGGCGTTCCTGTTGGTTCTCTTTAGCACGTCCAACTAAGAGACATTTACGAACTGATAATATCATTCTCAAAGGACTATTCGGTTGAATTTTTATGGTCCTTATTTGAAGTAAGTAGAACGGCTTTTTACCGATATAAGCGAGGAGAAAGTCACAATTCAGACAAGAAATATCATCGACCTAAACATGAAGTTCGCTTAGAGTTTTTGAAACATCTGAAGCGATATGGAAGTCGTAGAATAAAGGCTTCATTGTCAAAACGAGGGATAACCTTATCTCGACAAAAAGTAGCTAAATTTATGCGAGAAAATGGTTTACGAGCCATTCAGCCACCAAAATTTGTACCAAGAACGACTGATAGTAAGCATGGTAAACGGGTTTGTCCAAACTTATTATTGAATCAACCAAAGCCCACAGAACCGAATCAAGTATGGGTATCAGACATTACTTATATGCCCTTAAAAAATAGCGAGTGGCGGGTGCCGCCCAGGCTATCTGTGTACTTGGATGGACTTATTCACAAGAGTAATTGTAAGCTGGTCAGTGGACGACAATATGCAAGAATTATTGGTCAGAAAACCCTTGGAAAAAGCACTTTTGAAAAGAAAAATATAGCCTGGATTAATAGTACATTCTGATAGAGGGGGCAGTATTTGTCCGACAAAATGAAAGAATTAGTACATATTTTTGGACTAAAACAGAGCATGAGTAGAGCCGATGATCCATACGATAATGCCTTCGTAGAATCACTTTGGAGTAGGTTAAAAACCGAGCGACCGTCGCACGGTTGGAAATGTCCAAAGGAGGCTATGAAAACCTCACAATTTCGAGAAGTATTTTGTTTGAATTTATTTAAGGATACTACAATCGACAGCGATTACATTCAAGTTTGAAATATGAATTCCCCTCTGAGTTTGAGACACAATGGTTTGATAAAAATGGTGTAAAAGCGTAATTATTTAATAACAAAAACTCGCAAAAAGTGTAAACCAAAAATAGACCACCCCAAATTGTGGGTCGGTGAAACCAATATCCATTACCAAATAATGCGAAAAGTTTAAAGGAAATTTTTAGAATGCGTAAATACAATTTGCGATAAGTTTAATTATAGAAATCTGGTTAAAACTAATGGTAATCAAAAGTCTAATGTTTTAGTAGATTGAATAAAATGTCTTCTGTCAATTGTCAGAAGATAACCTATAAACGTTGTTGGGAAACAGCCGTTTTTTAATTTTATTTCGCATTATCTAAAAAGGTATAAATATTTACAAATAGGGATTTTGGAGAGGTTATGGCAGTTTGATTTACTGGGAAATAGAACGCTGAATAACGTTTCATTTCCCAGTAAGTCAAACCGTTTTATGGGAGTATATTATGCTTTTACAGCAGTGATTTTATAGATTTACAGCTTAAAAATTAATTTTTAAGCCTTATTTACCCTTTTTGTGGTATTCAATTTTGAAGATTGTTCCGTTTAAATCGTCACTGACGTACAAAGAACCGTCGGTTCCTTGAGCCAGACCACACGGACGATGCTGAATTGGACCCGTAGGCTTTTCTAAATCTGTTCCCGCAAAATTATCCGCAAAAATTTCCCATTTACCAGAAGGTTTATTGTTTACAAAAGGAACAAATGCTACTAAATAACCCTTTTTCAATTCTGGTGATTGACCATGAAAGGCAATAAAAGCCCCATTTCGGTATTTTGGGGGAAACATTTTTCCAGTATAAAATAGTAATGCGTTGGGTCCTAAATGAGCAGGAAATGCAACTAAAGGGTTAATAGCTTTTTCTCCCGCTGTTTTTTTGCCGTCTCCTCCGTATTCTGGAGCAAGTATTTTCTTCTTCTGAAATTGGTCGTAATAAATGTAAGGCCAGCCAGCATCATCATTTTTGTGGATTTCATACAAAGTTTCAGCGGGTAATTCACCACTTTGTTTTGGGGTATAATACTGAGGGTAAAAATCGTGAAATTGTCCTCTACCATGTTGGGTCGTAAAAAGAGAATTAGTGTTAGAATTCCACGCAATACCCACAGCATTTTTCAATCCAGTTGCAAATCGAGTACCATCGGCAAAGGTTTGATTCAATTTATCGGCCTTAAATTGCCATATTCCTCCCGCTGAATCAAGAATTGAACACGGATTAATTCCTTTACCGTTTCCAATTTCTCTGCATGGGTCGTTATAAGAACCTATCGTGACATAAATATTATTTTGCTTGTCAACCACGAAAGGTTTAGCATTGTCTCGCTTTCTATCAACCAAACCACTAACGATTAACTCTGGTTTTTCGTAATCAATAACTTCGCCTTTTGCATTCATTTTGTAACGATAAATGCCTGAATTTGAAGAAGTGTACAAGTATTCATCGTTAATAAAAACACCCGTTCCTGGATAATCTCCGAACAGTTTAGTCTCATCAATAATGCCGTCTTTGTTGGTATCTCGCAATAAATAAATGCCTTTGCCATCTTTCAATTTAGAGAGTTTTGCGTAAATATCCCCATTTTTTGCGACTGCAATATGGCGAGTTGCTCCCAAATCGGTGGCCATAATTTTAACCGAAAACCCATTTGGAAGTTTGATAGATGAACCGTTTTCTCCACCTTTTTTTATCTTGGGATTAGGCTTACTATGCGGAAATGCCTCGGCTAAAACGAATAAAGAAAGAAGGAAAGTAATAAGTATTTTTTTCATGTAATTGATCGCTAAAATTCCAAAAATGAATTCATTAAATGAGACGTTTTTTAAATATCTGAGTAATCGGCAGGATATAGAAAACGAGTATCATTTTTAGAAACATTATGTTGATATTCTGGCATAGCTACCAATTTTTTCCAGTACTCATCGGCCGAAAATGCCTTCCAATGCTCATCTCGTGACGCCTTATTTTCAAAGGTTGTCATATACATGAGATTAGGCATTTGTCCGCCCGAAATAACTTCTGCGTAGAAAACCGCATTAAAACCTAATCGTTTGAACAAAGTAACTTCACCACCTCGGTTGAACATATCTACTTTATTTAAGTACAATTTTTCGGTAGGTCCTTCGTAGCTTCTTAATTCATAGACTCTTTCTGATTTTGGTGAATTTAAAGCGGGTAAATTGAAGATTGGGGCTTCTGTAAATGCTGAAAGTAAAATGGATTCAATACGGCTGTAGGGAACATTATTGTAGGGTGCATCAAGGTAATCTTTTCCGTCAATGGCGAATTGTTTATCAGCGAGCAGTTTTTTGTCAAGTTTCAAAAACTCATCAGAAGATTTGAAAGGAATAAATACATAAACCAGCAAATCCGTTGACTCTGGAGCATTAGGAGCAACGATTGGCTTAAAAACCCCAACATTACTAATGCCTATGCGATGAAGAGCGGGTAAATAAGCTTTCTGTAAAAAAATATCAAGACGAGCTTCTTGGTCTTTTGTTTTAAGGTGGTACACTTTGAGTTGATAAAAATCTCGTCGAGCGGCAAAAGCCATAGAAGATAAACTCAAAGCAAATATTAGAATAATGCCAGAAATGCGTTGGGCATTCATTGATGAATTAATAAATAATTTCATGAGAATTGGAATATAAAGTAATTAAAGTATTTATAAAATATGGTTGAATTTAAAAAATCAAAAAATCAAGTTGTTTTCTGGACGAATGTAGTTCGAATAAAATCAATGATTACCATGCTTTGTACTTACTCAAAAAATTAGCTTATACTATTTTACCTAAATTGATATGGAACGATAAAATACCGTATTTTCAATGGTGTTTGCATTTTGACTTAGGTGTAAGTGTCTGTAAAATAATGGATTGTGTTGATGTAGAAAGCTAAAAAGGAGGTTGGAGGAGTCTTTTGACTTACCTTATATTTAATTTTTTAATCATTTATCCACTTCAATTGACTCCAAAAAATCATAAAACTCTTTCTTCGTTTTGAATTTCAATTTTTGATTGACATTTTTTCGGTGTGTTTCTACCGTATAAAAACTCAAGCCTAATTCTTCAGCAACTTGTTCGGTGGTGTAGCCTTTTTTTAGGGCTTTCAAAATCTCAACTTCTCGTTTGGTTAGTTGGTGTTTTAGGGCAAAAAAGTCTTTCTCGTAAATTACTTTCTTTTCAATCCCTGTATTGATTAATTTTTCGCCTTCCAATATTTTCTTCAAAGAACCAATAATTTCGGTAGCAGGAGTCGTCTTTGTGAGATAGCCATCAATACCAACTTCTTCAAATAAAGCAATTTCTCGTTTGTCAGCGTACATACTAATAACCACAATTTTGCAGGGATTAGATAAATTTTTTAACTGTTTTACCACCTCCAAACCGTTCAAATGTGGCATATTAAAATCCACAATAATGAGTTCGGGCATTAAGGCGAAACATTTATAATAGGCTTGTCGGCTATCATAAACTTGCTCAATAACGTCAAAATACCCCGACTCTTTCAAAATAAGGCTCAGTCCGTCATTAAAGAGCGAATGGTCATCTATGATTATTACTTTTGTCTTCATCTCTTTCCTCGATTATAATATTGGTTCCTTTGCTCGTTGAATCTATTGTGAGGTGTAGATTAGCTAATTTGGCTCTTTTATTAATGTTTTTTAGCCCAATTCCTCCGTTTATCTGATAATTATCAATGCCAATTCCGTCATCTTCAATGTTTATTTGTATGATTTTATCTCTTTCAAAAACCTGAATGTACGCTTCTCTTGCCTTGGAATGTCTGATGATATTCGTCAGGATTTCTTGAATAATCATGTAAATATTCTGTTGTTTCAAGGGTTGTAGCTGATTGACATTTCCATTAGTAAAATCATTGTACTGAAAAATAATGCTCGAAAAATCATTAAAACGATTGACCAATTCTTCTATTTTTTCGGTGAGCGGTTTGTCATCGTCTTTTACCAAATTATGGCTCAAGAACCTGATTTCGTTGATGGATTCTAAAATCAAACTCCTTACAACTTCAATTTTAATTGTTTTCATATTGAGATATCCCAAAGCCGAAGCCAAAGTATTACCCACTTGGTCGTGTAAATTTCGTCCGATGGTCTCAATTTCGCTTTTACGTATATCATTCATCGTTATTCTTAGCTGATTCAGGTTTTGCTCATAATTTTGTTTTGATACCAGTTCTTTCCGAAACTGTTCAATAGTCATATAAGTCAATGCTAAAATAATAACAATGATATTGAAATAGTTAAGATTAAGAGCAGGGTATTGGGTACCAAGCTGAAAAAAAGGTACTATTGTTTTTAAAATTACGGGCACACATGTGAGTATTGCAACAATTAAAAAGTACTTGATTTTAGCCCTCAGATACGCCAGAATCGCATGATACAAAATCCAAGTAAAATTGATGATTGCCAAAATGGCAAAAATACTCGGTAGGATATAATCTATTTTCTGCGTTATACCAACGGCTATCATCATAATTAGATTAAGTCCAACGATGATTTTGGCCCATAAAATATATCTTTTATGATTAATGGGTAACTTGTGGACGAGTTCGTAGCCAAAGGGATGAAATAACGCATTGGTTAAAAAAGCTAAAAATGACCCTATGTTATAGGTTCGAAGGGCAAATGCTTCTGGAAAATCTAAGGAGTCGTATAAAGAGCAACTAACGGCAAAAAGAAGCGTGAGTCCGACAAGAAAAAAGCCGTAATAAATCAAGATTTTTTGTTTAAAAATAAAACCTAAACTTAAAACTAAAACCATGCTGGCTAAGGCAAATAGTACTTGAAAAAGCCTTTCATAATCGCTAAAAATTAACTTTTTTAGAAATATTTTTTCTTCTGAAAGTTGCAGACTAACTTCATTGATAGAAGAAAGCCTTTCCGAGCGTAAAATAACATTCAGCGTGTCCCTTGGTTGGATATTAAAGGGAATTGCAAAGTTTACAAATGGATAAAATCGCTCATACAAGGGCGTTTCTCGCTTAATTTCGCCAAAACTTGTCATTGTGGAATCCTGCAAAATATATCCTTTAAACCCGTCGCACCGCAAATGAGTAGTCGTCTCTACCACCATTTTTTTTGCCTTATTGCTCTGATTAGTTAGTCTAAAATAAATCCATCCGTACTTATTGCCGTAAGAATTCCCGAAGAGAACGGATTCTTCACTTTCATTCTTTTCAAACGATTTTAGATTGAAATTTTGTAAAATAACTTTATCCGAATCATTGATTTTTAAATGCCTACTTAACCAAACTTTTGCGTTAATATTTTCAAATTCAAAACCGTCACTTATCACAATTAGCCTGTCGTTTGGGTTGGTCATATTCTCTTTTTTTGTACCGCAACTTGTTAGCAAGAACAATAATGATAAAAGAAAAATAAATCCATTTATGTTGAAAATGTGCTTCATTAGCGACGAGAAAATATTAAGTACAAATTTTACATAAATATAAATACTTAAAAATACCTGCTAACAGGTATTTTTTGATTGGTACAATTATCGTTGTTTTGTTGAATAAAATTCTAAATTAACGATTTAGAATTTTATTCAACAAAAGTTGATTTTCCGCAAACCAGAAAGGTTTAAAATACGTATATATAACACATTAAAATAAAATATGAGATTTAGTTTTTCCCGTCGAAACACATTTATCCTTGTATTGCTTCTTCCCTTTGCTTTATTGGGGCAATCAAGGAAATTTGACCTCCAAAAAACCGAAAAACATTTAAGTATTCTTGATGGATTGAGCAATCGACACATTAACAGCACTTTTATTGACAAACATAAAAAAATATGGTTTTTGACGGAAAATAAAATTGGACAATTTGAATTCGGGAAAATTAAGAATTATCAACTTGTCGATAAGTTTTCAAATCGTGGTTTTAATGCAGCGACTGAAGATGAAATAGGGAACTTTTGGCTTTCAGAAAACTACGAATGGTATTATCCTTTTGACGTTCAGAATTGTGTTATTTTTAATCCAATATCTAAAAAAGTTACCTCAATTGAAAAATATGTTCACCAAAAAATTGCTATTCGTTCCATCATTTCTGATGCTCAAAATCACATCTTTTTGAGTACTTCGAATGGTCAAATTTATCGGTTTGATTCAAAAAAACAGGTTCTTCAATTGATTATTTCTTTATCAAAAATGCCTATAAAATTATTGTATGCGGGGTCAAAAGGGTTAATAGCGTGTGTGGAGCAAGATTCTCGAAAAGATAATCTACTTGTTCATTTAAGTTTTGAAGGGAAAATTTTGAGCCAAACGGACGTCAAAGGGCAATTTGTTCGGTCGGTAGTTGAGGCAGAAAATCGTTTGTTTTATATAACTCACCAACCCAAAACAATGGGAATGAAAGAAATAGGAGGGAGTTTTGTGAAATACTTTCCAGTTTCACGAGATGGTTATTTGAGCAATATTATTTACATAAAAAATAAGCAAAACTTCATTCTAAATGAAGGTAATTCTCTGCGTTTTCTTGACAAGAATTTTAACCTCGTTGAGCATTACAAACAAGATGTTTTGATTCATCATATCATTTACGACGAATTTGGAAATTACATTCTATCAACCAATAATGGCGTAAATATTATTCAGTTTAACGAAAAAAAAATACGAACTTTTCTCGAAAATAAAGACCCTGAAAAGCTCAATGAAAACTATTCGTGCAGGAAAATTTTGAAAATTGATAAAGAAAATGTCATTGTTAATACCAATAAAAGAAGGCAGTTAATTAACTTGAAATCGTCTTCGGTGAAATCTCTGCACGATTTTAAGAACGAGAATGGAGAAAATCCAAGATTTGTTTTGACTGTTTTACAAGATAAGGATGGTGATATAGTTTTTGGGGAAGATGCTTTAGTAAAAACCAATCTGCGAACTAATAAAGACGAAACGTTATGTACCTTAGATAGTACCAAAATCTGGGCAATTTCAGCGTATAAAGATGGCTATTTGTTGGGTTTAGAAAAACATGGCGTTATTTATTACGATAAAAAAACAAAAAATGCTCGCCCATTTTCTAAAATTAATCATGAATTTGATAATGCCATTATCTACGATTTTTTCACAATTAATCATGAACTTTATATTGCTTCGGAGGCTGGTTTTTATCAAGTTTTGAATGAAAATATTATTAAAACAATTCCGTTTCCCGTAGAAAAGGGCTTACAAATGACCTGTTTTTCTTTGCAAAAAGATAAACAAAATCCTACGCAATTATTCATCGCTACGCTAAATGGTATTTGGATTTTTGATTTGGTCAAACGAACTGTTCGTCCATTTATTCAAGATAAAAGCTACCATCATAAGAAATATTTGTCGGCTTATACGACCAAAAATGGCGTTTGGGCGAGTTCAGAAGAGGGTATTTGGCATTTTGATGCGAAAGGTAATCTTTTGAAAATATATACGGTTACGGACGGGTTGACAAGTAATGAATGCAACCGATTGGCTCATTTTCAGGATGAAAATGATGTTTTGTATTTTGGTGGAATGAATGGACTGAATATTATGAATCCATCCGATTTTTCAACGGCACAAGCCAAAGTATTCGACCTGAAAATTGACTCAGTTTATACGTACGAAGGTAAATACAAAAATAGATTTTTTGCCAATTTTAATGTGCCATTTTTGCAGTTAAATCGGGCTGAAAATTCCATTGAAGTGGCTTTTTCTTACGAGGATTTTAAATATGATTGTAGCAAAAAATATTTCTATCGCACGGATAAATCGTTGGTGAAGGACTGGCAATTGCTCACCGACCGCCGATTGATTCTCAATAATATTGACAATGGTATGACTACCATCGAAATTATGGTGGTAAGTTGTGATAATTACGTTGATGCCAAAACTAAGAAAATTGTCATTAATCGCCCGAATCCACTTTATTTGACGTGGTATTTCTGGTTTTTCGTCTTGGTTTTATTGGCTTTGTTAATTTGGATGAGCGTCAAATATTCAACTTACCAACTGAAACGCCGCAATGAATTTCTGCAAAAGAAAGTGGATGAACAAACGCATACACTCAAAGAAAGTTTGGCATTGAAAGAGACGCTTTTGAGTTTACTCGTACACGATGTGCGTTATCCCGTACAGAGTTTTTACGATTTATCAAAAAAATTGGCTTATCTCACCCAAAAAAATGACCATGAAAGGTTATTCTTGCTCGGAAAAGAAACCGAAAATAAAAGTCGAAAGGTATTATGGTTGATTGATGAATTGGTTTATTGGGTAAAGAGTACCAATAAAAACTGGGAATCTGTGCGACAAGATTGTGATTTGGGAAAAATTATCAATCAAATTTTTGATATTTATTCGGATGAAATGGGGGTAAAATCTTTAATCTACAAAATTGATAATCAGGCGATTAGGGCTACTGTTGACCAGGGTTTATTCGTGATAGTTATACGGAATTTGATATTTAACGCCATTATTCATTCAAAATCATCAACTGTTATTGAAGTATCTATTACTTTAACAGCCCATAAAAATCAAGTCATTATTCGTAATGAGTTTGAGGGAAATACCCAGAATTTGGAGTTAGGTTTGGGCGTGGGTATGACAATTTTGGCTCCAATTTTGAGGAAAGCTAACTTCATCATAGAAACATCAAATCAGCAAGGTGTTTTTACGAATAAATTGAACTTTTAAAATTATATTTTTACTTAACTAACCATCAAAATATACCCAATGAAAAACTACAATTGCTTAGTATTGGAAGATACGCTGAGTGACCAATTGGCGATAGAAATAATTTTGAGTCAGTTTCCTGAAATTGAGGTTACTTACGTTAATTCTCCCAAATCTTTTCTACAAGAATTGCCCAAAAAGGCTTACTGCTTGTTTATTGTGGATATTATGCTCCAAGATTCGCTAACTGGAATTGACTTGATTCACTCTATTACTGATCCTTCCGCTTGGGTAATTATCTCAAGTTCAATGGATTGTCGGGATTATTTTGAGCAATATAAAGCATTAAATTTCAATAAATTTTTTATCAAAAAACCCGTTGATGAATTCGTTTTTAAGACCAATATTGACTCATTTTTATTTACAAAACGAGAAGAAAAAGCCGTTGAAATACAAGTTGAAGATGAAAATTATATTATGTTGAAGCAGGGAAATTACCTGTATAAAATACATTATGGAGATATTTTTTTCATCGAAACCTCCGACCATGCCACCACTGTTTACACCGAAAATGGCAAATACACTACTTATACGTCCTTAAAAATCTTTGAAGATTTGCTGAAGGATGTTGATTTTGAGAAAGCTAATCGTAATTCATTGGTGAATATGAATGCTGTAAAACGGATAAATGTAAAAGAAAATTTCTTGGAAATTGATAAACACCAAATTCCCATTAGCCGTGCTAATCGACAAGTTTTCATTGATAAATTCTTGGAAAAAGCGATTTAAAATTGCTTGTCAAATGAGAAATTTTACCATTCACGTAATAAAACCTACCATTCACGGTATAAGTTGACCTGTGGGATTGCTTCTTTTTGAATTGTGATGAATATTTGTGGCCTAAGTATTTATCGCCAAAAAACAATGACGCAATTCAAATGCCTGGTCTTAGAAGACTCCCTAAGTGACCAACTCTCTATTGAGATGGTACTTTGCCAATTTCCCGAAATAGAAACTTGTTATATCAGTACGCCGACTGATTTTTTGCAAGAAATTGCTTCAAAACAGTACAATCTCATCATTGTTGATATACATCTTCAAAGCTCAGTCACGGGTATTGAGCTTATTCAAACCTTAAAAAATGCGGGTTTATGGGTTATTATTTGTAGCTCTTACGATAGCGGAATGTATTATGAGCAGTATAAATCACTGCCGCTCACCAAATTTTATCTCCAAAAACCTTTGGATGAATTCGTTTTTAGGACTCATTTAGAATCGTTTTTATTTGCGAAAGCTAACTGTTAAATCGGTGAAATTGCTCCGCTTTTTCCAAAAACTGTAAATTCATTCACGTAATAAAACTTACCATTCACGTATGAATCTCTACCATTCACGGTGTGTAATCAACAGGTGTATTGACTTTAGGGTGGTAATTGACATAAGTTTGTCCAAGCATTACCGATTTAAATAATTCAATATCACGCTTCTTTCTTTATCCAAAATTTAGATTTTGAAAGATAATCATCCCGATTTCCTAAATACTTTTCCACAACTCAATCAAGTATAGTTTAACAACTTCTTAAAATGAAAAAACATCTCCCACATCCGAGAACCCTTTTATTGAGCATTTTTTGCCTTTCCCTATTTATTTTCTCGGCTACTGCTCAACAAACTAAAAAAATCTCTTTGCAAGGCTTTTTGAAAGATGCCAACGGTAAAGCCGTAGCTGACGGTGACCAATCGCTTACTTTCAAAATTTACACGGTTGCTTCTGGTGGCACAGCCATTTGGAGTGAAGACCAAACCCTCAAAGTATTTGGCGGCGTGTATTCTGCCTCTCTCGGCAAAACCGTTGATATTGCGGCTTTGGCTTGGGATGTCCCTTATTATGTGGGTGTTACCATACAAGGTTCAGAACTGACTCCCCGTACAGAACTAACGTATGCTCCTTATTCTTTTGGAACAAATAAAGCTCAAGAAGTTGTATGTTCGGGTGCAGTGGGTGATGTAAAATATTCTATCCTTGCTCCAGACGATTTCGTTAAAGTAAACGGCAGTTGTTGGGTACCGATGGATGGACGCTCTTTAGCACCAACAGATAAACTAAGACTGGCTGTAACAGGAGGGTTAACCCAAATCCCTGATGGTAGTGGTGCTTTTATACGTTCACAAGAATTTGCGGGCAAAGCTGATAGAGACCCCAACAGAACATCCACTTCACCAATTGCAACACTCCAATCTGATGATTTAGGTAGTCATGCTCACTCTGCAAGTTTATCTGTTAGTGGTAGTACATCGACTGGTGGCGACCATAATCATGGATTCCCATACCCTGTTTCAAGAGCTGATACTGATACTGGAGGTTCAAATAATGTATCTGGCGGGGATGGAACTGCTTTAACATTTAGCAGTACAAATAGTGCTGGTAGCCACGCTCACTCCATTTCTGGAACAGCTTCAGGAAGTACAAGTAATGCAGGTGGTAGCGAAACTCGCCCCAAAAACTTAAACTTTTGGACATATATCCGTATCAATTAATAGTATCCAATAATTTTTGTATTAGTCAAATCTAAAAGACAAGACAATGAAACCATTTGTAACCAAATGGATTGGAGGGATATTGTTAATGTTTTTGAGTTTGCTCAATTTGCAAGCCCAAACCGATACCCTTTGTAATCCAAACGAAAATAAAAAACTATTTGGTGAATTATACTTCAACTACGGCTCGGTTGTAAATGCTTACACGGCATTTAACCGAAGTAATTTCACGATGGGGCAACCCTTGGTTTCCGTTGAAAGTATGCTATCCCAAACTAATCAATCAGGTTTTGGGGTATATAGCCCTTTTCTGTTGCCACCGCAACCACCCATTTTGTTGGCTACACAGGGCGATTTTAAAGACCGAATCAGATTGAGTTGGAATGTAAACCCACTTTCTCCCGCACCTACGGGCTTTACGATTTACCGTGATGGTTCGTATCTGACCGATTTAGGTGAAGATGTACGTCAATTCCTTGATTTTAACGTGCAAGCGGGTGAATATTACGAATACAGTATTATTGCCAAAAACGTTTTTGGTTCAGGTTCTGAATATAAATTCGTGGGTTTTGTAAACCCAAATGGCGTAGTTTCTGGTAAAATAGAAACCAACTCGAATAATCCAGTTCCTGGGGTAGAAGTGCGTCTAACGCCTTTGACGGGGTCATCTATGTCTTTTGATGGCGTTGATGATGAACTTTGTGTCACCTACAATGATAAATTACCGACGGATAAATTTACTGTTTCAGCTTACGTAAAATTAGGCGATGGAAATAGTGAAACGGGTATTATTGACTGGGGAAGTTCTCTGAACAAAAACTGGTGGATAACTACGACTAATAGCCCAACTGAAGGAAAAGGATATATTTTCCACATCGGAAACGGTACGGGTAGTGATAGTTTGAAATATTTTATTCCCAATGAAATCACCAATCCAGAACTCCCAAATCAGTGGCATCAAATAACGATGGTTTATAATGGCACGGCTTTGTCAGTAATGGTGGATGGAAATTTTGTGGGCACAAAACCTGCGGTAATTTCACGGACTAAAAACTATCTAAATATTGGTGGTAAAATTGGTTCGACGGGCTTTTTCAAAGGAAAAATTGATGATGTAAGAATCTATAATCGTCCGTTGACGCAAACAGAAGTAAGAGCAACGAAAAACCGTTCAGTTTCAAAAACCGAAAATGGTTTAGTGGCTTATTGGAAAATGGATGAAGGCGTGGGACAGAAAGTATTTGATAATTCATCGGTGCCAACCATCGCCAATATTTACGGCGGAGCAAAATTCTCGACGGATATTCCCGAAGTATATAATGCGGGTGTTTCGGATGTGACGGGTTATTACGTGATTGATGGAATTAATTACAGCACCACCGAAAGTTTTAGAGCCACGCCCATTAGAAACTTCGATTTTAATTCGGCCGTAGAATTCAATGCGGCGGATAAATCGTACGGAAACCTAACAAATTATGATATTCCTGATACGGCAACGGTTGAAGTTTTGTTCCACCCTTTCGATTTGAAATCACGTCAAACGGTACTTTCAAAAGGGAATTTATACGAACTCTACGTTGATAATAGCAAATTATACTTAAATCTTAACGGAAACGTGAGTGATTTAGGTACAATCAAAGCTAAATATTATCATGTAGCTGTAGCGATGGATAATACCCACGGCACAGCTAAAGTATATTTGGAAGGTGAATTAAAAACCACCGTGTCGTTTACGGGTACGTCTAACTGGGCAGTGGGAAATCCGTGGTTGATTGCCACCAACTCAACCGATGCTATAACGGGTAAATTTTATACGGGACTGATTGACGAAGTAGCCATTTATAAAACGGCTTTGCCACAAAACGAAATACAACGGCATTTTGTGGTCGGTATTCCACAAGATTCTACTACGGCTTTGTTGTACAGTTATTTTGATTTGAATGAGGCTTCCGATGTTAAAGTGTATGATTATGCAGCGATAAGTTTTGGGGCAACGGTTCCAAGAGAAGGTATTTTGACCAAAGCCAATTGGAGTAATAACGTAAGAAGAAGCGAAAGTAAAGCCCATGAATTTGAGCCAAATGTAAGAGTTGTAAACCTCAATACCAGTAATACTGCCGTGGGAAACATTGATTTTAGAGATGTTTCAACGGTGAATGTTTCGGGCTATGTGCGTTTTGCCAATACGTTTTGTTTTGAAGACAAAGTAGAGATTTTGGTGAATGATAAATCTTTCTTTCCACCAATTATTACGGATAAAGACGGTAAATGGTCGGCAGATTTTGAGCCAGGAGCCAGCATTAAGTTAAAAGCAACTTATAAAGACCACTTATTTTCACCAAGTTTCTTTGAACTTCGCAAATTGCAAGCACCCAAAGCAGGGATTGTGTTTTTGGATAATACCAAACGTACCATTCGTGGACAAGTGGCAGGTAATGAAGTGTGTAGAAAATCAATTATTCCGTCGGGTTCAAGAGTTGTCGTTAAAATTGAAACCTTAGATGGTTGCTTCTCAAAAACGGATACCCTACGTAATCCAGATGGAAAATTTGTATTCAGCAATTTACCAGCAAGGGCATTTAGAGTAAGTGTCGTAGAGCATTCAAACTCGGTGATTTATAATTATTTCCAAATTAAAGGTGGTCAGGAAGTTGATTTAAGGGATGCAACCGCAGATACTACTGATTTTATTTATGTTGCCCCACCACAGGTTCAAATAAGTGAACCTGTAGCCAATGCTTGTGGGATAAAACTCATGAATCAAAGTTCTACTTATAAAACAACCATCAAGGTTTTTGAGCAGTACGATGGCGGTGTGTGTTATTTAGATAATGCTGATTTGACTATTTCAAATGCCATTTCAGATGCCGACCAATTTGATACAACCATGGTTAATGGCAAATTTGAGTATTCTTATAAAGCAGGATACCCGAATTTGATTTCACCCTACCAAAAGACCATGCAAGTGGTTGCAACCGTCAATAGTGCATCGGCACAAGCACTTATCAAAGCGAGTGTTTTGGGTAAAAAAGGACGAGCTTCAACCTTTACTTCAAAATCACCCGTGATGCCATTCTTGATTCTTCGTGACCCACCAGGTGATGGAAGTACTGCTTTTATGGAAAAAAATACCACCAGTTGTTTCAGTATTAATGTTGCCGGTAATTTTGGAATTGCCAGTGAAGCAAGTGTTGGTGTAACGATTGGAAGTGAAGTAACTACCAGTGTTGGTGTTGGAGCAGAAACGGAACTAAAACTTGAAGCAACCGAAAACTTCAAAGAAACAGCTACTTTCTCGACAAAAGTAGGTTCCAGTACAAGCCTTAATACCTGTATCACAAATACCGAAAACTTCACCACTTCCGCTGCATTAATGGGTGCTGAGGGCGATTTATACGCAGGCGTTGCCATTAACTTTATTTATGGTATTTCGGATGTATTGAAGTATGATGATGTAACTTGTACTTTCAAAAAAGACCAAGATTTGAATGTTTTTCCAAAAGATTTTGCTACAACATTCATTTATTCTCAATTTCATATTCTCAATGATGTAATTCCTGCTTTGGAATTGACAGGCGAAACCAAATCTGCTGATAGGTGGAGAGAAATCGTTGCCGCAAATAAGACACAAAAAGACAATGCTATATTTGAAAAAAATATCTCTTTCGATTCAGGCGTAAATTATTCTTCACAAACTACTTCTTCACAAACAAGTGGTTCGACCTTCTCATTTGAAGTGGAAGGAAGTTTAGCATTTGCACAAGACGGCGAATTCAAAGTAAATGGAGCGGGTCCTACTCACGAGCTTATCCAGACTCTTTCTTTTGGTGCATCTACCGAAACTGGACGTGAAGATACCAAAGAACGCACGGTTGGATACACACTCGCTGACGATGATATTGGTGATAACTTTACGGTTGATATTAAAAAAGACCCTATATATGGAACGCCTGTATTTAAGCTATTATCGGGTGAGTCGAGTTGTCCGCATGAGGAAAATACACTCCCTCGTTCAAAGCCACAATTGACTTCTAATGATGGATTGTTAAAAGTAAATGTTCCAGCCAATACCCCCGCCGTTTTTGAATTAGAATTAGGCAATTTAAGTCCAACTGATGAAGAAATGAGCTATGATATTTCGATGGAAACTGGTACAAATCCAGATGGAGCAATTGTAAAAATTGACGGACACGTTTTAAACACGCCCCTTACATACAGAATTCCAGCGGGCGAAAGTAGAAAGGTATTATTAACGATTGAAAAAGGACCTCTTGCTTTTTCTTATTCAGGAATAAACATCATAATGGAGTCGGCTTGTGAAACCGAAGCCGCCGATGCTAAACACCTCAATGTTGACTCTTTATTTGTGAGTTCGTTGGCATTTGGAGTTAATTTCATCGAACCGTGTAGCCGTGTCGATATTGGTTTTCCACTTCAAGATTGGGTAGTAACGCCCGCCGCTGAAAATAAATTGAGTATTACCCTCAATGAATATGATAAGGCAGACGAAGACCTCAAACTCATACGTTTGCAGTATCGTCCAATTGGTGGCGATGGTTCTTGGATTAATATCAACGAAACCCTCAAAGCAGATTTAGGCGATTTATTTACCATCAAAGAGTGGAATACTGAATTGAATAAAGATGGTGCGTATGAAATTCGGGCAGTAGCCGAGTGTAATAATGTAAATCTTAAACCGGGTATTTCAACGATTGTTAAAGGAAATATTGAGCGAAACCCACCAGAATTAGTTGGCGTACCAGAACCTGGAGACGGCACTTGGGATCCTGGTGATGAAATATCAATTACGTTCAACGAGCCAATAAATTGCGATAAAGTTGTTCAAGCAGATATTTTAGCCAATAATACCATTGGTCTATATGATGCCACAACCAATGCTTTAGTGGATGCTAAAATTTCGTGCGTGGGTAATAAACTCATCATTGTGCCAAATATTAATCCTGTTTTCTTTGAAAATAGAACGTTCAGGGTAGTAGTTGCAGGAAAAGATTACGATGATGCACAATTATTATTAAATCCAAACCACCAAGCAGCGGCTATTCGAGACAAAGCGGGTAACATGATTCCTAAAACAATCAAGTGGGAATTTGCGGTAAACCAAAATAATTTAGAATGGGTTGGAACGGATGTAATTGAAACGAATGAAGTGTTAAAACCATTTTCGGTAAAACGTCAAATTCGTAATCGTGGGGGTAGCATTGCCAGTTTCAGAATGGAAAGTATTCCGTCTTGGCTGACAGTTACGCCCTCAACGGGAACGTTAAATCCTGGTCAAGTAGCCGATGTAACACTCACTTTTCAGCAGGATTTATTAATTGGTGATTATTTGGATACCCTTCAAATGCACGGTTCAAAAGGCGACGAACCTTTGTTAATTGACTACCGTGTGCGTTGTCCAGCACCCGTATATGTCGTAGATAATCCCGCTCAATACGAAGGTTCGATGAATATGGTGGTTGATTTGAGTATTTTTGGTGTAACGTCAACCGACCCATCGGATATTATTGTTGCCAAAATTGGCGGTCAGGTTAGAGGTGTTGGCAAGGTTGCGTATTACCGAAACCTTCCTGCTGATAAATTACGCTGGCTTACTTTTATGACCATTTACGGTAATTCAGAGGATGTTGGTAAACCGATTGAGTTTCACGTTTGGCAAGGCGTTAAATGTAATGAATACGTAGAAATATTAGAAGAATTTACGTACCAAGAAGGTGCTTTGGAGGGAAGTCCACTCGAACCAGCCCAAATTCACGTATTAAATTTAGTGAAGAAATGTATTCCTTTAAACAAAGGTTTCAACTGGGTATCGTTTAATCTTAATTTAGGTACGGGACGGAATACTTTCAAAAATGTATTGTCTTCTTTGAAAACTAAAGATGGGGCGTACATCAAAACGGATAATAACTTTGCGGAGTATATCGGTGGAACTTGGGATGCTTTGGATAGCTTAATTTTACCGACCAAACGTTATATGCTATACGTGACAGGTAAGGATACGGTTTGTTTTAAAGGAGAACCTTACAAACAAAATCTCTTCCCAATTACCATCAAACCGAGTCCGCAGTGGAATTGGTTGGGTTACGTGCCATCAACGGGAATGACGGTTACGCAAGCGTTAAAAGGACTGACTGCATTGAACGGCGATATTATCAAAAGCCAAACGCTTTTTGCTCAGTACGTAGCAGGTGTGGGTTGGATTGGAAATCTTAGTTTCTTAGAACCTTTAAAGGGTTATTTACTGAAAATCGGTAATGCAGGAATGCTTACGTATCCATCGGGTGGAGCGGCATTCAATTCAGAAAATGCGATAACGCCCGATGCTTTGGCTGCTCAGGTTGCTCAAGAAGCCCCAATGACGTATGATTTTACGAAGTATCAATTAACCATGAACTTGATTGGTAAAGTAAACGGAATAAAAATTGATGCTGAGGACGAATTACGTGCTTACATTGATGGCAAATTGGTGGGTGTTAATAAATCTATTGCTTATTCGTCGGATAAATTATTTTTCCAAACAATTTATTACCAAGATGAACAAGTAATTAGTTTCAAGTTATTCAAAGCGGATAGACAGAAAGAGTACGAACTCAATCAAAATGTGTTATTCAAAGGGGAAACTTTGACTGGTTTAGTGAATGATCCATTTATATTTGATTTGGCTGTAAATGTTCAACCTGCTGTTACCATTGCAATTGATAATCAAGTGATTTCACAACCAGACAAAGTATTTACGGGGGTGTCTATTGCGGCAAAAGTGGCGGAGAATAATGCTAATTGTACCTTATTTGGGGTTAGTACTATTTTACCTTTGGATACTGTTTCGAAGCCAACTTGTACGGCTCAAATTTTGGACGGAAATATGTCATCGGTTATCAAAATAAAATATAATGAACTGTCATCATTTGTTTCGGCTGGCGATGCGATTTCATTTACCAATAGTGTAACGGGAGCAGTAGTTGGTTGTGGCGTATTTAAAGAAGCGAATAGCTTGTTTTATGCAACTATTAGTGGAAGTACCACGGCAACGAAAGTACCAATTGATGTTAAGTATTACTCAAGTGTGATGAAAAAATCATTCACAATAAAAGCAGGTGTAACGTATGACTACAATACCCGATTGGGAAATGCGGTTGCTCCTTTTACAATTGATGTTTCACCACTTACGGTTGGCTCGGATGCGAATGGATTGATTACGGCGGTTATGCGTGATACGTCTTGGACTGGTAAATATTGTGTGAATGCTTTTGCCATGAATTGTACTGGTTATAGCGATGGACAAACGAGTTTCTGTTTCCAACGATTGAAACAGGGCGATTGCGTTGATTTGATTGTCAGAAAAGTTTCTGAAACGGAAGACAAAATAATTAAAGCGGTGTCGATTTCATCGGAAGCACTCATTAAGTCAGGGGTTAAAATTGATTATCAAGGTGGAAATCAAATTGAATTGAAACCTGGTTTTGATACCAGTACTGGTGCAATATTTACAGGTAAGATTGGTGGATGTAATAATCGGTAAACTCTTTTAGATTTATAAAATTAGTAGGTGTTAGGGCTTTGCGTCTCAGGCTTTTCGTTGCAAACTGTGCGTAAACCTGACACCTCTAAAAATTCATAATTATTTAAAATAAAAATTCAAATATCATGAAAACATTATTCTATTTTCTTGTTCTCTGCGGATTAACAATCGCACAAAAATCAGTGGCTCAAGCACCAGTGACCAAATATCCAGTTTCTTTTCCTGACGGAATTATTGTTGGAAGCTCAGCCATTACCATTCCTACGGGAACTACGTATACCTTAGCCGTTAGCGGAGGTATTCTGACTGAAAAAATTCGTGTTGCTACTAATGGAACTGCATTTTGGGCTGATTATGTCTTTGAACCTGCTTTCAAACTTCGTCCTCTAAAAGAAGTGGAACAATTCATCAAGGATAATAAACATTTGCCTGATGTACCATCAACGGCAGAGGTAACGCAAAACGGTATTGATTTGGCACAAACGCAAGCTTTATTACTCCAAAAAGTAGAAGAATTAACGCTTTATGTAATTCAACAACAAAAGGAAATTGATAGATTGAAAAAACGAGTGTCAAAGAAAAAATAAGGTTTTAATTAATTAAGGCAGGCTTTTGAACACTGAGCCTGCCTTAAAATCGTATTGGTTAACCCATAATCAACATAAAACGATTAAAAATTATCTTCTCCATGAAAATATATGAACAAAAAGGTAATACATCGCTACTTGTTATCAATCAAAAAACGTCCAAAAAAGTATTGATTAATCAGGTTGTATTGCTGAAAGGGGACATCAATTATACTACATTCTATCTGGAAGGAGGGCAAGAAAAAGTGGTAGCTCATACCATTAAATTCTTTGAGCAATTTCTGGCAACACACGGTTTTTTACGGATTCATCGCTCGTTTATTATTAACCCAAATTACGTTAAAGAATATAATGCTAAACAAGAATTCCTGACGATGACGAACGGACAAAAAGCAACAATTTCGAGAAGACGAAAACATACTTTGAGGGATTTTGTGGAGTAATTTGTCCTTACACTTCAAGTTATTCATCATTTGAATGTACCTTAAAATTTCAATGCTTCAAAATTACCTTATCGAAACCATGTTCTTTTGTGACTAAATTAAAACACATTCCTTTGGTGAATCTTTTCAATTTTTATAAAAACGCTTCATTACTTTTGTACTCAATTTATTATCGTATGCTCCTTTAAGTTTTGAGTGAAATCTTCTTTTTTTTGAAAAAGTACTAAATTTGGATAATTTTTCAAAAAAGCAAATGCGTTTATATCCATTTATTATTTTTTATCTTGTTATTTTTCCTGCGTTTGCCCAAGAAAAGCATTGGCAAGAATTGACTATTGCTGATGGATTGTCGCAAGGAATGATTTATGATTTAAAACAAGATAGTCATGGATTTATGTGGGTTGCTACGAGAGACGGACTTAATCGCTACGATGGTCATAATTTCAAAATATTTACGCACGACCCTTACAATGATTTTAGTATTTCTGGAAATACCTGTACTGCATTACTGATAGATTCAAAAGAGAGATTATGGGTTGTAACTGAAGCGGAAGGGCTTAACCTGTACGATAATAAGACGCAGCGATTCTATAAAATTAATGTAAAAGTAAAATCAAAAGTAGGCAATGTTAATATGACTTCTATTGATGAAGACCCTGAAGGAAATATCTGGGTGGGTACGTATCAAGGGGAAGTTTTTAAAATTGCATTGAATAATTCTCTCCAAAATGGTTTCCCGACGCAAGCCGATTTTACTGATTTGGTGGAGGTTTCTCATGTATTTCTGAGTTCATGCCATAATATTATTACAAGTTGTACTTTTGATGCGACTGGAAACGTATATATCTGCGATACGGACGATATTTTTGTGATTAATGGGAAAAATGCAAATAATACACCGACTCGTTTACATAATATTTCCGCTAAAACTCCTTATTTTTATTTTCACGAAAAAGATAATAAAGGTCGTTTCTGGATTACTCAAAATCCCTTAACCATTGTTTGTTGGAAAGATAAAACCCTGAAAACAATTAAGATATTAGGAAATAAAAGGGGAGATTTAAGGATAAAACTTATTGCTACGGGCAAGTTTTTGATTGCTTCGGGGGATTATTTTTGGATGATGACTCCCGATGAATTGTTCCGACAAGAAAATCTTTCTGCCCAAAATGCCCTAATTCCAATGCCTGAAAATTACTCATTAGCTACCACTTTTTTGGAAGACCATAACGGTAATATTTGGCTGGGAACAAATGGCTATGGTTTACGCAAATTTAATCCTCATACCAAACAATTTCGAGCGTATCTACCTACTATTTCTTTGTTGAATTTGTACCAAGACCGACAAGAAAGAATCTATATCTTAGAAAACAGTAATTATTACCTGTTTGACAGGCTGACAAATACGCAAAAGAAAATTACAGATAATGTTAATCTCTGGAACCCTAATTTTCAATCAGCCACTACAAGGTACACTTCATTCGATTTAATTCAAGACAAAAATGATAATTTTTGGGTAGCTACCACTGAAATTAGTAAAGAAAAAATACGGTATTGCCTATTGAAATATAACAAAGACTGGCAGTTGCTGAAAATCTATCCCTTGCCTAAGTTGATGGAGTTTATGATTTCTGGAACCAAAATGGTTGAAGATTTTACGGGCAAAATTTGGGTAACTGGATATAACAGTAAATTTTTATGTTTTAATCCTGCTGATGGAAAATCACAAGTATTCGATTATGCCTTTCTCGATAAAAATAATCCTTCTCTGAAAGAATCAACCGTTATTTATAAAGATTACGCTGGGACATTCTGGATTGGGACAAAAGCAGGGTTGATAAAAGTAGTAAATTGTCAAATAAAACCACATTTTTCGCTTTTCAGTAATTCCAAAACTAATCGTCAAAGTCTCAGTAATAACTACGTATCGAGCATGATTGATGACCCGTATCAGCCCCAACATTATCTGTGGGTAACCACAAAAGGGGGCGGATTAGAGCGAATGGATAAGTTGAAAGGGACTTTTGAGCATTTTACCGAAGCTGAAGGTTTATCTAATAAAGTGGTTTACGGAATTTTGGAGGATGGACATAAAAAACTCTGGATGAGTACCAATCGAGGTTTGTCGCAATTCAATCCTAAAACCTTTATTTTTAAAAATTATACTAAAGCTGATGGCTTACAAGATGATGAATTTAACACGAATTCATACTTTAAAGGCCCTTCTGGTGAAATGCTTTTTGGGGGACTTAATGGGTTAAATATCTTTCGAGATACCGATATTAAAAGTAATAATACCAAGCCTATCGTAAAAATTGTGGGCTTGAAAATTAATAATAAAGACGTAGTAGCAAACGATGAAAATGGAATATTATCCACTGCTATCGAACATTCTAAGGCAATCACTTTAGCTCATGACCAAAACCAAATATCGTTTGAATTGGCAGTGATGGACTTGACTAATCCCGCCCAAAATCGCTACCGTTATCAATTAGAAGGTATTGACGATGAATGGGTGGAAAATGGAACGAACCGATTCGTTAATTTTTCGCAAGTACCCAGTGGTGATTATGACTTACAAATTAGTGGTTCTACTAATGGCGAAATATGGAGCATTCCTGTTGTTTTACAAATAAGAATTTCCCCGCCTTTTTATCGTACTTGGTGGGCGTATTTGTTCTATTTTGGTATCCTCTGCATGATTGGCTACTGGTGGTATCGGTCGCAAACGCAACGTTTATTATTGCAACAAAAATTAGTATTTGAACAAAAAGAAACCGAAAGATTGGAGGAATTAGACGGTTTGAAAACGCATTTTTTTGCGAATATTTCGCACGAATTTCGTACACCACTTACGTTGATTTTGGGGTCAGCAGAACGATTGTCAAATCTTGAAAATGCTGATGTCTCGATGATTCAGCGAAATGGACAGCGATTACTCGGTCTTATCAATCAATTATTAGATTTGAGTAAGTTAGAAGCCAAACAACTCAAACCTGAAATACAACATGAGGATTTAGGTAAATTTTTACGAACTACAACGGCAGCATTTGGATCGTTGGCTGAAAGTCGTAAAATCAACTTTCAGCTTGATTTATTTGCTGATGTTTACATGGCTTATTTCGATGCTGATAAATTGGAGAAGATTCTCACCAACTTACTGGCAAATGCTTTCAAATTTACCGATAATGGAGGAAGCGTTAAGTTTGAAAGTCGAATTAACTTTGATTCGGTTCTCCAAATTATCATTTCAGACACTGGAATTGGGATTGCTTCCACACAATTACCGCATATTTTTAATCGCTTTTACCAAGCAAATAGTCAAACAAAACGCCCTTACGAAGGAACGGGTATTGGTTTATCCTTGGTAAAAGAACTTGTTGAAACCCTCAAAGGTAGTATTGAGGTGGAAAGTAATCTTGGAAAAGGAACTTTATTTTCTCTGCAATTGCCGATTGATAAATGGACTTGGAAAGACTTTTTAGTGGAAAAAAATCAAAAAGAAATAATTGATAAGCAACCATTGGCGTACATCCAAGATTTGCCAGTAAGTCTGCAACCGAGTAACGAAATTATCCAACAATCAATTTCAGAAAACCTATTGCTGCTCGTGGATGATAACGCTGATATACGAGCATTTTTGAGGAGTATTTTTGAGGAAGAATACCAAATTATCGAAGCCAAAGATGGAATGGAAGGTTTAGAAAAAGCCCGAGAATTTACGCCAGATTTAATTATTAGTGATTTGATGATGCCCCGAATGGATGGTTTTGAATTTTGTCAATTACTCAAAAAAGACGAAAAAACGAGCCATATCCCAGTAATTATGTTATCGGCAAAAGCGACGCTCAAAGACCGAATTGAGGGTTTGAAATTTGGGGCGGATGAATATTTAAGTAAACCTTTTAACCAACAAGAAATCAAAGTTAGAGTTCAAAATTTGATTCAACAAAGAGAACGTCTCCGTCAGTTTTATGGACAACGGGTAGTGGAATTGAAAGCCGAAAGCACCAGTAATTTTACGTTGGAAGATACGTTTTTACTCAAAGCGAAAGTAGTTGTCGAACAAAATTTGAATAATAGTAAATTTAATGTTGAAAAATTTAGCGAAGAAATGAACCTTAGTCCTTCGCAACTTCGGCGGAAACTGAAGGCACTTACCAACCAAAATTCGGTAGAATTTATCCGAGAGATTCGCCTTCAAAAAGCTTTTGAATTGTTATTGGAACGAACAATGATGGTTAATGAAGTTGCCTTTCAAGTAGGTTTTGAAAGCGTTTCTTATTTTACCAGAGCCTTCCAAGAACGCTTCGGAGTGTTCCCTTCTCATTATTTAAAATAATTTTTATTGACCACTTTTATCTTAAAAACCCCATTTATAAGGTTTTTAGAGGCTTTATGCTTGAAATGAGCAAGGAAATGCGTGAAATGGACAAGTCCAGAAAAGTGTTATGCCATAACTTTGTATTACGCTAAAAATATTAAATTATGACCACGACCACTTATAATTACATCGTTATTGATAATGACCCTATTGATATAGAAATATTGAAAGGACACTTCAAAAAATTTCCCCACTTAAAATTAATCGGAGCTTTTAGTAATCCCATTGATGCCATTCCTATTATTCATAGTAGCTCGGTTGATATTATTGTCATGGATATCGAGATGTCACCGATGTCTGGCTTTGAACTGTTGAATTCCCTGGAAAAACCACCACAAGTAATTCTTACTTCAAAAAATGTCACCTACGGAATGCAAGCCTTTGAAGTTGGAGTGACAGATTATATTCAAAAACCCGTTGTCTTTGAAAGACTTTTGAAAGCAGTCAGTAGAGCAATTGAGCTTATTAATTTGGAATACAAAAGTGCCAAAGAAGTTAAATCTATCAAAGAGAACTTTATGTTTTTGAAGGTTGGGCGTGAATTAATAAAATTCAACCTCAATGACATTCTGTACGTAGAAGCTTTGGCAACATTTACCAAAGTATTCACCCCAGAAAAAATTACGGTGATAAGTGAAACCATCTCCGATTTGCACGCTAAATTACCAACGAATGCTTTTCTTCGAGTGCATAAATCTTATTTAGTGCCACGGAGTAAAATTATTGGAATTTCTACCAAAAACGTTATTTTGGGTAATCATAAAATTCCTTTGGGACTTTCATATCGTGATTGTGTCGAAAAGATTTTGAACGGAAATGAAAATTTAGCGGCTTGAAAATAAACATATTTTTCATTCTTAATTAATCGGCCTAAATTTGATGTGAATTAAGTGCAATAAAGACTTATTCAAAAAAATATTATTTCAATCATCGTGGGTGAATCCGCATTTTTCTAAGAAGTGGCGGCTTCTTGAAAGTATAAATGTTCATCTCACGGTGCTTTGAAAATATTTTGCCTAACGCACATAAAATACTCTGTCTGAATTACCTTAGGAGTTATGAAAACATTAACGTTAATAGCAATGCTATTTCTGGTATTATCGAGTAAAGCACAAAATAAATCCACATTACCCACCATCTTTTCGTTAAAAAATAAGGCATTGATTGCCCAAATTTTAACTATTGAAAAAGATTTCGGTTTAACAAAGGAAAATGTTGTTATTAATCGTTTTAAAAATGGAAGTGTCGATAGAGATTCAACGTATTATGATGTTGAAATTCCAGCCTTTTTTTCTGCAGTACCAGAAGATTTGTCGAATTTTATTAATCAAAATCTTATCCGTCCGAGAATATCTAAAGGAGAGGTGGTTTTAGTAAAATTTGTGGTAGAACGTTACGGAGAACTCAATAAGATTCATGTGCTTTCGAGTAGTTCAGACTCATTGTTGAGTGCGGAGGCAATTAAAGTTGTGAAGAAAATGGGAGCGTGGAATCCCGCCAAAATTCAAGGTGTTGAAGTTGCTTCTTATTACGTGCTATCCATTAAATTTTAAGTTGTATAATTCTTACTTTTGATATATAATTGCCCTATCCTCATGCACGTTGTGTATGAGGATTTTTTGTGGAAATCCCTTTTATAAGGATTGTATTTGAAATTGTATCAAAATCATAATTATTTGAACGATTTTACGAGTTGCCTACTGGTGATAAACACCTATTTTTACAAAAAAATGCTTCATGATTCGCAATTATAAAAACTTTCTATTTTTACTTATATTCTTGTTCTCCTGCCAAGGAGGACAGAAAAACCACTTTGTTATTGGTTTTTCGCAATGCACAATGGGTGATAGCTGGCGGAAAACGATGGTAGAAGGTATGGAAAGGGAGTTGGCTTTTCATTCAAATGTGCAAATGAAACTCGTCAATGCCAATGGGAATAGTGTTGTACAAAAAGCACAAATTCAACAATTTATTGATGACAAAGTAGATTTGATTATTGTTTCTCCCAATGAAGCCTCGCCGTTAACTCCAGTGATTGAGAAAGCTTATGATGCCGGAATTCCAGTAGTGGTGGTTGACCGCCAAACTACTTCAGAAAAATATACTGCATTTGTGGGAGCAAATAATAAATTAGTTGGGCAAAATGCTGGGATTTATGCCAATATTCTGCTCAAAGGCAATGGTGAAATACTTGAAATTGGGGAGGGGGCCAATACTTCGCCGACTATTGGAAGACACGACGGATTTGCCGAAATTATAGCACAGCATCCTGATTTAGCTTTGAAGAAATCCATTTTTTCGGATTGGAATGCTGATTATCAAGCAAAAATAATGGCATTTTTATCTCAAAATCGTCAACTTAATTTGATTTTTGCTCATAATGACCGACTTGCTTTGAGAGCGGCAAATATTTGTGAGAAATTGGGATTTGATAACAAAATAAAAATCATTGGCGTTGATGGACTTTACGGTGAAAATCAAGGAATTGATTTAGTTGACAAAGGAATTTTATCGGCTACTATTTTGTACCCAACTGGCGGAGAAGAATCCATTCAAATTGCGATGAAAATCTTGGAAAAACAGCCATTTAAGAAAGAAAATGAGCTTTTTACTACTGTGATTAATCCAGAAAATGTGAGGATTATGAAGCAACAGTCTCTAAAGGTTACGGAACAGCAAGAAACGATCAAGCGGCAATCGCTTAAAATGGATGACCTTAATCAAATCTATTCTTCTCAAAAAAATATCCTTTACATTACGGCTACATTATTGTCATTGGTCTTAATTTTTGGAGCTTTAATGCTCTTTTTGTTCCGAGAAAAACAACTTTCAAATCAGAAATTAGAAGAGCAAAATATTGCCATCCGAGAACAAAATCAGGAAATCGAACGAGTTTCTTTACAAGCCAAAAATGCTACGGAGGAAAAAATGCGTTTTTACTCCTACATTTCGCACGAATTTAAAACACCTTTGAGTTTGATTTTGACGCCAACTGAGGATTTGTTGCAAAGGAAGAATTTTGAGGCGAGAGAAGTTAAAAATACGCTTCAATTTATTCGGAAAAATACATACCGATTACTCCGATTAGTTGACCAATTACTCGATTTACGTAAACTTGATGCTGGTAAAATGGAATTGAAAGTTTCAACGCATGATTTGGCGGAATTTGTTCGGGAAATCGTGCAGGATTTTTCGGTACAAGCCAAAATTCGCCAAATTGACTTTCAGTTTATCTGTCCTTTTCCTGAATTTCCGTACCCATTTGATGTTGAAAAATTGGATAAAGTTCTGTTTAATATCATTTCAAATGCTTTTAAATATACTTCTGATGGTGGTCGGATTCATGTTTCTTTAATGAAAAATATTGACTCTGTCGAAATCATTATTTCGGATAATGGCACGGGAATGAATGAGCGAGATATGGAACATGCCTTTGATTTATTTTATCGGAGTAATCAAAATACCTCACTTGGAACTGGTTTGGGATTAGCTTTATCCAGAGAGTTTGTCTCGCTTCACGAAGGGGAAATTTTACTGGAATCTGTATTGCATCAAGGAACAAATTTTAAAATAAAACTGCCTTTAAAGAATACTGAGCTTCAAAAAATAGAAAAGGTGGTTCATCTTTCTCAATATTTTGTGGATGAAGAAACGATTACCGATAGTCCTGAAACTATGCCCGAAAATTTTGAAAATAGCATGATTATTATTGAGGATAATACCGATTTACTTCGGTTTTTACGGGAGAAATTCAAACGTAATTTTCAAGTTTATACCGCCGAAAGTGCGGAAAAAGGCTGGGAAATTATTTTAAAAAACGTTCCTGATATTGTCATTAGCGATGTGATGTTGCCTGGGAAAGATGGATTTTTACTAACCCAAGAACTCAAAACAGACTTTAGAACCTCACATATTCCTGTGGTTTTACTCACGGCGAAGGGACAAATTGAAAGTCAAATTGAAGGTACAAAAGCGGGTGCGGATGCGTATTTATCCAAACCATTTAATCAGCAATTATTGGAAGAAAAAGTGAAAAGTCTGTTAGAAAATCGGAGTAGAATGCGAAGACGTTTTTCAAATGAAATCACCAATCCGCACGATGTTCATAAAGTGGAGCGTAAATTCTTGTTAGATTTTGAATTATTGATTGAAAAATATTTGAATGATAATACGCTGTCGGTTGAAAAACTGAGTCAAGAAATGGGAATGTCGAGGGTGCAATTATACCGAAAAATTACTGCTTTGACGGGCAAAAATGTAAACGATTATATTGCTGAGTATAAAATCAGAAAAGCCAAACAATTGCTACAAGATGCATCTAAAAATATCACGGAAATTGCCTACGAATTAGGTTTCAATAATCCGAGTTACTTCACAACTTTCTTCAAACAAAAAACGAATCAAACGCCTACGGAATGGCGAAATTCGTAACCTAAATTTTAGTCAGCCCATTTATTTGACAGATTGAAATCTATGGGCTAAAACTCCTAAATCCTCGTGTAACATTTCTATAATTTTTGTAACATTTGTGTAATACTGACAATTAAATAAATTTATAATTACTTGATTGTCAGTACTTTGTGTATTTGTTCATTTTTATAGTTTTTTGAAAGAATCCTAAAAGCCTTCTCTTGATATAATTCTCAATTTTGGTTCATCAAATAATCCACCAAACGATTTTCATGATGAATCTAAATTTTAAAATTATTATCTGGTCAATATCCGCAGCACTCGGAGGCTTCCTATTCGGCTTCGACACCGCAGTGATTTCTGGCGTAGAACAAACCTTGCAAAAACTCTGGCATCTTACTGTTTTTGAACACGGATTTACTGTTTCCATCGCCTTAATAGGTACAGTTATCGGCTCATTAATTGGAGGAATTCCCGCCGAAAAATACGGAAGACGAATCAGTCTTTTTATCGTGGCTATTCTTTATTTAGTTTCGGCACTTGGCTCTGCTTATGCGGTTGACTGGACAACTTTTCTAATTTTTAGATTTATGGGAGGTATTGGCGTGGGAATTTCCTCGGTTGTTGCTCCGATGTACATTACCGAAATTGCTCCGCCAGCACAACGTGGACGTTTGGTTGCACTATTTCAATTTAATGTTGTTTTTGGAATTTTGATTGCGTATTTATCCAATTATTTATTGGGAAATATGGGCGAAAGTTCTTGGCGTATTATGTTAGGTGTGCAAGCAATTCCTGCTTTTATCTACATTTTGGTCGTGCTTGGTATTCCCGAAAGTCCTCGTTGGTTGATTTTGAAAAAAGGTAAAATTGAAGAAGCCCGTAAAATCCTTTCAATTATTGATGCTAAAGAAGCCGATAAAGTGGTGCGAGCTATTCAAAATAATCAATCAGAAAGGCAATCAAGTTTTCAGAATTTGTTTCAATCGGCTTATAAAAAGCCCATAATGTTAGCGGTTCTTTTCGCTATTTTCAATCAAGTTTCTGGAATTAATGCCATTATTTACTACGCTCCTCGCATTTTTGAAATGGCAGGTTTGGGGAAGGATTCAGCTTTGTTATCCTCCGCAGGTATTGGTTTAATAAACCTTATTTCTACTCTTTTGGGCTTGTCGGTTATTGATAAATTTGGCAGAAAAAACTTGATGATTGTTGGGTCGGTTGGACTAATTATATCGCTTTCATTGGTTTCACAGGCTTTTTTTAATAATAATCTTGGCGGACTCGTTCCCATTTATTTATTCGTTTTCATTGGTTCATTTGCTTTCTCGCAAGGAGCCGTTATTTGGGTATTTATTTCCGAAATCTTTCCCAACGAAGTACGAGCTCACGGTCAGGCTTTGGGCAGTTTTACACACTGGATTATGGCGGTGCTTGTCTCGTTTTCATTTCCCTACATTTCGGCAACCTTTGGCGGTGGAATCACCTTTTCTTTCTTCGCTTTAATGATGGTTTTACAACTACTTTTTGCGTGGAAAATTATGCCAGAAACAAAAGGGACTTCGCTTGAAAAAGCTGAAAATGTGGTTTTTGTTCATTGAAAATAAGTTTAAGAATGTATTTCAGAAAATGAGGTTCCTGTGCAACCTCATCGTCAAAATAATTACTTCAAAAATATACAGAATAGTTTCTAATAATAACCAATGAAAAAACTAAACGTAATATGTTTCGGTGAAATGCTTTGGGATATGCTTCCCACGGGTAAAATGGCGGGTGGAGCTCCCATGAATGTGGCCATTCACTTAAAGAATTTTGGTAATAATGCCACGATAATTAGTCGAGTTGGAACGGACGATTTAGGCAATGAATTACTTGGATTTATTGACCATCATGAACTCGATTCTCAGTTCATCCAGCAAGGACAAAACCACTTGACGGGCGTTGTAAAAGTGAACGTAGATGATAAGAATAACGTGACTTATAAGATTGTCAAACCAGTTGCTTGGGATTATATTTTATTGGAAGAAAAAGCCATTAATGCTGTCAAAAATGCTGATTGCTTTGTTTTTGGCAGTCTGTCAGCAAGGTCGGAACAGACGTTTGAGACATTAAAAAAACTGTTAGAAGTTGCTCCATTGAAGGTATTTGATATCAACCTTCGTCCGCCTTATTACGACAAAGAAACGTGTGAGTATTTACTTGCCAAAACGGATATCCTCAAACTCAATCACTTAGAATTAGACGAAATAAGTGATTGGTTTTTTGAAGCAGATACCATTTCTGAAAAGCTATCTCAACTTTCAAAAATGTTTAACATCTCAACAATTTGCCTAACGTTGGGTGAAGACGGAGCGATGCTTTTTCACGAAGGAGAAATACATAAAAGTTCTGGATTTCCAGTAAAAGTGTTAGATACCATCGGAAGTGGAGATTCATTTTTAGCCTGTTTTATTGCTAATTTTTTAAACCAAGAAAACATCGCAAAAACCCTTCAAAAATCCTGTGCCGTGGGGGCATTAGTGGCTCAAAATCACGGAGCAACGCCTTTTATTTCAGAACAAGATATTCAACTTTTATTGAATAAGGGACAAGTCCTAACAACTTCCTAAAAGTTGAAATACTAAACTTCTAAGTCTCTAAAAACACTCAAAATCAGAGTACTCAACCATTTTAAACAATCCAAAATGATGAAAAAAACTTTATTATTCTTCCTTGCCACGTTACTGGCTTTCACGCAGGTAACGTTGGCACAACAACGCACCATTACGGGAAAAGTAGTGGCTGCCGAAACCAATGAGCCTCTCGTTGGTGCTAATATTCTTCTCACGGGTACTACAAAAGGCGTTACTGCTAACGCTGAAGGGATTTTTTCGTTAACTGTTCCTGAAAATGCGACAACTTTGATGGTGTCTTACATTGGTTATAACTCCAAAGAAATTAGTATTAAAGGTCTCAGTAATATTACCATTTCTTTGGTAGCAGGTAAAGAATTGAGTGAAGTCGTGGTGGTTGGTTACACGTCTTCGAGAAAGCAAGATTTAACGGGAGCGGTTGCCATTGTTGATATGAAACCCATTAAAAACATCAGTTCGGGAAATCCAATGCAGGCTTTGCAAGGTCGTGTGGCGGGTTTATACATTGAAAAAGATGGTTCGCCAAATGGCTCAAATAGTCGAATTTTGATTCGTGGAGCGAATACTTTGGGCAATAATGACCCTCTTTACGTAATTGATGGTATTCCTACAACTCGCCCCGAAGTGTTTCAAAATATGAATCCTTCCAATATAGAATCTGTGCAAGTATTGAAAGATGCATCCGCCGAATCTATTTACGGAGCTCGTGCTTCGAACGGTGTTATCATCGTAACAACCAAAAGTGGCGGAGATACCAATGGCAAAGTTGAATTTCAATTCAATAGTAGCGTTGCCATCCAATCCGAAAAATCAATGCGTTTCAAAATGTTGAATTCGGCTGAAAGAGGCAGAGCTTTGTGGCAAGCTTCGGTTAATGACGGACAAGATCCTGCGGCTGGTTACGGTGAAATTTATGATTTTAATTGGAATAAAAACTATGCAAATCCAGTTTTGACGGGTATTTCAGTGAAACCATTTGTGGGTGGCGATACCAATACGCCAGTTGGAGATACGGATTGGCAAGATGTGATGTACAAAACGGGTGTTGTTACCAAAAACGATTTTACGGCTTCTTATGGCAATAAAAATTCGTCTATTGAAATCAATTTGGGACAACTCAAAAATACGGGAATGCTCAGGTATACAGGTTATGAGCGTTTGAGCGGTAGCATCAATGCTTTGACTCGTGCCTTTAATGATAAAGTGAAGTTTGGCGTGAATTTACGGGTTGCTAATTCTAATGAAACCTTAACTGCCAAAGATTTAGGCGGAGCCACTACCACTTTTTTAGCGGTTACTTTAGCTCCAACCATTCCAGTTTATCAGAAAGATGGCTCAACGTATGCGGGCGAATTGGGAGCGGGTTATTCAGACCGAAATAATCCACTCCATATGCAAGACCTTGCAAAATGGAATAATGCCAATCGTTTGAGTGCCTTCGGAAATATTTTCTTAGAAGTACAGCCGATTAAAAATCTATTTTTCAAATCAAATATTGGGGCTGATAATGCTAATTATTTGAGTAAAGTTATCGCTCCAACCTTCTCAGAAGGGGCATTAAACAGAACAACCAATAGTTTAACGTTCGACCAAAACCACTTTATTAGTCTTACTTGGTCAAACACCTTGCGGTATAATTGGGATTTGAATGCTGATAATCACTTCAAGTTTTTGGTAGGAACGGAATACATCAAAACCGATTTAGATTTCCAAAATACCAAAAAAGAAGGTTTTGCTCTTCAAACCGAAAATTATTTTACGTTGAATGCAGGAACTGGAAATACTACTGTTTCGGGTGGTTCAACGGGCAATCGTTTGTTTTCACAATTTGGACGAGTTGATTATAATTTTTCTGATAAATATTTAGCAGCGGTAACTGTTCGTCGTGATGGTTCATCTCGTTTTGGTACGGATAATCAGTACGGTATTTTCCCTGCGGCTTCTTTTGGTTGGAAAATCGACAAGGAAAATTTCATGAAAGACCTTTCATTTGTTTCTGAACTAAAAGCAAGAGTTGGTGTTGGTCGAGTGGGTAATCAGCAAATTGGAGATTTAGCTCGTTTTGGTTTATTTGATACCAGATACGGAACTACGCAGGCACAATTAGTAGGCGGTTTTTGGGAACAATACATGAATATTGGCACGGCTTATTCTTTGTCGGGAGCTAATACAGGAACATTGCCATCTGGTTTTGTGCAGACGCAAGCTGCTAACTCTGCCTTGAAATGGGAAACAACGGATGAAATTAACTCAGGAATTGATTTTGCCTTTTTGAATAATAAAATCTTTGGTTCATTTGATTATTTTTCAAGAAATACTACAGGCATTTTGATTACGCCTCCTGTGGCTTCGGCTCTTGGTGAAGGACAGTCAAAAGCGGTAAATGGTGCTACAAAAACCAACAAAGGTTGGGAATTTGTTTTGGGTTATCATGGCACAACAGGCGGGCCGCTTAAATATAACATTACTGCCAATTTTGCTCATTTTAGAGACCAAATTACAGAATTGCCCGAAAATGTACGTCCCGCTTACGCAGGAAACCTTGTGAATACGATTTTGGGACATTCTCAATTTGATATTTTTGGATATAAAACCAACGGACTTTTTCAGTCTCAAGCAGAGGTTGATGCTGCTCCAACACAAATCGGTGCTGGCCCAGGCAGAATCCGTTATGTAGATACGAATGGTGATGGAAAAATTGATGCTTTAGACCAAACTTGGCTTGGCACAACGCTTCCTGCTCTTGAATACGGCGTTAGAATTGATGTGTCTTACAAGAATTTTGATTTGTCTGTTTTTGGTTCAGGAGTGGCTGGCAGAACGGGATTTGATGTTTATACGGTTTTCAATAATTTGATGAGAAGTAGAGAAAATGTTGGGCCAGGGGTATTTAATGGATGGACTCCACAAAATACAAACACAACAGTTCCTGCTTTGACCTTGAAAGACAATAACAATGAAGGACGTACTTCTGATTATTTTATCGTGAATACTTCTTATTTCAAAATGCGAAATATTCAGTTAGGATATACTATTAAACCAAATGCTGTATTTTCAAGACTACGAGTTTATGCGATGGCCGAAAACCTTTTCTGGTTCAAAAGCGGAAGTTATTTAAGCCCAGACCCTGAGCGTATCGACCTTGACCCTGTGCCAATTCCAAAGACTTTTACTTTTGGTATTAACGCATCTTTTTAAGTAAGTAGCACAGGTTTTAACCTGTCCAGAAAAAGCAAAGTTGATGACAGATTAGAAATTTGTCCAACAATAAATCAAAATCAAAAATGAAAAATAAGATATTTTATATAGTATTATTTGCAGGCTTACTCACGTTCAACTCGTGCAAAGATGCCCTTGATTATACGCCTACTGGTGTGTTATCATCCTCAGACTTAACCTCCCCAACCGCCATTGAGGGTTTGGTTACTTCTGCCTACGCCGCCATCGGAAATGGGGATATGATTGGACCAATTTACAGCAATTGGGTTTACGGAAGTGTTCGTTCGGATGATGCCTACAAAGGCGGTGGCGGAACGGGCGACGTGGGCGAAATTGATGCTTTGGAGCATTATAATCTCACAACACCTTCAATTGGGGCTTTCGTGACTCGTACTTGGCAAAATTTATTCAAGTCAATTTCAAGAGCAAATGTGGCTTTACGTGCTGTAAATACACTTTCGGAAGCAAATTATCCAAATAAAAAAGTACGTTTGGCTGAATTACGTTTTTTAAGAGCTCATAGTTATTTCACTATGAAAGTTCTGTACAAGAACATTCCGATTTTTGATGAAACCGCTACGGGAGAAGATATTTTAAAAATATCTAATGACCTTTCAAATGATGAATCATGGAATAAAATTGCGGCTGATTTTCAATTTGCTGTTGATAATTTGCCCGTTTCGCAACCCGAACTTGGAAGAGCCAATAAACTTTCTGCTACGGCTTATTTAGCAAAAGTGAAATTGTATCAGGCTTATGAGCAAGACGTAAATCATAAGGTAATAAATATCAATAAAACAAGATTGCAGGAAGTCGTTACATTGACCCAAGCGGTGATTTCGTCAGGAAAATACAGTTTGAGTAAGGACATTGCCGAGAACTTTATTCCTGAAACGGAAAATGGTTCAGAATCAATTTTTGCTATTCAATTCAGTATTAATGATGGAACTACGGCGGGACGTTTGAGCTACGAAGATGGTTTGAATTATCCCCACGGAGCGCCTCAATATGGCTGTTGTGGGTTTCACGCTCCGAGTCAAAACTTGGTAAATGCCCACGCAACGGATGCTAATGGTTTGCCTTTATTAGATACATTTAATAACACTAATGTGGATTTGTCTGCTTCAACTGTTGACCCACGCCTCGACCACACCGTTGGAATTGACGGACATCCTTATAAATACGATAATACTAAACCTTTCAGTAATAGTTGGGTGCGTGATGCGGGTGTTTATGGAAATTATCACACCATGCGTCACCAACAATTGGCTTCGAGTGGTTCGTATTTCAAACTTGGACCTTTTATGGGAACTGCCAAAAATGAGGATATTTTGAGATATGATGATATTTTACTAATTCAAGCGGAAGCTTATATCGAATTAGGTCAGCAAGATAAAGCACTACCTTTAATCAACCAAATTAGAGCAAGAGCGGCGGCAAGTACGGGTCGATTGAAGAAATTGGACGGAACTTTTGCCTCAAAATACAACGTAAAAGAATACTCAAGCACAGGTTGGACGCAAAGTTATGCCCGCAAAGCTTTACAATTTGAACGTCGTTTGGAGTTTGCTACTGAAGGTCCACGTTTCTTTGATTTAGTACGTTGGGGGATAGCGGAACCGACATTGAATGCGTATATTGCCAAGGAAAAAACCGCCAGAACATTTCTATCAACGGCTAAATTTACGGCTGGTAGAGATGAATATTTGCCAATTCCTCAAGCTGAAATTACGTTTACGAATGGTCTATATAAGCAAAATCCTGGGTTTTAGAAGTAAAGAATCTTCAAGTTGCCCTTATTAATAGATTGGAAAATGGTAATAGTAGTAGAAGTTTTCTACTACTATTTTTTAAAACTTCATACACAATGACAAAATTAATAACGCTTTTCTCATTATTGGTTTTATTGACTTGTCAAACAAGCAAAAGCCAAGTAAAAATCGGGAAGGAAAGATACCGCCCGAAATACCATTATACGCCGCCCAAAAATTGGGTAAATGACCCAAATGGATTGGTGTATTTGGATGGCGAATACCACTTGTTTTATCAATACAACCCTTTTGGAACAAAATGGGGGCATATGAGTTGGGGACACGCTGTTAGTAAAGATCTGCAAAATTGGAAAACTTTACCGATTGCCCTTCAAGAATTTAACAATGCTGATGGCTCTCAAACCATGATTTTTTCAGGATGTATCGTCGTAGATAGTTTGAATACTTCGGGGCTTTTTACCAAAGGTTTTAAAAAAGGAATGGTAGCCATGTTTACCTCCCACGTTACGAAAGACAAAAAAGATATTGCTCAGCATCAGAGTTTAGCATACAGCTCTGACAAAGGTAGAACTTGGAAATATTACGAGAAAAACCCTGTTTTAGATATCGGTAGCACCAATTTTAGAGATCCAAATGTATTTTGGTATGCTCCTAAAAACAAGTGGATTGTATCGGTGGTGGTGGCACTCGAATACAAAGTGCAATTTTATGAATCAGCTGATTTGAAGGAATGGAAATTATTGAGTGAGTTTGGAAAACAAGGTGATACCAGTGCTATTTGGGAATGTCCTTCTCTTCAAAAAGTACCTGCCGAGGACGGTTCAGAAAAATGGGTTGTGATGATTTCAAGTGGAAACCGACAAGCTAAATATGTAGGAATGCAATATTTTGTGGGCGATTTTGATGGAACAACATTCACTCCTCAAAAACAGAATGAGATTCTTTATGTTGATGAAGGGAAAGATTTTTATGCTGCTGTTCCGTTTTATAATCGCCCAAAATCGCAACCAAATCCCATCATAATTGGTTGGGTAAACGACTGGGCATACGCTAATGATATACCGACTGATACGTGGCGTGGTGGTTTTTCAATACCGAGAAAACTATCCCTTTTTCAAGAAGACGGTATTTATAAATTAAAACAAACACCCATTATTTCCGATAATGTTTTTACGGAAAAATTAACTTTGCAACCTCATTCAAACATTAATTCTCGGTCAATTGTGTTGAAGGATAATTCATATCAATTAGTATTGACTATCAATTTGTTAGACTCGAAAGGTTTTGATTTAAACTTGCTAAAAAACGAAAATGAACAAAGCGTTTTGAGTTACGATGTAGCCACAGAAACGCTTTCTTTTGACCGTACCCAATCAGGCAACGTTGACTTTAATCCAAGGTTTAAAAGTATAGAATCCATGAAAGTTAAACCAGAAAATGGACAATTAAAATTAGCTATTTTTGTGGATAAATCAGTCGTGGAAATTTATGCAAACGATGGTAAAAGGGTATTGACTGATATGGTTTTTCCAACGAAAGAAAAAGGTAATGTGGTGATTATCTGGAAGTGATTTATAGGTGAAAATTTTACTTTATGGTTAAAAAGTTTGACATTAACTGAAAAAGAAAACGTTGATATTGGGCTTTTTAACCATGACTTTCTCTGAAAGTAGGCAATACATTTTCTTGTATTCTAAATTTTTTCATTTATTTTTGAATATAAATAACTGATTATCAAGATGATTGATAATATTATATATTTTTTAGATATTTTGGCTTGCATAATTAATAGAGAACCTGTAATTTTGCACCACGTTAAAAGAAACGGTAATAACAAAATGGTTTCATAGCTCAGTTGGTTCAGAGCACCTGCCTTACAAGCAGGGGGTCCAAGGTTCGAATCCTTGTGAGACCACATTTATAGTCCTCATTAAGCAATTTTTGAGGACTTTTTGTTTTAAAACCAATTTCAAAACTATGATAAATAAAGTAATTTCTGGAGCGGATGCTGCTGTTGCCGATATTCCTGATGGAGCAGTATTAATGTTAGGTGGTTTTGGATTGTCGGGGATTCCTGAAAACTGTATTGCTGCCTTATTGCGTAAAGGGGTAAAGGATTTAACTTGTATTTCAAACAATGCAGGTGTTGATGATTTTGGAATTGGTTTGATGTTAAAAACTCGTCAAGTTAAAAAAATGATTTCGTCTTATGTAGGTGAAAATCAGGAATTTGAACGTCAATTATTGGCAGGAGAATTAGAAGTTGACCTTATTCCACAAGGAACACTCGCCGAACGTATTCGAGCAGGAGGAGCAGGGATTCCTGCATTTTTTACTCCCGCTGGTGTGGGTACAGAAATTGCTGAAGGAAAAGAAATTAGGGAATATTACGGTAAAAAATATTTATTAGAAGACTGGTTAAAAGCTGATTTTGCCATTGTAAAAGCTTGGAAAGGAGATACTGCGGGCAATTTAATTTATAAAGGAACTGCCCAGAATTTTAATCCAATGATGGCGGCGGCGGGTAAAATTACAATTGCCGAGGTGGAAGAATTAGTGCCAGTTGGTACGCTTGACCCTGCTCAAATACACACGCCAGGTATTTACGTACAGCGGATTTTTGAAGGAAAAGATTATGAGAAAAGAATAGAGAAACGTACTGTGACAAAATAATAGAGAAGATTTTGTAAAATCTGTTACCAAATAGAAATCCTTTGCGACTAAACGGTTGTGAAGGATTTTTTTATGTCTAAATGAGAAAGGCTTTTGCTAACAATCTTTTAACGTTTTATCTCTAATAATCTTATGTCAAATCTCGTAACCCATAGAGACGCTCTCATCACCGTTGATTCTAAACGGAATATTGCCTTATTTATTGACCGTATCATCATGCTAAAAGGCGAAGGAAATTATACCCTTTTTCATTTGCAGGACGGCAAAACCAGAATGTATGCTCATTGTATTCATTCTTACGAGGATATTCTTCGAGCTAAAGGCTTTCTGAGGGTCCATAAATCATTTATGGTTAACCCCAAATACGTGATTGATTATAATACTGATGAATCTCAGTTAATGCTGGAAAATAACCTCGTAGCCAGTGTCTCACGGAGGCGAAAAGGGCTTTTGAAAGAAGTGTAATTGCTGTCATTGCGAGCGAAACTCCAACACGCTTCGCTCGTAATGACAAATCTTATAATTCATAACTATGACTTGCTTTTATCAATCGCTGTTTAATTGCTTTTGCAAAATTCTCTGGACTTAATACTTTCATTACTTCGCCAAAACCCAAAATCTCCTTTTCTAATTCGTAATTATGTTGCACATTTATTTCGATGATGATGCCGTCGTCAGTTCTTTCTATAACTTTCTGAGAATGATGCAAAGGTTTGGTTTCTACGTAAGGAGCGTGTTTGGCGATGACAAAAATCTTTAAATTCATCGGGCGTAAATTATTTACGGTTACGCCAATGACATTTTTATAATATTCTTCGGGAATAAGGTCTTGATTTTCAGCATAATCTACATCGTCCGATAAACTTACTTCTACGATTCTGTCCAATGCTAAAGTGGATATTGGACCATTTTCTTTACGAACTCCCACCGCAAACCAACGATTTTTAAATTCCTTCAACCACCAAACACGAAAGAAAAATACGTTTGGCTCTTTTGCTTTGAAGGATTGATAAGTCATTTTGATGGCTTTTTTCTGGATAACTGCTTGATACAAAATATCCAAAAATGAAAGCCCTTTCAAATTATCATTTTTCTCAAAATCAATGACGGGCGATTTCTTTTTGCCCACCGAATACACATGGTCTTCCAATTTTTGTACTACTTCATTCAATTGTTCAAAGTGCGAAAATCCTTTGAATTGTTTTAGCATTTCAACGGCTTCATTCATTCGGGAAAGGTCAATATCCGAAATTGGAATGTTGGTAATGCTATAATTTGGGTCTTCGTAGGTGTAATATTTTTTCTCCAAAACCACAATTGGAGCGAAATAACCCAATTTATCACTCCTCATCATCTGAATATCATTTTGGATTGTTCGCTTGCTGATGGTTTCGATACCTTCATATTCATAGAGCGTATCCGATACTTTTTCGATTAAATCTTCCAAAGTCCATTTTCTGAATCGGTTTCTCAGACAAGCATCAATGGTTTTGTAGCGGATGAGGGCGTTGCGGTTTGCTGGCATATTGTTGGATTTTAAGCACGCAGATTACGCTGATGCAAGCAACGCAGATTTAAAAGGATTTTATAAATATCTGAATTATTTTTTATCTACGCAAATAGATTGCGTAGTGGGTTTTTAGCTTTGTATCATCAAAAATAGATTTAAAATAAAAATCAGAGCAAATGCTACAAGGTGGGAGGAATGGCGTGGTTTCTGAGAATTAATGTTTTACTATTGATTACTTTAATAAAAAACAAAAACAACAAAAAAAATGAGCAGATTATCATTAACAGAAAAACAGCTTGAATCATTATCTGATGAGATGAAATATGAAAAGCTAAATTATTATTTAGCACTTCTTAATGAAAGTTCACATGAAAACCTATCTTTTGAAGAAAAATCATGGGTGTATAAAAACATTATTGGTAATGTTATTTATTTTTCATATTTACATATTAATCCATGGATAGAATACTTACATTACTTAGATAATAAATATTTAGAGGATGCTAAATTTTATTATTTATTCCTTTTATGCGATTACTGTAATGATTTAGAAGGAATCTGTGTACATAGACATCCTATATTACAAGCGGTAATTCCTGAATCTTTAAATCAAATAAATGTCAAATTTTTAAATGAAGTTAACAACTTATGGCATAAAAACTTTGAATGTCATAATAGTAGTGAATTGTTGAAAGAAGCTAAAAGGGAATGTAAAAAAATGAAGACCGAAGAGAAAAAAGAATTTAAAAAACAACGTTTAGAAATAAATATTTGGAAAATAAAAGAAAAACAACTAAATCTTTTTTATAAATATATCTATTTAAAAGGTTTAGTAATATTTAATGACAAAACTGAATTTATACTTTCATTATTAGGTCAAAATATAATTTTTGATTTCGAAAGTTATTTTCATATACATAGACATTTTGCCCAATCTTTAAAACCCGATTTACTTAATAAATCATATTTCGGGCAAGACTTCTTGCCTGATAATATTGTTCAAATACTTTCTGATATTTTTTTGAAAATATCAGAAAGTGGCAGTGAAATTATATTATTGGATGAGGATTTTGGTATTTGTTTCGAGCTAAATCAGGTTGTTTATCAATTATGGATAAAAAAGAATAAAATTGAAAATACTTTTCGTATTTCAAGTTTATATCCTGTGGAAAGAACAAGCGTAGCAAATGATTTTAGAGAGTTGCATCGGATAAAATTGGCTGATAATCTCTATTATTTTTCAAAAGACAAAATCATATTACCATAAAATAACAATATATAATAACTACTCATTATTCAATGAACACAAAACAACTAAACCAACTAATTGCCGATAACTACATCATTGTCAATAAACACCCAACGGCAGATTTATACATCTATAATTATTCGCAAAAAGCTCAATATGAACGTGTTTGGAATGAATGGACTTTGGCTTGTCGGGGTTTGATTCTCGATGGTAATTATCAGGTGGTTGCTCGTCCATTTCAGAAGTTTTTTAATTTGGGAGAATTTGAAAATCAAGTAATTCCGAATGAATCTTTTGAGGTTTTTGAGAAAATGGATGGTTCTTTGGGAATTTTGTATTGGATTGAAAATCAGGCTTTTATTGCTACTCGTGGGTCATTTGTGAGTGAGCAATCACTTGTAGCTACGGAGATGTTGCGTACTCAGTATGCAGAGATGATTCCATTGTTGGATAAAACAAAAACGTATTTATTTGAGATTATTTATCCCGAAAATCGTATTGTTTTGGATTATGGAAATGAACGTAAATTGGTTTTATTGGCCATTGTTGATACTGAAACAGGCATTGAAATACCTCTGAAAAATATCGGTTTTGAAACTGCGAAACGTTACGATGGATTGAACGATTTGTCGAAATTGAAACAATTGGAGGAGGAAAATAAAGAAGGATTTGTTGTAAAATATAAAAATGGCTACCGTCTAAAAGTTAAATTTGATGAATATCAACGTATTCACCGAATTGTTACGCAGGTTTCTACTTTGAATATCTGGGAATATTTGAAAGAAGGACAAGATTTATTGCCAATTTTGGATAGAGTTCCCGATGAATTTTATGATTGGGTGAAATCTACACACGCTAAATTATTAGATAATTTTGCCGAAATTGAGACTCAATGTAAACAAAATTTTAAGGTTTTGGAAGATAGAAAAACAACAGCTTTGTATTTTCAAACTTGTCAATATCCATCGGTTTTGTTCAAAATGTTGGATGAACAGCCTTACGATCAAGTAATCTGGAAAATCATTAAACCTGATTATCAAAAACCGTTTGTTGATATGGCAGGCAGATGAGACTCGCCGTCTGCGTTCCAACCTTAATCTAAAAAAATGGAAATAATTTTTAAAACCATCGTCGGTAGTCAAGCCTACGGAACTAATACCATTGGGTCAGATACGGACTACAAAGGCGTGTACGTGCAGCCTGTCCGTGAGTTGGTTGGCTTTGGTTATAAAGAACAAATTGAAGTCAGCAAAGACGAATGTTATTATGAAGTTCGGCGGTTTTTGCAATTGCTTCAATCGGCCAATTCTACGATGTTGGAATTACTTTTTATGCCCGAAGATTGTATCATTGAAAAGCATCCTGCCTTTGATTTAATTCTGCAAAATCGTGATAAGTTCTTGACAAAGAAATGTTTGCATTCTTTTGGCGGTTATGCCGTTGCCCAAATCAAAAAGGCGAAAGGTTTGGATAAAAAGATGAATTGGGAGAAAGATAAAATGGTTCGGAAGTCGTTGATGGATTTTTGTTTTGTCTATCAAAATGGTAAAACTTTGATTTTAGAAACCTTTTTATCGGATAATAATTTAGACGAAAAATACTGCGGATTAGTCAATTTATCTCATTTTAAGGATTGTTACGCCTTGTATTATGACGATTCAAAACAATTGGGTTATCGGGGAATTATGGCTGAAAATGGCGATAATGTCAGGCTAAGTTCTGTGCCGAAAGGAGAGAAGGATTTGCCTATTTTGTATTTTAATAAGGAAGGATATTCAAGTCATTGCAAGGATTTTGTACAATACACGGATTGGTTGAAAAACCGCAATACGCAACGCTACGTGGATATTGAGAATCATGGACAGCAAATTGATGGCAAAAATCTCTTGCATTGTCAACGGTTGTTGGACATGGCTTTGGAGATTGCCGAGCAAAAAACTATCATCGTCAGACGACCCAATGCTCAAGATTTACTGAAAATTCGCAGAGGAGAAATTGATTTAGAACGCTTCATGGAAAAAGCCGAATCGGATATTTTGAAGCTAAATTCTTATTTTGAAAAAAGCGATTTACCCGATGATGTGGATAAGGATTTTGTGAATGCGTTGTTGTTGGAAGTGAGGGAAAAGGTTGGCTAAATTAAGATATAAAATCAATCATATCCAACTTAATAATTTCCCAAAATTTTCCTTTTAGACAAATTGGATCGAAATCATCATCAGCTTCACTAAACTGTGTAAAATTATGTTTGATAAGGTCTGGCTTATGATTGTAAGGGTACCGTTTTTCGTGCAAAAAAAGCATTTTCTCGAATGAATAATTTTCCATTAATTCGTGTAAATCCCAGAAGTCTTTTTTGCGACCAGTTCGTTGAATTACATCAATTTTCATAGCAATTATTTCTTCTACGCTTGCTATTCTGATATTGTCTATCAATACAATATCGTCAAAGAAAGGGTCTGTGTAGTATAAATCAAGTTTGATACATTGGTCTTTGTTATCGCCTATTAAATATGATTTTCCCATGCCAATTGCTTGAAAATCATTAGATTGATAAAAGGAATAATTATTTTTCAAGAAAATATCTATCGCTTTAAAATCAATTGAGCCATAATCAGCATCCGAGAATAAGTCAATATCGACTGATTCACGGTGACCTATAAAAAGGCTTAATGCTGTGCCGCCAACTAACCTGAAAGAATCAAATATTGGATTAGCCATTAAGTCTTTTAGAACTTGGAGTAGCAAATCATTAATAACGTTGTAATGAAGTTTATTAGACATTTTTTTTCAAAATTTCATGAATTACATTCTCCCCATAAAAACGAGTAATTTCCTGTTTTTCAAGTTCATTACCACGTTCAAAAATTCTTTGAATGACTGCTTTTTTTTGTTTTACCCAATTGATTTTATCCATTTGAGTATCCCAAAATAATGCTGAATTTAATTTAGTTAAATCAGGACTTTCAGAATACTCTTTGCGTTTTTCTTGTTCAATATCATAATAAACCTGTAAAATCATCAAATAGCCCTCTTCAAGTCCCAATGATTTTTCGATTTTGAGAGCTAAGGCAGTATTCATATTTCGCTTACCTTTCGTAATTGCTCCCAGCGTTTGCGGGAATTCGTTTACTGAAAGGGCAAAATTTTTCTTTCTCAAATGTCGCTTTTTGAGTTCACGTTCCAAGATAAATCCTGGATGAATACCTTTGATGATTTCTATATTATTCATAAAACAAAAATAAACAAATTTGTTTACTTTTTATAAAACAAAATGAAAAAACTATTAATACTACGTGGATTGCCCGCAAGCGGAAAGTCCACTTTTGCCAAAAATTTATTAACTGAAAATCCGCACACTTGGAAACGACTGAATAAAGACGAATTACGAGCGATGTTGGATAATTCAGTACATAGTAATCCCAACGAAAAATTTGTGGAACGTGTCCGTGATTTTATGCTCGTGGAGGCTTTGAAAGAAGGAAAACACGTGGTGATTGACGATACCAATTTGTCGGATAGACCCATTGAGCGGATTACGCAAGTCGTTCAAAAATACATGAAAGACTCGGGCGATAAGGTGCACATTGAGATAAAAGGCTTTGATACTTCGTTGGAAGAATGTCTGGAACGAGACGAAAAACGGGAGAAAAAAGTGGGCCGAGACGTGATTATGCGAATGTACAAACAGCATATTTTGAAAGACGAACGTGGCCCACATTATCAAGAACAAGACGATACTTTGCCACCCGCTATTCTCTGTGATTTGGACGGAACTTTGGCAATTCTTCACGACCGAGGTCCTTTTGATGCCAAACGTTGCGAGACTGATTTATTGAATATTCCTGTGGCAGAAATTGTGAAAACGTACCACGAAAAAGGCGTGAAAATAATCCTGATGTCGGGGCGAGAAGATAATGCCCGAAGTCAGACGATGAACTGGTTGTCGTACAATAAAATTCCGTACAATGCCTTGTATATGCGTACTTCGGGCGATAATCGGAAGGATGCTGTCGTAAAAAAAGAATTGTACGAAAAACACGTCAAAGGACAGTTTTACGTACAATTCGTATTAGACGACCGAAATCAAGTAGTTGATTTATGGCGTTTAGATTTAGGATTACCTTGTCTGCAAGTTAATTACGGAGACTTTTGACAGTTATCAGTAAACAGTTATCAGTTACCAATGTCAGGTTTTATCATAGTTTAATGTATCTAACTATGATAAAACCTGACACACAAACTCATTCTCCCATTCCCAATCTCACTTCTACTCCGATAACTGGAAACTAATTGGTAAGGTAAATCTTACGGCTACTGCTTTACCAGACTGTTTTCCAGGTGACCATTTTGGCATGAGTTTTACCACTCTTTGGGCTTCTTCATCACAACCAAAACCGATTCCTTTTAGTACGTCAACTTTGGTGATGCCTCCATCTTGTCCAACTACAAATTGCATGAAAACTTTGCCTCCCACATTGGCATTGGCGGCAGAAGTAGGGTAGCGTAGATTTTTTTGTAAAAATCTGGCTAATGCCTCCATACCACCCATAAATTCTGGATTTTGTTCAACGGCTATAAATATTTGATTGCTTTCGTCGGCTTTAACGGCTACTGGCATTTCAGGCTGAGAGCCTTTATTTGCATCTGGGTCTTCTACTGGAATATCACCTTCTACTCCGTCTTGTGTTATATTACTGATTTGTCCTTCAAAATCATTCAATGTCTCTTGGTCTGGAATTGGTTCAGTTACTTCATTATCATCAACTATGACAGGTTGGTTAAATGCAATCGTTTTTATTTGTGGCTCAGGCTCTACAGGTAGAGGAGGCGTTACGGGTTCGATTGGTTTAATTTCTTCTTTGGGTAGTTCATTTACGTCTATGACATCAGCTATTACTATAATTTTATCTTTTCTATCAACCTTAGCCCAAAGCATCGGCGTAAGAATTGCCAAACAAAATAATCCAATGCCAATGATTAACGCTTTTTTAATAACGTTTTGATAATCAGATCGTAATGTATAAGCTCCGTAGCTTTTATTACGATTTTGGAAGACGATGTCTTCCAATGTTTCGAGATTTTCTTGGTGATTTTCCATAATTGAGTATAATTAAAAATGAAACTAATTTTTTAGTTGATTGAGTTTTTAAAAATCCCCACTTGTTGGGGTGGGGGATTTTTAAGTAGGATAGGGTTTTTGTTTATCGGACTATTTCTTCTTGCTCGTAATAACAACAACGCCATTTTTACCTTTTTTGCCATATTGTTTGATGGCTTCTTCAGCTTTAAGAATATCTACTTTCTCAATATTCTCCTGATTATAGTTTTTCAATTCGGATTCAATTATTTCCTTTCCATCCAAAATATAAATAGGTGGATGCTCAACTAATGCTACATTTCCTAATTGAAAATTGATAGGAATGGTAAGTTTACTTCGAACAGTTCTACCGCTTTGTTTACCTGCAATCCAATTTGGAACCGACTTTAAAACTCTCTGAGCTTCATCATCACAGCCGTATCCAATACCTTTTAATATAGCGTAGTCACTGGTTGAACCGTCGGTATTGACCGTAAATTCAATATAAACTTTACCTGTAATATTCGCTTTTTGAGCTGATTCTGGATATTTAATATTTTCTTTTAAATATTTAGTAAAAGCCTCCATTCCGCCAGGAAATTCAGCATTTTGTTCGACATTATTAAATACTTCAGTAGTATCTTTTTTAGTGTCTTTTTTCCCGTGAACCGTAACTTCATCTAATAATGCTGGGCTAATAATCAAGGCTTTAGATAAATCGATTCCATCTTCTAATAATACCTCTCGGGCTGTTTTAGATGGTTGAACAATTACTTCTTCCAATTTTTCATCTACCACGTTTTCTATTTTCTCTAATTCTCGACTCGCTAAAGTAGCTGATGAAACTATAATCATTAATATAAAGAGCGGAGCGATGAGTCCGTATTTCATCATGGCAGTTTGGTTTGAACGTTCTTTGTGTAGCATTTTTATTCTGAGTTTTAAAAGTGAAGAATTGAAGAAATTATTGGTTAACGGAATTGCCTGTACGCCAAATTGTTCCTGGAATAAAAGCATGGCATAATCCGCTTTTGAGGCTTCATTACGGCTGGCAACTTCGTCGGCAATAAATTCGTGAATATGTTTAATTGAACTTTTATAAAGATAAACAACGGGATTAAACCAGTTGAAAATGGCAATTAATTCAAACAACATTACATCAGCGGAATGTAACTGACGAATGTGAACGAACTCGTGTTTCATGATGGTAGAACGTTGCTTTAATTCTTTACTCACGAACAAAATATTAAAGAATGAAAAGGCTTGTTTAGAGTCTTTTTGAAGAGTTCTTCGCTTCATCATTTGTCCCAAATAGACTAAATTTCCCCCAAAACGAGCAATTCCTATCAAAATTCCGATAATGTAAAAAACAGCTATAAAATCCCCTAATGTAAGCTTATGGACTTTTTCACTGGCTTGTACGTAGAAAACCTGTGGGTCATAAAGTATATTAATCGTTTGTGAAACTTGCTCTGTTACAAACCAACTACGTACCCATTCTGACTGTATCAACGGAATAAAAAATGCCAAAGCTGCCGATGCCACCAAGTAGCCTCGATTAAGATTAAAGAAGGTTTCCATTCGTAATAAAATACGATAAAAGCCGTAAAATAAAATCAAATATAAATTTACTTGGAGAAGGTAATTGAGCCAGTTCATATTTTTGATGTTTGATGTTCGAATTACGAGAATGTAATATTGTTTTTTGAAATACCCTTGAAGAGTTTTAGCAGACATTGAACATCAATTATCGAATATCGCTAAGTACCTTTTTATCTTCCTCTGTGATGCTCACAATGGCGTAATGTTTATTATTGGTAATGACCATTTCATCTAATAAATCCACCATATTTCGGTATTTTGCTTTATCCGTTGATTTTATTACAACGGTAAAAACTTCGCCAATTTTGTGTTTATAGTCAAATAAAACCTGACGAATTCCATTATCTGAAAAATCAGTTGTTTGCACCGTCGGATTACATTCTGTGCCTTGATAATAATGCACTTTATTGTCGGCATCAATTACTACATTTAATGATTCTGAGCAACGAACTTCTGACGTACAATCATCACAACTTTTATCAGGCATATTCAATTGCATAACCACAGGTTTCATCAAAGAAGTTGTTAACATAAAAAATGTTATCAATAAAAAGCCTAAATCCACCATCGGAGTCATGTCGATTTTGGTAGATAATTTGTGGCTACGTTTTTTGCCTTTTGGGGCTTGGTCGGATGCAGATATTTCAGCCATGTTCTTTTTTTAGTTGTGAGTTATGATTGAGTGAGTTGTGATTTTAGTACTGCGATTTTACTCACAAATCACTAACTCACAAATCAGGTGTAGAACTAATTTAGTGTTTGATTTTAGTACTCAGTAGTTTTTATGAATGTTTGAACTAAAGACAATTATAGATTAATTGACCCTATTTTATCTAAGAGATGCAAAAGACAATGCTTTTCCATAAATCCTTGTTACTTTTCTTCCTCTTTCATTTTATTAATCATTGCCAAAATCTCGTCGGCATCTTTGACATCAATTTTTCCTTTTTTAGAGAAAAATGAGAAAAGACTCGAAAATGAATTCTCAAAATAGCCTTCAACCAATTTTTCGGTAGCGAAAGAACTGTAATTTTCTTTGCTTACAATCGGGAAATATTCGTGCGATTTTCCGTAAGAATTGTGGCTAACAAATCCTTTTTCTTGCAGAATTCTGATAATGGTTGATACCGTATTATAGGCAGGTTTTGGTTCGGGCAATTCGTCCAAAACGTCTTTGACAAAGCCCTTTTCTATTTGCCAAAGCACCTGCATAATTTGTTCTTCGGCTTTGGTTAATTCTCTTTCTGGTTGCATGATTTTTATGTTAGATACCTTTTTTACAAAAATTATATTAAAGATTTTAGGTACAAAGTGAATAATAATGACAGTATAATTGCGGATATTCTTATGGTTTGTTTTAGCAAAACATTACGTTGAAGGATTGATGGTAAATTCGATTTTTTTTTGAGAAAAAAGACAACTAATCTATCATAATCCAATAAGATTAAAAATGATATTCCAATAGTTATCAATACTGATTGCATTAATGCTCCTGCGTTCATTTGGTAAAAAATATTAATCAATGTCAGGTTTAACATGAGTGCAAAAAGAACAATGGAGGCAATCAGTAGTGTTTTACGGAATAATAAAAAATAAGCACCAATGATTTGGATAAGAGCAAGTAAAATTCCAAAAACCGATGAATAGCCAAAGTAATACCAAGTAAGCCACTCGCCTGATTGTTGATTCATGGGTTGACTCGAAATTTCACTTGGCACAACGAACTGCAAACCAAATATCTTTTTCCAGCCAAAACTGGCAAGATTAAAAGCAATTGTATAACGAATTATTGAGTACAAAAAACCGTAAATTTTCTCAGAATCTACTTTGTTTTTATTCTCTTGACTTTGCCAAATAAATGGATAGATTAAAGATAGTAAAAATGTTAATCCGACAAGTGAAAAAACAATTTTCGGTGGAAACCAAACTAATGTACCACTATTGCCAAGCATCAATAAAAGTGCTATTGAAGTTAAACCTGCAATAAAACAAGTTACAATTTTTCGGGAAAGGGCCGTTTTTGTCATCACTTTTAATTTAAGACAATTTGTTTAATTCACTTGAATTTTAGGCTCATGTTCAATTATAGAATAAATATATAACTAATATTTTAGTTTACAAACTATTTTTTTAGTTTTTTGAAATATTTTTGAAAAGGCGTACAAAAAAGGGACAACAACGTCTGCTGACCCTTTTTTATAAAAAATTAAACCAATTTATTAAACGGTAATTTAGCCAATTAACTTCTTGATTAAAATATCAAAAACTTCAATGAGAATGAGGATTATAACAATCCATTCGAGGCGAGTAGATTCTCGGTTTTGAAGGAGGTCGGTGAAGAGTTTTAGGTTATCTTGAACAATCTTGAGTTTATAATCAATGTCTTGATAACGCATTTTCAGGTCGAAGGTTTTCTTTAAACCTCGGTCAATTCGTTCTAAATGCTCATTTTCCCAAACAACCTCGGGTGCATCAAAAATGTATAAATTGTCAATAATACTATTTTTAATGTTGATTGTTCTACCGATAAATTTCAATAAATCTTTTTTGGAATACTTGAATGTTCCAGTTTTTTCAAGCTCGTCGGTTATTTCACGAGAATCTTTGAAAATGGCGAGCGTCAGGTCTTCATAATGGTCCAAGGCAACGGATTGTCCAATATTCAACATCACAATTCTAATGGTATCGTCCGTAATTTCAGAAACTGTTATGGAATTATACTTCAATACAATTGATACGGCGGGGTCAGTTTGTAGGTCGAATTGTTCTTCATATTTTCCCTCAACTTCGTCTTCTACGTATCCTTTTACAAATTTCAGAAACTCACTTTTTTCTAAATCACCAAAATCTGCAAAAACTACAATTCCATAGCTGAGTAAATAACAGTATTTGTCGTCGTCACGTTTATAAAAAAGTTCAGAATTATTGAATAGCAAGGGTTGACTGGCGTATTCATTCCTGAATTTTTTAAGGTTGATAACTTCCGATATTTGGTATGCTTCAATTTTCATAAAAACAGTTGGCAGTTAGTAGTGAACAGTTAGCAGTGAATAGTTAGCGGTTATCATCGAATAGCTATCAGTGAACAGTTAATCGTCATTTGTTAACGAATGACTGCTAACTGTTCACTGCTAACTGTTTACTGTCTCACTTGTCCATCACCTGTTACAATCCATTTTTCGGTTACTAATTTTTCCAAAGCAAATGGGCCACGAGCGTGTAATTTTTGAGTCGAAATTCCTATTTCTGCTCCCAAACCAAATTGTCCACCATCCGTAAAACGAGTTGAAGCATTGGTGTAAACAGCCGCTGCATCCACTTCTTGAATAAATTGTTGGCAATAATCTGGATTTTGAGAGATAATTGCTTCGGAGTGGCGTGATGAAAATTGGCTGATGTGAGCCAAAGCTTCATTAATTCCCGAAACTACTTTCACAGAACATTTATAATCTAAAAACTCTCTACCAAAATCCTCTGGAGTGGCTTTTTGAAGATAGGGATAGTCAATTGCGGCAAAAATTGGATAAGATATTTCATCTGCAAAAACTTCTACATTCCATTTCATAAATCCTTCACGGAGCATCGGTAAAAAATCCTGAGCAACTGCTTCGTCCACAATAACTGTATCTAAAGAATTACAAACGGAAGGTCTTGACACTTTCGCATTTATCACAATATCAGCGGCTTTTTGTAAATCAGCCGTTGTTTCCACGTAAGTATGACACACGCCCGCACCCGTTTCGATGGTTGGGACAAGTGAATGTTTGCGGACAAACTGAATTAAAGATTCAGAACCACGAGGAATGATTAAATCGACGTAGCGAGTAGCCGTTAAAAGTTCTTTTACCAATTCACGGTCGGGTGGGAGCAGAGTGATACAATTGGTATTTACCCCAAATTCACGCAAAATATCGTGAATAAGGCCAACTAAGTATGAATTGGTATCAAAAGCATCTGAGCCACCACGCAAGACAACCGCATTTCCCGAACGAATACACAATGCCGTAACATCAACTGTAACGTTTGGACGAGCTTCAAAAATCACTCCCACAACGCCCATTGGAACGGCTATTTTCTTGATTTTTAGTCCATTTCCTAATTCACGTTCTAATAAAATTTGTCCAGACGGGTCGGTCAAATCAGCGACTTCCTTCATACTTTCGGCTAAATCTTGAATGCGTTGAGCGGTCAATTTTAATCGGTCATATTTGGGGTCAGCAATATCCATACGGTCTAAATCTTTTTGATTTTCCGCAATGATTGCGTCGGTATTTTCTACTAAAACGACTGCCAAACGATGCAAGATTCCCTTCTTTTGGGCATCCGTCAAACGTCTTACTTCTGCAGAAGCAGCGTGGGTTTTCTCTAAAAGCGGTATAATTGTTTTAGGAAGTTCTAAGGTTTCCAATTCCATTTTTAAATAATTTTATATAATTTCAATGTAAAGGTCGTGAAAATGAATGAATAGAGAATAGAGAATGGCGAATAGTTATTATTTTGTCCGTAAAATTTCTGATAAATTTACTCATCTAATCAATCAAAACCCATTCATTAAAATTTATGGAAATCAAAAAAAAATACTCAAATGGAGCGGTAACAGTAGTTTGGGAACCCTCAAAATGTATTCATTCTGCGATATGTTTTCGTGGATTACCTCACGTATTTGATCCTCGTAAACGCCCATGGGTAACGCTTGAGCAGGGACAAACGGAAGAGATTATTAATCAGGTTAAAGCGTGTCCATCGGCAGCTTTGACGTATTTTATGGATGATGACCATAATCAGGAGAGCCAAACGAGTATTAATACCGTTGTGGAGGTTTTGGAAAATGGTCCTTTATTGGTTTACGGTAATTTGAAGGTAAAAGATAAAGCAGGAAACGAATCACTTAAAACGCAAACAACCGCTTTTTGTCGTTGTGGGGCATCCCAAAATAAACCATACTGTGATGGCTCACACGTGAGTACAGCTTTTCAAGGATAGAGGAATTACGAAAAAAATGGCTTTGGAGAGCAGAATCCACTCCAAAGCCATTTTTCCTAATTTAAGCTTATTTTTTTATCAATTTTAATCTTTCTACGGATAGGTCATCTAATTGATAATCAATAATATAGGTTCCAGATTGGAGGTTTTCTCCGCCGAACTTTATTTGATACGTTTTAATTCCTTTCTCTTCGTCGATGAGCGTTTTTATTAGTCTGCCACTCAAATCGTAGAGGTTTATTTTTATCCTTCCCTTTTTCAAAACGCCGTATTCAATAGTCGTTTCATTTTCCACAGGATTTGGAAAAACTCTCAAAAGCGATTCTTTCGTAATTTCTTGTTCGTTTGCCAAAGGAGAGCCATAAGCTTTTAATTGCGAATCTAACCAAGCTGTTCGTTGGCGAATCCAGTCTTTCATCCAATTTATTTCGTCTTGATAAGTTGCTCCGACGTAATAATTTGGCCATACATATTTTCCCAAAACTCCCGTCCAGCGGCTATTATTTCGGAGCATCGCAGGCTGTAAAACAGTGGCGGTAGAGTCCATCCAGTTATTTATTCTATCGGGATTAAATGTCGTTTTACGTAGAACATCCCACCGTTTTGAAGCACGATATCTAAATGTTGAGTCTGAGGTGAGTTTTTCCCACCAAGTCGGAGCAAGAAAATAAGTATCATTGGCTGGAACTGCCAAATCATTTATTTTATATTGCCACCCAGAAGTTTTGAAGCCATCCAGATAATTGGCATTGCCGAAAGCCAAATTATAATCCCAAGCGGGACCCATTTTTAATTTTCCACCTTTACTGTCTTTATCTTTGTAGAAATACGTACTGAGACGGTATCCGTCCACGTTTTTAGTAAATTCTGTAATCAAGAAATAATCCACAAAAGTATCTAAATCAACCATGTCTCGCCATTGTGCTTTTGGATTGGTAAAATCAGTACTTTTCAGCGAAGTCTCAAAATCTGTAACGTATTTCTTAATATAATTAAATTGAGCTTCTGTAATATCCGTAATTTTTGGGTATTCAATTTGATAAGGAATCGTGTAAACATTCGAGCCGAAAGGAAGGGTTGTATTCCAACTGGCAGATTTTGAACCTTCCGTTTTATCTATTTTCAAAATATAACCACCCGTAACGTCATCACCTGTATTATCGGTTGCTTTTAGCGTAGAAATATCCACTCTATTTTTATCCTTTTTGATTTTTTCCATCAAAATATACAAACCTTGATATTGATTGTTGATGACCATTTCGTAGTAACGAGTACGAGTTGCATAACGTCCCATTCGGTTGACTAAATCATACGAAAGTACATCACGCATGAGCGTTTTGTCGTTGTAGGTGGCATTCATTACCCAATCAGATTCTTCAGGCATTCCTAAAAGGGCAAACTTCCGACTTTTTTGGGTTGAGTCCACCCAAAGTTCAATACCGTAAGGTTTTTTGGGGAAAAGGTCTTGTGATGTTGAACCTCTATATTCGATGCCAACTTTACCGAGGTAACCATTAGGTTTGTCGGTAATATTGTTAGTTTTATCAACTCCATTATAAATTATCTCTAAATCTGCCAAAATTTTAGGCTCGTCAAAAATAGTATTACCATTGGTATTTACTTTGATAATGGGGAGATTTGACGAAGTTAAACTCTGTCCATTAACGGCAGAGATTTTAATAATGAAGAGGAGCAAAAAGACATAGGTTGATTTCATGAGTTTGTTTTGAAGATTTTGAGCGTATTGCTTTATTCCAAATATTAAAAGCTAAAATACTATATCCAGATTAGATTCTTATCCTGTTGAGAAAATTGAAGGTAGAAGCACTAAGTAATATTTGATTATAAAAAAAGTCGTAAAAAATGGTTTTGAAGGAACTAAGTCCAACTAAAAACCATTTTTTACGACTTACGACTTACGACTTACGACTTACGACTTACGACTTACGACTTACGACTTTAAAAATCATAGCCCAAAGTAACATAAGAAATTGGGGCTTTAACTTCCTTATTTTCCCAACCCCAACCAATGTCATATTTTACAAAATAACCTAAAATTGTGGTTCTCGCTCCTACGCCATAACCCACTAAGAATGGATTTCTAAAATCAGTAACCGTAGCACGGAAAGGTAAAGAGCCTCCACCAATAATACTGGTATTGAATCCATTTTTACGAGCAAATGGCCCAACGCCAGTCCAAGCTGTTCCAACATCGGTAAAAGTTGTCAACTGTAAATTCTTGAAGAAATTATTATAAATCGGGCCATCATAAAGGTATTTTGCAATGGGTACACGCAACTCAATATTCATGGCTAAATGACTCGTTCCTGATAATTTATTGACGTTGAAACCTCTCAAAGGAGTAGCATAATCCAAGAAGAAAATGTCTTTGTTGTCGAATCTTGAATTATCAAATGGGTTATTTATATCAGTACGATTTTCATATTGACATTCCAACCAGTTATCCATTCCACCCATTACGGTTTGTTTAGGTGAATTCCCAAAAGAGTGTCCTCCCGAAAGACGACCTGCTAAGATGATACCTTTGCCAAAACGAAGGTAGTGACGAAGGTCAGCGTAAAAACGTTCAAAGCCGTCTTGCTGATTGGTAAGACCAGTATAGTGGTCAAAACGAGCTCTAAAACGTGTTCCTTCCAACTGATTTACTCCGTGACTTATGGTATTGTCATACACAAATTCAACTCTTCCGCCAGCATAATCAGAGAACCCATCGGGCGATGCTAAATTCACTAAATCCAAAAATCGGTTTGCGGTATAAGAAGGTGAAACAGTAATTCGAGTATTGGTATTGATGGGATACGACGCTGATAAGGTTAATTTATTGAAATGATACTTTTTCATACTCTGTTCGTTGTCTTCAGAAATAGCACGACGGTCGTAACGAATGGTATAATCAATGCGTTTGGCTAAATACGAATATTGTCCCCATAAATCGGTATTTTTCAGATTAGGTGTAATAAAAATGCCACCTTGTAAATGATGATTCTCCAATAAATCATTCATATTGATTGTTCCTTTCAAGCCAAAACCACGTTGTGGAAGTGGGTCAATCATAAAATCAAGGTCGGTATTATTGACTACGAACGGATTATTGTAATCAACGGGGCCACGAAGTTTAATATTATCTTTGCGATTTTGTTTCGACAAAGTGATTTTTTCAACTTTATTCTTTTTGTCTGTTTTGTTTGTATTTGATTGAATATCAGTATTTTTCTTTGAAAATACGCCAGAATCAAACTGATAATTATCCGTGTCAATTTCACCAGGTTCTAAGGCAATCTTTGGTTTATAAGTTGGCGTTTCCGTAGTTGTAACGGTGGTTTTAGATTCTACTTTATTATTCAAAGCTTGAACTGGCTGTACAATCCCGTACAATTTTACATTACGTCCTGTATAAGGAATATTGTTTTTTATCCCAAAATCCGCCTTTTGTTTAAAGGCGATAACTTCAGTATTGTTTTCTAATAACTTGAAAACCAGACCATTTGATAGAGCAGAAAAATCAAAATCTTCAATGTCGCTGCGAGAATTACTAACCTGTACAACTGTAGAATCGCCAGCCGTTAATTTATAAATATTGCGAATACCTCTTTCGTCGCTCAAAAAATAAACCGTACTACCATCGGCAACCATTGGGTTAGAAATTGAGCCTAAAGAATCAACCAAACGTCGAACGGTTTCTTGTTTTATTTTTCCTTCGTGAAGAAATAAATTGAATTTTCCATTCAGGGTTTTGTACGAACCTTTATCAATGTCTAAAGAATCCTTTAGGCGATTGGAAGTGAAAATTACTTTTCCCGCCGACCCTACAAATCTTGGACTGAGGTCATCATAAAGGTCATTGGTTAATTGCTGAATTTTTCCCCGTGCAATATCGTATAGGAACAAATCATTCTGTCCTTTACTAATGGCACTCAAAACTAAAGAAGTTCCATTATCAGAAATATCGAAATCTTGAACTTGGTCGAAATCCTTTAAATATTTTCTTGAGGCAAATTTTCCCGTTAAATCTTTCTCGGTAATATCAGTGTAAACATTCAGAATTACTTCTCCCTGATTTTCGTAAATGACAGCTAATGTACCACCTTTTGTCCACGAAAGGAGTGGAGTATTGTAGTCGATGGATTGGTTAAGTGTTTTAAAGCCAGAAGTTAGAATGGTGATGCTATTTTTGGTTTTCAAGTCCATTACTTCTACACTGGACCGTCCTAATTCATTTTTGGAATAGGCTAAAAATGCTCCGTCAGGGCTAATCTTGAATTTATTGATTCGTTCTGAACTGTTAAATTTTACTTCTTTTACTTTGAAGTCATAGTTCAGATTTACATAATTTGCATTGACATTTTCAGCCATAGCAACATAATATTCCCGCCATTCTTTCAAAAATTTACTAAATGGCATTCCAATAGTACTTGAGATGGAAGTTTGTTCATTCCGAATAATTCTGGTGAGATTAAGAATATTAGCAATATTGTCTTTTCCGTATCTTTCAGCAACGTAATTCCAGATAGATTGCCCGACTAAAACAGACTCTTTTCCATTGGTTTGGCTTGGTCGTTTGAGGTTTTTACTCAGGATAATATCCCGCATATACGAATCCATTTCGGTACTCCAACCTTCTGAAATGTAGGCAGTTATTCCGTTCATGAACCAATCTGGTACGCTCAATAATAAAGAATTTTGTAACGATTCTTTAATGCTTCCTCCGTACAACATATCGTGAATAAATACGTGTGAAACTTCACGTACAAGGTCTTTTCTGAAAGAAACTGAGTTGCCTGAATAGGCGATTTCAATGCGAGATTTTGCTAAATTTTCCTCCTTAATTTCCCGCTCACTGGATAAATTTAAGCCAACATTACTCTGATTGAGGTCTTGCGTTGAAGTATAGATGAAAATCTTGGTACGACTAAATGGGGAATATCCCAAGATTCCTGTGATGCGGTCAAAGTCTGTTTCAGCCAATTGAGCTGCCAATGTCGCCGTTTGTTGTCCACCTTCGTAGAAATAAACCTCAAAATTCTGTGAAGTCAAAACCTGCCATTTGAAAGGTCGGTATTGAATTCTATTCTTGCCAAAAGGTTCTTGGGAAGGGAAAAAATTTTGAGCCTCAGAGCAATAGGCTATCAAAATGAATATGATGAAGAGTAATTTTTTTTTCATTGGAAATCTTCGGTTCTCGGTGCTTTAGCCTCGGTTACTACCTCGTACTTAGTATTTAAAATTATCACCCTAAATATAACGAAGCAAAACGATTTATATTGACTTCAGGATGAAGTTCTTTCTGATAGACCAGAAAATTAACAAATTCTTTGGCAAAATACGGGGCGAGAGAAACACCTTTTGAGCCTAAACCATTAAAAATACCGATATTTGGTAACGTTGGGTGCATTCCCACAAATGGTCGGCGGTCTTTAGTGGCTGGCCGAACACCCGCCAAATGTGATAATATACGCATGGAAGGCTTCATTAGTTTTTGATATTTTTCAATCAAATCATTTTTACCTTGCTCAGTTGGTATAAAATCCAAATCATGCCAGCTATACGTTGCTCCAAGTCTAAATTGATTATTTTCGAGTGGAATCACAAATGCTCCTTGATTGATAATTTCCTGTAAATCAAGATTTTCAATTTCAATATCCAATACTTCACCCTTCACAGGACTAAACGGCAAATAACTAAAATTGGGATTTAATCTACCGTTGAAGCCTTCACAAAAGATAAATATTTGGTCGGATGATTCGGGTAATTTATCCACAAAAACGCCCTTTGACACAAAATATTCCCGAAAAGCGGTTAACATAACTTTCATATCTACCCAACCAGAATGTTTGGTAGTTACGCCTCCTAATTGACTATTTACAATTTCTTGATAGTTGATGTTTTCAAATTCCACCGTGCCAAAATCAGAAACATCATCAGGTACGTGATCACTTTTGAAATATTTCTGGATTTCTTCGTTCGGAAAAGGACGATAAATGGGGATGGGATGAAAGAATTTGGCGTTCAATTCTTTTTCTAATTGGGGATAAAAATCTGCCAAAAATGGGAAAATTTTATCGGCTAACCACGTTTTTACTAATTTTCGACCCGTGACTGGATTGTAAATACCCGCTGCTACTTTAGAGGAAGATGGAAATTCTGATGAGTCAAAAATTTGAACTTCTTGTCCTTCTTGCATCAATAAATAGGCAAGTATTGAACCCGCCAAACCTTGTCCAATGATGGTATATGTATTTTTTTTCAAAATATTGAAATGGGTTGTGTAAGGTAAAAGCGTAAAAAATGGAATGGTGAAAGGGACAAAGTCTCGTTCTCATGCTTTCACCTTCTAAAGTTTTGCCAGAACAGAATCGTGCAATTGAATGACAAAATCTACTTGTTCATCAATGGTCATAAAAGAAGTATCCATCAGTACGGCATCTTCAGCTTGTGTTAGAGGACCTTCTTCACGAGTAGAATCAATAATATCTCTTTTTTTGAGATTTTCCAAAATGACATCCAAATCTACCATTTCGCCTTTTTCTAATAATTCTCTCTGACGACGAGCCGCCCGAATGGTCGAGTCCGCAGTCATAAAAACTTTGATTTCGGCATCTGGGAAAACCTTTGTTCCAATATCTCTTCCATCCATGACCACGCCACGATGTTTCGCCATTTTTTGTTGTTGAGCCACCATTGCTTTCCGAATAACTGTAATAGCACTAACCTCCGAAACCATTTGTGAAATATACATTTTACGGATTTCTTCTTCCACATTTAAACCATTCAAATACACGTCACTCGCTCCACGGTGTTCATTGAAGTGAAAAGTAATGTGAATTTCTGACAAAGCCTTCTCAATTTCCTTGGTATTCGTTAAGGAAATATGGTTCTCATGAAAATATAAACTTACCGCCCTATACATTGCCCCTGTATCCACAAAGGCATATCCCAATTTTTTAGCCACTCGTTTAGCCGTGGTACTTTTGCCACAACTCGAATGACCATCAAGAGCAATAATCGTTTTCTTCATATTCATAATTTTGTTTGCAAAGATAGGAGAATCAATGAAAGTAGGAAAAGGTAAAAAGAATTTGTTTTGCTCCCGCTATTTTGCACAGGGGCAATATTGGGGAAAAAGAGGGGAAAATAGATGAAAAATAGCATTTAGGCTATGAAATTAATGTAAATCATACCGAAAGCAAGGATAAATCACTAATTTCCGATTCTAAAAACAGAAACTTATGCAAATTACAGGTAACATCATCAACATTTTTGAAAAGACAATTCAGTACGGAACCTTGGAGATTGAAAACGGAAAAATTCAAAAAATCAATATTCAATCAACTACTCCGCAAGACAATACACCATATCTATTACCTGGTTTTGTGGATGCCCATGTCCACGTGGAAAGTTCGATGTTAACACCCGCCCAGTTTGCTCGTTTGGCAGTGGTTCATGGGACTGTTTCTACGGTTTCTGACCCGCACGAAATTGGAAATGTTTTAGGAAAAGAGGGCGTAGAATACATGATTGAGAATGCTCAACAAACTCCGTTTAAATTCTGTTTTGGAGCTCCTTCGTGCGTACCTGCAACGATTTTTGAAACAGCAGGGGCCACGATTACTCCCGATGATATTGAAGATTTATTTAAAAAATATATCGAAATAGGCTACTTAGCGGAAGTGATGAATTTTCCTGGGGTATTGAATAAAGACCCTGATATGATGGCGAAAATTGCTTTGGCTCAGCGTTATAATAAACCCGTTGACGGACACGCTCCTGGCTTACGAGGTGACGATGCCAGAAGATATATTGAAGCAGGTTGTCAAACTGACCACGAGTGTTTTACGGCGGAGGAAGCATTGGATAAACTGAAGTACGGCATGAAGATTTTGATTCGAGAAGGTTCGGCCGCCAAAAACTTTGAAGCCCTGATAGGTTTGTTACCCGAATATTACACCGAAATAATGTTTTGTTCGGATGATAAGCATCCGGATAATTTAGTGGAAGGCCACATTAATCAATTAGTGAAAAGAGCGTTGACTAAATTCCCTGATTTATTATTTGAAATCCTACAAGTTGCTTGTGTTAATCCTGTTTTACATTACCGCTTACCCGTTGGTTTACTGCGTGAAGGAGACTTTGCTGATTTTATTGTGATAGATAATCCGAGTGATTTTAAGGTAGTCCAAACTTATATCAATGGAAAATTGGTAGCTGAAAATGGCGTTTCAAAAAT
>JAZKDE010000006.1:62654-121909 GCA_040387735.1 Bacteroidota bacterium
CTACCAAGTAAAATTGTCAATAATTTTAACTGTCAAAAGAAAAATGTAGCAGATTTTAAAATTCATGAACCATCAGAAGGGGAAACGAAAATCAAAGTAATTGAAGTTCTTGATGGACAGTTGATTACCCTAAAGTCAGAATATGATTTTAAATCCTTGGATGATTGTATTGTTTCAGATATTGAAAATGATATTCTCAAAATAGCCGTTGTCAATCGTTACCAAGATAGTCCGCCAGCTATAGCATTTATCAAGAATTTTGGATTAAAACAAGGTGCAATAGCATCTTCAGTAGCCCATGATTCACATAATATCATTGCTGTTGGAGTGGATGATGCTTCAATTTGTGAAGCGGTAAATTTAATTATTGAAGCACGTGGTGGCGTGTCAGCAGTAGATGGAAATGGGCAAAAAAGTATCTTGAAATTGCCAATTGCAGGAATAATGTCGGGTAGTGATGGTTATGAGGTCGCCAAAGAATATTCTGCAATTGACCATTTTGCCAAAGATTTAGGTTGTACTTTGGTTTCTCCCTTTATGAGTCTTTCGTTTATGGCCTTATTAGTAATTCCTAATATTAAATTATCCGATTTAGGATTATTTGATGGAGAAAATTTTTGTTTTATGAGTGTTTTTGTAAAATAATTGTTAATTTTAAATCTGGAAAGTTAATGATATGATAAAGTTATAGACTTTCCAGCAAAATAATTTCATTAATCAAAACTAAAAAACACTTCTAAAAATACCTCAAAGAGGTATTTAATGTCTTTTTATGGCTATAAGCCACTCTCTAAATCTCAATTTGAATAATTAGTTAACATTTCAGAATAATTCATAAATTCTGGAACATTTCTTTTGAAAAATTTATACAATTAAACATAGGATGGCCGTTAACGTCTCCCAATATTGAGTTTCTTTCAGTTCATACACTATTCAAAATTATACCCAAATACGTTTTTAAAAGTATTTTGATAAATACTTTGCCTCGTACATTGTTCACCCTTCATAACGATTACACTTTCAATTTTTACTATATTAATCAATTAACTTAAACCAAACACAAAATGAGAAAACTCTTACTCATTGTTTCTGTGCTATTTTTTGGGCTTGCGATGCAATCAATCGCTCAGGATAGACAAATTTCAGGAAAGGTTGTATCTGCAGAAGATAGCTCGCCATTACCTGGAGTTAGTATTGCCGTGAAGGGTACTTCACGAGGAACAACTACAAGTGCTGACGGTAGTTTTAAAATCAGCGTTGGCAGTGGTGCATCACTTACTTTTTCATTCGTTGGTTTTGATAACAAGACCGTAGCTGTTGGTAATCAGACGGTTATAAACGTAGCTCTTGGTTCTAATAACTCACAACTTCAAGAAGTTGTTGTAACAGCTCTCGGTGTACAACGCTCGAAAGAATCTTTAGGTTATGCTGCAACAACGGTGAAAGGTTCTGAATTAAATCAGGGAAGAGCCGTATCTGTGGCAAGTGCTTTGCAAGGTAAAGTTTCTGGTCTTCAAATTAACACAACTAATAATGGTGTAAACCCAAGTAATCGTATCGTTTTACGTGGTAACCGTTCATTATTAGGTAATAACGAAGCCCTTGTAGTAATTGACGGTTCAGTAGCTCCTGCTGATGCTATTAACTACATCAACCCGAATGATATTGATGATGTAACTGTTTTAAAAGGTGCTAACGCTGCTGCTCTTTATGGTTCGGATGCGTCAAACGGTGCCTTGATTATTACGACAAAGAAAGGTTCGGCGGGTGCTCCTAAAATCTCGGTTTCAAATACAACTTATGTAGAGGAAATCAGTTTTATGCCTAAGTTCCAAGAAGGATTTGGTGCTGGTACTGAATCTTATAGCCGTACTTATATTCCATTCGAAAACCAGTCTTACGGGCCAGCTTATACTACTGGTGATGTTGATGTTCATGGATATGCAGTACAAAAAGGAACGAGTGTTGACTTAGGTATGCCTTTAGAGGATGGTACAATCCAAAAAACTGCTTACAGTTACAAACCAAATTCAAAATTGAATGCTTTTGATAAAGGAGTAACAACGCAAACTTCGGTTTCATTATCGGTTGGAGATAAAGCAAGTTCTTTCTTTATTTCTGCTCAACAAAACAATACAAAAGGTGTTGTTCCTGGTGATACGAAAGACCAAACTGCTCTTCGTATGAATGCTTCACACGAATACAGCAAATTTAAAGGTGCTTTCAATATTGGTTATACAACTAACAATATCGACTTCACTACTTCTGATTTCTATAATACAATCTTGAATACGCCTGGTCAAGTACCACTTGATACTTATAGAGATTGGAGAAGCTTCAAAAATGCAGATGGTACTTTAAATCCTGCAAACCCTAATAACTTTTATAATGCTTATTTTTATTCTCCGTTCTTCAACAAAGATGTAAACCGTAGAAAAGAGTTTAACTCAAATTTAACGGGTAACGTTGAATTGACTTACAAAGCTACTTCTTGGTTGACTTTCTTGGGTCGTGTGGGTATTACTAAAAAAGATTATAATGGTAAGGCGTTTCAAGAAAAATTCAAATACAGTGCTTATGCAAAAACTGTAGGAGATTTCTCTGAAGCTCAAAATGATTTGAATGGTTTCGCTTTTGATTATAACTATACTGATTATCGTATCAGTTCTGATTTTTTCTTAACAGCTGACAAGAAATTTGGTGATTTTTCTACCACTTTCATCGCTGGTATTAACAACAAGGAAAATACGAAGAAGTTTGTAAGTACACAAGCTAACTCACTGGTAGTTCCTGGTTTGTATAACGTTGGAAACCGTATTGGTGAGGCTGGTGCATTGGAAAGTGATTCGAAAAGCCGTTTAGTAGGTGTTTACGGAGACTTGACATTTGGCTACAAAAACTTCTTATTCTTGCACGCTTCTGGTCGTAATGACTGGTCTTCATTGTTAGGTGCAACTAATCGTTCATTCTTCTATCCAGGAGCTGACGTTTCAGTCGTATTATCTGAGGCTATTCCTGCTTTGAAAGAATTGACTTTTTTAAGTTTTGCTAAAATTAGAGCTGCTGCTACAAAAGTGGGTGGTATCAATGTTGACCCTTATGCTCTTCAAACAACATTTGGAGCAGGTAACTTCCCTTACGGTAGTCTTGCAGGTTATTCAGTAGGTAACAGACTTCCTGACCCTAACTTGACGCCTGAATTTACCAACTCTTACGAAATTGGTGGAGAGTTCGGTTTCTTGAATAACCGTGTAAACTTAGAGCTTGCTTATTATTCGCAAAAAACGACTGGACAAACGGTTGCTATTTCAACTTCACAAGCAACGGGATATAATAGTGCTTTGATTAACGCTGGTACTTTACAAAATACAGGTTTTGAACTTGATTTGAAAACGACTCCTGTAAAATTAGCGAATGGATTTACGTGGGATTTCAACGTAAACTTTAGCCAGATTGACAACAAAGTATTAGAATTATATCAAGGAATCAATGAATTGAACCTTTCTAACTATTATAATTTAACTACTGATGCGGCTTTAGGACAAGTTTTTGCAACAGTTGGCGAGCAATATCCAACAATCAAAGTAATTGCTTATAAGCGTGACCCAGCTGGACGTGTAATTGTGAATTCAGAAACAGGCTATCCTTCAGTAGCAACAGGTTTGAAAACAGTTGGTCAGTCTAACCCTAAATACAGATTAGGTCTTACAACAAGTTTAAAATACAAAGGTTTTGGTTTGAACGCTGTAGCTGAATATCGTGGAGGTAACTATATTTATCACGGTTTAGCAAGTACAGAATGGTTTACGGGTGTTGCTTCTGCTACTGCGGCTTATGGTCGTGAGCGTTTTGTATTCCCTAATTCAGTAATTGCTAATGCAGATGGTACTTATACACCAAACACAAACATTACTGTGAAAGATGGTGGTTTAGGAACTTGGGATAGTAATTTACGTCGTTACGGTGAAAACTTTGTAACAAGTGCTGCTTTCTGGAAATTGCGTGAAGTTGCTCTTTCTTACACCGTGCCTACAAAATACTTAGCGGCTACAAAATTCATCAAAAGTGCATCAGTTGGACTTGTGGGACGTAACTTGATTACGTTATTACCAAAAGAAAACGTATATACAGACCCTGAGTTTGCTAATACAACTACCAATGCGGTTGGTTTGAACTCTAATGCTCAAACTCCTCCAACACGTACTTATGGTTTTACAGTTAATTTAGGATTCTAAGCATTTAGATAGTTAATAGTTATTCGTTAGTAAAACTCAAATTTTGAGTCATATTAGCAAGTACAAATAACAGTTTAACAATAAAAAAGATTTTAAAATGAAACAAAAGATATATTCAATTTTTGCGGCAACTGCATTGTTACTGAGCAGTTGTACTGGGGATTATCTCAATATTAATGATAATCCTAATGATGCCGTTTCTGCAACGCCAGAATTAGTGCTTTCAAGTGCGCTTAATACTACTGCGGGTCGTTTAGGACACCACCAAATCGGTAATTTCTTCGGAGGTTATTGGGCTCCATCTGGAAGCTATTCTGGATTTATTGAAGAGCGTCAATTTGATTACGGTGCTACTTATGGTACAGGTGTTTGGAATGGTGTTTACGATAACTTACAAGACTACCAGTATATTCTGGATAAAGCAACAACTCAAAAATGGTCTGCTGTTTCGGGTATTGCTAAAGTAATGATTGCCTTTAATTACCAAATTTTGGTAGATGCTTATGGAAACGTACCATATTCTGATGCGTTGAAAGGAACATCTTCTATTCGTCCAAAATATGATGATGCACAAGCCGTTTATGATGGATTAGTAAAAACTTTAGACGCTGCTTCTACTGATTTGAAAGTAGCTATCTCTGGGGATAACCCAAGTCCAGGTGCTCAAGATATCGTTTTCAAAGGTGATTTAGCTAAATGGAGAAGATTTGCAAACACGCTTCGTTTGAGAATCTTAATTCGTCAAAGTAATATTTCAGGAAAAGATTTGAAAGGTGAAATTGCTAAAGTTGTAGCCGAAGGAGCTGGTTTCTTGAAAACTGGTGAAACGGTAAATTCAACACCAGGTTATTTGAAAACTACTGGAAAGCAAAATCCATTCTGGGAAAATTACGTTCAGCAGGCTTCTGGTTCAGATGCAGGTACAAAACAAGCTTATGTTTGCTCTGATTTCTTCATCAATACGCTTCAAACTGACTTAAAAGACCCTCGTTTAGCTCGTTTAGCAGCTAAAAATAACGCAGGAATTTACGTTGGTGTACCACTTGGAGAAGGTAATGATTCAAACCTTTTCCCTAAACGTTCATGGTTCGGTCCAGCAATTGTTAAATCTTTTGACCAACCAATGGTATTAATGACTGCGGCTGAAAGTTTCTTCTTACAATCAGAAGCTGTACAAAGAGGATACGCAACAGGTGATGCTAAAGCTTTATACGAATCAGGTGTGACAGAAGCATTTACTGCTTCTGGTTTGACTGCTGCGGATGCAACAGCGTACTTGGCTAAAGCCGTAAGTAACGTTAGCTGGGCAAGTTCAACTGACAAAATCGAAGCAATCATTACTCAAAAATGGGTGGCGATGTTTAGTTTGACAGGTTTTGAAGCATGGAGTGAATTCCGTAGAACAGGTTTCCCTCGTGTGCCTTTAGCTACTAAAGCAATCCAAGCAAAAGCACCAGCACGTTTGTTCTACCCAACTTCTGAAATTTCAACAAACTCAGAAAACGTGGCAGCACAAAATGTAACCAGCCAATTTGATAATAAAATCTTTTGGGCTAAGAAATAATTTAATCGAGCGGCGAACCGCTTGGAAATTTGACAATATGATTAATTTTCAAATTGTCTCATTTACTTAATTTTAACATTAGCAATTATAAAATGAAAAGAATCATAAAATCATGTCTGATACTTTTTGCTTCGGTTATCGGACTTAGCAGTTGTTTAGAGGACAAAGGCTACACAGACATTATCAATAGTGTCGGAGCAGAACCAATCGTTAGTATTTTTGGCAATGCAGGAGGCTCATTACAAACAGGAAAATTTAAGATTGATACTGCAGTAGCGGTTACTTATCAAGTTAACCTTGGCTCAATTCAACCATTGGATAAAGATTTAGCGCTTACGATGGGTGTAACAACGGCTGCTACTGATTTCTTGAAAGCAACAAACGTAAAAAGAGCTGCAACAGGAGATGATCCTTACGAGGCTTTACCTTCAACGGCTTATACATTTGTTAATCCAATTATTAAAGCTGGTACAAGAGATGCAGATTTCTCAGTTAATGTGAAACTTCCTAAAACACTTGATTTTTCTAAGGAATACGTTATTCCAGTAGGTATTTCAGATGCAAGCGGTGTGAAAATCAGTGGTAACTTAGGCTTTATGAATATTTTTATTGGAGGTACTCCTAATAAATATGACGGAGCTTATACTTCAACTGGATATTTTTCTCACCCAACTTCACCTCGTGATATTGCAAGAGATAAAACTTTGAAAACTGTTGACAAAGCTACTTCAGAAACTGAGTTTGCAGATTTAGGAAGTTCATCTACGATGTTGTTAAAAGTAAACAAAGACAATACTGTAACGATTACTCCTACTGGTGGAGCAGCAACATTAGCTGGTCCTTTTGAGCAGACAGGTGTTAACAAATATGACCCAGTTACTAAAACATTTACGTTGAATTATCAGTATAATGTTGGTACTCGTGTTATTACAGAAGTTATCAAAAAGAAATAATTTTAGGAATTATTCTTAATAAAAAGGCTCATCGAAAGGTGAGCCTTTTTTGTTGAAAAATATAACGTCGGATAGGTTATTTGCAAAAATCATGTATTTTTAATCCATAACTTATTTCATCAAATGAACATACTTGATAATAAAACAAAAACCTACGATGCCATCGTCATTGGTTCTGGAATTAGTGGTGGTTGGGCTGCCAAAGAATTGTGCGAAGCTGGATTAAAAACACTCGTCTTAGAGCGTGGTCGTGATGTAAAACACATCCAAGATTACCCAACAGCTATGGCTGACCCTTGGGATTTACCCCATCGTGGAAGAATGCCCCAAGATGTTATTTCCGAAAACCCAATCGTAAAAAAATGTTATGCTTACGATGAAGCCACACAGCAATTTTTTGTCAAAGATGAAGAGCATCCTTACGTTCAAGAAAAGCCTTTTGATTGGATTAGAGGCTATCAGGTAGGTGGAAAGTCGTTAATTTGGGCGAGACAAACTCAACGTTGGAGTGATTATGAGTTTGCAGCTCCCGCCCGAGATGGTTTTGCGGTTGATTGGCCCATTCGTTATAAAGACATTGCTCCGTGGTACAGTAAAGTGGAGAAATTTGTGGGTATTAGCGGTAATAAAGATGGAATAAAAAGCTTGCCCGATGGAGAGTTTTTACCCGCTTGGGAATTAAATTGTTTAGAAAAACACATACAGAAATCAGTCAAAGAACAATATACAGACCGTCAAGTAATAATTGGTCGCTGTGCTCATTTGACAAAGCCCAATGCCATTCATTTGGCACAAGGGCGTGGACAATGTCAAGCGAGACATTTGTGCTACCGAGGTTGTCCTTACGGTGGATATTTTAGTTCTAATTCTTCAACATTACCGTGGGCAGCCAAAACGGGCAAATTGACTCTTCGACCAAATTCTGTGGTTCATTCTATCATTTACGATGAGCAAAAGGGGAAAGCAAAAGGGGTAAGAGTTGTCGATTCTGAGACGAAAGAAGTCATGGAGTTTTACGCTAAAATTATTTTCGTGAATGCTGCAACACTCAATTCAAATTTGATATTGATGAACTCTAAATCGAATCGCTTTCCGAATGGTTTGGGTAATGACAATGAACTTTTGGGGCGTTACGTAGCTTTTCACAATTATCGGGGTTCTGGAAGTGCTACTTATGAAGGTTTTGAGGACCAATATTATACGGGCAGACGACCAACTACGGCTTTTATGCCATCGTTTAGAAATGTTCAGAAACAGAAAATGGACTTTCAACGGGGTTATATGGTGGCCTTTTCCGCTTCACGAGCGGGCTGGTCGCAGGACATTAACAAGCCAACTTTTGGAACAGAATATAAAGACAAAATAACTCATGCAGGAGAATGGGGCGTATTTATCATGATGCAGGGCGAAACCGTCCCAAAATACGAAAATCATTTGCGATTGAGTTCAGAACAAAAAGATGCGTGGGGAGTTCCGCAATTAGTGACATCAATTGGCTATGATGAAAATAATGATGTAAAAATGATGAAAGATTTTCATAATCAAGCCTCCGAAATGTTAGAAAAAGCAGGTTGTAAAAACGTGAGAATGTCGGATAGTCACCAAAATCCAGGTTTAGATATTCACGAAATGGGTGGCGTAAGAATGGGAAAAGAACCTAAAACATCCCTTTTGAATGAATTTAATCAATTGCATACTTGTAAAAATGTTTTCGTAACGGATGGTGCTTGTATGACTTCGGTAGGAAATCAAAATCCGTCTTTAACTTTTATGGCTTTGACGGCTCGGGCGGTTAATCATGCGGTAAATGAATTGAAAAGAAAGCAATTATGAAACGGAGAAAATTTATCAAAAATACCATTGCTATAACCGCTGTTTCTACAGTTGGCGGTGGAATTGTTTTATCTCAAAAAAAGCAAATGAAATTAATTACAAAAAATCCTGATTTAGAAACGATTTGGGAACAATGGGAAAAAAACGGTGGTAATCCTGTTGATGAAAATGGACTTTTCCTCAATATGGATACCGTCGGATACGAAAAGGCTTCGTTTAGCAATGTGTTGAAATGGAAATCTTCTAAAAACCCATACAAAGACCGAAAAGATAACGAGTCGCAAGGGACGGAAGTGGTTAAGGATGATTCATTTTTGAACGAACAGGATGATATAATTGTGATGTTGGGTCATGCAACGGTATTTATTCGTTTGGGAGGAAAGCAAATCTTGATTGACCCTGTTCTGGGTAATGTACCCGTTCCATACATGGAATTTATGCACTCCAGTAAACGTTTTTCGGAATTTCCGATCGACCCCAAAAAACTGACCAATCTTGATTATATTCTCATTTCACACGCTCATTATGACCATTGCGATAAGAGTAGTTTGAAATTGCTCCAAAAACAAAATCCAAAAGCAAAAATATTGACAGGCTTACGAATGCAGCCATTATTACAAGATTGGATGCCTAACCATGAAATCCAAGAGGCAGGTTGGTTTCAGAAATATAAAACGGACGAGAAACTTGAAATCGTTTTTGTGCCGTCGTGTCATTGGTCTAATCGTGGACTAAATGATGCTAATGAAACACTCTGGGGAGGATTTATGCTAAAGTCAGGGGCAAAAACAATTTATTTTGGGGGAGATTCTGGCTATGCAAATGGTACACATTTCAAGAAAATTGGAGAATTATTTCCCAATATTGACGTTGCTATGATTGGTGCAGGAGCATTTGCTCCGACATGGTTTATGAAATATAATCATCAAGAACCCAATGATACGGTCAAAGCTTTTAAGGACTGTAATGCCAAAAGGCTAATTCCCTTCCATTTTGGTACCTTCGATTTGTCTGACGAACCCTTAAATGAGCCAGCCGTAATTTTAGAAAATTTGAAAAAAGAGCATAAAATTGGAGCTGATGAATTGAAGATTGTGAAGTTTGGAGAAGTGGTGACTTTGTGAAATACACCTATATTTTCAAGCAAATAGTTATGAAATCTAATTCGTAATCTTCAAAACACTACCACTCAAAAAAATGAGTTTCCCCTTTAAATTTAAGTTATTGATAATAATTTGTTGATTCAAAGGAAGGGTAATGTTGTGAGTAGATTGTATGGTAATGTAACTCATTGATGAAGGTAATTGACCCGAAAGCCAAGTTGATGTACTTTGCCAGTTTCCCGTTTGCACGGTTTGATTGGTTGTCATACAAGTATTTAATGAAAATGTAGTTAGGCTATAATTCTTAACAAAATTCCAAATTTCTTGTTGCGGATTTACTGCTGTTGGCCAACCGTGCGTTGCATCTTTCGTAATTATCATTTGAACTTTTTTTCCTGTGCCACAAAAAGTCAGCAAATCTGCACTGGCGTTAATGGTGGTGGTTGTGTAAGTCCCCCAATTATTACAAGCCATTCCCGAAAACTGCGAAGTTGGCCACACGTAATTTGGCGTTTGAGGATACGGAATGATGGGTGGTTCTACCACAGGGTCACCTTTGCTGTGAATGTGTAAAATAGGAATAGGAGTAAAATTTGCTTGGGAAAATCTGCTATTTGAATAGGTACTATTAATCCACAAACTACCCGCAACGGGTGCAATAGCCGCAATTTTATTGGCCAAAGCTACCGATAAAAAATAGCACATAAATGCTCCGCCAGAATGCCCCGTGGCATAAACTTTGTTGCGGTTTATTTTGTAAATATCGGATAAGTAGTCGATAATATCGGAAGTAAAAAGAACATCGTCGGGAGCATTTGGGTCGGGCGAAGTTCCAAAACTCGGGTCACCCGCCGTACCAAAACCTACGGCATTATCGGCATATTTATTAAATTGGAGTGTACCACCTACTAAAGTAGCATTTGGATAGACAACTATGAAATTCTGACTATCAGCCAAAGCGTCAAAACCTGCATAACTTTGGAAGCCTGCACCGTTGCCACCATCTCCATGAAAAGCAATTAATAGGGGAAGATTACACGCAGAATTGCCAGAAGGCAAGTGATACGAAAATGTACGAATCCTTCCGCCTGAGACTAAAGAAGCATTTCCATTGATTTGAGCATTAGCGTGTTCAAAAAACAACACAATAAAACATAGCCAAATTACATTTTTCATAGTATTTAGGTTTATCAAAAGCTATGTAAAATAAAAGAAATACCACAGCACTAAAAAACCATATACTCATTTATGATTTTATAAAAAAAAATAAAATAAATTTTCATTTCTAAAAAAAATCATATCTTTGTAATGGAAAATGTATATCAATATAAAAAAAGTACAAAAAGATATTTTTTTGATATTAATTTATACGATATTCTTTTAAATGACTAAATTAAAAAACATACTCCTTTTACTAATTGCGTTATTGAGCATCAATAATGGAACCGGTAATAGTATGTCTATTAATTTTTCTGACTACACTACGTTTATTACGTTTAGTCATAAGCCACAGTTTATAATCAATAATTTTGTTGAAGATTCCAATCCAAATGAGGATTTTGACCTTGAAGAAGATTATGATGATACCGAAGATGATTTTATGGAGAATGTTTCTTCAAAAAATCTTTTTATCTTAAGTACAATCACTAATACCAATTCTTATTATTATTCTTATTCCCATCAATCAGTAAAGAGATTTATTCTTTATTGTTCTCTCAAGTTATATAGCTAATTTTTTGTTTCTCGCATTTTGAGGTTGTATAACAAGTCTCAAGTATTAATTCCTGAGTTTTGTACTGAATATTTTATGAATATTGCTGTGTAAAATTAAATTGTAATTAATCCTTCCTTCTTGTTGTTCACGCATGCTTTTCTATTGCTTTCTTGGCTTTTCTCATCCGCTCGTCAGGCTTGACTTGCGATGTCTTTTAGTTGGGTTTAAGTAATTTTAATATCTAAACTGTTGATTTTCAGATGAGTAAAAAAAGTGTATCTCCCAGCAAGCATTTATTTGATGAAAAGGAAATAATCCATGAGCTAAAGCATTTTTTGCCAGCTCAGAATCCTTTGAAAGACTTCGTCCATCACAATACGCTTCATGCGTATCAGGATATGAAATTCTTTGAAGGTATCCGTAAAGCCTCCGAAATTTTTGGCTATAATGTAACTTTATCTTTGGATGAGTATAGAACATTATATGCGAATGGTCGAATTAGAAAGGATATTTTAGAAAAAATAATCAGTGAAAAATATGGTGTTGATGCTTCTCAAAAATGGACTAAAAAAGTTCTTTCGGAGGAATACGATGCTAAATTTTCGCCAAGAATCGGAGGCTTAAGAGCCAATTGGAAAATGTCATATCAAATTGACTTAGATTCAATGGTACATCCAACGCTTTTCCGAATTATATGCGGTTTTCTCGACCAAGGTATTGCTATCTGGGCTTTTCCAGAAAAAGGTAAGAGTTTTCTTGAATCGTTGAAAGAAATGGAGCGAAATAGCTTTACGAGTTATTTTAGAAGAAAACGTGCCAAAGATTTGTTGCTCAATACGGATTGTAAAATGCAAGATTTACTCAAGCTTTTAGTGGGTGATGAAGCGTATTACGAACAGTATCTTTTTGACCAACAATTCGCCCATCAAGGTTGGTCGGGAATGGTATCAGCGGTGGAAGATTATCCAGAAACGCTTTTAGATTCTCGTAAAATTACTCTTAATGACGCAATCATTTTTGAATTACTGCTCGAAATTGATGCGATTGATTTCCATTTTGGAGATGGTTGGACTCCATTGTCAGAAAATTTGATGGAAAAACCAACGGAGTTATTCGGCGAAATTACTGATAATGAACTTAATGAGATTATTAGAGTTTGGCAAGAGGCTTTTGAATGGAGTTATTACGATGAAGTTTTAGCGGGAATCCAAATGGAAAGTACTGTCCAAAAGCAAGCTAAACAGAAGAGTTTTCAGGCATTGTTTTGTATTGATGATAGAGAATGTTCAATCAGACGATACCTTGAGCAATTTGATTCATCGTGTGAAACTTTTGGAACACCAGGTTTTTTTGGCGTTGAATTCTTCTTTCAACCCGAAGGTGGTCAGTTTTATACCAAGGTTTGTCCTGCTCCAGTTACGCCAAAATATTTGGTCAAAGAACAGCCCGATCGTTCAGGCAAAGGAATTAAACTTAAAAAAGACCTTTATTTTTCAAAGCATACTCACTCATTTTACAGTGGCTGGTTGATTTCGCAAACTTTAGGTTTTTCATCAGCTATTAAATTGTTCGGAAGTATTTTCAGACCTTCCATGAGTCCAGCAACATCGTCGTCGTTTAAACACATGGATAAATTTGCTGATTTAACGGTTGAACATACCCACGATGAGCAGAAAGAAAATGGGTTGCAGATTGGTTATTTGATTGATGAAATGGTTGATAGAGTGGAGGGAACTTTAAAAAGTATTGGTTTAGTTAAAGATTTTGCTCCAATTGTATATGTGGTTGGTCACGGTGCGAGTAGTGTCAATAATCCTCACTTTGCTGCTTATGATTGTGGTGCGTGTTGCGGACGGGCGGGTTCTGCCAATGCTCGGGTTTTGAGCGAAATGGCAAATAAGCCAGAAGTAAGGGCCAAATTGAGAATGAAAGGAATTGATATTCCAGATTCCACCCAATTTGTGGGAACATTGCACGATACAACTCGTGATGAAGTAGCATTCTTTGACGAAAAATTGCTTTCTGTCGCAAATTTGGAAAGCCATAAGAAATACGAAAAGATTTTTGAAACATCATTGGATTATAATGCCAAAGAGCGTTCAAGAAGATTTGAGTCAATTGATACAAATTTGACTCCAGCGATGATTCACGAGAAGATAAAAATTCGTTCAGTTTCTTTATTTGAACCACGTCCAGAATTAAATCACGCAACGAACGCCCTTTGTATTATTGGCCACAGAGATATTTCAAAAGGCTTATTTTTGGATAGACGTTCTTTCTTGAATTCTTATGATTACGCTATTGACCCAGAAGGAAAATACCTTTTTAATATTCTAAAAGCGGCCGCTCCAGTTTGTGGGGGTATCAATTTGGAATATTATTTCTCAAGAGTTGATAATCAAAAATTGGGAGCTGGTACTAAACTTCCTCATAACGTGATGGGCTTAATTGGTGTCGCAAATGGTATTGACGGGGATTTACGCCCTGGATTGCCGAGCCAAATGATTGAAGTCCATGACCCAATAAGAATATTGTTTATCGTTGAGCATTTTCCTGCTGTTGTATTAGAAACCATTCAACGTTTGTACGCAACTTATGAATGGTTTGTTAACGAATGGGTGAATTTGGTAGTGGTAAATCCAGAGACAAAAGAGTTATCCGTTTTCAAAAATGGAGAGTTTGTACCGTATACTCCTTTGATGAAAGAACTCACGAGAATTAAGGATATTACACCTTTATTGGAATCAAATCAAGAAAATTTTCCAGTTTACCTTATTGGTGAATAAGTAATTTGATACGGTTTCGCCGTGCAATTTAAAAGAGAGATAATCCAAAAATTAGCTCCCTAAGAATTAATCAGTTACAAATAGCCAAATATTTCACATGACTCAGCTACTTAATTATTTTATATTATTGCCAATTTTCGGGTTTGTAATAAGCCTTTTTATTCCTGATAAAAAAGAGACATTCATCTCGTGGACTGCTTTTCTAACCGTTGGTTTACATTTAATTAGTGCCATTCTTTTTACCATTTCGTGGTTTATAAAAGGCTGTCCAACCCTAAATGTAAAGGATATTGACGTGTTCAGAACGACTGGTTACGACTTTTTTGTGGATTTATATTTCGACAAAATCACGGTTGTATATATGTTAGTAGGTTCTCTATTGACATTTATGGTTACCATTTATAGTCGTTATTATCTTCACCGTGAACCTGGCTACAAACGTTTTTATAATACCATTTTGTTTTTTTATGTGGGTTATAATGTAGCTATTTTCTCGGGAAATATGGAAACGTTATTCATTGGTTGGGAAATTTTAGGGCTTTCGTCGTTCCTATTAATTGCCTTCTATCGTGAGCGATATTTGCCAGTAAAAAATGCTGTAAAAGTATTCTCAATCTATCGTATTGGGGATATTGGTTTAATTTTAGCCATGTGGATGAGCCATCATTTATGGCACGAAAACATTACTTTTTTGAAGTTGAATAACTACGAATTAGTCCATGAACATCTGCAAAGTCACTCATTCATTGGCGTTTTCATTTCTCTAATGATTTTGATAACGGCTGCGGCAAAATCGGCACAGTTACCATTTTCGTCTTGGTTACCGAGAGCCATGGAAGGACCAACACCATCAACGGCTATTTTTTATGGTTCGTTATCGGTGCATTTAGGGGTGTTTTTATTGATGAGAACATTCCCTTTCTGGGAACAACAAATCTCAGTAAGAATCTTGATTGGTCTTTTGGGTTTAACTACGGCAATTATCACAACGGGAATTGCCCGAGTACAATCATCCGTGAAAAGCCAGATTGCTTATGCTTCTATTTCACAAATCGGTTTGATTTTTATCGAAATAGCCCTTGGTTTTGAAAACTTGGCTTTGTTTCACTTTGCGGGAAATGCCTTTTTGAGAACGTACCAATTATTGGTTTCACCATCGGTAGCAAGTTATTTGATTCGTGAACAATTCTATAATTTTTCACTGCATCAAAGCTCAATTGAAGATTCTGTATTCTCGAAAAAGTTACAAAATACATTTTATATTTTGTGTACTAAAGAATGGAATTTAGACTCATTTATGTATCGTCTTTTGTGGAATCCTTTGAAATGGTTAGGAAAGCAGTTGAATTTTATGACGCTCAATCGGGTCTTAGTATTCTTTGCAGTGGTTTATGGAGCGGGACTTTTCTGTGTGCATAATAAGGAATTAATTTCTCCAATTGTACAAGCATATTTACCCGTAACTTTTGCCACAATTGGCTTAATAATGGTTTTGAAGTCATTTACAGAAAGACGCAGAGCAACCATGAGCTGGGTTTTAGTCATGATGAATCACTTCTGGATTGCCTTGGCGGTATCATTCAACGAAAAATTCACCTTCAATCAAGTCTATTTGTATTTAAGTGGCGTAGTGGTAGCAGGAATATTTGGCTATGCGTGTTTGCGGAGATTGAAATCATTGGAAAACACCATCGACTTAGACCAGTTCCACGGCTATTCTTATAAATATCCAAAATTAGCCTTCTTATTTTTATTGGCTTGTTTAGGAATTTCAGGTTTCCCAATTACACCAACATTTGTGGGTGAAGATTTGATTTTTACGCATATTCATGAAAATCAAGTGGTATTAGCATCCTTCGTTTCGTTGAGCCTCATTATTGATGGCTTGGCAATTATCAGGATTTATGCCCGTGTATTTATTGGACCGCACACTAAATCTCAGCATGAGGTAGCGTATCGGTCATCTTAAAAGCTGTTAGTTATGGGCTATTAGCCTTTCGTTTTCGTTGAATTTGGTGAAATCAAACGTTAATCGCCAATTGTAAACAGTCAAAACTAATTAAACTTTTAATAGGCTTTCATCATGAAAAAATACATTTTAAATATATTGATTATCAGTGCATTAGTGTTAACTATTTCATCGAAATCCCTTGCACAAACCCACAGTACAAACGATGATATTTGGTTGCACTATTATGGGAAAAACATGCTGACTAAAAAATTATCTTTCACGTTTGAAGGCGTTCTCCGTTTTGCGAATGGATTTAGTGAAAAACAACAATATTTTGTTCGCCCATCAATTGATTATCAGTTAACGAAGCATTTGGTAGGGAGTTTAGGTTATTCTCATTATTTGACTTACGTATATGGTGACCCAGCAATTAATAAAATACCAGTTCCTGAAAATCATATTTGGTTGCAAACTCAGTTTACGCATCAGTTCGGAGATTTGAAGATTACAAATAGATTGAGAGATGAAAATCGTTACGTAGGAGTAGCGATAAAAGATGCGGCGGGGACATACAATATTGACCATTATGCTTACCGAAATCGCTTTAGATATATGCTCTTATTGAATTATCCTCTGATAAAAGACGAAAAGAAAGCAACAAAACTTTTTGGGATTTTAGGAGATGAAGTCTTTTTGAATATTGGTTCAATTGCATCCAGTCCAAACGCAGAGTCGAATGTTGGAGCAACTTTATTGAATCAAAACCGAATTATTGCTGGTTTTGGGTATAACATTAATGCTCATCATCAAATACAGTTGAGTTACATTCACCAAAATGTCTGGAATTTTCCCGATACGATTGAGGAAAGTAATCCAACGGTTAGATTGTCTTATTACACAAATTTTTCTTTTGCTCAAAAATAAATGTCTGTATTTCAGGCAATTGGTTTGAGTTTTAGTAGGTATCATTTTTCTTAGCCTAAAAACTCAGGACTTAATACGAAAGACTTAATACCATTATTCCACGATTTTAAAAATATTAAACCAACATCATTCATGGAAATTAAAAATAAATTGTCAATCCCTAAAGACGGTATTGAAGGACTTAAAGAGAACTTCTCTACTGATGCCATCTCTGGCTTTATTGTATTTTTATTGGCTTTACCTTTGAGTTTAGGTATTGCTAAGGCTTCGGAATTTCCCCCAATTATGGGGCTTATTACTGCCATTATTGGGGGTATTGTGGTAAGTTTAATTTCAGGTTCTCGATTAACTATTAAAGGACCAGCCGCTGGTTTGATTGTCATTGTGGCGGGTGCCGTTGCGGAATTTGGAGGTGGTGAGACAGGTTGGCATTTGGCTTTAGGTGCAATGGTTATTGCGGGTATTGTACAAATACTTTTTGGCGTTTTTAAATTGGGCAAATTAGCCGATTTTTTCCCACTTTCAGCTATTCATGGGATGTTGGCCGCAATTGGTTTAATTATTATTGCAAAGCAAATTCCTGTTTTGTTGGATGTTAATCCTGCATTAACAAAAGGAAAAGGACCATTTGGTTTATTGGCTTCTATTCCCCAATTTTTAATACACCTCGACCCAAAAGCTACGTTAATTGGGGTTATTAGTTTGGTAATTATGTTGGGCTGGCCGTTCATTAAGAATAAGATTATCAAGAAAATCCCTGCTCCTTTGGTCGTCTTATTGATTGCAATTCCTGCTGAATTATTAATGGATTTCCAAACAACTGAGCCTGCTTACGCATTGGTACATATTGGTAATTTATTGGATAATGTTAAAGTAAACGTTGATTTTAGCGGTTTTGCTCAAACAGGTATATTTGTCAAATATGTGATTATGTTTGCTTTGGTTGGAACGTTAGAATCTTTATTGACGGTAAAAGCGGTTGATATGTTAGATCCATACCGTCGTAAGTCGGATGCCAACAAAGATTTAATTGCGGTAGGAATTGGAAATACTTTAACTGCCGTTTTGGGTGGATTACCAATGATTTCTGAAGTTGCTCGTAGTTCTTCAAACGTGGGAAATGGTGCAAAAACTCGTTGGGCTAACTTTTTTCACGGATTTTTTATCTTGATTTTCTTGTTATTGGCTTCGCATCTTATCGAATTAATTCCAAATACTGCTTTAGCTGCTATGTTGATAACGGTAGGTATTAAATTGGCTCACCCAAGAGAATTTATCCAAACATTTAAAATTGGAAAAGAACAATTAGCTATATTTTTAGTAACGATATTTTTTACACTTTTTGAAGACCTTTTAGTTGGAATTGCAGCGGGTATTATCTTACAAATGTTGATAAATATTGTTGATTGGGATTTATTGAAGACGCTTTTCAAAACACCAACGGAAGTATCTTTTACCGATGATGAATACTTAGTTGAAATTGATAAATCTGCCGTTTTCAGTAACTATATGGGCATCAAAAGTAAGTTAGAAGCCATTCCTCCAGGATTTAACGTAGTAATTGACTTGAAAAATACAAGGATGATTGACCACTCAGTAATGGAAAATCTTCATCATTTTGAGCATGATTATGCAGAGTCGGGTGGAAAAGTAACGATTATTGGACACGAAAACCATACGCCGGTTTCTGGTCATAAATTGGCGGCTCGGAAAGGTTAAAATACATATTTCAATGGTTTAATAATATTTAACAAATTAGCAATTGTAGGTATAGTATTTTTGCATGAGTTAGAGTATTGTTATAGTATCTTCGTAAAATTATTTTTTTTCAAGATAAAATCCTGTTTTAAAAAGAGGGTTTTATCTTGAATTTTTTTGTAAATAATATAAGCTAAACGATAATGAATGTTAGAAATTTCGGATTGGGAATCTTTTTGTTTTGTAGTCAAATAATTTTTGCACAAAAAAAAATCGACTTGAGCAATTGTGAGGAACAATTTCTGAAAACCAACCTTCTTTTACTCGCCAAACACTACAACATAGATGCTGCAAAAGCACTGACGATACAGGCTAAAATTTGGGATACACCTTATCTTTCAGGCGAATTCAACCTCGTAAATCCTCAAAATAATGGTATTTTAGATGTTGCAGGCAATGGACAAAAAGCCTTTGCAATTCAGCAATTGATATATTTAGGTAACAAAAAGAAAAATCAAGTTGCCCTTTCTAAAATTAATGAAGAATTGGCAGAATATGATTTTCAAGATTTGCTTCGAAACTTAAAGTTTCAATTGAGAAAGAGTTTTTTTATTCTCTATTTCAATAATAAAAAAATAGAAACTACTGACTTACAAATCAATCAAATAAGTGAATTAGTGAAAGCTTATTCTGTTCAAGCTCAAAAAGGAAATGTGCCTTTGAAAGAATTAGTCAGGTTACAATCACTCCTGATTTCTTTTAGAAATGAGCGAATCGACATTGTAAATAGTAGTTTGGAGGAACAAAATACGCTGAAATTAATCTTGAATGAAACCGAAAATATACTTCCACTTTACGATGAAACTACCTTTGAAAAATACGTGAGAAATGATGTTGGAGAAGCTCAGGAGTTAGAAAAACTTGCTATCGCAAATCGCCCAGATTATCAATTTTCCACTAAAAATATTGAAGCTAATGAGTGGAATGTAAGATGGCAACAGTCGCTGGCAAAACCAGATTTGAATTTGGGTCTTTCTTATGACCAACGTGGCGGAGCTTTTAATAATCAAGTCAATATTACGGTTGGCATTCCGTTGCCTTTATGGAATCGTAATCAAGGAAATATAAAATTTTCTCAAGTTGTTTTGCAGCAATCGAGGGCTGAGAAACAAACTGTTACCCAAAAAATACAAACAGAAATTGCGAGTAATCTAATTAAATGGAAAGAGTCAAAAATCAATTATCAACAATTGTCAATTGGGACGATTTCTGACTTTGATGAGGTCTATAAAGGCATTTTACAAAACTTTCAGAAGAGAAATATCGGAATTTTAGAATTTACGGATTTCATGGAAAGCTACAATCAAATGTCTTTACAGTTGAATGAATTAAAGAAAAGAGTAGCCATTTCGGCTGAAGAACTTAACAGTGTTTTAAATTATAATGTTTTCTAAAAAATTTATGAAAAATAAATTTTACATACTTGGGGTAGTGATTTCGTGGCTGGCAGTTGGTTGTGCTGAGAAAAAGGTTAAGAAAGAAATTGTGGAGACTTTCGTTTTGACCGACGTGATGTCTAAGACAACAACAACTGCTGACGCAAAAGTATTACCCTTGAAAAATCAGTTGAATTTTTACGGAAAAATTACAGCCGATAACAATAAACTGATTGAAGTATTTCCTGTTGTGGGAGGAAATGTTATCAAAGTGAATGTTGAGTTGGGTGATTATGTCAATAAAGGACAAGTTTTGGCCATTATCAGAAGTACGGAAGTAGCCGATTTTGAGAAACAATTGTTTGATGCTAAAAATGATTTATTGATTGCCAAGAATAATTTGAAAGTAACGCAAGAATTATTTGAGGGCAAATTGAACTCGGAACGTGATGTAATTGAGGCAAAAGGACAAGTGGAAAGAGCAACATCGCAGCTCAATCGAATGCAAGAGACCTATAAGATTTATAATATCAAGGCTGGGTCGTTGTACGAAGTAAAAGCTCCAATTAGCGGTTTTATCATTGAAAAACACGTCAACCAAGATATGTTATTGAGGAGTGATAAAACGGATAATATCTTTGATATTGCCCAAATAAATGAAGTTTGGGCTATTGCTAACGTCAATGAAAGCGACATTAATCAAGTAAAATTAGGCGAAAATGCGTCGGTGACTACCTTGAGTAATCCTGATAAGGTTTTTTCTGGAAAAGTAGATAAAATCTTTAATATCATTGATCCTGAAACAAAGGCAATGAAAGTTCGTATTATTCTGAAAAACCCCAATTACTTGCTAAAACCCGAAATGAGAGCGACTATTAAATTGTCTTATACTGAAAATAGGTCAATGATTGGAATTCCTTCTGAGGCGGTTATTTTTGATAAAAGCAAAAACTACGTAATGATTTATCATGATAAAAATAATATCGAAACCCGACAAGTGGAGGTATTCAGACAAGTAGGAGAAATAACGTACATTTTGAGCGGCCTGAAAGAAAATGAAAAAGTGATAAATCATAATCAATTGTTGATTTACGACGCCATTAATGATTAGTAAAAGTAGGGGCGTATGTATCAAGTTTAAAAACTAATCTCGTGAATAAATTTATCAGAAATATTATTGCTTTTTCGCTTAAAAATAAAGGTTTTACCTTCTTTTGGGTGGGAATTTTGGCAGTTTCGGGTTTTATTGCCTTCCGTAATATGCCCATCGAAGCTTTCCCCGATGTAACCAATACCCAAATTATCATTGTAACGGAATGGAACGGACGAAGTGCGGAAGAAATAGAACGATTTGTGACTACACCCGTCGAAATTGCAATGAACTCGGTACAGAAAAAAACCAGCGTTCGGAGTATTACGATGTTTGGATTATCAGTTATCAAAATTATTTTTGATGATGACGTAGAAGATTTTTTCGCTCGGCAACAAGTTAATAATCTATTAAGAAGTGTAGCACTTCCTGAGGGAGTAGAACCTGATGTTCAACCGCCTTACGGCCCAACCGGGGAAATTTTTAGATACGTTTTGAAAAGTGAAACCCGAGATACTCGGGAATTGTTGACACTACAAAATTGGGTAATCGACCGTCAATTAAGGGCTGTTCCAGGTGTGGCGGACTTAGTCGCTTTTGGTGGACAAGAGAAAACGTACGAAATCAGTGTTGACCCCAATCGCCTTTCAAAATATGATTTAACGCCTTTACAAGTATTTGAAGCGGCCAATAAAAGTAATCTTAACGTCGGTGGGGATGTCATTGAAAAAAATGGTCAGGCCTACGTAGTGCGTGGTATTGGATTGATTCAGTCTATTCAAGATATTGAAAATATTATTGTAGATGATGCCAATGGAAATCCCATTTTAGTGAAAAACTTAGCGGACGTACACGAAAGTTCAATGCCACGAGTTGGGCAAGTGGGTTTGAATGCCAATGACGACGTTGTGGAGGGAATTGTGGTAATGAGAAAAGGCGAAAATCCGAAAGAAGTTTTGGAAAGAGTGAAACTCAAAATTGAAGAATTACACGCTAAAATTTTACCCAAAGACGTAAGAATGGAAACATTCTACGACCGTGATAACCTGATGAATTATACCACAGGAACGGTAATGCACAACTTATTAGAAGGTATTATTTTGGTTACGGTCATTGTGTTTTTGTTCATGGCAGATTGGCGAACAACTTTAATTGTTTCTATTATTATTCCCTTGTCTTTACTTTTTGCCTTTTTGTGTTTGAAGATGAAAGGAATGAGTGCCAACTTATTGAGTCTTGGAGCGGTCGATTTTGGTATTATCATTGACGGAGCCGTCGTCATGGTCGAAGGGCTTTTTGTGGCCTTAGACCATCGAGCTCATAAAATGGGAATGCCCGCATTTAATAGAATTGCTAAGGGAAGTATGATTAAGAAAACGGGAGCCGAAATGGGAAAAGCCATCTTTTTCTCTAAATTAATCATCATCACGGCTCTTTTACCCATTTTTTCTTTCCAAAAAGTAGAAGGAAAAATGTTTTCGCCACTGGCATATACTTTGGGTTTTGCATTAATGGGAGCTTTGCTATTTACGCTGACGCTCGTTCCAGTGTTATCGCATATTTTACTGAATAAAAATGTTAAAGAAAAAAATAATCCATTCGTTAATTTCTGGAATAGAATCGTTGAAAAGGGCTTTAATTGGACATTTAACCACAAAGTTATTTCCTTGGTAATTTCTTTAAATATTCTAACCGCCTCATTTATTTCGGCTACATTTTTAGGAACTGAATTTTTACCACAACTCAATGAAGGTGCTTTATGGGTCGAAGCAAAACTCCCAATGAGTACCAGTTTGACGGAAACCGTAAAAATAACGGCTACTTTAAGAAAAGACCTCCAGAGTTTTCCCGAAGTAAACGGGGTATTATCGCAGGTGGGAAGAAGTAACGATGGGACTGACCCCAGCGGGTTTTATTACGTTCAGATGCAGGTCAATCTTAAACCTAAAGAAGAATGGAAACGTAAAATTTCGATGGATGGTTTAGTGGAAGAAATGGACAAAAAAATGAAGCAATACCAAGGAATTGGTTATAATTATTCACAGCCGATTATTGATAACGTTGCTGAGTCCGTAGCTGGAATTAATGCCTCTAATGCCGTAAAAATATACGGTGATGATTTAGATAAATTGGACGAAGTAGCCAATCAAGTCCTCGACCAAATCAAAAATGTGGAAGGAATTAAAGACGTTGGAATTTTGAGAAACGTGGGGCAACCCGAAATTAGTGTAGTGCTTGACCGTGAAAAAATGGCAGCTTACGGTGTGAATCCCGCTGATGCACAGGCTGTTTTAGAGTTAGCTTACGGAGGAAAAACGGCTACACAAAAATACGAAGGGGAAAAGAAATTTGACATTCGAGTTCGTTATCAGAAAGACTATCGAAAAGATGAAAATGACATCATTAATCTAAAAGTACCAACGATTAGTGGAACGAAAATTCCGTTGAAGGAGATTTCGGTCGTTAAAAAAATAACGGGGCCAGCTTTTATTTACCGAGATAATACCAAACGATTTATTGGGGTTAAATTCTCCGTTAGGGACAGAGATTTAGGAAGTACTATTGCAGATGCCCAAGAAAGAGTGGAGAAAAGTGTAAAACTCCCCACGGGATATTCTATTGGTTGGACGGGTGAATTTGAAAATCAGGTGCGTGCCAGTAAGCGTTTAGGACAAGTCGTTCCAATCAGTTTAATTGGTATTTTCGTCTTGTTATTTATTATGTTTGGTAACGTTAAAGATTCCCTTCTGGTATTGGCAAATGTACCATTTGCTATCATTGGCGGTATTGTTGCTTTACACGTAACGGGAATGAATTTTGGTATTTCGGCAGGAGTTGGATTCATTGCTTTGCTGGGGATTTGTATCCAAAATGGCGTTATTCTGATTTCAGAATTTCATAATAATATCAAAAAGAAAATGATTTTGAATGACGCAATTACTGAAGCCGTAAAAGTTCGTACTCGCCCCGTTGTGATGACGGCTTTGATGGCATCAATTGGCCTTTTACCCGCTGCTATTTCAACAGGGATTGGTTCGGAATCGCAAAAACCTTTAGCAATCGTTATTATCGGTGGATTGATTACCGCAACAATTTTGACTTTATTGGTTTTTCCAATTATTTTTTGGATTTTTAATAGAACGCATCACGAAGAAATTGTATAGCACCTCTTGGTTAAATCTATTTTATTAGAATAAATCTTCTCTCATTGGCCTGAATACCACATTTTAACTAATTTTAACAGCTTTGATAAAAAATGACAATCCATTTTTTATCAAAGCTAATTGTATTATTTGAATAATAGTTGTACTTTTACTGCACAATTCTTTAAACATCATTTTGAACTCTCAATTAAAAAATCGAAGATGAAACTTTCGGGCTTTCATAAGTATTTCTTATTTTTATTACTATCTTTCGAGGTAGTAGTTGGGAGAAGTGCATTGGGTTCAACTTCGGGATTACCATCACTTCATAACTCGACAACTACTGCACTAAAATCAAATCATAAAAATCAGCTTACGGTGTTAGTTGTTTGTGATTTTGTCGAAGAAAATGAGAATGAAGAGGATTTAGATGCCCATTTTTCTTTTGGATTTATCTCACCCCTTTCTGATTCTTTTATTTTTATTGGTACTGAAAAAACAGTACTTTCCATCCTCAATTATTCTCCTTTTTCGGTTGTTAAAAAGCAGAAAATTAACGTTCTGAATTGCTCTTTCTTAATTTGACACCAGCCTCTTTTGAAAAATTAATTTTCAAATCCAGTATTAACTTTTATTAACAGAAAACCACTTGAAACTACAAAACTTTAGTTTTTGAAGAAGGAAAATTTGTGCTATTGATTCGCAAAATAATTCTCTTTCATATAAGAAACTATTATTGATAATTAGACGTATATCTTCTATCAACCTGTATTTCTATGTGTTCTCAAAGTCAAAAAATCATGAAATTTTTATTGGTAATGATTGGAAGTATCCTACTTCTAACAAAAGGTGTGTTTGCTCAAAATGCAGATTCACTAAGATTGACCTTACCCGAGGCTGAGCAACAATTTGCTCAGAAAAACTTTTTCTTATTGGCCCAAAAATACAATATAGAAGCCTCGAAAGCTGCTATTATTCAAGCCAATCTGCTGCCAAATCCAAACGTAAATTTGGAACAAACGGTAATTACAAAATCTACCATTGCTAATGATGCTCCCATCGGACCTTTGGGACAGAGAGCCATCCAAATTCAGCAATTAATTCAGGTTGCGGGCAAACGAAACAAGCAAGTGGCTTTGGCGAAAATTGGCGTAGAAATTTCTGAATTTCAATTTTCGGAAATTATCCGAGAGCTACTCTTTCAATTGCGAGGCAGTTTTTATCAAATTCACTTTTTGGAAAAAACATTGGTGATGTATGACCAAGAAATCCAAAATATTAGCCGTTTGGTGGGTGCTTATCAAGAACAAGTGCAAAAGGGAAATTTACCTCAAAAAGAATTGATTCGTTTGCAATCTTTTTTGATTACTTTACAAACTGAAGAAAGTGATATTAAAAATCAAATTTTGGATAGTGAAGCAACCATAAAAATTCTATTGGCTGTCAATTCTCCCCAATTTATTGAACCAGTTCTTGAAGATTCTCAAATGGGAAATCTTAATTTGTCGGGTTTAAATTTAGAAAATTTAATTAGTGCTGCCAATGAAAATCGCCCTGATTTAAAGATTCAAGAAGCTTCTACTCGTCTGGCTTCGGCCAATTTGAGTTTGCAAAAAGCCTTGGCAAAACCCGATGTTACGGTTGGTTACAGTTATGACCGTGCGGGTAGTTATGTCAATAATTATCACGCTCTGACAGTTTCAATGGCTTTACCATTTTTTAATAAAAATCAAGGAAATATTAAGATTGCCGAAAATCAAATTCAGGCTAATAAACAGTATTTAGCCCAAACTACGAATCAACTCGAAAATGAGGTTTTACAGGCATACACTAAGGCTCAAGAAAGCGAAAAATTATACCGTAAAATTGATCCACAATATCAAGCGAGTTTTGAAAAATTAATTAGCGGTGTTCTTGAAAATTATCAGAAACGAAATCTGACATTGATTGAATTTACCGATTTTTTAGAGTCATATAAAAATACTGTTAGCCAACTTAATTCACTCCAAAGTAGCCGAATGCAAGCCTTTGAAAACTTGAATTTTGTGGTTGGAAAGAAAGTGATTTAAAAATTTAGCTGTCAGTAATCGGCTGTCGGTATTGTTCATTTTAATAATTCAAAAAAAAAATAATAAAACAATTAGCTGAAAGCCGTGAGCCGAAAGCCGATTGCTCCCAAAATATGAAAACGTTAAAATTAATCCTCTCTATATTGTTTGTGACAAGTCTAATGTCTTGTACCAAAAAAGAAGAAGCAGCTAAGGCTGATAACCCAAACTTAGAGCTTTCAGACCATACCAAAAACGAGCTGTCTTTAGCTCCTGCGGTTTCTGAAAATGTACAAAATGCCCTCATTTTGACGGGTAAAGTAATGCCTTTTGAGGAGCGCCAAGTGAAGGTTTCTCCTTTAGTTGATGGTATTATTGAAAAACTTTCTGCCAATTTGGGCGACTATGTTCACAAGGGACAACAATTAGCAATTGTCCACAGTACTGACGTAGCAGATTTGGAGAATCAGACAATTAGTTCGAAATCAGATTTGCTATCGGCTCAAAAAAATCTGCAAGTTCAACAAGATTTATTTAAAGCAGGTTTGGCTTCAGAGAAAGACGTAACACTCGCTCAAAATGATGTTACCAAAGAAAAAGGAGCGTTAAATCGTGCCAATGAAGTTTCGGGAATCTATGGGGTAAAGAACTCATTTTACACCTTGAAATCGCCAATTTCAGGGTTTGTAGTGGAAAAAAATGGCTCAATTTCTGATAAAATGGCTTACCATGAAGGTGAAACAGGAGCGTTTTTTACAATTGCAGATTTATCGGAAGTGCAAATTGTAGCTAATGTTTATGAGTCGGATATTGCTAAAGTGAAATTGGGCTTTCCTGTCAAAGTGAGCTTGATTGCATATCCCGATAAAGTTTTCACGGGAAAAATTAATAAAATTAGCAATGTTCTTGACCCACAAACTCGTACGATGAGCATAAGAATCAATCTTTTGAATCAAGCAAATTTGTTGAAACCAGAAATGTTTGCTCAAATTACGGTTGATTTTAACCAAAATAAAAAGATGGTTTCAATTCCTGCCGAAGCCGTGATTTTTGACAAAAATAAAAACTACGTGATTGTCTATAAAGATGCCAAAAATGTAACAACTCGGGAAGTTCAAATTGCCCAAACAACTAATGGGAAATCTTATATCTTCAAGGGATTGCAAGAAGGCGAGCAGGTTATGTTGAAAAACCAATTGATGATTTATAATGCGTTGAATAATTAAATTTTGCTTTAAGCTATATGCTTTATGCAATATGCCGTTTTCAAAATTAAAGATTATTCCACAATTAAATATTGGCCAATAAGCCTTTACAGCTTATAGCTATTCATTAATCATGAAAAAACTACTGGGACTTTCCCTCAAATATAAATTTGCCGTGTTCTTTTTTACGGCTCTCATTGTAGTCAGTGGCGTTTTAAGTTTCTTGAATACGCCGATTGATGCTTTTCCAGATGTAACCAATACGCAAGTAACGATTATTACCCAGTGGCAGGGGAGAAGTGCCGAGGAAATTGAAAAATTTGTAACCGCACCCCTTGAAATTTCGATGAATGGTGTGCAGAAAAAGACTTCGGTACGTTCAACAACGCTATTTGGTTTGTCGGTGGTAAACATTATGTTTGACGATGGCGTAGACAATAATTTTGCCCGAACACAAATTAATAATGCTTTGCAAGGCATTGATTTACCTGATGGCGTTGAACCAGATATTCAACCGCCGTATGGCCCAACGGGAGAGATTTTTAGATATACATTGGATTCTAAAACGATGTCTGCCAGAAAGTTAAAGGAAATTCAAGACTGGGTAATTGACCGAAATATTCGTTCTGTGCCTGGGGTTGCGGACATTGTGAGCTTTGGTGGGGAAGTAAAAACGTATGAAATTAGTGTGAATCCTAATTTGCTTCAAGATTATAATATTACGCCTTTGGACGTTTTTCAAGCCGTTCAAAAAAGTAATATTAACGTTGGGGGAGACGTAATTACGAAAAATAATCAGGCTTATGTAGTGCGTGGAATTGGTTTGCTGACGAATATTCACGATATCGAGAATATTTTAGTACAGAATATCAATGGTGTTCCAGTGTATGTAAAAACGGTTTCAACGGTTTCAGAATCGGCTTTGCCAAAATTAGGTCAGGTTGGTCGTGATAATAATTCGGATGCTGTTGAGGGAATTGTGGTGATGCGGAAAGGCGAAAATCCTTCGGAAGTAATTCAAAATCTGAACAATAAAGTAGAGGAATTAAATACCAAAATTCTGCCCGAAGGCGTAAAGATTAAGGAATTTTATAACCGTCAAACACTTTTAGATTTTTGTATTGAAACGGTAACGCACAACTTGATTGAAGGGATTGTTTTGGTAACATTAATCGTATTGATTTTCTTGGCGGATTGGCGTGCTTCGCTCATCGTTTCGTTGATTATTCCTTTGGCGTTGTTATTTGCATTCACTTGTCTGAAATTGCTGGGGATGAACGTAAACTTACTCTCATTAGGAGCGGTAGATTTCGGGATTATCATTGATGGAACAGTCGTAGTGGTGGAAGGATTAATGGTGGTTTTAGCCGAAAAAGCCCATGAAGTTGGCATGGAGAGATTCAATGGTTTAGCCAAACTTTCGATGATTCGTCGGACGGGTTCGAGCATGGGAAAAGCTATTTTTACCTCTAAAATTATCATTTTAGTGGCTCTTTTACCCATTTTTGCTTTCCAAAAAGTAGAAGGAAAAATGTTTACGCCTTTAGCTTGGACGCTTGGTTCGGCTTTAGTTGGAGCATTGATTTTTACGCTTACACTCGTGCCTGTTCTCGTGAGTATGATGATGAATAAAAACGTAAAAGAGAAATCTAACTTCTTCGTGAATGCCATCTTGAAGTATTCAATGATGTTTTTTTATTACTGTTTTGGTCATAAAACGCAAACTTTTATCGCTACTATTGCCATTACGATTGTTGGTTTTTGGACGCTTTCTTTACACGGAACGGAATTTTTACCGCAACTCAATGAAGGCTCAATTTACGTGCGTGCCAACATGCCAAGAAGTATCAGTTTGGACGAATCGGTGCGTTATGCCAATCAAATGAGAAAAGTTTTTGAGGGTTATCCCGAAGTAAGAAAAGTGCTTTCTCAGGCAGGTCGCCCGAATGATGGAACTGACCCAACCGGTTTTTATAACGTAGAGTTTTTCGTGGATATTTACCCACAAAAAGAATGGAAAAGTGGGCTTTCAAAAGCAGCGTTAATTGAAAAAATGGAGAAGAGATTGTCTGTTTTTCAAGGAGTCACCTTTGGTTTTTCTCAGCCAATTATGGATAATGTGGAAGAAGCTGTTTCGGGTGTGAAAGGTTCAATTGCCGTAAAAATCTACGGAACAGACTTTGATTTATTAGAAAAAGATGCTCAAAAAGTCTTTGGTGTTTTGTCGAAAGTACGAGGAATTGAAGATTTGGGAATTATCAAAAACTTAGGACAACCCGAACTCAGAATTGAACTGGACCAACAAAAAATGGATTTGTACGGGGTACAAACTGCCGATGCTGATGCCGTAGTTTCAATGGCGATTGGTGGGCAAACTGCCAGTCAATTATTTGAGGGAGAGCGTAAATTTGATATAAGAGTTCGTTTTCAATCTGATTACAGAAAATCGGAAGCGGAAATTGGTAATTTGATGGTGCCAACGATGAACGGAACGAAAATCCCAATTAAAGAAATTGCCACCATTAAATCTTTGACGGGTCCAAGTTTGATTTTTAGAGAAGATGCTCGTCGTTTTATTGCCGTAAAGTTCTCCGTTCGTGGTCGTGATATGGGTAGTACCATTGCCGAAGCACAAGCAGGTGTAACGAAAGTAATTCCTTCATTACCAAAAGGTTATGAAATGAAATGGAAAGGAGATTTTGAAAATCAGCAACGTGCTTCTAAGCGTCTGGCTCAAGTTGTACCACTTTCAATGATTGCTATTTTCTTCATTCTGTATTTACTTTTCGGGAACCTAAAAGATGCGGGTTTAGTCTTTACCAACGTTCCTTTCGCCATCATTGGTGGTTCGGTTGCTTTGTTGGTAACGGGTACAAATTTTAGTATTTCGGCAGGAATTGGCTTTATCGCTTTGTTCGGTATTTGTATCCAGAATGGCGTAATTATGATTGAAGTTTTTAAGGATAACATAAAGCAAAAAATGACCTTGCAAAAGGCTGTAATTGAGGGCGTTAAGTCGAGAGTTCGCCCCGTTACGATGACTGCTTTTATGGGTATTTTTGGGATGCTGCCTGCGGCTATTTCATCTGGAATTGGTTCAGAATCGCAAAAACCTTTGGCAATTGTGGTTATTGGTGGTTTGATTGGAGCAACGATTTTAACGCTCTTTATTTTCCCATTAATTTTTGAAAGATTCTATCGTAAGTATTTCGATTTGATTAATCATTAAGAAATTTTAAATCATAAGTGAATTTATTTTCAGAAAAATCCCTCCTAAGTTTCAAAGCCTTAGGAGGGTTAATAATTCAATATTTTAAGCAATTTTAACAAACTATATTTTCAACATATTCGTTTATATATCAAAGGCTAAAAAGGCTTTCATCATTAAATGTTGAAACTAACTGACATATTCAAATTATTACTTTTTGTTGGTACTTTACTGACTTCAAAAGTATTGTCTGCTCAGTCGTTTAATTCTCAATTTAGTATAAACGCCCATGTAATTAAATCTTCTTGTTTGAATGTTAATCATGATGATTCATTCGTAGTTGAAGATAACGACGTTTCTAAAAGTGTTAAATATTATAGTGCCAATCACTTTGCGAATAGTTCAAAATCGTTCTTTTATGATTTTGGCTTGATAAAGAGAGAATTTCCCCAAATCTTTCTTGAAAAAATTACCACTCCTTTATATAGATTAAATCATCTCTTCATATTTTTCCATTGCTGGAAATTCTTATTCTGCTAAAAATTACCCCGATGTGTATTCATTGCTTTATTCTGTCATTCGTCTGTTTGGAAAAATGACTTGAAATATCGCTGTAGATTTTACACGTTCAAAATTTTAAAAATTGCCTTCTCTTGGCAATAAACCTCAGTCGTTTTTGTATTTCTCAGTAGTTTTGAACCATTAAAACAATTAAAGTCATGAAAAAGAACATGAGTTTTCAAGATAAAAAATTAATCATTCATAAAGCTAATTTCGTTGCCCTTCGTGGTGCTTTATTGGTGGTATTATTGGCATTATCGCACTTTTTGGTTGTCGGACAAGTTAGTCAGTTGGAGACTGATAAAGGAATGAATGATGCCATTGCAACCTACAATGCAGATGTTCGTCAGAATATTTTGTTGGCAAGTATGTATCCGCAGATATTGACGCAAATTCAAAATAGACAAAATCAAACTGTATCATCATTTCAAGGTATGATTAGCGATTTTCGTCAGGCGAAACAGGCTTGGTTTTATACGCTCACGAGATACCCAAATTTGATTCATACTTTGGCAATTTTACCCGATGGAAAAGATAAAGATGATGTCTATAAATTATTGCCAAATCAAGATGAAAATTTGCAAACAGCAGCTTGGAAATTATATCATAACGAAAAAGATGACCTTGTACAGATAGATAATATGCAAATGTCGGCTCAACAAGATTTTGAAAAATCTATTCAAAACCTTGATACCCCCACAAAAGAGGCTTTCGAGAAATTAGCAACTTTGCCTGATGTATTGACATTGTTAACGAATAATATCAATCTTACGGCAAAATTAGGAGAGAGATATAAAGATAATTCTATGCAAGTGGCGGGCGAACTGACAACTTTGCACGACAGTCTGACCTTGAAAAATGAGACTGAAATGGCAAGTTTTAGAAAACAATTAGCCGAAAACCCACAAGCACAGCAGGAATTTAACCAAGCCGTAAAGGATTATGCAAATGCCAATGGTTATAATCCTCAAAATCAGTATAATAACAACCAAAATTATTATTCAAATCCATATTCTTATTGGTTTGGTTATCCATCATGGTACGGTTCTCCGATGTGGTATCCGGGTGCTTACGGGTATAATATGGGCTTTGGTTTAGGTTTTGGTGGTGGAATGTTTGGGTATGGTTTGCCGTATTATGGATTCTCAAATTGGTTTATCAATACAGGATATTATTATCGTTATCCAACTTTGTACCGTCAATTTGGGGGATATTTTAACCACAATAATTACGGTGGAAATCGAGGAATGGGTTATAATAATGGCATGATGAATAATCGGATGGGTTATGGAAACACACAACCAAACCGTGTTAGTGGACAATCATATCAAAATAATGTTAACCGTTCAAGCGGAAATAATTCTTACGGCGGAAGTCGATTTGGAGGTGGTGGTAATTTTGGCGGTGGCGGTGGATTTCACGGTGGTGGCGGCGGACGTGGCGGTGGTCGTCATTAATATATAGTAGCTATACAAAACTCCCAAGCAATTATCAATAATCGTTTGGGAGTTCTTTTTTTATAGCTATTTTTGTTTCAATGTTGAACAATTCGCACATATTTTGTAAATTTTTCTGTTTATTGTTGATGTTTCACATCGTGGCGATAAACATTAGTGAAGAGTTTTACCTCAAATTAATTAGCCAATCAGCCAAATCAATCGTTGCTAAAGACTTTGATATTGAAGAGGAATCAGATTCGCAAAACAATTCTGGTGAGTTAGATGACTTTGATGCAATTGACGATGATTATCTTGTTACCTCATTTTTGTTTTCCAATCTCGAAAACGAAAAAAAAATTACTGAAATATCTCCGAAAAGACACTTCTTTTTTTGCGTAAATTCTTTACCACAGGGGAATTATGAAATACAAATTCCACCTCCCCGTGCGTGATTAACTCATTTTGAATCAGTCGTTTAATTTCTTGGAATTAAGAAAAACGATGCGTTCTATCTTATTTATGTGGACAACTATACTGCAATCCATGTAGATAGGAATGTTATCACAGCCAAAACCCTTACGCAAAATCAATGCAAAGTTTTAATTTTTACCAAAAGTCATTTTTTGGAAATGACTGGAAATCAGGCATTTCCGTATTTTTAGTGGCTCTTCCGTTGTGTTTAGGGATTGCTCTTGCCTCGGGAGCCCCCTTATTCGCAGGGTTAATTTCGGGAATTATCGGCGGAATTATCATAGGATTCCTTTCTGGTTCAGAGGTTTCTGTGAGTGGCCCTGCTGCTGGTTTAACCATTATTGTAGCAACTGCTATCAAAGATTTAGGCTCTTATCAGGGTTTTTTAGTAGCTGTTATTTTGGCGGGTATGCTACAAGTAGGATTTGGGCTTTTGAAAGGAGGGAGGTTCAGTGCCTATTTCCCCGATAGCGTCATCAAAGGAATGTTAGTAGCCATTGGTTTGGTTATTATTTTGAAGCAAATTCCTCATGCTTTGGGCGACGACCAAGATTACGAAGGAGAATTTGAATTTGAGCAAGTGGCTGACAGTCAGAATACTATCACCGAATTAATTCGTTCATTCGTTGATTTTAATTACGGAGCCGTTAATATTACCATTGCTTGTTTGGTTTTGATGATTGTTTGGGACAGACTTGCCAAAAGGAAAATTCCCTTTTTTCAAGCTTTTCCGTCTTCATTAGCAGCCGTTGGCTTGGGCATTTTTATCAATGAAATGTACGTGAATTTCAGACCCGCTTATTACTTGGGAAATTCCCCAATTCACATGGTTTCTGTCCCTTTATTTCAAACAGTAAGAGATTTCACGAGCACTCTTATCTCTCCCGATTTTACTTTTTTAGCTAATGCTAAAATTTATACGGTTGCGGCAACTTTGGCAATTGTGGCGAGTTTGGAGTCATTGTTGAGTTTAGAAGCAGCGGATAGTATTGATACCGAAAAGCGAATTTCTTCGTCCGATAAAGAACTTTTTGCTCAGGGAGTTGGCAATATTTTGGCGGGTTTTCTGGGTGGTTTGCCCGTAACTTCGGTGGTGGTTCGTTCTTCTGCCAACGTATATTCGGGAGCAAAAACCCGAATGTCAGCCATTTTTCACGGTGTTTTATTGCTTGCTTCGGTGGTATTAATTCCGACTATTCTGAATAAAATACCTTTAGCTTCTTTGGCGGCGGTATTGTTGATGGTGGGTTATAAATTAGCTAATCCTGCCATTTTCAAAAAAGTGTTCAAGGAAGGAGTTGACCAGTTTATTCCGTTCATTATCACCATTTTAGTGATTGTTTTCAAAGATTTATTGTGGGGGATTTTTATTGGAACGTTGGTAGGAATCATCTTTGTATTACGGTCAAATTTTAAAAATATTATTTCATTTATCCGTGAAGGAAACAGCGTTTTAATAAAATTCAATAAAGACGTACACTTTTTGAATAAGCCTCAAATCAAAGAAATTTTAATGGGTCTAAAGAAAGGTGATGAAGTCTTTATTGACGGCACAAAATCAACTTTTATTGACCATGATATTTTTAATATCTTGTTAGAATTTAAGAAAAGTGCCAAAAATAAAGGTATTGAAGTGGAGTTTAAAAATATAAATCGAAATAGCAAACAAAGTATTAATCTCATTGAAGGAGACATAAATAGTGATTAGGGTTTGGTTTTTGGATATAGTAAAAAATATCTGTTTATCATTTAATTACAAAAAGAACTTATCGTTTGAGTTCATGAAAAACATAATTCATAACATGAAAGATTACAAAAAATTATTAATGGCGAATAAAGCTTGGGCAAAAGAACGTTTGGAAGTGGACGAAGAGTATTTTACCAATCTCGCTAAAGACCAAAAACCGCAATTCTTATGGATTGGTTGTGCCGATAGTCGAGTGCCTGCCGAAGAGGTAATTAGTACCCAACCTGGGGAGGTTTTTGTGCATCGAAATGTGGCAAATTTGGTAGTTCATACCGACATTAATTTACTTTCGGTCTTGCAATATGCCGTAGAAGTTTTGAAGGTAAAACACGTCATTGTGTGTGGCCATTACGGATGTGGAGGTGTAAAAGCGGCAATGGGAAATACTGATTTAGGCTTGATTAACAAGTGGTTACGTAATATCAAGGAGGTTTATGATAAGCATAATTACGAGTTGAAAAATGTTTCGGATGAGCAACTTCGTTTTGATAGATTGGTGGAATTGAACGTAGAAGAACAAGTGAAAAATTTAGCTAAAACCAGTATTGTTCAACGTGCTTGGATAAACCATGAATTACCGCATTTACACGGTTGGGTATTTGATATGAAGACGGGTTTGATAAAGGAAATTATGAATATTGAGTCAAATTCCGTGGTGGATGATATTTTTAAATATGATTTTCATACCGTAGAACTTATCTCAAATAGCTCTATTCATTAAAAGAATTAACTATTCTCCATAGTTTAAGCCCTATGGAGAATAGTTAATTAAATCTACCCTAAAAACTGATTTAAATAATTTCTCGCCGTCAAAATAGCTGATTCTACATCTTCTGAAGAGCCTTCGTATGCTTTGTCTTCTACTTCAATAACAACTGGCCCACGATAGCGAACATCCGTCAGAGCGGCAAAGAATTTCCCCCATTGAATGTCGCCTAAACCCGGTAATTTCGGTGAATGATATTCCAAAGGATTGGCCATAATTCCCACTCGATTTAGTTTATCGGGGTATATTTTGGCATCTTTCAAATGGATATGGTGTAAACGATCACGATAATCATAAATTGGGCGAGTATAATCCATCATTTGCCAAACTAAATGCGATGGGTCATAATTTAACCCCAACGTTGCCGACGGAATCATTTCAAACATCTTATCCCAAATAGCAGGTGTTGTAGCTAAATTTTTTCCACCTGGCCACTCGTCATTCGTGAAAAACATTGGGCAGTTTTCTATCCCAATTTTTACGTTTTCTTCTTCCGCCAATTTGATAATATCTGTCCAAACCTCTTTGAATTTATCCAGATTATACGCTACATTTTTTTGCGGGTCACGTCCGACAAAAGTATTTACTACGGGGATTCCCAACTTTGCTGCACCTTTTATAATCTTCTTGATATGATCAACATAGACATTGGCTTGTTCTACATTAGGGTCGAGTGGATTTGGGTAATATCCTAAACCTGAGATGATTATATTTTTGTCAGTCGTGTATTTTTTGATGTACGCCACCTGCGTATCGTCCAAAGCCTCTACGTTAATATGGCTTACACCTGCATATCTTCGAGCATCCGCATTATTGGCGGGCCAGCACATAATTTCTACGCATTTAAATTTTTTTTCAGCAACAAAGTCAATGACTTGTTCAAAAGTACGGTCGGCTAAAATAGCACTTACAATTCCGAGTTGTAACATATTTTAATTTGATGAGTGAATATGTATTATGTTTTAGTGAATTATTTCTTGTCGATGCCCTTATTCTATCACCGATAACCCAGCATCTAAATATTTCAAAGCATCTCCTTGAAAATGGTGATAATACCTACCGATAGGAGAGTTTCCAAGACGAACGATTACGGCATTTTTGTCTTTCACGGCATAAACATATTGTCCAAAAAGCCCATTCATCATGGGGACTATTCTACCGCCACGATTCATAATCCAATACTGAAATCCGTAATAATCAACGGGTTTATTACCTTCGGTTGGGTCTTTTAAATACGTCGCTGGACTGGTAGCTTCTTGGATATATTTTTCAGAAATAATTTGCTTGTCATTCCATTTGCCATTGTTCAGAATCAGTTGTCCGAAACGAGCATAATCACGGGCAATACCATTGAAACAACAAAACGATTTTTCGTGATTTTTACCACCATCCAATAACCAAAGGGCATTTTTTTCTGCACCCATCGGTTGTAAAAAACGCTCCGAAACCAAGGTTGATATATTTTTCCCGAATACTTTTTCTACCACTAATCCCAATGCTTGCGTATCGCCCGAACGATATTCCCAATTAACGCCTGCGGGTTCTTTATATTCAAAATTATCGACTACATATTGTTCGTCGTCTCCGTAATACCCCATTGCATTCAGTGAAAAATAACCTTTATCCTTTTCCAGCCAGCTCGTTCCAGACGACATCGTTAGGAGATTCCTAAGGGTAATTTTTTCTTTACCGTTTTCCTTAAATGATGGAATGAAATCTCCTACGGGTTGGTCAATTGATTTAATTTTTCCTTCGTCTAAAGCAATGCCAATCAATAATGAAATCATACTTTTTGCGGCTGAAAATGAACCGCTTAAAGAATCCTTTCCGTGACCGTCCCAATAATGTTCGTATTTGATTTTTCCGTCTTGAATAACTAAAAAAGCAATCGTGTTATTGTCTTCCAAAACCTTCATCAACGAATCTGGAATCTCTTTTTTGTTATAGCTTGAATCAATTCCCCAAGGTTGAGGTTTAGTCGCTGCTTGAACAATTCTCGTTGGATGAGTTCTAAAATCGAAAATAGAATGAGGTCCCCAAGAGACAAAATTACGGAGATGGGCAAATTTATTGGTAAACGTTAGACCGTAAATAGCGACACAAAAAAAGAGTAAGCCAAAGGATGTTTTTTTCATGGTTATTTTGATTGTTTTAGTAGTGAATGAGAAGATAATTATCCATTATCAAAGAGTTTAAAATCAATAATCATAATCCAATCCTAAAACACTTCTAAGCTCGTTCAAAGCTGGATTTTTTTCAGCTAAAAATCTAAATTTATCGGCTTGAGTATAAATTAAGGTCGTATTTTCCTGTTCCATTACTGTTGCCTCCAATTGTATTTTCGAGTTTTGAAGAGACTTCCGTAAATAGGTTATCATCTCATTTCTCAATGTCCCTGTTATTTTTTCGACTTGAATATCGTTATCAACTTGCAGATGAATAGTGGTGCCTTCTAAGGTAAATTTTCGATTAAAAATCACGTATTCAGTCATGCGGTTTTCCATTTGTAAATCATGGGTGAACCTACCCCAAGCAGCCGTCAATTCAGCTAAAGAAAAAGGTTTATTTTGCTGAAATACAGGCTCTTGTACCTGCGAAACTTGCTGAACTTCTTGTTGAGCTAATGGTTTAATTATCGTTGAAGTACTCCTCAATTTCCCAATAGCATTTGGTATTGGAGTTGAGGTTATTGATTGGGTATTAATTGGTACATTATTAGTTACTGGTAATTGATCGGGTGCGGGTGGCGTTCCATCGGGTGGCGTACCACTATTTGTTGATGCTGGCTTAATGATAACTTCCGACTGATTACTGGTAACTGCTAAAGCTTTCCCACGCCATCGCCCTCCGTGGCGGGTAATGTCGCTAAATTTAAGATATTGGCAATATTTGCCATTTTCAAGAGGCAAATTTCAACGTGTAATTTTTGATTTTTTGCTGCTTTATAATTCAAATCGCAAGTCGAGCCAATACTTAATGCTGAGGCTAAAAATGAGTACGGTGCCGCTACAGATTGCTCCAAATATTTCTTCTGAACCGATTCCGAAACTTGCATTAATCTGACCGTTACTGGGTCTTTACAAACCAATAAATTACGGAAATGCTCTAACAAACCGACTATAAACTGATGTCCATCAAAACCTTTTTTCAAGATTTCATCGAACAATAAAAAGGTCTCCGATACTTTAGCATTTAGTAAAGCATCCGTCATTCTGAAATAATAATCATAATCCAGAATGTGCAGATTATCAAGTACTTCTGCGTATTTCAAAACGTTATCTTTCGAGAAAGTAACGTTTAAATCGAACATCGAAAGGGCATCCCGAAGTCCGCCATCTGCCTTTTGGGCAATGAGTTCCAAGGCTTCCAAATCAGCAATAATTCCTTCTTTTATCGCAATTTGTGATAAATGTGAAGTCATATCATTAATCTGAATTCGATTAAAATCAAATATCTGACAACGGGACAAAATCGTCGGAAGGATTTTATGTTTTTCGGTAGTTGCTAAAATAAAAATAGCGTAAGATGGTGGTTCTTCTAAAGTCTTCAAAAAGGCATTAAAGGCACTCGTCGAAAGCATGTGAACCTCATCAATAATATAGATTTTATACTTGCCCGATTGTGGAGGATACCGCACTTGGTCAATTAAATTACGAATATCATCAACCGAGTTATTGGAAGCCGCATCTAATTCGTGGATATTGAAAGAAGCATTATTCTGAAATGAACGACACGATTCGCATTCACCGCAGGCTTCTGCTTCTTGTGTGAGATTTTCACAGTTAATTGTTTTGGCTAAAATTCTTGCACACGTGGTTTTACCAACACCTCGAGGTCCACAAAACAAAAAAGCTTGGGCTAAATGATTGGTGCGAATAGCATTTTTAAGAGTAGTGGTAATGTGTGATTGTCCTACTACAGAATCAAATAATTGTGGGCGATATTTACGGGCTGAAACTACAAAATTTTCCATGTACAAATGTAGGGAAAAAAATGTTTGAGTTGGGAACTGTGATGATGAGAGTTTTGAGTTTGATTTGTTTATTCCGATTTATTCAACTTGGTTTATAAAACATAACCTCTATATAATCCGAAAGGAGCAGGTACTCTCCAATTATATGGAATGTACCTGCCCCGTAATTTTGCGGAGAGTGAGTGATTCGAACCCTCGAACCTTTAACAGATTGGAAGTCTGCCACTATCTACCACTCGACCAACTCTAATAAGACCAAATCCAGTTGGAAGTGTTTTAGTACCACAAGTGGTTATTCAAATAAGTTTCTCTTAAACTCAAAACCACAACTTTAATGAAAATAATTCATATCAATTATTCAAACCTATCCAAATCACTTCCGTCCATAATCCGCAGGATTTTCTCCCCAAAACTCCGTTTCCCACTTCAAAATTTTGTTAGAATATGTATTATCCTTTAACCATTGTTCGCCCCTATCCAAAAGCTGAAAAAGTTCTTCGTTCTTTTTAGTACGTTCTAATTTGGTTTTAACGGTTTTGTTTTTCACCCAAGCAATTGCCGTTTTTGAATCGGAATAAATGGGTAATGTAGAATTGTGTTTTTTTAAGAAAGCTAAACCATGAACAATAGCCAGAAATTCTCCAATATTTACCGTTCCTTCGGGAAAAGGACCCATCGAAAAAAGTACTCTTTTTGTTCCTGTTTCTACGCCTTGATATTCTAATTTTCCAGGATTTCCTGCACAAGCAGCATCTACTGAAATGCTTTCTATATCATATTTTCCGACCAAAGCCGATGATTTTGTTTGCTTGCCAGTTCCACTACTTTGCGTCTTTTGAACTGACTGCCAATAATTTCCTTTGAAGGCATCTTCGGCTTCTTTCAAACTCTCAAATGATTTGTATTGAGCAGTTTCAAAGCCTTTTACTTGTTCTTCGGCTTCGGCCCAAGTATCAAAAACACCCGTTTTTCGTCCTTTCCAGACGGTATAAAATTTTGCTTTTTTTGCCAATGCTATTTGAGATTGTGAATTAGGATTTATAGCGTAATAGCCATTTAACTATTTATCATTATTTTTAGAAAAATCTTCCATTGGGATTCTTTATAATCCTCACAAATTTAACTTCATTCTTTGGAATAACAGTTGCTTGATGATTCACGGTATCATACAAAAAATAATGAGCGGAGTTGTCGCCAACGTAAATTAGGCTATCAATATTTTTGAGTTTCTCGTTATCAACTGATAATTTGTAGTGAAAGAGATTTTTATCATTGAATGTCTTTTTAGAACGATACTTGCCATAGAAAAAAGCTGCATAAAACAGATAAATAACCAACATAATGGAGATGTAAACAGGAGATTTTGAGAGTTTATCAATCTTTTTTTGGTCTACTTTCTTTCCCAACATTAGAACCCTCATAGCTACGCTGTAACTTTTATAATTTTTTTTTTGCCAAGCAAAACCAAGATACATTAAGAAAAATACTAAACCAGCACTCAACGCTCCGAGTACAATGACCAATGGATTTGCCAAAGGTGCCATCAAAAAATCATTCACTTCGGAAAAGAGAAAAATATTAATTTTGAAAAATAAAAAATAAGAAAAATTGTAACTCAAGCCCAGAAAGATAAGAAATAAATACCCGCCAACACTTAGCGAAATACCCCATTCAAAGTTCTTAAGCGTATTTTTAAATCCATCAAACGGGTTTATGTGTTCTTCTTTTATTAGTTCCTCATTCATAATTAATTGTAGTTTATCTTGATGTATATCAGCGATAGAATGTTGACTCTCAAAACTCTATCATTATCCCAATTTCTTATTCTATCATTAATCCTAACCCAATCTTGTTTTTAAAATCTTAATTGAAATGGCTAACAAAATTACACCAAAAACCTTTCTTAGAACATTTGCTCCTACTTGTCCAAGTTTATTTTCTATCCACTGTGAAGCACGTAAAACGATATAAATGAAAACTAAATTCAATAAAATCCCGACTAAAATATTGATTTCTTCGTACTGAGATTTTAAGGATAAAATAGTTGTCATTGTACCTGCTCCCGCAATTACAGGAAATGCCAACGGTACAATTGAAGCCGCTTTACTGGCCGAAGCATCTTCTGATTTGAAAATATTTCTTCCTAAAGTCATTTCCAAACCAATCAAGAAAATAATTAATGCTCCCGCAATAGCAAATGAATTTATATCAACACCAAAAAGACTCAAAATGGATTTACCAACGTATAAAAAGGCAATCATTATTCCCCCCGAAACAAGCGTTGCTTGTTCAGCATGAATGTCTCCTGTTTTTTTACGGAGGTCAATCACAACGGGAATCGACCCGAGAATATCAATTACGGAGAAAAGTATCAGTGATACTGACAAAATATCTTTAAAATTCAATTCCATATTTTTAATTTGTTAGTGATGAAATGATGAGTTTATTTAACGCAATATTTTCATTAAGGATTCAATTTCAAAAGTTGCAATAGCGGGAAAATTGGCAATTCTAAAACTTGTGTTTTTCCAAGAACCATAGCCATTTCCAACGGTGATTTTATGGGCTTTTGTAAAGGTTTTTATAGCGGTAATATCACTTTCTGTTCCTGCGACTGCAATAACCGTATCGGAGCGAACATTCTGATTTTTCACTAAGGTTGTAATACTATCTTTAAGCTGTCCATTTTCATTATTATTTGGCAATGGAATGACTTTTCTATCGAAGAAATCATACCAATTTCTGGCTTGTTCTTTTACCTTTTCAGAAATTATTGAAATATCAGAAATGTCGTGCAGTATTTTATTCAATAAATAGATACTCAAAACATTCGGGGTGTAATGCGTCTGATATTTCTGGAAATTTTCGTGAATGAATAATAAACTATTGTAAAATTTACGGTCATTGATGACTTCTGCTTTTTGAATAGCACGGGGCGAACAAATCATAATTGCCATGCCCGCAGGAAGTCCAAAACATTTCTGAACTGAGGCAAACCAAACATCCCCATCTCGAAAATCCAATTCAATACCACCCAAAGATGAAGTTGCATCAATGGTGATAATTGCTGCTGGAAACGCTTTTCTAAAAGGTTTTAACTCTTTGATTTGAGTACCGTTTGAGGTTTCATTTTGGGTAATACAAATGACATCATCAAAATTGCTAATTTCTTGTAAATTAGGTAATTCTTCAATATCAAAAGGTATCCTTTCGACTTCAGAAACGAGTTTTTCTGCGTATTCGGCCCATTTTTTACCAAATGCTCCATTATAAAAATGTAAGCTTTTTTGTTGGGTTAGAGATTGAGCAATAATCTCCCAAGCTTCGGTTGCCGAGGATATAAAATAAACAGAATAATTGACTGGAATATGTAATTTTTCGTGCAAACCTTCAATCGCTCCACGAGTAATTTCCATACATTCAGGACTCCGATGGTTGATGCTAAGAACACCTTCGGTAAAGGCATCTTGCAGATACTGAGCAACTTGTGGATAAATCTTGGATGGGCCTGGATAGAAAGTCATTTTCAGCTATTTGTCATCAATTGCACTAATAATGTTAACTGATAACTGTTTATTGTTAAAGATAAGTTTGAATAGCAAAATCATAGCCACGAAGACCGAAGCCGATGATAATTCCCATTGCTTTTTTGCTGATATAACTCTTGTGCCTAAATTCTTCACGGGCGTAAACATTCGAAATATGTACTTCAATTACGGGGGTTTTTACACCCGAAATAGCATCGGCAATTGCTATGGATGTATGGGTAAAAGCTCCTGCGTTTAATACGATTCCATCATAAGAAAAACCGATTTCATGAATTTTATCAATCAAATATCCTTCGTGGTTTGATTGATAATATTCTAAATCTACAAGCTCTGAATACTTATCTTTCAGTACTTCAAAATACTGTTCAAAAGTCTGATGACCGTAAATTTCTGGTTCACGCTTGCCCAATAAATTCAGATTTGGCCCATTGATAATGATTATTTTTTTCTTTGACATCTTTTTGATTGTGAATTGTGGATTTTTGATTGCGGATTTATATCGTATTTAAACTGTTTTATCTGCTATCTTTGAGATTTTTAATAAGATTTTGATTTAATATGAAATTTACTCATGTTAAATCCAAAATCAAAAATCCGCAATCGAAAATGAATTGGCAAAGCTATCTAAAAAATTTCAAAAGCTACCTCACTTTAGAGCGTTCTCTTTCCGAAAATTCAATTGAGGCGTATTTAAGGGATGTTCAGAAACTTTGGGAATACCTCGAAATTGCTGGTGAATTGGATATTCAACCTGAAACGGTTACGGATAAACACATTTTCAATTTCTTCTATTATATTGGTGAATTGGGTCTGGAAGCTACTTCGCAAGCCCGAATATTATCGGGATTAAAGGCGTTTTTTAAATATCTCCTTTTGGAGGATATTATTAAAAATGACCCAATGGCTTTGATTGTTTCGCCAAAAATTGGCCGAAAACTACCTCCAACTTTGAGTTTTCCAGAAATTGAACGAATGTTAGAGGCAATTGATCTTTCAACGAATGAAGGTACTCGAAATCGAGCAATTTTAGAAGTCCTTTATAGCTCAGGACTAAGAGTTTCGGAATTGGTAGAAATGAAATTGACGGAGTGCTTTTTTGATATTGGTTTTCTCCGAATTATCGGAAAAGGGGATAAAGTTCGGCTTGTTCCCATCGGGCGTGATGCTATTCATTATATTCAGATTTATTTAGAAAATATCCGAAATCAGCAGATTATAAAATCCGAGGCGGAAAACCATGTTTTCTTAAATAGAAGGGGCGGAAAATTGAGTCGAGTTATGATTTTCTTGATTATCAAAGACTTAGCGGCCAAAACGGGTATTCAGAAAAATATAAGTCCGCATACATTTCGCCATTCTTTTGCGACGCATTTGATCGAAGGTGGAGCTGATTTGCGGGCGGTTCAAGAAATGTTGGGACATGAATCTATCACTACAACCGAGATTTATACGCACCTCGACCGTGAATATTTACAGCAAACGATTGTGGAATTTCACCCGAGAAGTAAGAGGAAATAATGTTTGAATACGATATTTGACACGAAAATATTCATAGAATTTATCCCTTTATACTATTCCGAATTCTACTTAAACTGTCTGGATGAATGCCAAGATACGAGGCTAAATCTTTAATTGGTATTAACCTGAGAGCATCGGGTTGATTTTCAAGTAAATGTAAATAACGTTCTTCGGCAGTTTTTGAGATTAACGTATAAGTTCGACGGGTTTCTCGGATGTACAACTGTTCCGCAATTAGTCGGTGGAAACGCTCAGCATTTTTGGAAGTTTCTAATAATTCTAAAACAGGAGGATAATGTAACCGAAATGCCTTAATATTGGTAACCGCTTGGATGGAAATTGTGGAAGGGCGTTGGGATAAACAAGCGGCAAATGAACTGACTAAATTTCCTTGAAAACCTAAATCCACACAAATTTCTTTTCCTTCTTTAGTTGAAGCCTCATATTTCACCGCTCCTTCGAGAATAAAATAAGCGTATTTTTCAACGTCACCTCTTTTTGTCAAATACTCTTTCTTTTTGAATGAAACTTCCTCAATGATATTTTGGTAAAAATCCCATTCTTCCGAAGAAAAATTGGCTAATCTAAAAATAGACTCTTTGACCAGATGAATCTTATTTGAAGCAGAAAGGGGCATCTTTGAATTTGGGTTAAGGTATTTTTTCTATAAAAGTGTGTTTTCCTGACAAATATAAGTTTTTTCAAGTATAAAAGGGTTACCACTCACTAAACCAATGGTTTTACTTTATTTTCTTGATGGCCGCTTTATCAATGGGATGAATTTTTCCAAATAATAATAATATTTTATCATGATTGCAGGATTTCTCCTATTCAGCTATTGATTTTTCTCCCACAAAAATATGCCCTTGATGTTTGAACAAAACGTTGAACAAAGGTTACTTGAGAACATAGAAATTCTATTTGCAAAGGATATGCCAGTTATTTGGGAAGTGGCACAAAAAAGGGACACATTGAATGCGTCCCTTTTCAGAATAATGAATAAAATTATCTATTCATTGAAAAATTCTTTTACGGCTTTGTTCTTGTCAATGGTTACTTCAAATGAACTAACCGCCGATGTTCCAAACCAACCAGAAGCTTTTTTAGTAGAATTAGGGTTGATATTGTTTATGTTTGAGGGAATCCGTGCGGCTGGACGAGCGAATAATCCTGCGTTATTTAATTCCTGACGAAGTTGCGTCCAAAAATCATAATGGGCTTCCGTAATTGATAATAATTCAACTTTTATTTTATCATTTTCGCCGTAAAGTTCAGTATTTGCCAAACGACGAAGTGGTGTAATAAACATTAATCCATCGCCAATCGGACTTTTATTGCCGATTCCGTCATAGGCTATTACAATGTTATCCGCTCCATTTCTAAGTTTAGCATTTTGATAAACTTTTATTTGATAGCAATCTCCGACACCAATTAAATCCTTGGCGTAAAACCGAGCATCGTAGCCTTTACTTGGTTTACCATCTCCAGTTTGACGAACGTTAGCATCTTCCAGTTTATACACAATTGAGTCAATTTTAGGAACTCTATTAAGTTTAGAAATAGCTTGATAAGTCTCATTTTCTGATTTTATTTCGAGGGAATATGTTCTTCCAATAACGCCCATAATATCCGTCGCATTAGCGGGTGTCCACACGTATTTTCCATCATTTTTTAAGTCTTTAAACTCATAGATTTTACCCAAATTATCGGTTACTTTTACCGTTGCATTTTTGATACCTTCAGGCGTTGCAGCATCCAAAAGATCTTGCGATTTTGTCAATTTAATTACCTGTTCACCCGCTAAATTAGTAATTGAACCATCAACTACCAGATAAGGGTCAGTTTTAGGAACATTTAGTTGAATTACGTCTTCGCAGCTTGTCAGTGTCAATGATATAATGAAAGCATAAGTGAGTGATAGAATACGCTTTATACTGGTATTTTTGAATGATATTTTCATAATAATATTGTTTGTCTGAATCATTATTAATAATCGTCGGACAATTAATTTAAAACTTAAAATTATACGTTATTGAAGGAATCGCCGAACCAATAATTGATAATCTAACTGCTTCATTTTTAATAAGTTGGTAATTGTCAGCGGTGGTAGTTGCCGTTTTGCTATCAACAGGTTGAGTATAAATTGAGAACGGATTTCGTTTGTTGTATAAATTATATACTGAGAAAACCCATTCCGATTCACCTTTGCCAAACAATGCTTTTTTGTTCTTTTTTGTTGCTGAAATATCCAAACGATTGTAAGCTGGAACTCGAATATTACCACGAACTCCGCTTTCGGTAATGCCGTAAGTGAATCCTTGATAGTCGCCCTGACGAGTAGGTAATGAATACGGAACACCCGAAATAAACGCAAAATTTGCTCCGAAACTCCATTTTTTATTCAACTCATATTGTGCCACTACGTTCAACGTATGCGTGCGGTCGAAGCGATTTGGATACCAATTTCCGTTGTTCAAACCCACGACTTGGCGTTCGGTACGGGCTAAAGTATAGCTTACCCAACCTGTCAATTTTCCTTTGTTTTTCTTTATGAATAATTCCAAACCATACGCTCGACCCTTGCCAAATAATAGGTCTTTTTCAAACGTTGGATTGAGAAATAAATTAGCACGGTCGGCGTAGTCAATTTGATTTTGAAAGTCTTTGTAATACACTTCTAATGAAGTTTCATATTCATTATCGCCAAAGTTTTTGAAGTAACCTAAAGCGACTTGGTCGGTCAATTGAGGCTTAATATTATTAGTACTCGATGTCCAAACATCTAAGGGCGTTGCGGCGGCGGTATTAGACAATAAGTGAATGTACTGCGTCATTCGGTTGTAACTGGCTTTAATTGAACTGTTTTCGCCAGTTTCTAACTTCAAATTAAAACGTGGCTCAAAGTTTTGGTAGCTTTGCAAAACCTTGGTTTTATCATTAACCTTTTCGTCAAGGTCGTACCCAGAAGGAAATGCGTCCGAAATACCCACAAATCTCCTAACGTAATAAACATCCTCGCTACTTTTATAATCGTATTTCGAGAAACGAACGCCGTATTGTAACGATAGTTTCGGTGATACTTTCCACTCATCGCCAATGTAGGCCGAATACTCAACGGCATCTTTGGGAGGTGCTCCAAAACTACGTTTATCGCCGTTAGAACTTGCATTTGCAGTACCAGGTGTGAAATTATACGTTAAGATTTGCCCCCCAAAAGTAAGTGTATTGTTTGGGGAAATATAATAAGTAAAATCAGGTTTGAAACTTAGATTTTCAATATTTGAAGTCCAACGGAATTGATTATTTGGTTTTTTATTTTCTAAATCAGAATCTAATAAATAGTCGTAATTACTGTAAAATGCAGTTGAATTTAGGAATAGTTTTGAACTGAAAACATGATTCCAACGAGCTGTCAAAGTGCTATTTCCCCAATTGAAACCAAATTGATTTCCGAAAACATCACGCCCAAAATATCCTGATAAAAAGACCGTATTATTCTGGTTAATATTGTAGTTAACCTTTGCCGTAAGGTCATAAAAATTGAATTGAGAATTGGCATTATTACCCGTTAAAAAGGGTTTTGCTAAAACATCAGCATAAGAGCGACGAGCCGCTACTATAAAGGATGCTTTGTCTTTTATAATGGGAGCTTCAATAGATAAACGACTGAAAATAAATCCAATACCTCCATTTATTTCTAATTTCTTAGCATTTCCTTCTTTCATTCTCACGTCTAAAATGGAAGAAGCTCGTCCGCCATATTGGGCAGGGATTCCACCTTTAATGAGTTTTACGTCTTTCACTGCATCGGGGTTAAAGATGGAGAAAAAGCCAAAAAGGTGAGAGGAATTATAAACGGGAGCATCGTCTAAAAGTACTAAATTTTGGTCAACCGCACCACCACGAACATTGAAACCCGTAGCACCTTCCCCAACCGTGGAAACTCCTGGTAATAATTGAATGGCACGTACCAAATCAACTTCACCCAAAAGAGCAGGAATTTTTTTGATGGTCTTCATTTCAACTTTATTAACTGACATTTCTATCGCCTTCACGTTTTCGTCTTCACGCTTACCCGTTACAACAACTTCCGCCAATTCTTGTCCGTCTTCTTGTACTTCTAAATTGAGGGTTACATTTTCACTCGTCAATTTTACATCTCTAATTGCTTTCCGATAGCCCACCGAAGTAATCACCAAAGTATAATTTCCTTTTGGCAAAGTCAGTGAATAAAAACCGTAAGTATTGGTAGTTGTACCTGTGAGAAGTTCTTTCACAAAAACCGAAGCACCAATCAAGCCTTCTCCGTTTTTGTTGTCTTTTACATAACCGCTAACCGTTAATTTTTCGTTTTGGGCGAATAATCCTAAGGGAAAAAGTAGCAGTAATAATAGAGGTTTTTGAATAGATTTTAGCATTTTGAATATTAGAATAGTTAAAAAAATCTTTATTGTTTTTGTTTGTACTAAACGTAAAAAAGTGCGTTTTAGTTACTGTTTTTTTGAAAATTATAATAAATAACAAAAGAAGTGTAATTTATTTTGTTGATTATCAGGTATTTATTTGATTATTGCCTTCTGAGGGAGTATTCAGAAGATAATAATTAAATAATATAAAGATGATAAGTCCACATTTGAATAGTACAAAAATACTTTGTCGTTTTAACAGAGAACGTATTTATTTGATAAACGGTTGATTTGTTCATTTCTCTGACAAACGATATTGAAGTTACCCCTACGGTAAATTTTAATTTGATAGTTAAGTAATGCGATAAATGCTATCAAATGGAGCTATCGATTCTGGAAAATGTAATGCGTCAAAATTAAATTCTTAGTATGGTGGCTAATTGAAAATAAATTTATGAGGACATTTTTCCGTGTTATCTACGGAAGAAGTATTCGTAATAAAATGACAAATCAGTATAAACATTATATGAAGTATTTCTAAATTCCATTACAAAATGTAACTATTTTCATTAAATAGCTTGTAACAATTTGACTAAAACAGCAGAATTACGGCTAAAAATCTCATTTTATTAAATAAATGTTAAATATTTTATTTGATTCGGTATTATATTGCATAATTGTATTTTTTATTACAAATATTGTTCATAGCTTTGCAAAATAATCAGCAACATAATTCTTTAAGTGTATGAATTTTGAACAATTAGGTAATATTATTCGAGAAAGGAGGAATGAACTTTCACTGAGTCAGGAGCAACTCAGTAATAAATGTGATGTCGCCATTAAAACGATTCATTCCGTGGAATTAGGAAGAGCTAATCCTTCTGTGAAAACCTTAGAGAAAATTTTAGAAAAATTAGGCTTAGAAATGATTATAGTAAATAAAAAACTGTAAGCATTATCTTAATCATTAAAATAAAAAGTGGTCGTCGCCCAACTGTTGATGCCGCCCTTCGACAAACAATAACTAATAACAAATATGGAACAAGCCATTAGTTACGAGAGAATTCTAACAAACATTTACGCCGATTCTGATGCGGCTTCAAGAGCAATCGCCCACGAAATTGCAGCGATTATTCGTCAGAAAGCCAGTGAGGATAAACCTGCTGTTTTGGGCTTAGCAACGGGTTCTTCACCCAAAAAAGTATATTCTGAATTAATCAGAATGCACCGTCAAGAAGGTTTGAGTTTCCAAAATGTAGTCTCGTATAACCTTGACGAATATTACCCAATGGAAGCCGATGCTGTACAAAGTTACGTGCGGTTTATGCGTGAACAACTCTTTGACCACGTGGATATTCCTGCGGGAAATTGGCATGTACCCGACGGAACGTTACCGCTGGATAAAGTAGCAGAATTTTGTAAAGATTACGAAGCACAAATTGAAAGATACGGAGGTTTAGATTTTCAATTATTGGGAATTGGCCGTAATGGACACATTGGTTTTAACGAACCTGGTTCGCTCGTGAATTCTCGCACTCGTTTAATGACGCTTGATTTGACAACCCAAATTGATGCTGCCAGTGATTTTGGAGGCTTAGCAAAAGTTTCTAAGAAGGCAATTACGATGGGAATTCAGAAAATTATGGAAGCCAAAAGAGTTGTTTTATGTGCGTGGGGTGAACATAAGGCAATGAATGTGGCTCGTGCCGTTGAAGGGCAGGTTTCGTCTGATGTTCCTGCATCTTATCTACAATTACACGAAAATGCTTCTTTTATTATTGATACTTCGGCGGCTTCCCAATTAACTCGTTTGCGTACTCCGTGGATGGTGGATGCAGTAACTTGGGATAGACCAATGATTAAGAAAGCGGTTATTCACTTGGCTTTGACGGTGAATAAACCAGTTCTGAAATTAACTAATTCTGATTATAACGAAAACGGACTTTCTGACCTTTTAGCACTTTATGGTCAGGCGTATGATATTAATATCGAGGTCTTTAACTATCTCCAACATTCCATTACGGGTTGGCCAGGTGGTAAACCAAATGCTGATGATTCTAACCGTCCAGAGCGTGCGTATCCTGCGAAGAAGAAGGTAATTATTTTTAGTCCACACCCAGACGATGATATTATTTCAATGGGAGGGACATTCCAAAGATTGCACGACCAAGGACACGAAGTGCATATTGCTTATCAAACTTCGGGAAATATTGCCGTTGCTGATGATGAAGCATTACGTTTTGCAGAATTTGTGGTAGATTTTAACGAAAAATTTGAAGCAAATAATCCAAAAGCAAATCGCATTTATAAAGAAGCAGCTAAGTTTTTGAAGGCTAAAAAAGACTCAGAAATTGATACCGATGAAGTACGTTATATCAAAGGATTGATTCGTAGAGGTGAAGCAAAAAATACTTGTCGCTACGTAGGAGTCAAAAAGGAAAATATTCATTTTTTGGATATGCCTTTTTACGAAACGGGAACAATTCAGAAAAGCCCACTTGGAAAAGAAGATGTAGAAATTGTGATGAATGTGATTGAAGAAATTCAGCCGCACCAAATTTACGCAGCAGGTGATTTAGCCGATCCACACGGAACGCACAAGGTTTGTTTGGATGCCATTATGGAAGCCGTTCAAAAACTTAGACACCGTGAATACATGAATAATTGTTGGGTTTGGTTATACAAAGGAGCATGGCAAGAATGGGATATTGACCAGATAGAAATGGCCGTTCCAATGTCGCCTGACCAAGTTTTGAAGAAACGTTACGGTATTTTCAAGCACCAATCGCAGAAAGATGGTGTACCATTTCAAGGTACAGACGCTCGTGAATTTTGGCAACGTGCAGAAGATAGAAATAGCAATACTGCCAATTTATATAATGCTTTGGGGCTTGCGGAATATCAAGCGATGGAAGCATTTGTGAGATGGAGATTTTAGCATAAATCAAGAAGCCAACGTTTTTTAGCGTTGGCTTTTTCTTTCCAAAAGAGGAAGACAATTCAACCAAAAATTAAGTATGAATTTATATTCAATATTGGAATGTCGAGAAATCTTCATTGAAAATTAAAAAACAAAAGAAGTTTTCCGTTAATAAAGTATATAAGTCCGAAATAAAACGCCACATTAATTGAGTTTAATGTGGCGTTTTTGATGAAAATTTTCTCCATTTTTAAATTTTTCTGTGATTTTTTCTGGATGCCATACACTAATATAGCATTGAAATTAAATTGGTAATTATTCGTGGACAAAAAAGAAGAATTCATATCGGCAATCAAAGCCAACGAAGGTTTAATCTATAAAATGGCCTCAATCTATACCAATAACATTGACGATAGAAATGATTTGGTACAGGAAATTATTTACCAACTATGGAAATCGTTCGATTCATTCAATCAAAATGCCAGTTTAAGCACTTGGATGTACCGAGTTGCGATGAATGTAGCAATTTATCAGCTCAAAACGGCTAAAAGAAAAATTTTTACGGTTCCATTGGAAGGGCAATTGTTGGACTTTTGCGAAGTCGAAAATAATGATTTTGAAGAAAAATTACAGATTTTGAGACAACATTTAGACCATCTAAATCTCCTCGATAAAGGAATTATTATGCTTTATTTAGAAAATAAAAGCTACGAAGAAATTGCTCAAATTGTGGGTATTTCAGAAAGCAATGTTGGAACAAAAATATCTCGAATCAAAGAGAAATTAAGAAAGCGAATTGCTAAGAAAAATTAAAGATAATTTTTAACAAATGATAATTATGGAATTAGACGATTTAAAAAATACTTGGGAAAATATGAGTGACCAAGTAAAAAAACAGCAAAATTTAAACCCCAAAATGATTGACGAAATGACGAAGAAAAAAATTGAATCGAACCTGAAAAAAATTGCTTATCCTGAGACGATAGGCGTAATTATTTGTCTTGCTGGTGCCATTTTTATCGGCTTAAATTTCAGTATATTGGATACAATTTTTCTGAAAAGTGTCGGGATTGTTTCCGTGATTCTTCTATTGGCACTCTCCGTAATTAGTCTAATAAGCGTTCGCCAATTAAATATGAGAGCAGATGTGAATAAATCTTACTCTGAAACACTGAAAGAATTTGCTGTTCAAAAAATTAGATTTTATAAATTTCAAAAAATAAATGTTACTTTGAGCTACTTATTATTGGTGACTACTATTGTGTTATTCTCCAAATTTTTTGGGAGTAAAGACATTACCAATAGTAAATATTTCTGGATATTTTCATTTTCTTTTGGGTATATATTTTTGTCGTTTTATGCAAAATGGGTTTCAAAATACTATCATAATTCACTTCGACAAACAGAAGAATTATTGAAAGAACTATCCAATTCAGTCTAAACGTGGTGGTATTTTATTCCAAAAATGCCTCCAATTCAACGGTTTTGCTCATTAGTGTACCGAGATATTCGTTTCCTCATTCATTGTAAGGCTAATTTTAGAGATTGTACTGAATTACTAAGTTGGGGTTTCACTGTCAGGTAGTTCCTTGGTTTTGAATACCTTCTAAAACGCCATGATTGTAATTATTTCAATCAAGGCGTTTTATTTTAAGATTATCGGTGTTTGAATCAATTTTAGAAATAGCTTTTTCCCAAAGATTGAATGAAAAATATGTAAAATGAAGGCAATATTTATCAATTTCTTCTTAACTTTTCTTCTTCAACAAACCATCAAAACTCAATCATCATGTATCAACGATTATTAATTTTCCTGCTTTTTTGCATAGGAGTTTTACTTAATTCTGGATTTAACAATCTTGAAAATGATTCTTATAAAACCAAAAATATCACCACAGGAGCTGACCAAGTGGATGAATATCTACCTTATCTAAAAGGTAAAAAAGTGGGAATGTTGGTCAATAAAACCTCGATTATTGGTCGTAAATCAATTGTTGATAGCTTGCTTACCTTAAAGATTGATATAAAAGAGATTTTTGGACCAGAACACGGATTTCGTTCAAATGCCAGTAATGGGGCAAAAGTAGCCGATGAAATTGACCCTGAAACGGGTATCCCAATTATTTCTTTGTACGGAAAAAAAAGGAAACCTTCTAAGGAAGACATGGCTAAAATTGACATCATGGTTTTTGATATTCAGGATGTTGGATGCCGTTTTTTTACCAATATTAATACGCTCCGTGACATTATGGAGGCCTGTGCCGAAAATGGAAAGGAATTAATTATCCTCGACCGTCCAAATCCGAATGGCTACGTGGATGGTCCCGTTTTGGATATGAGTCTAAAATCGGGTATTGGGCAATTTCCGATTCCAATTACGCACGGAATGACCATCGGCGAATTTGCTCAAATGATAAATGGTCAGGGTTGGTTACTCAATAAAATAAAATGTCAGATAAAGATTATCAAGCTGAAAAATTACACGCACGATATGGCTTATGTGTTGCCCATCAATGTTTCCCCAAATCTCAATACGCAACAAGCAGTTTTATTATATCCGTCGATATGTTTATTTGAAGGAACAATTTTGAGTCAAGGTCGAGGGACTTACATTCCTTTTACCGTTTTGGGAAGTCCCGATTTGAAAGGAATTTACGATTTTTCATTTACACCAATCAGCATAAAAGGAATGAAAGAAGCTCCATTGCATCAAGATAAAGTATGCTACGGAATTGATTTGAGAGATTACAATGCCAAAAAACTCCACGATAGTGGTAAAATTAATTTGACTTGGCTATTAACTATGTACCAAACGTATCCTAAAAAGGAAGACTTTTTTGATGCTACTAAAAGCCCAGAAATTAATAATTTTGATAAATTGGCGGGAACAACCGATTTGAAAAAGCAGATTATTAATGGGGTATCCGAGAAGGAAATTAGAAAAAGTTGGGAGCCAAAACTTGCTGAATACAAAATAATGCGGAAGAAATATGTGTTGTATCCGTAGCTTATTTTCTCATTCGGGAAAACGAGTCTTAACATTTTGCTAAATTTGTGTCATTCAATGCGGAAGAATATTATTATGAGTGTTTCAATAATCGTTTGATTGACTTCTCGAAAGTTGAAATAGCAAAATTTTGAAGTTTTATTACTACCCAAAACTAAAAGAAATAATATTAATAAAGTTTCAATATTTTACCTTTTGAATGCTCTCAATAAAGAATTAATAATCTGCCAAAATATACTAATGAATACAAAATTAATAGAATACAAATCATTATCAGAAATAAAAACCGTTGCTAAATCCATTTTCGATTTTGGGCAAAAAATACCCGTTTGGATATTTGAAGGACAAATGGGAGCGGGGAAAACCACCCTTATTAAAGCCATTTGTGACGTATTGGTAGTAACAAGCCACGTGCAAAGTCCAACCTATTCATTGGTAAATGAATATTCTACTAAACGTGGCGAAGATATTTATCATTTCGATTTTTATAGAATCAAAAATGAAGACGAAGCAATGGATATTGGCGTGGAGGATTATTTATATTCGGGCGAAAGATGTTTTATCGAATGGCCGTCAAAAATTGCTAATCTATTGCCAACCAAACACTTGAAAGTTGAAATCCAAGTGAAGGAAGATGGTGGTAGAATTGTGCATTTGGAAAAAGTGGGGGTTTAACGTATTTTTATGGTACAAATTCAAATAAAAGAAAATACCATTGTTTGGTTTGACATTCAACACGTTGAATGAAATTCTAAGACTTTAAAGTTCTTGGATGATATTTAAATCATCTATTTGAAAAGATACAAAACTCTCAAATTAAAATATGCCTCAGCCAACAGGTTTTAAAGAAATACTCGCTCAGTCGGGACTAATGTCGCCGAGCGGCGTTCCACAAGAAGCATTAGTTTGGACAAAACAAAACGCTAAAAGTCTCTTTATTGGACTTCCTCGTGAAGTTTCTATGCAGGAGCATCGTATTTCTCTTTCGCCCGATGCCGTAGGACTTTTGGTGCGTAACGGTCATCAAGTTTTGATTGAAACGGGTGCGGGTAATGGAGCAAAATTTACCGATACACAGTACTCCGATGCGGGGGCTCAAATTGCATATTCTGCCGAAGAGGTTTTCAAATCTGATGTGGTTGTAAAAGTTCAACCTTTGACTGACACAGAAATGGAATACCTGAAAAATGGCTCTACGGTTGTTTCTGCATTGAATATGCCCCGTATGTCGAAGGAATATTTTGAGAAATTGAACCGTAAAAAAATTACAGGACTTTGCTACGAATACATTGAGGACAACGTTGGAGGAATGCCCATTATCAGAGCCATGTCCGAAATTGCGGGTAGTACCGTCATGCTGATTGCGGCTGAATGTTTGAGTAGTGCTAATGATGGAATGGGAGTGATTTTAGGTGGCATTACGGGAGTTCCACCAACTAAAGTCGTAATTTTAGGAGCTGGAACTGTTTCTGAATATACCGCCAGAATTGCCATTGGTTTAGGGGCAGATTTGAAGGTTTTTGACAAAGATATTTTCAAATTGCAACGTTTAAAATATTCGGTTGGCCATAATATTTACACCTGTATTATTGATTCTCATACGCTCACACAGGCAATTTGTGAGGCAGATGTCGTGATTGGTGCGTTGCGAGCCGAAGACGGTTTTACGCCTTGTATTGTGACAGAAGAAATGGTCTCGATGATGAAACCAGACTCCGTAATTATTGATGTTTGCATCGACCAAGGTGGATGTTTTGAAACGTCCGAAATGACAACACACGATAATCCAATTTATCGAAAATACGATGTAATTCACTATTGCGTTCCCAATATTCCCTCCAGAGTTGCCCACACTGCCAGTCAAGCTTTGAGTAATATTTTTACGTCATTTCTCTTGAAAACTGGAAAAACAGGCGGAATCGAAGAGGCTATTTTTGCGAACAAATCTTTCATGAAGGGCGTTTATGCTTATAAAGGAAGTGTTACGAATGCAACCATCGCCAAAAAATTTGGCATGAATTATAAAGATTTAAGTTTATTAAGTGCAGCACGTTTTTAAATTGCGGGCTTTCGATTTTGATGCTGGATTTATTTTCATTCCGCAATCTAAAATCCAAAATCCGAAATCAAATTATGTTAGAAGACTATCAAGCCATATCCAATGCTCCTAATTCGCCAGATTTGAACGGGAAGCGTTTGGGCGTTATTTCTACCGATTTCGCCAAAGTATCGGAATTTTTGAAAGAAGCATCTTATCAAATTCGTACCAGAGGATTCTCTAAATATCCCGTTTTTGGGGTATCTCAAAATCCCGTTCAAATAGGGGAACGCCTAATTGGAATGCTCGAAATGAACGAAAATCAATGGAATTACCATGCTTCGGTCATGGAGGAATTTGTTCAGCGAGGAATTATTGCGGAAGAAAATGTGGAGGTTTTTAAAAGTACTTACAAAGACCCAGACGAGTTTTGCTGTCTTTTTGTGCTTGACAAAGAATTTGCCAGCTTTATCTATATTCCTTTTCCCGAGGATTGACAGATGATTTTTAATGGGAAATTTAATTTGATTATAAACTCAAAGAAACCGAAGTCTCGATAATTTTCGTACAATGCTGAATCAAATACTATCTTTTTTTCAAAGAAAAATACTCAGAAATAATCAAGTTCGTTGGAATTACAAGTACGCAAGAGGAGATTGGGAAGGACTGAAAAACCCCACATTAAATAATCGTTTAATACCAGCAAGTGATTTTTTACAATCACTTAAACCAAATGCTATTATTCTGGAAATAGGCTGTGGAGAGGGTGTTTTTCAACAAATATTGAAAGACGAAAGTTATCAATTTTTTGAAGGAACTGATATTTCTGATTGGGCAATTAACCATGCGTTAAAGTATGAAAATGAAAAAACCGTTTTTTTTGCGGGTGATATGGAAACTTATTTGCCTCAAAAAGAACAATATGATGCTATTGTCATAACGGACTCAATTTATTACAGCAAAAAACCTTTAAATCTTTTAGTTCGATATGAGAAGTATCTGAAAGAAGATGGGATTTTCATTATTACGATGAACGATTATAAGCATTCTAATGAAGTTTGGACAACCATAGAAAAAAGATATTTGCCTTCTGCTCAACGGACGGAGACGAATGAATTTGGAACTTGGGTTTGCAAAGTTTATCTAATGGAAAATAAAAGAGGGTTAGAAAAGTAAATTTACTTTTCTAACCCTCTTTTTGTAGAAAATTATAATGCCAGATTTAAAATCAACGAATCTTATAAATATAAAATGTCTCATTGTGATTATGCGTTGGGTTCATTAAATACGCTAAATTATCAACAAAACTTGGTTCAATATCTACTTCATGCTGCATCGTTGGGAATACCGCTTTCATCTCAGCCAATCGTTTTTCAAAATCAGAATTTCCTACTAAAATAACGTAGTTTGGTTTCACCTTTGTGCCTAATTTCAATTGATTAGGGAAATCTGCCATTTTTTCATGGCTATCAATGGTATAAAAATCGTATCTTTTTTGGAGATAAAACGGTGCTTCGGGTTGCGGTGATTCGTAGTTTTGAATCACTAAATTGGTCATATCGCCTTTTTCTCGTAGATAGTTCATACTTTCAACCCGTGAGCGTTTCGTGTAAGTGACCGATAAGATAAATAGCAAAACCGTGTTCAGAATTAAAAACCAAACGGTGGCAAATTTTGTAAAACCTTTTAGCCATTTTTTCTCTTGATATTCTTCGTAAATATCTCGGAAACCAATAATTCCTAATAAAATAAAGTATGGCAAAAATGGCAAAATAAAGCGTTCTTGTTTATTGGCATAATACGAATGAAAGGCAAAAAATAAGAACGAAGCCAAAAATAACATCCTCCTATTTCCCGCTTGTGTGGCCGTTTTGAAATATCCCGCTAATAATAAAAGAAACGGAAATGCTAAGAAAAGTCCCGCCATTGTACCAATATACCGATGCCAAGGGCCATTAGGATAAGCCGCA
>JAZKDE010000006.1:121919-160351 GCA_040387735.1 Bacteroidota bacterium
ATTACTGTTATAGTCGGAATATGCTTGCAGAGATGCGATGGGACTGCCCCAGTATAAATAGTCGAAAAGACCTTGCGTTAGGGCAAAAAATATCCCAAAGGCAAGACCAAAAATAACCGCTTTTTGCCAATTTTGTTTGCTTAAAAGCCAAGTCAAACCAATAACAAATGGAATGAAAATAATTTGATAGCGAAAAACAAAAGCAATGGTAAACCACCAAGCGGCTAATAAAATTTGTTTTGTGCCTAAATTCTTATCAACGGCATAATAGCACGCCATAAATAGTGGAGGAATGCAGGCAAACTCACGCAAATTTCTGACCGACATAAATGGAAAAACCCAAAAAGTTGCCAATAATAAGCCAACAATTTTAGCATCATTTGGCCGTTTACTCAAGCGTTCCGTTAGAAGATAACCGTAGTAAATAGTCAGCATTGAAAACAGTGCGTGAGCCAAACGAACCCAAAACATTTTGACATCGGGATTGTATATTCCCAAGGATTCGCAAATCGCAAAAATGATGTAATGAAAGGCTGGATAGATAAGATTAAACAAATAAATTTCTCCTTTGGCAAGAAATGGAAATGGGTTTGTGAGTTTATCTAAGTGGTTTTGGGCAATTTCAACGACCTCAAAATGGTCATCGGTGAAACCATATCCTTTGGAAAAAATGGTGGCTAATATTCTAAAAAACAATCCAATGAATAAGATTTTTTTTAGATTTAAGGAGTCTAAATATTTGGTCATTTTATCTTTCTTCGACTTTATGAGAATATACTTTAAGGGGCAAAGTTAAGGTTTTGGGATGAGTTTACTCGTCCCCACCCAATAAAATCCTGAAAGTTGTCCCTTTGTTTACTTCTGAATGTTTGACTAATAATTTACCTGCGTGATAATTCTCAATAATTCGCTTGGCAAGGGTTAAACCCAAGCCCCAACCCCGTTTTTTTGTACTAAAACCAGGATTAAACACTTTACTCAAATTCTTTTTGGCGATACCTTTACCCGTATCCGAAATGTCAATCGCAATCTGATTATGTTTCAATTCTTTAATCACAACTTTCAGGGCTCCCACACCTTCCATAGCATCAACTGCATTTTTGCAAATATTTTCAATCACCCATTCAAACAAATATTTGTTTAATTTTATCATTTTATTGGGTGGTAATTCATTTACAAAGGTGAAAGAAACTTTCGTCGAAATACGTTTTTGTAGGTACAACATAAAGGTTTCGATAGTCTCAACAATATTTTCCTCTTTCAATACTGGAACAGAACCAATATTAGAAAAACGAGTGGTGATAACATCTAATCGTTGTACGTCTTTTTCTAATTCTTTTACAATTTCGGGGTCGTAAGTTGGGTCAAGTTTGAAATATTCAACCCAAGCTGTTAATGATGACAAAGGAGTACCTAATTGGTGGGCAGTTTCTTTTGCCAAACCTACCCAAACTCTATTCTGTTCCGACCGTCGGGAGGCATCAAAAAACAAATAAGCTGCAAATCCGAAGATTAAAATAATTAATAATTGAAAGAGTGGATAGTATCGTAAAATGTTGAGCAGTTGTGAGTTACCGTAGTATATGTATTCTTTATGGAAGTCCATATCTAACTCAATGGGAGAGTTGTCATCCTTTAGGATTTGCTCTAATTTTTCTCTCAAAAACGCTTGTTTTTCATTAGAAGATAAACCTTCTGGAAGTTCAATATTTTTAGAATCAAGATAGCCCGAGCCATCTTTATGGATGATTGGAATGGTATTATTCTCATTCGATTTTTTGATCTTATCAAAGAAAAAATTGATGTCCTTATTAATATCACTGGTCATTGCGTATTTAAAAGACTCAGCGTACAACTCAATTTGTTGTTTTTCTCTTTCTTCTAATTTACTCACTAATTTGTCAGTAATGTACAAAGAAGCAGCCCCTACGAGTGAGCAAAAAACCAAGAAAGCAACTTTCCACCAAGTATTACGACTATAAATATCAACGGTTAAAATCATTGTGTATGTAATTTGGACAGTTCTGCCCGATTTTAGTCTAAAATTTAACTACTTTTCCTCCATTACCAAACGGCAAATTAATACCTTTATTTCGTAAAATTAACCTATAAAAGTATATACCTGACGGTAAAATAAATCCTGATGAATCTGTGCCGTCCCACAAAAACTCATTTAGCCCAATTCGGAGTGTCTGATTTGAATTGTCAATCGTTTGGCGTATTTTTCCTTGTTCATCAAAAATCTCAATTTTAAATTCTTCGGGAATATCCATTCCTGTGAGTGTAAACGAAAATTTGGTAAAAACCTCAAATGGATTTGGGTAAATAATCCATGATTTTAACGCTTGTTTTTGAATAATTTGGAACGAAATTTCATAAGGATGTAATCCCGATAAATTTCCCGCCATATCCCGACCTTGTATTTGTAATGTTAAGGTATCTTCAGGTAGATTTTTTGGTAAGTAATTGATAATGAAATTGTTATTTATTGTGTTTGACTTCCAAGAAATGTTGGGATTACTGAAATGAATTCGCTTAAAATTACATTTTTGGCAAGATTTCAAAGATATTTCCAAGCCAATTGTATCGGTACGAATTCTGAACAAGTTTTCGTCTTTGAGACTAATTTGAATAATTGGATTTGCAGAAACAATTTCATTATTTTGAATTTGTCGATTATCGAAAGTTACGGATAAAATTGGGTTGATTTTATCGGGAATTACCATGAAATGATAATCAATTAAATTATTGTTATAAATCTGTTCAAGTTGGATTTGAGGATTAAAAAATATCCGTAATGTATTATCACCAACTTGTCCCGCTGTTTGAATTGGGATACTTATTTTCACTGAATCATATTCAAGTAATGGTTTGATTTTGAACGATTTACTGGAAAATGTATTTAACAAGCGATTCGATAAAACTTGTCTCACTGTAATCGAATCTTTAAAATTTTGGTTGGTAATATTCTTAAACCACACGTTCACTGAAAAGTCTTCATATTCTTGTTTATCAGTGATTTTGGAGGATTTTTCAATATCCACCAAAGCTTCAGGAACGCCTTGATAAGTAACCATCCAAGATTTTAATTGCGGAGCATCTCCGAAATCTTTGGCGGTTTTTAAAGTAAGTTTTAATTTCAAGAATGGATATTTTTTTGCGTCTATATGATTGATTTTCAGGTAATTTATTGAAATGTTTTGCTGCAAAAGAATATCTTTTCCTTCTGAATTTACCCCGATAATATCAAATGAGAATGATTGATTTTTGCGGTCGTTCTGCTCGATTTTTAAAGAAATATCTTTCCATTCCGTCGCTGGTCCAATCAGCGGAGAAGTAATAATTCCTTCGTTGAATCGGTCTTTAATCTCATAATTTTCCAAAGTTAGAATCTCAGCATCTGGACTTTTATCAAAATTTGGAAATAATTCTAATGAGGCCTTTTTGGCTCCTTTTCTACCAATTACCAAAAATGGAGAACCGTTGGTAAGTCGCTGAATTTTAGTTGAATCCACGCCAATTTCAGTGAATTTTTGACGATTTTCGGGCGTTAATTTATCGTATTCCAAATAACCAGAATTCCAAAGCATGACATAATTTCCAGTTAAAGTGGCGTTGAAATAATCCTGTAAATCAGCCGAATTTGGTTCAAGGGAAAGGTAGTTAACGGAGTATGGTGTGTAGCCACAAACCAAAGAAGGAAGTACCGAATAGGGACGTAATGCCCGATTGAAAGCCACTGCATTAAATGTGTACCAAGGATAACAAACGCCATTACCGATAAGTTGTTTGTTGTTTAAAATCAATGAGTTAGCTAAGTGAGGTCGGGCTAAACCGCTGTTGCCACCATAAATTTTTGCGGATATTTTTAGCGAAGAGAAAGGGAAATTCCAACCCGAATTGTCTAACAAAATTTGGTTATCAGTAGTCGTTTTCTCAAATTGTGTAATGCTACTTTGTGCGAATCCTTCTGAGCCATTTTTAAGGTAAATAAAAGAGCTTTCCGTCCAAGTTGTATCATCATTCATTTTGGTTCTGACGTAATAAATGGTACTATCTTTTTCTGATAAAGTAGTTTGCCAATTGAATAGGAGCGGAGTAATTCCTGAGAAAGTTTTTTTAAAAGTTGAATTATAATTTTTTGAAGAATCTACTTCGATGGTAATTGACTGATTATGAATGTTTTCGGGGATTTTCAAGACGAAATCCACTTTTTGTTGATGAACGATTGAAAACTCACGAGGTGACAAAATATTGATTTTATTTTCAGGAAAAGCATATTCTAAAACGGCTGAATTATTATTTTCTCTCAATTCAATTATTTGATTGTCAGGGTCTAAAGTGATTTCAAAACGATTGTTACCAACGCTTATATTTTTGTCATTTTTGATTTTCACATAAAGTGTATCTCGATAATTAATGGGTTTAAAACTTAGTTTTTCAATATTGTCAACTGAGCCATTGGCATACATTCTTCGGATAGACATAGTTAGATTTTTTGGAGAAATTCTTCCTAAATTACTGACAATAATACCAATTTTTAAGGAATCTGAATCAGCACTTAAAGGGCTATTTTTATCCGTATTTCCTAAGAAAACTGAGGTATTTGTAATTTCGTAATCAGGCTTTTGCGTTGGAAAAAGTGCTATTGCAGGGTCGCCTTGAAGCGTAAGTTGTTGGGCGTTTGCCAACTCATAAGGACTATTCGGGAACTTCTTCAAATAACGATTTACACTTTCCTGCATCACTATTCCGAAAGGTTTATCCGAAAATAAAGTATCGGCAAATTGCGTGTGATAAATTTCGTCTGAATATGATTTTAATGTGCTTGGAAAGCCTAAACTTGAATGAGCTAAAAATAAAATTGCACCCTTATTTGGTGTATTTATCCAGTCCGTTCCAAACGAGAAACGATTGGCGTAAAAGTCGCCAGCATCGCACCCATTTACCAAAATAAACGGATATTTTCCTTTATTTTGGTAGCCTAAAAGCTCGTTTGAGCAATAGCCAATGTCCATATCGGTTTGCCCAGGAGCAGAATGCCCGAAGAGCGTAATCATACCCAAGCCCTGATTTACTCGTTCCGTAACATTGATAAATTCCACAGGATTATCGGTTTTCTTGGACAATAAATCCACTTTTTGACCTAATAAACCATTTTCACTGACTCGTTTGAAATCGGATATATATTCCTTAAAAGTGTTCAATTCATAGATGTTTCTTCCACCTGACATTTTTAGGGTATTTTTTCGCCAAAGGGCATCCATTGGATTAGCTTCATGTTCTTTTGCTTTATTTAAATAGTGCAAAATAGTTTCTGGATTATTCGTTACTAATCGACCGATAGCAAGATTCATAAAATTGGTTTCTGAACTGTCTAATCCTACCGTAAAAGGTACATCCGCACTTGGAAAACCTACATTAGGCACTAAATCCATTTGGTAGTCTAACGCATTTTTTCGGGCTTTTTGCGGATAACTTGATGTACCAATTAAGAAGACAAACTGAGGTTTTCCATGCTGATATTTGAAATTCAAAAATCTGCGAATTGCCAATGAGTTTTTGTCGCCGTAAGTGAATAAATTATACAATAAATTCATGTCAACCGTAAGAGTATCATATTTTCCTCCAATGTTTGAAGCTCTATAATTGGAGTATTCTTTTATATTTTTTAATAAAGTATTGTGGCTGATTATAAGGTAATTAGCTTTTAAATAATTGATGTTTCTTAATATAATTGGCTCAATTGAAATAACTTTTTTGAACTGATTGGTGGCTAAAATTCTCTCCCCCGAAACAACACTTTCAATGTTTGCACCATTTTGAGTGAAATCTATTTTTTGAAGGTTATTTTTATCAGTAATATCGTATAAAACTACGCCTTCTGGAGCGTTTGGAATACGGATAAAATGTTCTTGATTGGCATTTGAAGCAAGATTGAAAACTTTCTCTGAAACGTCTTGCATATCAAAACTTTGTGGATATATCAGTTTGAGATATGAAATAGAATATTCATCAATTTGTGTACCGACTGAACGAGTTGAAAATCGAAAATCGTTATTAGTTATATCTTGATAATTTACAATTTTTTCTATTTTTTTGTTTGAATAATTGTTAATAAAAGTGGTATCTAAAAACCTTTGATTTATATTTTCTCCAACCCAAGTTTCAATCAAATGATTATCCGCAGAACGTCCCGCAAATAATACTTCTATCTTCGGTTTTCGAGAGTCAATTTTTATAATATTTTTAAGATTAAAGTCGAAATTTATGAACTTTCCTTTCGACTGAATTTCTCCTGACCAACCTTTTCCAAAACTATAATTACTGTTTAAAACACCCGCATTTAATGGCGTTCCGATGGGTTTAGGTTGACCTTCTGCATAAGATGAAGTGAATAATTGTAGTGATTCTTCGAGGTGAAATAGGTCTGGGTTTAGGTTTTGAACATTTGTTTTTTTGGAATTTTTTATTCGCTTACCGATTTGATTATCAATGTGATAACTTAAAAAATAGGAAGCTGTGTCGGTGTACAAACTATAATATTGATGCGGTTGTGATTGAGATGGAAAATACAGTAGAGAGTCTAATGAGCCATCATTTCCTTCGGCATAAAATTCAATGAAATCAGTTTCGTTAAAAATGTTATCTTCTTCGCCTTTAATAAAAATAGCTTGCTCCAGACCTTTTCTGAATAGTTGTACTTTTTTGGGATTAATATTGGTTGGGAAACCTGCGTTTTTGAGATCGTTGAAAGAGAGTTGAAAAATCCCTTTCTGCGTAATTTTGATTTTGAAATATTGCTGACTGTAGTTAATCCATTCATTACCAATGGATTGAGCGTGTGAGTTCGTAAGGACGAGCATGAATAGATAGAACAAGTAATATCTTTTGAGTTTTTGAGTAGAATGTAGCATCGTGTAAAATTTTATTTTGTACGCCAAAGTTCTCATTTTCTGAAATTAGAAAAGAATAATTGGGTATTTATTTATAAAACTCGCAATTCCCCTTTATTTATATCCCCAGAATTAGGGATATGACTACAAAATAAATCCTATCAAATTTGTCAGATAAATCACACAATGACATAGATAGTAGTAGATGAAGATTTTGGCATATCCATTTTCTCGTTTTGCCTATCGTTGTCCGTGGCTGAAACCCAAGTAATTAATCTGATGAAAACATTCAACATGAAATTAGAAAATCCTGCTTATGTCCGTATCGGTGCGTGGAAAGACGTGCATCCGGAAGAAGTTATGTTGTTGGTGGCGGATATAAATTACACGAAAATATACTTTCAAAATGGAAAAAAACTAACCGTGGCAATACCACTGAAAGAGTTGGGTAGCCGTTTTAGTACAGCTCAGTTTTTTAGAACGCACAAATCATCTATCGTCAACTTGAACTGCGTGGAAGAATATAATTATAATACGCTCAGGTTGACCAATAATTTACGCATAAACTTGGCTCGTAGGCGTAGAACGGCATTTAAACAGATATGGAATGGTGAGATAAAGCCATACTGAAATTTGAAATAGTGGTTAAAGATTGAAGTAAATAGAAACTCTTCGGCAAATTTGTTGAGGAGTTTTTTTGTGTTATGCCCCACAGTTACGTATATTTTTTTAACTGAAAATTGAGTATATTGCTCTTCTAAATTGGCTTCACATATAAATAAAATGTACAAATAATTATGAAAAAAATAATATTTTTATTTTTCTGTCTCATTACCTCAACAATCGCTTATTCTCAGTCGGGATATACGCCCACTCCCGAAAACCTCAAAGCTCGTGAGGAATTTCAGAATGCCCGCTTCGGAATGTTTATTCACTGGGGTTTATCCAGTCTTTTAGGCGACGGAGAATGGGTAATGCAAAATCAAAACATTCCAGTGAAGGATTATGTAAGGCTACAAAAAGTGTTTAATCCTATTGATTTTAATGCGAAAACTTGGGTTGAAATTGCCAAGAATGCGGGAATGAAATACATTACATTGATTACTCGTCACCACGACGGGTTCAGTAATTTCGACACAAAACAGTCGGATTGGAATATTATGAAAACGCCTTACAAACGGGATATTGTTAAGGAATTGGCCGATGAATGTCATAAACAAGGAATTAAAATTTGTTTTTATTATTCGCTATTGGATTGGTACAGAGACGATTACCCTTATGAAACGGGAAAAACTGGAAAAGGAACTGGACGTACTAAAAAAAGTGATTATGCGAGTTATTTAAAATTTATGAAAGCTCAATTGACTGAGCTTCTGACCAATTATGGAGAGGTTTCAACGATTTGGTTTGACGGACATTGGGACCAATTGGCGAATGACCATGATAAAACGTTAAGTTCAAAAATTGATTGGAAATACGAAGAAATTTATTCGTTAATTCACAAGCTACAACCGCAATGCTTAATCGGAAATAATCACCATTTGATGCCAATTCCAGGCGAAGATTTTCAAATGTTTGAGAAAGATTTACCAGGAGGGAACTCAACGGGTTTTGGCGGTGCGGATATTTCACCTTTGCCACTGGAAACTTGCGAAACGATTAGTGATGCGTGGGGATTTAATATCAATGACCATAAATATAAATCGACGAAACAATTGGTGGATTATTTGGTAAAAGCAGCAGGTTTTGGAGCAAACTTTTTATTGAATGTTGGACCAATGCCTAACGGAGAAATTCAACCAGAATTTGTAGAAAGATTAACGCAAATGGGAGATTGGTTGAAGATTTATGGAGAAACAATTTATGGCTCAAAAGGCGGTTTTGTGCGTCCGCAAGCGTGGGGAGCAGTTACCGAAAAAGGAAATAAAATGTATATTCATCTCTTGAATTATAAGGATGATAAATTCATGCTAAAAATTCCTCAGAATGTAAAATCTGCTAAGCTTTTTGTGGGAAAATCACCCGTTAAATTCCAGAAATTGGATAACGATTTTTACGTCTTTGATGTCGCTTCTATGGATAAAAATGCTTTGGATAATGTAATTGAGTTGGAGAAATAATAAGAATTCAAAAACTAAACTAATTCCTATCATTTTGGGAAGTAAGTTATCAAACAGATTAATTAATGAACGAGCATCATTCAAGAAGGAATTTTCTTAAAAATAGTAGCTTAGCCGTCGGTGCGGGGCTTTTGTCAAATAATATTTTATCTCATAATCTTTTAGCTAAAAGTAAAAACATGGAAGATGTTATCGTCGGTCATAATTCTTATAAATACCGAGTGAAGGCAGGTTGGGGCGTATTGGACGCTGGAAAAAATCCCGTAAATGATTGCCACGAAATGGTCGAAGATGCCAAAGGACGGCTGATTATGTGTACTAATGAAACCAAAAATAATATCTTGATTTACGATAAATCGGGTAAATTATTGGATGCTTGGGGAACTACCTATCCTGGGGCTCACGGATTAACAATTTCCAATGAAGGCGGAGAGCAATTTCTTTTTATTTGCGATAATAATCGTCATCAAGTTATTAAAACGGACTTGAAAGGACGAGAAATGATGAAATTAGAATACCCTAAAGAAACGGGTGTTTATGATGCTCCAAACCAATTTGTACCGACAGAAACAGCCATAAATCCTGCCAATGGCGATATTTATGTGGCAGATGGTTACGGCTCAAATTATATTACGCAATATGATGCGAAGGGAAAATATATTCGTCATTTTGGAGGAAAAACTGCCGATGGAGCTTATGCGGACGATAAATTTAATTGTTGTCATGGCATTTTGGTAGATACTCGGGACAAGAAAAATCCTACTTTATTGATTACCGACCGCATGAATCAATGTTTGAAAAGATTTACATTAGACGGTAAATTTTTAGCCGTTTATCGCTACCCAGGAACGTTCATTTGTCGCCCTGTTTTACGTGGAGATAATGTTTTTGCGGCGGCATTCCGTAGCGGAGATTCAAGTTGGAATTTTTCGGGGTATATTCAAGTAATTGATAAAGATATGAAAGCAATTTCAACCCCAGGTGGTTCAGAGCCAATTTATAAAAATGGTATATTACAAACGCAACACAAAGATGACCCGAATGCTGTATTCATGCACCCGCACGACGTATATGTAGATTCAGATGAAAATATTTATATACCACAATGGGCTTCTAAAAGGACTTATCCTGTGAAGTTAGAGCGTGTATAAATCGATTTCTTTGTAGGGTTTTATAACGCAGTCAGGGTTTAAATCCTGACTGCGTTAAGGAAGGTTTAATGTCCGATAAGTTCCAATAAAAAATATATAAAAATTACTAATACTTTCCACAAACCTGATTTAGCTATATTCAAATGATTATTTTACAGTCGAATTCTGCTTCCGATTGGGCAATGTTTTTGGGACATTTTCATCCCGTTGTGGTTCATTTACCCATTGGAATATTGCTCGTGGCGGTCATTTTAGAGTTTATTTCTCGGAGAAAAGGTTTAGAAAATCTCCAACCTGCTATTGCTCCAATATTATGGCTTGGAATGATTTCAGCTATCATTTCTTGTATTTTGGGTTACCTACTTTCTACTTCTGGCGAGTACAACGAAGACACGCTTTTCTGGCATCAATGGATGGGCATTGGGGTAGCTTTTGTTTCCTTAGCTGCTTGGTACATGAAGAAAAATTGGCAAGGTGATGAAACCCTTAAAAAAGCGTATTTGCCCACTATTTATGGTATCATTATTTTGCTTACGGGTACGGGACATTTAGGTGGAAATATGACACACGGAGAGGATTATCTGTACGCCTTTACGCCCGAACCTTTTCGGAGTTTGGCAGGATTACCCCCACGTACAAATGCAAAAGGAACCCTTAGAAAAATTGAGAATATCAACAAAGCCCTTGTTTATCAAGATGTTATTGCTCCTGTAATGGAACAAAAATGCTGGTCGTGCCACAATGCCAACAAAATTAAAGGGCAATTAAGAATGGATACGCCCGATTTTTTGAAGAAAGGTGGCGAACACGGAGCTATTTTTAAAGCCAACGACCCCACAAACTCGGAAATGTTAAAGCGGGTTTTGCTTGATATGAACGACGAACACCACATGCCACCGAAAGGGAAAACACCATTGACTGAGCAGGAAATAGCTTTGGTACATTGGTGGATACAAACAGGAGCAAAATTTGACGCAAAAGTTTCTCAGTTGAAACCTGACGAGAAAATTAAGCCGATTTTAGCGGCTTTGTCGGGCGGAAATGTAAGTGGAAATTCTGCAAGTAATGGCGAAACCATTTCACCTGTTTTTAGTGAAAAAGTTTCTTCTGCTTCTGAAAGTGATATTAAAAAATTGACTGATTTAAACGTCATTGTAATGCCTGTTGCTAAAGACCAAAATTTCTTGGATGTCAATTTTATCAATGCACGAAATTTGGATGATTCTAAAATGAATTTATTGGCGAATGTATCAGAACAGGTTGTTTGGTTGAAAATGGGAGGTACAAAAATTACGGATAAATCCTTAGGCGAAATCACAAAATTGAAGCATTTGACCCGCTTAAATTTAGAACATACCGCCATTTCCGATGCAGGAATTAGTCAATTAAAAGAATTAAAATATTTGGAATACATCAATCTTTTTGACACCAGAATCACTGACGCAGGGATTACAGCACTATCAAAATTAAAAGCCCTAAAAAAGGTATATTGTTGGCAAACCAAAGTAACACAAGCGGGCGTAAATGCTTTGCGAAAAGCCTTGCCAAACGTTGAAGTTGATACGGGTTGGCAAGAAAAAATACCCGTTGTGGATTCTTCGGCGAAGGTTGTGGTGAAATAAGTTTATTGTATGAGGTTACACAGAGAATTAAAGAGAGAACAAATAGAGAGCCACCGAGAATATATTGTTTTTTCTCTGTGGCTCTCTGTGTAACTTAAACCTACTCATCCCAAAGATTTTCCAAAGTATAATCACTTCCTTCCAAACACCAAAAATCTCCTTTGATATAGCGATAATGTAAATCCAAACTACTCATTTTTGCCATTTCATCGGTACTAAGTTCAATGTCTGCGGCTTCTAAATTCTCTTTTAATCTTTGTGGATTTACTGATTTCGGAATCACCGAAGCCCCTCTATTTACTGCCCAAGCCAACATAATTTGTGCGGGCGAAACGCCTTTTTCTTTGGCTATTTCGAGAATGGTTTCATTTTGAAAAAGCTTTGGTTCATCGGCTAAAATTCTTACCGCTGGACGGTCAGCAGAACCTAATGGACAATATCCTGTCAAGAAAATACCTTTTTCTTGAGCGAAATTTAAGAGGTCTTTTTGCTGTAAAAACGGATGCGATTCCACTTGTACTACCTCGGGCACTACGCCAGTTTCTTCTGTAATTTGATTGATTTTTTTGATACTAAAATTGGAAACACCAATGTGTTTGGTCAATCCTTTTTCCTTCAAATCAATAAGTCCTTGCCACGTTTCAGCAAGCGGAATTTCGGATAAACTAACTAAATCACTACCTTTTTGGGCGTAACTAATGTCATATTGCAGAACGACAGGCCAGTGAATTAGATATAAATCTAAATAATCAAGTCCTAAATCTTTGAGTGTGATGTCAAAAGCGGCTTGAATTTCATCCTTTCTATGTCGATTATTCCACAATTTGGACGTTATCCAAAGTTCTTCTCTCGTCACTTCACCATTTTTGATGGCATCTGCAATTGCCTGACCAATTTCGGCTTCGTTGCCATAAAAAAAGGCACAGTCAAAATGACGATAACCGATTTCAATGGCTTTTCTGACTACTTCATAAACTTCTCCTTTGGCAGATTTCCAAGTCCCTAAGCCTAAAGCGGGCATCTTATCGTTATTTTTGAACGTTAAATATTTCATGTTGAATGGTAATATTTTGAAATTTGTCTAATATTGTTAAAAATAATACATAAACTTTCTACTTTCACATTATTTAAAAGTTCAACGCTATAAGACAGGACACATTTGGGGTCGGTCGGCAATTTAATTCTACTAAATCATGAATGAATCTTTTCTGCATTTTTTGTGGCAATTTCAAAATTTTGACAAATTGAATCTGCAAACTACTGATAACGAAGTAGTTGAAATTATTAAGGTGGGACGTTTAAACTCCGATTCTGGTGCAGATTTCCAAGATGCCCGAATTGTCATTGCTGAAGTGGAATGGGCGGGAAGCGTTGAAATTCACCTAAAATCCTCCGATTGGGATATTCACAAACACCAATTTGATGCTTCCTATCAAAACGTGATTCTGCACGTGGTTTGGGAAGATGATAAACCCATTTTACGGAAAGACGGCACGAAAATCCCGACAATTACCCTACGTGAACGAGCCGACAAAAATCTCCTCCGAAAATATGAAGCCTTAATGGAAAGCAAAGCAGAAATGCCTTGTCAAAACCAATTTATAGAGGTGGAGGACATCAAAAAACTATCCATGTTAGATAAGGTTTTGATGAAACGTTTGCAAGATAAGTCTTTGATTGTGAGCCAATTTTTGCAAGAAAATAAGCAAGATTGGGAAGAAACAACGTATCAGATTTTAGCCAAAAATTTCGGTTTTAAATTAAATGCTGAACCATTTTTGAGTTTATCGAAAAACCTTCCTTTGAAGATTCTGCAAAAGCATCGGGATAATTTAGGGCAAATTGAAGCCTTGATTTTTGGCGTTGCGGGTTTTCTTCAAAATGAAAATAAGGAAATTGCTTGGGATGATTATCGGAAGAATCTTCAAAAAGAATTTCAGTTTTTAGCTTCAAAATATCAATTGCATGATAAAATTTTGGGTCAGCACGAATGGAAATATTTAAGGCTTCGTCCTGCCAATTTTCCAACGGTTCGTTTGGCTCAATTTGCCAAATTTATTCACGAAAATGCCAATCTTTTTTCGGTATTAATTCACCTCGAAAATGTGAAAAGTTTAGCCAAAATCTTGAAAGTAAAACAATCAGATTATTGGATTGAGCATTACGTTTTTGGTAAAAAATCGGAAGCGAAAGTGCCAACTTTGGGCAATGCTTCGGTAGAAAATGTGGTGATAAATACGGTTGTGCCTTTATTGGTTACCTATGCCAACCAAAAAGATAATCGGGATTATTTAGAAAAAGCCATTCGTTTATTGGAAGAATTCCCCGCCGAAGAAAATAATATTACAAAGCATTGGCAATCAATGGGTTTAAAAATAAAATCAGCCTTCGATTCGCAAGCGAGTATTGAATGGTACAATCATTTTTGTTTGGCTAAAAAGTGTCTGGAATGTAATGTTGGCGTAGATATTTTGCGGAAGTGAGTTGACTGTCTGGTTATGTATCATGACAGAAAATAAGAAAGGTAAAAATTCAATGTTTTCAATTCTTTAATCTGCTGAAAAGCATTAATTTTGATTTTAAACCCTTATTATGAAAACTAAAATTCTTCTTATTGTAGCATCTTTATGCTTACTAAATCATTCATTTTGTCAAAAAATAGCCCTTAAAGATGCTTACAAACAAGCCTTTAAAATGGGTGTGGCCGTGAACCCTGATATTGTGTCGGGTAAAGACAAAGCCTCGCAAGCCATTGTTGCTGAGCATTTTAACACTATTACAGTGGAAAATGTGATGAAAGCTGCGTTGGTTAATCCTCAGCCCGATGTTTTTAATTTTGGTCCTGCCGACGATTACGTTGCTTTTGGCGAAAAAAACAAAATGTTCATTATTGGTCATACTTTAGTTTGGCACAATCAAACCCCGGATTGGTTTTTCAATGACGAAAATGGCAAACCTCGTAGTCATGAAGCTGTAAAAGAACGCTTGCATCAGCACATCAAAATAGTAGCAGGTCGCTATGCAGGACGTGTAAATGCGTGGGATGTAGTGAATGAACAAATTGGTGAGGACGGAAATTACCGACCTACGACTTGGGTAAATGGCGTAGGAAATGGTGATGAATTAATTAAGCTGGCGTTTAAATATGCGGCACAATACGCACCGAATACAGAACTTTATTATAATGATTTTAACGCTTGGCGACCAGAAAAGCGAGATGGGATTATTCGCATGGTAAAAATGCTTCAAAAAGAAGGAATCCGCATTGATGGCGTGGGTATGCAGGGGCATTGGGGACTTAATTATCCCAAAACTCAATACATTGAAGATGCCATTGATGCGTATGCGGCTTGTGGGATTAAAGTGATGATTACGGAGATGGATATTGATGTACTTCCGCTTACTCGTGAAGGTCAGATAATTGGTCAAGGAATGACGCACCCACAGTTTCAATTGGAAGAATTCAAAACTTATCTCGACCCATATACCAAAGGTTTACCCGATAATGTTCAGAAAAAACTTACCGATAGATACCGTGAATTATTCAAGATATTTTACAAAAAACGAGATAAAATCGACCGAGTAACGTTTTGGGGCGTAAGTGATGGGATGAACTGGAAAAATGATTATCCGATTCCGAACCGCACTAATTATCCACTTATTTGGAATAGAGATTATAAACCGAAACCTGCTTTGAAAGCTATTTTAGAAGTGCCTTATAAGTAGGAGTTAGTTGAATTGATTAGTTATGTGTATCCAAAAATTATTTACGATTAGCCCGAATTACGATTGAGGTTTTTAATCGTAATTCGGGCTAATCGTAAATAATAATTGCGAATACAAATAGCTAACCTCACTACAATCAGGCGTGGTTTGGTCTTTTTCGCTCACCCTGAATTGCAATTAGGCGTGGGTGATGCGTTTTTAATGCTAAATAAATTAAATAAATGGAATTCCATTCAAAGCCTGCATCATCGTGAAACACACAAAGGCTAAATAAATAATTGAGCCAATCCAAACAAATAAGCTCGCCTTCGATTCATTTTTGATATTAGCAGAAACATAAAAACCTAAAAACGGAATCGCTTGTAGCGAATGAATGCCAAAAAAATGAGCCACTCTTAAATCTCCCAAAAAGGTACTCCAATTTAAAAATGGAAGACCTACTTCTCCGATTTTTCCTCCGATATTGTGCGAGTTAATAATGCTCATGTAACCTCCCATAAAACTAAAAATGACGAAACGCATTAAACCAATTTTTATGGAAAGAGCAAACGGCTTACTGATTGTAGTGTTTTTTTGAAAGATAAATCGCAGTGAAATAATTAAGGTAGCAGTCGTGAGCCAAACAATCATAATACCCATGATGGCATACAAAATACCGCCTAAGAGTTCGGTTTGATTGAAATGGGATAATTTTCCTCTAAAAGCTTGCATGGTAATTACTCCGTTTTCGAACAACATAACAATCGTCGCTAAAATTGAGTACCATTTTACTCGATTTTGTTTGTTTACATAAAAAAGCAAATACGCCATCGTCCACGCATACACCCACGTACTTAAGGCAAATTTTAAGGGTTTTATCATGGAATTAATTCCTAAGATTGTTCCATCATTAACGGTTGCATACAAACTGAGACAAACCGCTAATACCAAAAAGAATAAACCCATTCTTGCCAAAAGTGGATTTCTGTTAAATATTTCTTTAATTAGTTTCATGAAAAGATTGCGTTTTGACTGTTTTGATGATAAAAAACAAAAGGTAACCCACAGGTCCAAACATGAACGTAAATGGTAATGGTAGCGTGTAAAGCCACCTCGAAATTTGTAAAACTTGCGATTTTCTAACTATGTACGCTCCCACAAATAAATCAAATGCTAAATAGTGAATCCAGCCCATAGCAACCGCATTATCATTTTGAAATAACGCTTTTACATTCGCCAAAGTACTAAAACTTTCCATGCTGAAATTTCCAATATCTTTCAATAACAAGTAGGCGTACAAAATAGCAAAAAGTAAAATCATACCATTCAAAATAATGGTTTGCGTATGTTTCCATTTAGGTAGAAAAATTAATACAATCCAGCCCAAAAGCACAAAGGAATTGGCAAAAGAAAAGACTGATGAGGCGTTCATAGTTGTTGGTTTTTTTGTGAGTTTTGATCCAGTTAATGTTTAATGATTGGTTGTAAAGTTTTTAAGTCCCATTTACCCATTTTTTTCCTTACATATCCTTTGTAAGTCATTTTTCTGTTATTTCCATAAATTGTGATAGACAATAGCACAGAATCCTTCTCCAATTCTGAGGAATTATATTTTAATTCAAAACTATCATATCCTCCTATTTTGTTCATCAATGACTCTTGAGAAGATACCTTAGTTATAAAATCATTGAATTCTGCGGGTACTTTACTACGACCGAATATTTCTAAAAAAATAATAAAAATAATAGCAATCACAAAGCCAGTTATTAACCTTTCGTCAATTTTCATTTTACACAATTTATTTTAAAAGATTCATCTCGCTCACCCTGATTTGCAATCAGGCGTGGTTTGGTCTTGCGTTTTTAACGCCAATAAATACGACACAGTCGCAATCAATATCATTAATACCCTGATTGCAAATCGGGGTAAGCGAAGGAGTGGTTTTGTCGTACATTTTAACGGAACAATAACAACTTCTCCAAATGATGATAATCAATCCCAAAATACGCTTTCGTAGCTTTTAATTTCTCTAAAATCTCCGCTTGCTTTTTCGGATTTGCTTTGCCTTTTATGCCTACAACTAATACGTTTTTAGGTGTATGTGCGTCAGAAATGAATTGAAAAACTTTGGTTTTATAGCCAAAATATTCCAAAATCAATGCTCTAATGCCGTCCGTTACCATTTCGGCTTGGCGTTCTAAGAAAATGCCGTATTTGGTCAAAAAGTCTAATTCATTGGAGGCTTTATTTTTCTCGATTTCTCTTCTGATTTGTTTATGACAACACGGTGCAACCACAATTAAATCAGCTTCGGCGGTGATTCCTTTGTAAATGGCATCGTCGGTTGCGGTATCGCAGGCGTGGAGGGCAATGAGAATATTAGTATCGGTGCTATCGTAGTTTTCAATGGTTCCTTCCACAAAATTCAGACCGTCAAATCCAGTATTTTGGGCAATTGAATTACATAATTCCACCATATCAGGACGAAATTCTACGCCAATTACCGACGGTTTTAACGCCAAAACATTCGTCAAGTAGTCGTACAGAGCAAAAGTCAAATAACCTTTCCCCGAACCCATATCAACGACGTTTTTGAGATTTTCAGCAGGGATTTCTTTGATTAAAGAACTCAAAATATCGACGTAATGATTGATTTGCTTGTATTTATCCTGAGCATTTTTGTAAACATTTCCTTCCGCATCGGTAATTTTTAGCTCATGTAAATACGATTTCTCATTGGTTTCAATCAAGCGTTTTTTAGAGCGGTCGTGGTCGAGCGAAACTTGGGATTTTTGAGTTGGATTGATTTTTCGTAACGTAATCTTTTGATTATGAAGTTGTTCCCAAATTAAATCGAATTCATTGGTAAAAAGCGTTGCGACTTTAAACCCATTATCTAATGATTTTTGAATGAGATTTACGCCTTCTTCAATCGTGAAATTTTTAGTAATGTCTCGAGTTTTGTAGCGATAAGTAAAATTGAGTTTCTCTTCTCGTTTTATCAAAATACGTTTTACGTAAATATTTTTTAGTCCTTCTTCCGTGCCTTTATAATTGCCCAAAGAAAGTTTGACGAAAGTATTTTGCGTGATACTTTCGGAAAGAGAATTTATAAATTGATTCGTTTGCAATGTTTTGGGATATTTTGAGCAAGTATTATTTGCGGGTCACAATAAAAAATTATTCTGATTCTGAAATTTCAAAAAACTTCGGTAATGCCATTTGTGCCGCATAATAAGAAGTGGCATAACGATGAACGTATTCTAATAATAGATTAACATCACTGTGAAAATCAAATTGAATATCAGGGTGAAGTTTTACCAGTTTTTTCAATACAAAATCCGTTCTTTTTACCACGTAATGAGCAATCGTATCGGTTTTAGAATTGTATTTGGTTATCCATTTCAATTGTTTTTCAAAACAGTCTTTTAATAATTTTAAGGTCAGTTCAACTTCACCGTATTTATCCTTAGTAACCCTGACATGACGGGCGATGTCGCTATTGAGTGAACGCATATCCATCATTAAATAGCCCGAAGAAAAAGCCTCTAATCGGTAAAGTTTATCAATGGCTTCCCGAACTTCATCTCTCCGAAATTCTACCGTTGTACCTTCTTCTACTAATGTAAACTGCAATTGCTGAACCAGAATATCATCTTTGGCGACAAGTCTTAACAATAATTTATCTTTATCTTTTTGTGGCATGGATAAAATTGCCAACTGTAAGTCTTTTTCTAATTTTGCCATGAGTTAATGTTTGTCGTGGTCTAATTTTGCAACAAAGTTACGTATTTAGGGGTTAATTAATTCATTGAGTCACAAAGTCTATAAGTCATAAAGGTTCTGTTTTGTTATTATTTACGATACAGAAATGGGAAAGAACCTTTTGCCTTAGAAGCAAATTTTATATGATACCACATGAAAAATAAAGGAATCGCTTATGCCTTCGTCATTATCACACTTTGGGCATTGTCATTAGCATATTTATTAAATTATCGCATACATTTTCATGACCCGCTCGTGTACGTATTTGTGTTGTTGCAAATGCACTTATACACGGGGATTTTTATCACGGCTCATGATGCAATTCATGGTGTTGTAGCTCCTGAGAATAAACGCTTGAATTATTGGATAGGGTTTATTTGTGCCACTATTTTTGCGTATAATAATTACGAAAAACTTTCTCGAAAACATCACCTTCATCATGCCCATGTGGTATCAGATAATGACCCAGATTATTACAATGGTAATTTTTTTAGGTGGTATTTGAAATTTGCTTTGGAGTACGTTACAGTCTGGCAAATTTTATTAATGGCGGTGACATATAATTTACTAAAGTTATTTTTGCCAATGGAAAATCTCATCGTTTTTTGGGAAATACCTGCTATTTTAAGTACTCTTCAGTTGTTTTATTTTGGAACATATCTACCGCATCGTGGCGACCACCAACCAACGGATAAGTTCAAAGCTCGGAGCCAAAAGTTAAATCATACCGTTGCTTTTATTACGTGTTATTTCTTTGGGTATCACCATGAGCATCACGCTTATCCGTATCTTCCGTGGTGGCAATTGGCGGCGGCAAAGGAAAGGGAAGAGATTTTTGAAAATAAAGTTTAGCCTTTTTTGGTAATTCATTATCCGCTAAAAAATCATTAATTCCTCATTTTTAATATATTAATAACTATATAAGGCTTCATTCTTCTTTTTCTGTAAATTTTCTTCGGCATTATTTTTGCTCAGTTTTTAATATCAGTTTCCAACAATTAAACCGCCATTAATTGGTAAAAACAAATGAATAACTGTACACCCGTTTTTGGAAGACGGGCAGATTTTTGTCTATCTAAACACGCCGTCAGACTCTTTGCCTTAGTTCCTTCTTTGCTATTATTAGCTACAACTTTACAAGCTCAAGTCTCGGGACGAGTTTATAAGGATTTTAATGTTAACGGTACTTGGGATAGTACCGCAACCTACCTCGACCAAGGTCATTCGGGCATTAAGGTTGAAGTATTCAACCACAACGGAGTTTCCCAAGGCTCTGCCTTTACAGACTATTTTGGAAAATATCTTATTCCCAATGTCTCAGGTAATCTTCGGGTAAAATTTACATTGCCTCAATATTACACTGATGGTTTTATTACCAGCACAGGACAAAACAGCCAGTCAAGCATTCAGATGGTAGCGGCACCAGCTACGGGTATTGATTTAGGAACCAATTCTGCGGATGACTACTGCGGAGATGACCCCTCGGTTGTAGTGCCTTGTTATGTGGTTGGTATTGGTAACACATTAGTCCCCAACGATGGTTTGGCAATCTTCAAATATTCTGCTTCTGGTACAGATCACTCGCAAATAGGAATGCCTAATGCTTCTCTTTCCATGATTGGTTCTACTTGGGGTGGAGCGTATCAAAAAGAGACGGGGACATTTTTTATGGCATCTTTTATGAAACGCCACGCACATTTCGGTGTTGGTGGAACTGGAGCTATTTATATGACCAATAATGTGGCTGACCCCGCAAATTCTTCTACTCAATTGTACCTAAAACTCACTGATTTTGGTATCAATACGGGTGATAACCCTCACTCTATTCCAGACTATCAAGCTGATGTTATTAATGCAAATGGAAATCCTTTTGATGAAGTTGGTAAAATGTCTTTGGGTGATTTAGATATTTCGAGTGATGGCAAATATTTGTACGTTGTGAATTTAAAGGAACGAAAATTACATCAAATTTTCATTGATAATCCCCATAAACCTGCTGGAAGTATTACGGCGGCGGATATAAAATCATGGAATATTCCGAGTGGTTTTGATGAATTGAATAAAGGAATTGGTCGCCCATTTGGACTTTGTGTCCGTCAAGATAAATTATACGTGGGTGTTGTATGTGATGCTTCTATTTCACACGATAGTCTTGATTTGAAGGCTCGAGTTTATGAAATGCAACCAGCAGCAGCCGTACCTACTTGGCAATTAGACTTTGAATTTCCTTTAAATTATAAAAAAGGTACCGCTACTGGTGAAAGACCAGAATCGGGGAAATGGTATCCTTGGATTTCGGATTGGTATGTGCCAGGGCAACCAAACTTTATGCGTGGTATGCCAGACCCAACGATAGATAAATACGTTGCTTATCCAATGCCACTACTTTCTGATATTGAAATGGATGCAGATGGTTCAATGATTTTGGCTTTTACCGACCGCTTTAGTCATCAAATTCGTTTTGCGGGCGTTGATGCTCATGGTGATCACCACGGAACGTTCGGTTTTGACCCACGTTTGGGCGGTGATATTATCAGAGCAGCCAAATGTGATGGCGTAAATTGGAGCGTTGAAAGTAATGCTACTTTGTGCGGTAAATCGTCGGATGGTAAAAATAATAACCAAGGAATAGACGGTGGTGAATATTATTATGGAGATGCTAACGCAGCACTCGGGCACAATGAACTGAGCGTTGGTTCATTGGCATTCAGACCTGGTTCTCGTGAAATTCTTCTGGCATCCACCGACCCTATTAATAGTTATTCGGCGGGAGTTACTTGGCTCGGTAATGAAAAGGGAGAAAAAAAACGGGCTTTTCAAATTATCTCAGAATTAGATAATATCATCAATAATGCACCTGTAAATTACGGTAAAGCCAGTTCTTTGGGTGATATTAACATGATATGTGGAGTAGCTCCACTTGAAATTGGAAATCTTCTCTGGCGTGATAACAACGGAAATGGTATCCAAGAAGCAGGAGAAACGGGTATTTCAAATGTTATTTTACATTTAATGAATGCTGAAAATCACGTGGTTGGAAAAGATACTACGGATATTAATGGGGTATATTCTTTTAATCATTTTAATGTGGTTGATACCATTGGGGTTGCTAAACCGAATAGATTAGGCCCTCAACCTAATTCAAATTACACTATTCATGTAAAAGGAAAAGTAGGGGGTGTCAATTTAACACCTGCGGCTGTGGTAAAAAAGAAAGGAACTTTAGAAACGGCGAGTAATTTATATGCGGGACCAATCTCTGGCACGGGAAGTAGTAATAGAATTGCTGCCGTAGATACTGCCATTAATGAGGGTGGGTGGAAGGTCGATGATAGTGTTTTAGGGAGTGTAAATGCGGGTTCTGGCCCTGACCAAGATTTACTGGATTCAGATGGTATCATTACTGGTTCAGATGGTGTTATTTCAATAACAACACAGGGAATTGGTTCGTCCAATCACAGTTACGATTTTGCGTATTGCCCTTTGCCACTCTTTGATTTAGTTGCTCAAAAAGCGACTTGTAATCCGCTGACTGACCAAGTTCAAAACAATGCGAGTATTACATTATCTAATTTGCAATTTGCCCAAAAAGTAGGTTATTCATTGGGAACAACTTATACCGGGCCATTATTTGCGGATGCTACTGATTTGAATAACCAAACTACTTTTATAATTAGTAATTTGGCTGGAAGTGCCACTGTTCAGACTTACACCGTTCGAGTTTTTAATGCCAGCGATGGATGTTCGAGAGATATTCAAGTAATTATTGACGGAACTATTTGCACGCCTTGTGCCATTACCGCCAGTGCTACGGCTACTTCTATTATCGTCAATAATAATGGAACAGTTTCTGATTCTTCCGATGATTATTTTACCGTTTATGTTTCGGCAAATGTCATAAGTCCAGGAGCAGCGGGATTGTACGAGGTAGTAGTAAATACTAATCCCGACGGAACGGGAGGAACGATCTTAAATGTAGGTGGAACGCCATATAACTCACCCATAAAAGTTGGAGGAGGGAAAACGTTAAGAGCTAATGGACAGCCAATTAAACTAACTTTAAGAGATATTAATAAAGCTGCTTGTATTGAAAATGTAACGGTTCAAGCCGACCCTTATATCTTGGAATGTAAACCAAATATTTGCTTGCCAATAGCCGTTAAGAGAAATTAATCATTAGGTTTTAGGGAACAATTAAGTTTTGCCAGATTAATTTGAGACTAAAATGGGAAATCCAATGGAATTAATGCCATAAGAGCCACATTTGCCCCTAAAACCTACTTACTTCTTTCAATCGTAAACTGAACCAAACCAGCCAATGATTGTCTGAAAATGGTATCAGGAAACGTATTTAAAATACTGTGAGCTTCGGCAACAATTTTTTGCATGGCTTGGGTAGCATATTCAAGACCGCCCGATTGTTTTACAAAATCAATAACGTCAGCAACCTTTTTAGGATTTTCTGATTCGTTCTTAATTGTATTTATTACTCGACGCTTCGTACTCCAATCTGCCTGATTTAGGGCATAGATGAGTGGAAGCGTCATTTTCTTTTCTTTAATGTCAATTCCTAAAGGTTTCCCAATTTCAGCATCACCATAGTCAAATAAATCATCTTTTATCTGAAACGCAATTCCCACTTTCTCGCCAAATAGTCGAGCTTTCTCAACGGTTTCGGTATCGACCCCCACTGAACTGACTCCCATTGCACAACAAGCCGCAATTAAAGTCGCAGTTTTTCTGCGGATAATTTCAAAGTAAACTTCTTCGGTAATATCCAATTTACGAGCCTTTTCCATCTGCATCAGTTCCCCCTCCGCCATTTCTTGAATAGCATTAGAACCAATTTTCAATAACTCAAAATCATCATTATTTATGGAAAGTAAGAGGGCTTTTGATAGTAAATAATCACCAACCAAAACGGCTATTTTATTCTTCCAAAGGGCATTGACAGAAAAGAAACCACGACGATAATTAGAATCGTCCACCACATCGTCATGAACGAGTGTGGCTGTATGTAAAAGTTCGATTAGGGCTGCTCCACGGTAGGTTTTTTCGGTAATTTCTCCGCAAAGTCCTGCTGTTAAAAATACAAACATCGGTCTGATTTGTTTGCCTTTACGTTGGACAATATAATTCATAATTGTGTCCAACAACATTACTTTGGTTTTCATCGACTGCCGAAACTTCCCTTCAAAGGCTCTCATTTCATCGGCAATAGGAGCTTGTATTTCTTTAATTGATAAACTCATTATTTCTTAATTATGAGCGGTCTGCCGCTGTGCTATAAATTATGAATAATCAATTACTGAAGTGAAATACTATTTTTGATTTAAACAATACTCATCAATAACCAATAACTAATAACTGATAACTAAGTCGCAAATTACACTTTTCTGTAAAAACTTGTATCTTCTATGTCTTTATTAACTTGTTTTTATTTTTTTAGTTCGATATTTGAGTGGACTAAAAAGAACAAAAAATTAGATTGAGACAAAACCATAAAGCGTTTGGTAATATTTTTTAGAATTCAGTTCTTTTGAAGAGAATTTTTGAAATGCCAAACCTAAAACTGTGATATAAATAAATAACCAAAAGATGAGTAAAATTTTAGTATTGGCAGGAGGTTCTGTCAAAGGTGCGTATCAAGCGGGCGTTGTACGGGCAGTTTTTGAATCAGGTTTTCGTCCTGATGCCATTTATGGAGTATCGGCGGGCAGTATGAATTCCTCTTTTTTGGTGAACGATTTTGGTATTCAGTTCATGGAAAATGATGGTAATATTAATTACGCTCAAAGTGCGATTGATTTATGCGATTTTTGGGTAAATAATATCAATACTCCTGATAGTCTGGCACTTAGACGGGGGACTTATGATTTGGGATTGAGTGCCATTCGGCGAAATTTTGAAGGATTATTAGACACAACTCCTCTGCGGGAAATTCTTGATAATAATATTCAAATCAGAAACCTGAATGCCAGCCCAATACAGTTAAAAGTGGGTGCGGTTGATATCATTAATGGTAGCATGGTTTACGCTGATCCTACTTATGACCATTTCTTGGATTATATTATGGCATCTTCGGCTATTCCAATTTTGATGCCCGTTGTCAATATTGGAGGACTCAAAAAAATGGCGTTTTTGGACGGTGGTTTACGTGATGTAGCCCCAATTAAAAAGGCTATTTCAGACGGTGCAACCGAAATTATTTGTATCGCTTGCCATACCAGAAATATTGATGGTGGATATTTTCCTTACGGAAATCTTTTGGCATTGGTGGATAGAGTCATGGATATTGCCGTAAATGAATGTCTCAATGCGGATTTAGACTGGGCAGAATTCAGAAATGAGTGTTTGCCAATGGATGGTTCTGAAGGAGAATTTGGCATTTTGAAAGGTCAAAAAAGAATAACTTTAAAAATTATCCGTCCGCAAAAACACTTAGGAATTGATATTCAGGATTTTGATAGAGAGGATATTCAAAGACTGGTTTTCTTGGGCTATCAGCAAGGAAGGGAAGAAATGAAAAGCGTAATGTAGAGCCAAGGCATTGCCTTGGCTAATTCCTTATAAAATAAAAAAATCAGACATTGCCTTGTCTAATTCCCAGCCTTTGGATTCCTTATAAAATAAAAGAGACAAGGCATTGCCTTGTCTCTACTGATTAAACTGACATAATATCTTTCTCTTTATCGGCAAAAGTAGCTTCAACTTTTGCAATATAGCTATTGGTTAATTGTTGTATGCGTTCTTCGCCCTCTTTGATAGAATCTTCTGAAGCACCATCATTTTTCAATTTCTTAATACTATTATTCGCATCTTGACGAACGTTACGAACGTTAATTTTTGCCGTTTCTATTTCATTTTTTACTCGTTTTACTAATTCTCTACGACGTTCTTCGGTCAGCGGAGGAATATTTAAACGAATATTTTCTCCATCATTCATTGGTGAAAGTCCAATGTTTGAATTACGGATTGCTTTTTCACATTCGGCAATCATCTTTTTCTCAAATGGTTTTACCAAAATAGTACGAGCATCGGGCGTATTAATGGATGCCGCTCCCGAAAGTGGAGTCATCATTCCGTAATAATCAACCTGAATACCGTCGAGCATTGAAGGGGTGGCTTTTCCCGCCCTAATTTTTGATAATTCGATGGCCAAATGCTTCAACGCACCGTCCATCGTTTCTTTGGCTGCGTCAATATAAAATTCTATTTCCTCCATTTTTATTAAAGAGTTGTAATTTAGTGAGTTTTTAATTGCGAGCGGCGGCAGATGTCGCATATTTTTCAACAGTAACGGCTGTTGCTCGCAATTAAAAATTCACAAATAGATTAGCTTATTAATGTTCCAACTGAGTCGCCTTTGGCTAAATTGACAAGGTTACTTGGTTTGTTCATATCAAATACAATGATGGGAACTTCATTTTCTTGACACAAAGTAAATGCCGTAGTGTCCATGATTTTTAGACCTTTAGCAATTGCTTCGGCAAACGAAAGACTTTCGTATTTTGTGGCCGTTGGGTCTTTTTCTGGGTCAGCAGTGTAAACACCATCAACTCGAGTACCTTTCAAAACAACTTCGGCTTCAATCTCAACCGCACGAAGAGCAGCGGTAGAATCAGTTGTGAAATATGGGTTTCCAGTACCCGCACCAAAGATTACGATGCGCCCCTTTTCTAAATGCCTCATTGCTCTACGACGAATGAATGGTTCACAAACAGCATCCATTTTGATGGCCGTCAAAAGGCGAGTGTACATTCCGTGTTTCTCCAAAGATGCTTGAATTGCCATACCATTAATAACGGTAGCGAGCATTCCCATGTAGTCACCTTGAACACGGTCAATACCTACTTTTGCAGCGGCTGCACCACGAAAAATATTGCCTCCACCAATCACAATGGCAATTTCTACGCCTAAGTCTTTCACTTTTCTAATTTCCTGAGCGTATTGCTCTAAGATGGAAGGGTCTATAACTTCGCCACCCGAACTTAGGGCTTCGCCTGATAATTTAAGAAGAATACGTCTGTATTTGGGTTTGTCCATGATGTAAGGTTTTTTGCGGTGCAAAGATAGGAAAAAGGATTGAAAGGAGAAAAAGGGAATTTGGAAAACGGGGAATTTGGGAGAATAGATTAGAGAGAATAGATTGCTGAGAACAATATATTATTAATAGTAGATTGATAATTATGAAATAGATTAGCTCTTAATAAGGATAGAGGTTAGAAAATAGAGTTGGAGATTTTTTTTTATTCCCTTTGTCATCTATTCTCTAACCTCTGTTCTCTAATTATTACTATTCAAACTCAATCAAAACTTGATTTTTTTCTACGTTCTGTTTGGGAAGAATCTTAACCGTTTTTACTTTTCCTTCGCCAACAGCTTTTAGTACGTTTTCCATTTTCATAGCTTCCAAAATCAGAATGGTATCGCCTTTTTTTACGGTATCGCCTACTTGAACTTTGACATCGACTATGAGTCCTGGCATGGGTGCTTTTAGGTCGTTTACTTTGGCTGAATTGGCATTGCTCATCCCCAATTGGTCGAGCAAAATGTCAAATCGGTCTTTGACCGAAATAGCGTATTTACTTTTATTAATCTTTATTAAAAAAGATTTTGATTGATAGTCAGCCTCTAATACTTCCGCATTAAACGAACGATTATTATAAAGAATATGGAAATTCCCATCTTTTATTTCGACCAAATCCCAATTGAAAGGTTGAGCGTTTACCGAAGTTCCCGTTTTATCCGACTGAATATCAAAGGTTTGATTATTAACTGTTGCTTTGAGCATTGTTTTGCTATGAGTTATAAGTTTTGAGCAATGAATTTAGAAGAGAATTTTATGAAGAGGTTTTGTCTTCTCATCGCTCGTTTCTCACAGCTCTCAACGGTTATGATTTATTCACCAAATATACACCAACTAATATAATTCCCATTCCTAAAAAGTGCTGAATTTGTATAGCTTCTCCATCAAGAATTCCCCAGAGAATTGCTACAATCGGAATGAGATATGTTACCGAACTTGCCAAAACAGCATTGGTCATTTGAATCAAACGATTGAACAGTACCATTGCCAAAGCAGACCCCATAACGCCCAAAAGGATAGTGTATAATAAAGGTTGTATGGCTTCGGGCTGCTGTACTTTTACAATAAAATCTCCACTGAATAATACCGCCAGAGCAACGGGGCCAATGGTCATAAAAATAAATGAAGTTATCAAAAATGGACTTAAATCTAAGCCCGTCAAGTATTTTTTGGTAACGTTCAAATTAATACCATACAAAACGGTCGCTAAAATGACATACAAAGCGTAACTGTTGAATTGTAAGCCTTTTGCTCCTGCTAAAATCAATAATAAAGCTCCAACGAAGCCCAACATAATTCCTATTGTGTGCTTTGATGTTATCTTGTTTCCAAAGAAAAGTCCCCCAACAATTAGGGTAAATAAGGGCGTTGTGGAGTTTAATGCTCCAGAAACACCGCTGTCTAATTTTGAACCAGCCAACGAAAATAAGTAGGCAGGAAAAAGATTGCCAAGACATCCCACCAATAAAAAAAGGTGAGCTTTCTGGAAAGGAATCTTTTTGATATTAATTAGAAAGATGGGCAAGAAAAATAAAAAAGCCGATGCAATACGCAATGAACCCACCTGGGAGGCATCAAAAACGGACAAACTTTTCTTGACAAGAATAAATGAACTTCCCCAAATGACAGCCAATAGAGCCAATAAGCCCCAAGTCAGTACGGGATTTTGAAGTTTTGAAATAACTGGTTGATTGATAGTAGTTTTAGTTTCCATGAAAATATAACCTATTCATTTTCAGGAAAGTTTCATGGATTAGTTATGAGGTAATATTTATATTGTATAATTATTTTAGCTGTTATGTAAGTAACTTTTATGGAACGTACAGCCTAACGATGTGTTTTCATACCTAATACCTTACTTTGGACAACGGCTTCCCCATTTCTTCATTTTAGGGAATTCACTTTTCATGAAACAAGTTGTCAGTCCAAATTGTAAAATTGTACTACTATTAAAACCAGATGAAGTTGAAATAAATTCAAAGTGTACACCCGCCGTTTGCGTTAGCATTGTCCTTAAACCAATAAAAATGCCGACGGAAGGTTTGATGCTTCCTTTCCACGTTTCAGCACCCACAAAAGCCCCGATGTAAGGATCGAAATTGCCTCCTGTGGCATCGGCGGCATAACCAAAATGTTGGTAACCCCGTATTGAAACGTGATTATAATTATCAAAAAGACTCACAAAACGGTAAGCGTGTACGCCTAATCCGTAAAAATCACTTTTCGGCAATCTTTTCTCGAAAGTTAGGCTAATTAAAGTTGGTTTTGACGTGAGAATTCTATCGGCTTTTTCAAGATTTTGGTCAGCTCCATAAGATAAACTGAGGTACATAGGTTTTTCGTTCTGAGCGGTTATGGTCAGAGAAAATAAAGAAAATAGTACAAACAGTAGCGGTACTGCTCTCACAGAGATAGGTTTTAGGAATTAATACACGGCAATTTACAAATTAACGGAGTAAGGAGAGCGAATTGTAAGTATGGTCTTAGTAATCGGTACAAAATAATTCTTGAAGGATTCATAGAATATAAATGCAAATTAACATCAAAAATAGGGAAATGGAAATACTGAGAATTGATTTTAAGCCAGAATTTCAAATTGTGTAAAGAAGTTTTATATTTATAATGGATAGTTTTGTAGCCATCAACCTCAGTCGTCGGTATAAAATATTATTGAACAATATTCTTATTTTCCACGACAAAACAAAATTTCGTACTTTCGGGAAAGTATATAAATAAACTTATCAGATAATCCTCTATGCAAACAATTAAAAGCCAACAAATTACCGCAAAAATAAACCCAAAAGGAGCAGAATTAGTCAGCCTTTTCAACCATGAAGATCAAACCGAATATATATGGCGGGCTGACCCTGATTTTTGGGGTAAATCTTCGCCCGTGTTATTCCCGATTGTTGGTTCTTTGAAACAAAATATGTATCGTTTTGAGGGTCAGGAATACACTTTGCCACGTCATGGATTTGCTCGTGATAGGGAATTTACCGTTGAAAAATCTGGAGAAAGTAACGTAATATTTTTACTCACGCACGATGAAAATACTTTGAAGGTTTTTCCTTTCCCGTTTGAGTTTCGGTTGATTTATACCTTGGAAAATAGTACATTGAATGTTACGTATTCCGTGAAAAATATTGGTGACCGTGAAATGTATTTTTCTGTTGGTGGACATCCTGCTTTTGCCGTTCCTTTGGCAGGAAATACCAATTATGATGAGTATTATTTGGAGTTCAATAAAACTGAAACGTTTAAGCGTTGGGGACTTACGTCGGACGGGTTGATTGACACACAACCTTTTGATTTTCTGATGAATACTAATACTTTGCCGTTGACCAAAGAACTATTTTACGACGATGCAATTGTCTTTAAAAACCTTGAATCTACATCCGTTACGCTTAAATCTGACAACGTAAATCAACAATTAAAATTTGACTTTGAAGGCTTTCATTTCTTAGGAATTTGGGCAGCAAAAAATGCTAATTTTGTGTGTATTGAACCTTGGTGTGGCATTGCTGATGCGGCAAATCATAATCAGGAATTAACCGAAAAAGAGGGTATTATAAGCTTGAGTTCAAATGAAATTTTTGAAAAAACTTGGCGAGTAGCAGTCTAATAATTAAATATACGTTAAAGAGACATCGGATGAAAAAAATATTATTTACACTTACGATAGTTTGTTTGCTTTTTCAAGCAAAATCTCAGGATAAAAATTACACAGAAGAGGAAGTAAGTTATTGGAATACAGTTGATTCTGTGAAAATTGGTGGTAGCCTGATTATCCCTAAAAAAGATGGTAAATGTTCAGTTGTCTTGTTTATTACTGGTTCTGGACAACAGGATAGAGATGAAACGATTTTGGGCCATAAACCCTTTAAGGAGATTGCGGAATATCTCGCTGAAAAAGGAATTGCGTCTCTTCGGGTGGATGATCGAGGTGCTGGAAAAACGACGGGAAATATGGCTAAATCAACGGGTAAAGATTTTGTGAAAGATATAATGTCGGGTGTTGAATTTTTGAAAAATAGGAAGGAGATTAATCCGAAAAAGATCGGATTGATTGGACATAGTGAAGGTGGATGTCTCGCTCCTGAAGTGGCTGCTAAGTCAGGAAATATTGCTTTTATTGTTTCGTTAGCAGGCGGTGGCGTTGATGGATTAAGTATTTTAATGAAGCAAAATTTTGATATTCTTAAAGCGTCAAAATTAGATACCAATTTGATAAACAGCTATATACATACTTATTTTCAACCTTCAATCAATGATATTTTGAATGAAAGTGATACTAAAATTATGATTGCCAAAACGGTTTCTTACATGAGAGATTTCAAAAATGAAGTGGGAGAGACGGGTTACAAAAAACTTTTACCAGTAAGCCCTTACGATACGGTTTATGCAAAACAGGTTGTTGGTCAGTTGAATAGCCCTTGGTTTCGTAATTTTCTGAAGTCAAATCCTGCTGATTATTGGCAACAAGTTAAATGCCCCGTTTTAGCTTTGAATGGAACAAAAGATTTGCAAGTTGATGCGGATTTGAATTTGAATGGTATTGAAACAAGTTTGAAAATGGCAGGGAATAAAAATTACAAAATTATCCGATTACAAAACCTCAATCATTTGTTTCAAATTACTGAAACAGGTAGCCCGTCTGAGTACGGGAAAAAATCAGAAACTCCAACTAAAGAAACCTTAAAAATCATTGGTGACTGGATTTTAGAGATTACTAAATAAGAGTTACTTATCAAAACATTAATAGATGATAACTTAAACTGATTTTAGTAATTTATTAGCTAAATTATACTGCAAAAGTGCCAATTTGAGCAAATATGCTATAAAAGGTTCTCTGACGGAAAAAAGTTAAATAATTACATAGAATTAAGATAAAACTGATATAAAGTATAATTTTAATCGGTATCGTGTTGTACTTTTGTGGGGTACAACTTTAATAATCTTCTCGCAAATAATTACCCCATGAGCCAAAAACCAATCCGAAAGCAAGATGCTTTAGATTATCACTCCAAAGGTCGCCCAGGAAAAATCGCTGTTGTTTCAACAAAGGAAACAGAAACGCAAAGAGACCTCTCATTAGCTTATTCTCCAGGAGTTGCTGAACCTTGTTTGGAAATCGCTGCCAATCGTGAAAATGTCTATAAATACACTGCAAAGGGCAATTTAGTTGCCGTTATTTCTAATGGAACAGCCGTTTTAGGCTTGGGAAATATCGGAGCGGAAGCGTCAAAACCAGTGATGGAAGGCAAGGCCGTTTTATTCAAAATCTTTGCTGATATTGATGTTTTTGATATCGAACTAAACACCGAAGATCCTGAAGAAATCATTCGTACTGTCAAAATCTTAGAACCTACTTTTGGAGCGGTAAATTTGGAAGACATCAAGTCGCCTGAATGTTTTGAGATTGAAGAAAGATTACGCAAAGACCTCAATATTCCAATTATGCACGATGACCAGCACGGTACTGCCATTATTTCGGGTGCTGCTTTGTTAAATGCTTTGGAAATTGTAGATAAGAAAATTGAAGAGTGCCAATTTGTGGTTTCAGGAGCGGGGGCAGCAGCTTTGTCATGTATGAAACTTTACTTAGGACTTGGTGCTAAAGTTGAGAATCTTTTGATGTTTGATAAAGACGGATTAGTTTCAAAAAGCCGTACCGATTTGAATAAATACGTAAAGCCATTTGCTTCGGAACGCACTGATATTCATTCGCTTGCGGATGCAATGGTGGGAGCCGATGTGTTTTTGGGTTTATCGGTTGGAAATATTGTTTCACAAGATATGATTAAATCTATGGCGAAAGATGCCGTAGTTTTTGCGATGGCCAATCCAACGCCAGAGATTTCTTACGAAGATGCCGTGGCCGCTCGTGAAGATATTATTATGGCAACGGGACGTTCGGATTACCCCAACCAAGTTAATAATGTTTTGGGTTTTCCGTATATTTTTAGAGGTGCATTGGACGTTCGTGCTACTGAGATTGATGAAAATATGAAAATGGCGGCTGCAAAGGCATTGGCAGCATTGGCGAAAAAGCCCGTTCCAGATATTGTTAATTTAGCATATAATGAAAAAAATCTCACTTTCGGAAGAACATATATTATCCCAAAACCCGTTGACCCACGTTTAATTACTACCGTAGCACCCGCTGTTGCTCGTGCGGCGATGGAATCGGGAATTGCTCAGCAACCAATCACGGATTGGGATGCCTATGAATTGGAATTGAGTAAAAGATTAGGTCTTGATAATCAATTGATGAAGTATATCGTCAATCGTGCGAAACGTTCTCCTAAAAGAGTTGTCTTTGCGGATGCTGAAAATTTAAAGGTATTGAAAGCCGTTCAGCAGTCGAAAGATGAAGGAATTTGCATTCCAATTTTATTGGGAGATGTTCAAAAAATTAAAGGAATTATTGAAACAAATAGCCTTGATTTGAGTGATGTTGAAATTATTGATACTCGTTCTCCAGAAATGATAGAACGCCTAAAACGTTACGGAGACTTGTTTTTCGAGAAAAGAAAACGCAAAGGATATAATCAATACGAAGCTCATAAACAGATGCAAGTGAGAAGTTATTTTGCGTCGATGATGGTAGAAACGGGTGATGCCGATTGTGTGATTTCTGGTTTGACTCGAAATTATCCTGATGCCATTCGTCCTGCTTTACAGATTATCGGTCGTGAAGATGGCGTGAAAAAGGTATCAGGGATGTATATTCTTTTGACGAAAAAAGGACCTGTATTTTTCTCAGATACCACGGTGAATTTCAACCCAAGTGTTGAAGATATTGTAGAAATTACTGAATTGACCGCCAAAGCCGTTGAACAGTTTAATTTAAAGCCACGAATTGCTCTTTTGACCTATTCTAACTTTGGAACTGCTGATGGAGATGATGCTGTAAAAATGCGTGAAGCAACGGCTATTTTGCAGAAAAAACACCCCGATATGATTGTGGAAGGTGAAATGCAAGCTCACTTAGCCTTTGATAATGAGTTGATTAAGGAAAATTATCCGTTCTCGAAATTAGCGGAAGAAGGAGCGAATACGCTTATTTTTCCAAATCTTTCGGCTGCGAATATTGCGTATAACCTTTTGAAAGAAACCTCTGATATTGAATATATTGGGCCAATTTTATTAGGACTTCGTAAGCCTGTTCACGTATTGCAGTTGGGTTCGTCGGTGCGTGAGATTGTGAATATGGTGGCGATTGCCGTTGTGGAAGCACAAGGGAAATAGTTTTTTGATGTTCGGGATTCGATGTTTGACTCCCGAACATCGAATCCCGAATATCTATTATTGTAGCAATTCAGAAATTGCCATTTCTACTTTTTCAAAATTAAATCTTCCTAAAACTTCTTGCATCATATTGGTAATTTGAGGATTACATAAATTTCCAATGCTTCCTTCGTGCGTATGATTTAAGTTTCTATTGGGCGAATACGTTCCGCCATTTATCTCATTTCCAATAATTTTGTAAGCCTCACGGAATGGAACGCCTTGCAATACCAACTCGTTTACTCGTTCTACCGAAAACAACATATCGTATTTGGTATCGTCTAAAATTCCATCTTTCACTTGAATATTTGAAAGCATGAAATAGGTCATGTCCAAACAATTCAAAATTTCGTCGAAAGCGGGCATTAAAACTTCTTTCAAAATCTGCATTTCACGGTGATATCCCGAGGGAAGATTTCCCATAACCAGTTGAATTTCATTGGGTAAACCTTTCATTCTGTTGGTTTTTCCTCTTAATAATTCCGCCACGTCGGGGTTCTTTTTGTGGGGCATAATTGAACTTCCCGTGGTCATTTCATCGGGCAATTTAATGAAACCAAAGTTTTGGGAATTGTATAAACAAATGTCCATCGCCAAACGTGAAAGCGTTGAAGCAACCTGTGCAATGGCAGTGGTGGCAAACAATTCAGTTTTTCCACGTGACATTTGTGCATACACAACATTGTAGTGAAGTTCTTGAAAACCAAGGAGTTCCGTCGTCATCGTGCGGTTCAAAGGAAACGAAGAGCCGTACCCAGCACCCGAACCCAATGGATTTTTATTGGCAATGCGATACGCCGTTTGGAGCATTTCAGTATCATCAACCAAAGCCTCGGCATACGCTCCGAACCACAAACCAAAACTTGATGGCATGGCAATTTGAAGGTGCGTATAACCTGGAAGAAGCACGTCTTTGAACTTATCGCTCAAAGAAATTAATAACTCAAACAAACGATTGGTTGCTTCGGTAACTTCCTGTAAACGTGAACGAGTGAAGAGTTTTAAATCCACCAAAACTTGGTCATTGCGTGAACGTCCCGAATGGATTTTCTTGCCTGCTTCGCCTAATTTGCGAGTCAAAAGAAGTTCTACTTGCGAGTGAACGTCTTCAATTCCTTCTTCAATCTCAAAATTTCCCGATTGGATTTCTTGATAAATATTCTTTAATTCTTGCTGAATTTCAGCCAGTTCCGATTCTTCCAAAAGTCCAATACTCGCCAACATACGAGTATGTGCCAACGACCCCAATACATCAAAAGGGGCGAGGAGTATATCAAATTCGGGGTCACGCCCAACGGTGAATTTTTCAATTTTTTCGTTTACCGAAACGTTATCTTTTTGCCAGAGTTTGCTCACGTTTGTTATATTTTGTAATATTTATATTCAACGCTAAAAAAAATGTCGCATTTATATCTTAATATCTTATCTCTTGATGGGAGATGCGAGTACAGATACGAGGATGATGGGATTTTTTAGCTTTTTTTATTATTTATGCTTTTGTAAACTGATACAATATTATTTTCTTTATCTACCTCGAAAAAATAAAACCAATTATACTTTTTGTCGATTATAAAAAAATCATTTTGATGAATTGATACTATTGCTTTCAAAGCACTAAGTTCTGTATCGTAGATTTGATGCTTAATTTGTGGGTTATTACACCAAGCAATCACTAACCAATAATTAGTTTTATGTTCAAATCTATCTAAAAAATCATCTATACTTTGAAGCTGTACAATCTCAATCCTCTCTTTTTCTTTAATATTGCAAGCCCAGTCATTACAGTTTTGGGCAATATTATTTCTACTTTTATTAATGTCTTTTTGTCGAATAAAATGACTTTCAATGGTCTTTAAAATTTGAGTAGCATTATTAAATGGGATTTTAAATTCCGAAGAAGAAAACTCGTTTTTTATTTGTTCTATTTGTTCTTCAAAATACATTGTTATCTCATTTAATTTAAAAATTCTTACAAAGATACCTACATCAACCATAGATATAAAAAAAACCACTCGAAAGTGGTTTAAATCTCTATTCTTATTTTAAGAAAGGTTGCTAACCCTATTTTATTCAGGTATTTTTTCTTCCAAGATTTCATTTTCCGCTTTATCGAAATAAATGCAAGTCATTTTATCAAGGGAAACTATCCATTTTTCAATGCCTGTTTCTGCACAATGCGTGCAAAATGTGTAATAATCCGTTTGTCCTTGTTGATGGATTTTTAGGTAATGACTAAATTTCTCTTTATTACTTACTTCCGAAATCGTCAAGGTATCGTATTGTGGATTTGATTTTGTTTGATAATTATTCAATCCAAAATATTCGGTATGACTGTCTTTTACCCATGTTTCAAATGAGACTACACCCAATTCCTTAATTTCTTGGATGTATTTCGGAAAATCCGCCCCCGATTCTACTTTATCATGGGCTTGCTCAATTTGTTCTACTGTAAACATTTTTCCTATTGATTAATTTTGATGATTGATAATTACTTTTCCTAACATCTTGATATACAAATCAATACCTTCTTCAATTTCAGAAAGATAAATAAATTCATCGGCGGTGTGAGAACGTTCTGAATGTCCAGGACCCATTTTTAACGATTGACAATCCAAAACTGCTTGGTCTGAAGTGGTGGGTGAACCATACGTTTTTCTACCCATTTCTACCCCTGCTTTTACAATTGGATGCTCCATCGGAATGGATGATGGTTTCAATCGAATTGAGCGTGCATCTGCTTGAGAATCAATATTTTGACGAATTGTCTCTAACGTTTCTTCCAAAGTATATTGCTCCGTTACTCGACAGTCAATGGTAAAATTACAAGTATCTGGTACAACGTTGTGTTGTTTTCCTGCATTGATAATGGTTACCGACATTTTCATTTTTCCCAAAACGGGCGAAACCTTCGGGAACTCATAATTTTGAATCCAATTAATGTCTTTGATAGCTTTGTAAATGGCATTTTCGCCTTCTTCACGGGCAGCGTGACCAGCAATTCCGTGAGTGGTACAATCAACCACCATCAAACCTTTTTCGGCAATTGCCAAGTGCATTTCAGTAGGTTCTCCCACGATGGCGAAGGAAATTTCGGGTAAATCATTTTCTTTCAAAAGCAACTCTAAACCGTTTTTCCCAGAAATTTCTTCCTCTGCCGAAGCCACAAATAACACATTGAATTTGAGGTCGCTACGATTATAAAAGTAATAAAAAGTAGCCAATAAACTTACCAAGCAACCGCCCGCATCGTTGCTACCCAAGCCGAATAATTTTCCATCTTTGACTAACGGTTCAAAAGGATTTAATGTCCAAGAAGGATTAGGTTTTACGGTGTCGTGGTGAGAGTTTAACAAAACCGTTGGCAATTCGGGGTTGAAGTGTTTGTTTCTTGCCCAAAGGTTATTGATTTTTCTGCGGAAAGGCATATTTCGTTCTCTGAAAAATTCTTCGAGAATATCGCCTGTTAAATTTTCTTCACGACTAAATGATTGAGTGGCAATGAGTTGCTTTAAAAGAACGATTGCATCTTGCGTGATTTGTTGTTGTAAGGTCATTGTTTGAATTATGAATTATGAACGGTTCGCCGTAGCGATTATGAATTATGAATTAGAAGTTCCTGATATAACTCATAATTCATAACTTATAATTCATAGCTAACTTTTCTATATCTTCTTTTTTTACCAAAGTATTCACCCATTCTTCGGGGATTTGCTCAAAACCGTAAAAAAGTCCTGCCAAACCGCCTGTTACAGACCCAATGGTATCGGCATCATCGCCTAAATTTACGGCTTTTA
>JAZKDE010000007.1:0-19754 GCA_040387735.1 Bacteroidota bacterium
AGAATCTTCTAAGTATTCTCCTCCAAAGTACCGTAATTACCGCTGATACCGTTGCTACTGCCACTAATGGTATGACCAAAGCCGACCAAGAAATGAATTTGCTAAACTTGATGGAAAAGGGTGGTTGGGTAATGATTCCTATTTTTGTTTTATTCTTTATCGCTTTGTATCTGTTTGTTGAGCGGTATTTGAATATTCGTAAAACGGCAAGATTAGATAATACTTTTTTATTTTCAATCCGTGAAATGCTCTTGGGAGGAAACGTACAAGGAGCAATTAATTATTGTAGAAATTCACAGTTCCCGATTGCTCGTTTGTTAGAAAAAGGATTAAGTCGTTTGGGTTCACCGATTAGAGACATCGAAAATGCCATCGAAAACACAGCCCGAGTAGAAATCTATAACATGGAGAAAAATCTGGGATTTCTTTCGGCAATTGCTAAAATTGCCCCAATGTTTGGTTTCTTAGGTACCGTTTCTGGTATGATTCGGACATTCCATAATATTTCAGTTGCCAATAAAATTGACATCAGTACGATTGCAAGTGGTATTTATGAGAAAATGGTAACGTCAGCGACGGGTTTAATGGTTGGTATTATTGCCTATTTCTTTTATACCATTTTAACGACCATGATTGACCGCACAGTGAATAAAATGGAAATTACTGCCATTGACTTCTTAGACATTTTACATAAACCAGCAACGAAGTAGGTGTTAGGGCGAGGTATTAAGGATTATAAACTAAGCGTAATTAGTTTTAAAATTCAGCCTAAGTATTCCCCAAATACCTAAACTCCCAAACCTACTATCTAAAGATATGAATTTCAGAAAACGCACACGAGAACAATCGGAAGTAGAGACAGGGGCTTTGGCGGACATTCTTTTCTTCCTCATGATGTTTTTCCTCATGATTTCAACCTTGGCAAGTCCTGATGCCATAAAACTACTATTGCCCCAATCAGCAACGGCACAACAAACTGCAACGAAGGAAAATATTAGAGTAACAGTTGACGAACAAGATAATTATTTTGTAGATGACACCCAAGTTCCATTTGAAGAATTAGAGGCATATTTGGGGGAAGAAGCCAAGAAAAAAGGCTCCGAAACCGTAATTTTAAGAATAGCTCAAGATCGTACTGTGCAAGAATTAGCCAAAATTTACGACATTGTGGCGAGGTTAAATTTAGCCATGGTAATGGCAACCGATAAAATGTGATAGCGTGAGTAAAATCACTAAATAGAAGCAATGGATTATTTAATTATAGCATTAAAATCAATAGCCGTTTACGCATTTATCGTAGCGGCTATTCGTTTATTCGGGAAAAAGGAACTTGCCCAACTTTCAGTAATTGATTTGGCATTTATCTTGTTGATTTCCAATTCTGTACAGAATGCAATGGTAGGATCTGATACGTCTCTATTCGGCGGTTTTGCAGCGGCAACGGGATTATTTGTCACCAATTTTATCTTGAAAAAGTTGATGTATAATCATCAAGGGGTCAGTAAATTCATTCAGGGAGAACCCATCATGTTAATTTATGATGGGAAAATTAAATCCCAAAACTTGAAAATTGCAGGATTTTCGATGGAAGAATTAGAAGCGGCTGTTCGAGAACACGGCGTTGATAATATTTCAAAGGTAAATTTAGCCGTATTAGAAGTAGATGGCAACGTGAGTGTTCTATCCGATGATTTTAAAAGAAAAACATTTCGTAAACGTAGGGTTCATAAAATGATTACAAAGAATGACTGATTTTCAAATACTCTTTGAACATATTTTTTATAATGATGATTTTATTAAAATCTTAGCTTCAACTGCCGTTGGAGCATTGGTTGGTCTTGAACGAGAATATAGAAGTAAATCGGCTGGTTTAAGGACGTTTACGCTTATTTCAGTGGGCTGTACCATTTTCACGATTCTCTCCGAAAAGATGGGGCTAAAAAGTTCTCCTGACCGTATTGCGGCGAACGTTGTTACGGGTATTGGTTTTTTGGGTGCTGGGGTAATCTTCAAAATGGATGATCGTGTGAAGGGCCTTACCACTGCAACCATTATTTGGGTGACGGCATCTTTAGGAATGGCAATTGGCGACGGTCATATTTTATTGTCATTTTTGGGAACAACTGTTGTGTATCTTGTTTTGGGTTTATTCGTGAAATTAGAAGTAATAATGGAAAAATACGGACGAACTCGTAACTACAAAATCGTTTGTGATTACTCGCCCGATACGTATAAGAAAATTGAAAATATTTTTGAACAGTGTAATCTCACCGCAAAGCGTGAAAAACAACTCATTACCAAAGATACTTTAACGGGTAATTGGTCGGTAAGAGGCCGAGTATCAAAACACGATAAATTAGTGAAAAAATTAATGGCAGATAAAGATATTAAGGAATTAGAATTTTAAAAACCTAAACGAAAATATTAAGTAATAGAACACCTAAAAGCCCTACCGTTGCCACAATACTTTCCATCATTGACCACGAGCGAATGGTATTTTTTATACTGAGATTAAAATATTCCTTGAATAGCCAAAAACCTGGGTCATTCACGTGTGAAAACATCAAACTTCCCGAACCAATTGCCAAAACCATTAATTCTGGATTTACGCCCGTTTGTTGAACCATCGGAGCAATAATTCCTGCTGTTGTAAGCCCTGCTACTGTTGCAGAACCAACGCAAACACGGATAACGGCGGCTGCTAACCAGCCAATAATTAAGGGATTGAGTGGTAAGTTTTTTAAGATTTCTGCTATTTCGGTACTCACACCACTTTCAATTAAAACCTGTTTTAATGCTCCTGCTCCCCCAATAATCAAAATAATCATTGATACATCTTTGACGGCTTCGGTATAATGGCTCATGATTTTTTTCATGGACGTACCCATTTTTAGTCCAAGTGTAAAAGTAGCAACGGAAACTGAAATCAACATGACGATTGAAGGGTCGGCAACAAATGCACTGAATGATTTCAAAGATTGATTATCTTTTGCCCAAAATGTCAATAAGGTTGTAAAAGCAAGTAAAATAACGGGTAGGAGAGAGGTCAAAAAACTATTTAATGTACTCGGCAGTTTATCCTCGGGTAAAGTCTCGTTTTGAAAAGTATCTAAAGGTTTTGAGGGAATATTTTTGAGCGTTGTCGCAAATAGTGGACCGCCAATAATAATAGCGGGTATCGCAATGGCAATTCCGTATATGAGGGTAAGTCCCATATTAGCATTAAATTGAGCTACCAGAGCCGCAGGAGATGGATGTGGTGGTAAAAAACCGTGTGCTACCGACAACGAAGCCAACATGGGAAGTCCCAAATAAACCGCAGGAAGTTTATATTGATTAACAACCGAGAAAATCAAAGGAATCATTAACACAAAACCAACATTATAGAACAATGGGATTCCGATAATAAAACCCGTACAGACAAGTCCCCAATGAATATATTTTTCGCCAAAAATTCCCATCATTACTGACGCAATACGTTGAGCTGCTCCACTTTCTGCCACAATTTTCCCTAACATTGCTCCCAAAGCGACGACAATAACTAACGAGCCTAACATATCACCAATGCCCTTTTGGAGGGATTTTCCAATATTTTCAATGGGTACACCCGTAAAAATTCCTGCTATTATTGATACAATAAGAAAGGCAATAAATGGACTAATTTTACCCCAAGTAATTAATAAAACTAAAAGTCCAATACAAATAACAATGGTTAGTAATGTCATAAAGATTCGTTGATAAATAGTAAATCTTAATTGCAAACGATAGCAGTGTTAAGAAATAGTTTAGATTTTGAAAGGTTAATAACGTATAAATGTATCATTTTTTTGAGATAAATTTATACGTTAGTTGTGGGGTTCTATCGCTTATAAATAAATTTATTAATTGTAAGTTTTTGAAAACCAATGAGTTGAGGCAAAGTGGATGCCCAAATAAATTAATACTAAAGTGAATCATGAAGATATAAAATCACAAAATGACCATTTCAAATATTCAGTCGTTGATACTTCACAGCATATTTATATTAAAACTGTATTAGTAATATTTTCAATTATTTTAAATTTCTCATAAATGAAACCATTGTTTTTATTTGCTATTATTCTGTTGAATGTAAATATATTCGCTCAGAAACCACAACAATTTAACACAGGATTACTTCCCGAAAAGGCTGGTTTTTCAGCGGAGAGATTGAACAGAATAGAAGATTTAATTGCTCGGAAAATAGCGGAAAAACGTATTCCTGGAGCGACAGTTTTTATTGCTCGTCACGGACAGGTGGTGATGGATAAAGCTTTCGGAATGAATGATGTAGAGGCGAAGAAACCTTTGAAAAATAATGATATATTTCGGATTATGTCAATGTCTAAAGCTCTAACAACTACCGCCGTTATGATGCTTTATGAAGAAGGCCGTTTTAATTTGGACGACCCAATTTCAAAATATATTCCTGCGTTTAAAAACTCACAAATTTTAGATTCAGTTTATAGAGACAGTACCTATAAAGCCCATCCTGCTAAAAAAGAAATTACCATTCGCCATTTATTGACGCACACCGCTGGTATTCCGTACCAAAATAAATTGTACGAAAAAGCGGGTATCCCTTTTTATTTTTCGGTAAAACCAGAGAAAATATCGGAAACAATTCCTCGTTTGGCGGCTCTGCCGAAAATGCACGAACCTGGAGAAAAATTTACTTACGGCTTAAATACAGATGTTTTGGGGTATTTTATTGAAGTTATTTCTGGAATGCCCTTCGATAAATTTTTGAAGCAAAGAGTTTTTGAACCTTTGGGAATGAATGATACAGGGTTTTATGTTGATGATGCAAAAAAAGACCGCTTGGTGAAAGTTTATGAAGAAATTGGGACAGAACTAGGAATTACGCCACGACCTAAAAATGAATGGACCGAATATCCTGTGATGGGAGCGAAAACGTATTTTTCGGGTGGAGCGGGCTTGACTTCAACCACGCAGGATTACGCTAAAATTTGCCAAATGATGCTCAATGGCGGTAGTTTCAACAATAAAAAACTCCTGAGTCGTAAAACCATTGAGTTAATGACGATGAATCAAATTGGAGATTTGGAAGTGTGGGATAGAAAAAATAAATTTGGTTTAGGTTTTGAAATTTATACCGAAAAAGGACACGCCAAATTGCCGAGTTCAGTAGGAGCATTTGAATGGGGAGGAATGTATTATACGCACTATACCATCGACCCGAAGGAGGATTTATTGATGGTTATTTTCTTCCAAGTGTTCCCAAGTAAGGGTTGGGGTATCGAAAAACAGGTACAACAATTGATATATCAAGCGATTATTGATTAGTTTCTCTTGACATTTAAAATTGAAACCGTTATCTTTGCACCTCTATTTACAAAAAAGATTTTAAACAAACACATAATATGCTGATTATCAATATCAAAGAAAACGAGTCAATCGACAAAGCGTTAAAAAGATTCAAGAAAAAATTTGAAAAAACTGGCGTAGTAAAGGCACTTCGCAGACGTTCGGCTTTTGAAAAACCATCAATTAGCCGTCGTACAGAAATTATCCGTGCGTCATACAAACAAAGAATGTACGGTAACGAAGAATCTTAGGTCATTGATTTTATTTCTAATAACATTATTTTATGTTATCAATTTAATCGTGAATTAAGCCGATAACCGTCAGCATCAAAAAGCGTTAGAATAAACTGGAAAGTTTGTTTTAACGCTTTTTTTATGGCACGCAGATGCCTTCGGCAACGCAGATTTAAGAGAGTTTTTTTCTGCACTATTTTCATATATTTATTGCGTAACTTTAGTAAATTGATATTTCTTATTTTGAGTATTACTAATCATTTTCAAATAAAAAACTCTTAAATCTGCGTTGCCGAAGGCATCAAAGCGGACGGCGAGTCTCATCTGCGTGCCAAAACTATGAACGAAATAATCTCTTTTTTCCTCAAATACATCAAGTACGAAAAACGTAGTAGCGAACATACCGTGACGGCTTACGGCATTGATATGAAGCAATTTGATGAATATTTGGTAAAATCTTACGATTTTCATCATCCAGAATTAGCGGATTTTCAAATGATTCGTTCTTGGATTGTGTCGATGGCAGAAATGAAAGTTGAGAACCGTTCTATCAACCGGAAAATTGCTACTTTAAGGACTTTCTATAAATTTCTTTTACAGAAAAAAGTCATTGAAAAAGACCCGATGCTGAAAATTTCGGTATTGAAAACCCAGAAAAATATCCCAGAATTTGTTCGTGAAAAAGAGTTGGATTCATTGTTGGATGACGTTGAATTTCCAGATGATTTTGCTGGCGTGCGAGATAAATTGATTTTGGAATTATTGTACGGAACGGGAATGCGTTTGTCGGAAATGATTGATTTAAAGGAAACCGATATTGATTTTTATAATCGAACAGTTACGGTCTTGGGTAAACGCAACAAACAACGAATTATTCCGATTAGTCAGCCTTTGGTAAAATTAATTCAAGATTACCAATTTTTTAAAAACACTGAAGGATTAATGCACGAATATTTGATAGTTTCTGAAAAAGGAAATCAAGCTTATCCTGTTATGATTCAGCGAATTACAAAGAAATATTTGTCTTTAGTAACAACGCTGGTAAAAAAATCACCCCATATTTTAAGACATTCTTACGCTACGCATTTACTCAATAATGGAGCAGAATTAACTGCTATTAAAGACCTTTTGGGGCATTCTTCTTTATCAGCAACGCAAGTTTATACGCATAATTCAATGGAAAAAATCAAGAAGATTTACGAGCAGGCTCATCCAAAGGCGTGAGGTTTTAAAAATATTATTCAACAATACATATCTAAATAGTTACTCAGATAAAAAATGAAAGACTTGACAAAATTGCCAAGTCTTTCGTTTGTAGATTATCTAAAATCTTCTTCGTCTTCATCAAATTTGAAGTTATCCAAATCGAATAATGAATCAGTTAAATCCTTAAATTGTAAGCCTTTTTCTAAAGTTTTCTTCGAAATAATTGAGAATTCAGATAGGCCATGTAAGACAAATTCCATCATGAATAATTTCTCACGACCTTGCATTTGCGGATAAACTTTTTCGATTAAATCGTCTAATCCATCAATCGTTCTCAATCTCGCAGAATAGTCCGCATCGGTACTATCATTGATAATATCCATCATATTCCCATCCATAAACCAGTCGATAATTGGTTTGTATGGATTTTTACCCGCCTTATCCTTTGCTGCCTTTTTGATTTTTTCTGGGTCAGGGAAATAGTTTAGGAATTGCGTTCTGATGGCTTTCCCGATAAGGTTTTGAGCCACAATTACAGGACCTTCAACTTCGCCTTCGTAAACCAATTCTACTTTTCCACAAACGGCAGGAATTACGCCAATCAGGTCGGCTACACGCACGTAAGTTTTATCTTCACCGTTCAATAAAGCACGCCTTTCTGCTGCGGAAACAAGGTTTTCATAAGCCGAAATAGTCATACGAGCAGATACTCCCGACTTTGCATCCACGAATTCAGATGCACGAGCTTCGATGGCAATTTGCTCGATTAAATCGTCCATGATGTGATTGGTTGTTACGATTTCAATCTGCCCATCTTTCAATTTAGCTTCTTGTAAAGTAATCTTTTTACCAATCTCTAATGTCTTCGGATAGTGTGTAACTATCTGAGAGTCAATACGGTCTTTTAATGGCGTAACGATTGAACCACGATTAGTATAGTCTTCTGGATTGGCTGTGAAAACAAACTGTAAATCCAAAGGCAAACGAATTTTGAAACCACGAATTTGAATATCACCTTCTTGCAAAATATTGAATAAAGAAACCTGAATACGAGCCTGTAAATCGGGTAATTCATTAATTACAAAAATACAACGGTGCGAACGAGGAATGAGGCCAAAGTGGACAACACGTTCGTCGGAATAAGGCAATTTCAACGTTGCCGCTTTGATTGGGTCGGCATCACCAATAAGGTCAGCCACGGAAACATCGGGAGTTGCCAATTTTTCAGTGTAACGGTCGTCACGGTGCATCCAAGTTACGGGCGTTAAGTCTCCGTGTTCAGCAATTAAATCTTTAGCAAAACGTGAAAGTGGTTGCAAAGGGTCATCATTCAATTCAGAACCTTTGACAACGGGAACGTATTCGTCCAAAAGATTAACCATTAAACGAGCAATACGAGTTTTTGCCTGTCCACGTAAACCCAAAAGATTGATATGGTGTTGCGACAAAATTGCTCGTTCTAAATCAGGAATAACGGTATCCTCAAACCCCCAAATTCCTTCAAAAACTTTCTCTTTATTTTTAATTTTTACGATAAGATTCTCTCTCAACTCGTCCTTAATAGATTTTGGTTTATATCCAGATGCTTTCAATGCACTGAGTGTATTGATTTTTAAAAGGTCTTCTGATGTTAGGTTTTTGTATTGCATTATGGTTGGTTTTATGCTTTCTTATTTTAAAGTTCGTCTCTATCATTACAAACAACTTTAACTCCAAAAAGTTCTTGTATGTTTTTGAGAATAGATTTGATAATGAGCAGTAAAATTATTAAAATTGTTAAATATTAAACTACCGCAAATTAATGTTATCATTTTACACACTAAGACACCTTAAAGCCATCTGCTTTGAAGCCCTCACGTTGTTATTCTGCTGTCAAATAGCATTTGCACAAGCTACTTTTAGAATTTCCAAACCCATTATTGGTACTAATCAGATTTGTAGTAGTACGACTAACTATTACAATAATTTGAGTTATGGTTTTTCGTCAAATGTGGTGAACTCATCGGGTTCAGTTCCTTACCATTTTGTTGAATTATCTAATGAAAATGGATTGATAACTCCAAGAGAGATTGGCTGTTTTTCTCCTTCTGTTAATGTTATATATGTTGGCTATATTGATATTAATGGACAAAATTTACCCGCAGGGGGCGGTTATCGAATTAGAGTTTTCTCTAAGTCTCCATCTGTTTACAGTGATTATGGTGAAACTTTTACGGTCTTGCCAAGTCCAACACGCCCAACGCTCAATATTACCAATGGTTTGAATCTTTGTACTGGCAATACTCAGAACCTTACCGTTACCAATCCTGACGGTGTGAGTAGTTATCAGTGGTTAAATAATGGTTATAACATCACCAATGAAGTCAATACGTCCTATAATGTATCGGGTAATGGTAATTATTCAATTAGAGCAGTAGGTAGTAATGGTTGTGGCATTGTGTCTAATAGTGTTTCTGTTAGTTATCCATATCCATTGAGTAGCCAATTTCAAACATATATTAATGGTACATACCCTTACGGAAATTTATTTTTTGCGAAGTCTAATCAGAATTTTCAATTAACAGTATTTCCAAGTGGGGGTAAAAGTCCATATTCTTTTACATTGAATGATGGAACAACGAATATCTCAGAAACAAATGTTAATTATTCAAAAGTATATAATAACCTTGTTTCGCCAGAGAGCGGTACTAAGGTATATACTCTTTCTACACTGACCGATGCCTGTGGTTCTCAGATTAATAATTCATCTACTTTACGAATAAGAGTTAATAATTCAAAGTATTGTGCAGTTTTGAGCAGTGGCTTATCAGGAATAAAAAGTTTTTCTATTCAAGGAACTACCATCAATAATATTAATTCGGGAAAAGCAGAAGATGGTTGGGGCGAATACCTTACACCTGCCAATGTAAACGCCAATGTCAATTATAATTTTACGATTGAAAATATCGGTGTTATGCAAAGATATTTTGCTATTTGGGCTGATTTGAATCAAAATGGTGCTTTTGATACTGGAGAAAGAATTTTTCCTACGGGAGCAAATTCTTCTGCTCAATCAATTACTAATAGTTTTACAGGAGTAATGAAATTGCCAGCATCGACTTTCAGTGGGCAGACTCGCTTGAGAGTTTATTTAAGTAGTGATTCATATTACCCTGCAAGCTATCCTTGCAATGGTGCATACGATGGAGAGATAGAAGATTATACCTTGAATGTCTTTAACGGTGTAACACCAACGGTTATTTCGACTGATTTTCTTCCTGTTGGAGGTGTTTGTATAGGTAGTACATTTCCTGTAAAATTTAAAGTGACAGGTAACCCAGTTCCTCAAAATACAAACTTTAAGGTGGAAGCGTCTTATTATTCAGATTTTTCTTATCCAATCACTATTGGTACTGGTAGCAGTAGTCCTATTACCGCAACTTTACCAAGTTATAATAATTCTTATTACATCAGAGTTATTCCTTCTACTACCATTCCTTCTACAATTGTCAATCCTGCTGCGAATCAATTATTTTTTAGACCAATTCCGAATGCCAGTTTATGGGCAACTTTTTACAATTCTTCTTACAGCAGTTATTACTATTATTGGTCAGGACAAAAAGATTATGCTGTTTTGCCAAGTACCCCGATGGCTGTTTATACTGAAATTAGTAATGCTCTTCCCCCTGTTTCTGTGGAATTGAGTGATGGTAGAATAATTACGAAGAATGTCACAGGTGGAAGGTTTACACTTGACTCTAATTTTACCGTTTCGGGAGAGAAAAAATATAAAATTATCAGAGTAACTGATAAAAATTGTACAAACTATACCAAAGATAGTGTGACAATATCAGGAGGAAATCCTTATTTAAAAGTGCTGAAAGTTTTACGTAATTATAATGATACAGTATCAGTTTCAAGGTTGTGTGGAAATTTTTATGTAAAGTTTGCGGGTAAATATTTTGATACAACTGCGTATCGTTTTTATCATGTTCAGATTTCTGACGCAAATGGGAGTTTTAATAACCCTCAAGATATTGGCCATGTTTGTTTATATAAAGTGCTTAGTGAGGCACAGGGAGGTCAGTATATTAGTTGTTATCTCCCATCTACATTTCCAGCAGGAACGGGTTATAGATTAAGGGTTATTGAAAAAGGATTTAATATTACATCACCCATTTATTCCACAACATTCACGGTAGAGTCTTCCGCTTTTACGTTTACTTCAAATTTGAGTAGGGAAGTTATTAATGAAGGAGAAGTTACGGCTCTGAACGTGAACTTTGCTGGAGGCAGTCCACCATTCACGGTATATGTAGATGGGCAATACTACACGAGTGCTGGCAATAGTAATTCAATGGTAATTAATTTAGGCCCTCTTAATGGGCGTAAATATGCTATTTCTCCAAGTACATCATGCGGAGGTTACAGTAATAGTACCATTCCTTTATATCTTAATGTGAGAACTTTAGATAAAGATAATGCCCAATGGTATATAAAACCAATTCAATATTATGCTTACGCTGATGTGATTAAAAATTTGTATTTAATCAATAATTCAGATACCCTACTCAAGAAATTACCTAATAATTCCTATAATTCAGCGATAGTTAACGGGTACTATGATTACAATTCATTTGCTCTACAAAAAGAAGCAGGCGTTTTGAGAGTTGGAGAAAATTACTCATTAGCTCAGATTGACAATCGATATAATACTTCATTGAATAATTTACTAACGGGAGTATGGATTGATGCCAACCAAGATGGAGATTTTGATGATGACGGAGAAGAACTTACTAAAAATCAATTTGCACAGCCTTGGAATACATCGCAAACGCAAAGTTTCACTGTTCCGAATAGTGTAAATAATGGGTTTTCGAGATTGAGAGTAAGGGTCATGGCAAAGCAGTATGATGTAGAACCATTTGATTTTAATGCTTCTAATCCGATTGATAAAACAGGAGATACCTATGATTTTCCTGTCGTTATTTTGTCAAATAGCGTAAGTAGTATTCTGTCAACGCCTAAAATCACAGGAAATACACTTTGTAATGGAAATTCTTTTAAGGTTGATTTTAGCAAATATGGTTTTCCTGTGGGAACAAATGTAAGTGTACAATTGTCTGATGCTTCTGGTAATTTTCCAGCAAATCCAACAATTATTGGACAAGGAACCGCTTCTTCAATTATGGCAACTTTGCCATTAGAAACAACTTTAGGCAACTATCGTATTAGACTTGTAAGCAACGGAATAATTAGCCCAGCATCAGCATCATTCAATGTAACAACCAATCAGCTAATCAGCATGGTTGATGGCGACTGGCACGCAGGAAGTACATGGTCTTGTGGACGTGTACCTACTTTTGTGGATGCTACCACCGTGGCAGGAGGAACAACCGTAACGGTTTTTAGTGGTGATGCATGGGTCGGTTCTATTATAACCAATGGTGTTCTATCATTTCTAAATGGTACGACGTTACGTTTTAAAGCACCTTAGAAAGTAATAATATTTAGGATGAGGTCTGGAATTACTATTTCAGACCTTATTTTGTTTATGGGGATAAGTCAGTATAAGTATTGAAAGAAATGCCCTTAATTTTTGGTATAAATCTTAAAACTTAAAACGATGATTCGTAAAATAAACTTTTTGTTATTGTTATCTCTTTGTTTAAACTTCGTTGCTTTTGCCAAAGAAAAACCTCAAAGAAAAGCCGTTAAACCTAAATGGGTGCAACTTTTCAACGGTAAAAACTTAGATGGTTGGAAACCGAAAATCGTAGGATTTCCAGTGGGTGAAAATGCCTACAATACTTTTCGAGTTGAAAATGGCATCTTAAGTACTCGTTACGACCAATATAAAAGCTTTGATAATCAGTTTGGTGCTTTGTATTTCAAGAAAAAATATACCAATTTTAGAATAAAAGTAACTTACAGATTTGTGGGAGAAACTGCCCTAGGAGCACCAAGTTGGGGTTTTAGAGATGGAGGAGTGCAATTTTATTGTCAAGACCCAAACACGGTGGAGAAAATGCAAAACTTTCCTGTTTGTTTGGAGTATAATCTGCACGGAGGCAATGGAAAAGATGAAAATCCTTTGGGTGAAATTTGTGCTAATGGAATCTATGTAACCGTGAATGGCGATAAAAATAAAAGCTATTGTACGCCTGCAACGGTAAAACGTACTTTTCACGGCGACCAATGGGTGACTTTAGAAATTGACGTGAAAGACGGTAAAATGGCTCATTTTATTAACGGAGAAAAGATTTTAGAATACGAAAATCCTCGATTTGACCCAACGCATGCTGTTGGTAAAACCTTTATCGTAAACGGAAATGATGCTGTAACAAACGGTTATATTTCGCTACAATCCAATAGTCATCCGATGGATTTTAAGTCGATTGAGATTATGGAATATTGAGTGGCTATCAGCAATAGGCTGTTAGCTATTGGCTTAAAATGCAGCTAATTAGTTTCAAAAATCAAGCTCATAAAAAAGGCTATCCCAAAACATTTTGAGATAGCCTTTTTTATAACTATTCATTATTCTCTGTAAACTGTTCTCTACCGCACATCTTTCTTCCGATTCTTTTCATAATCCTCAAAGATAAATTCTCCCAAACCTTTCAACGAAGAATAATAGGCACGTCCGTTGTTAATTTTAGTAAATTCTTGCACAAATTCTTTCAAATATTGGTCTCTCGCAATCATGAAAGTGGTCACGGGAATTTTCAATCTGCGGCATTGGGCCGCCAACGTTAATGTTTTATTCAGAATCTTTTTGTCTAAGCCAAACGAGTTTTTATAATATTTGATTCCTTCTTTCAAACAGGTTGGTTTGCCGTCGGTAATCATAAAAATTTGCTTGTTTTTATTCTTTCTTCTTCTCAATAAATCCATCGCCAATTCCAATCCTGCTACTGTATTGGTGTGATAAGGACCAACTTCCAAATACGGCAAATCACGCACCTGAATCTGCCAAGCATCATTTCCGAAGACAATTACGTCCAACGTGTCTTTGGGATATTTGGTCATAATGAGTTCCGCCATCGCCATGGCTACTTTTTTGGCGGGCGTAATTCTGTCCTCACCATAAAGAATCATCGAGTGCGAAATATCAATCATCAATACCGTCGAAGTTTGGGCTTTATACTCTTTGTCCATGATTTCGAGGTCATTTTCAGTAAGCATAAAATTCTCAACGCCATTATTGATTTGTGCGTTTCGGATAGATTCAGTCATGGCAATTTGTTCCATCGAATCCCCAAATTGAAATTCTCGGCGGTCGGTATTATTTTCATCGCCCGTGCCTTGGTAGGGCGTGCGGTGATTACCAGAATTGTTTGTTTTCTTTAATTTACCGAAAATCTCATCCAAAGATTGTTTCCGAATTGACTGCTCACCCTTTGCCGTAAGAACTTGCTGACCTTCGCCATCTTCATTTTTTTCTTCTTTGATATAGCCCTTGTCCTTTAAATCTTGAATAAAATCGGCAATTCCGTAAGATTCATCGGTGAGGTTATATTGTTTATCCAATTGCGTAATCCACGACAAAGCCTCGGAGACATTCCCCGCCGTCATGGTAATTAATTGATTGAAAATATCAAGCAATTGGTCGAACTTGGCTTTTTTGCCATCTTCCTGTTCGGAGGGTATAAATTCTGAGAAACGATAGCCGAGCATAGTGTGATTGGTTACAGTTGTGTTGGAACACGGATTGAACGGATTAGACACGGATTGATTTTTTTGAGGAGTGGAATAATATTAAAATCCGTGTCCAATCCCTTAAATCCGTGTTCCATATTCTAACAACGAATATTTCTTACAAGTTCTTACCTACTTTATCTTTTCGCCTCTCAATTCTTCCAACGTGGCATATTCCAAGGCTTTTTCGTGCGTTGCTTCCAAGACAACGGGCGGAGCGACCCCAGCATCGTAGGCTTCTTTCCAACGAGCGGCACACAAACACCATTTGTCACCCGCTTTTAATCCAGGGAATCCATAAGCTGGATAAGGCGTAATTAAATCATTACCACGGGCTTTTGAGTATTGTAAAAAATTGTCTGTAACGATGGCTGCGACTACGTGAATACCTCGGTCGTCGGTTCCTGTAGAACAAAAACCGTCTCTATAAAAGCCTGTGATGGGCGAAGTTCCTGCAATTTGTAGTTCTGTACCAAGTACATTTTTTTCGTCTTTCTTCGTTTGATTTTCCATTTTCTTTTTCAGATTAGTTTCCGCCACAGGTCCGCAACCCGCTTTTGATTTATTGGCAAGGGTTTTGTTTTGTGCTATGCAGAGGTTTGTGTAAAAGAGAAAACCCAAAATAATTATCTTATTCATAAACATAAATTTTACTCTAATAAAACGAATGTATAGGTATATTGTTTGTTCTCTTTGGAAACAATGCCTTTATCTGCTTTGAGGTTGAGGGCTTTTATGGGTATATTTGTCGCTAATAAAACATAATAAATGAAACCTGCTGTTGTAAAGCAGATAATCCAAGCAGGAATAGGGAAACTATTCACTAAAATAAATGAAAGTATTAAAATTCGGAGGAACTTCTTGTGGTACTATTGACAGTATTCAAGCGGTGTTAAGTATCATCAAAAGCAAACAAGCAAAAGGTGAGCAAGTTGCAGCAGTTTTTTCAGCAATGGGTGGCGTAACCAACCAATTACTGAAAGCAGGAGATTTAGCTTCGGTAGGAGATACCACCTATTTTGACTTGGTTAAAGAGATTGAAAATCGTCATTTCACAGTTGTACGTGCCTTAATTGACGTAAAATCTCAGTCGAAAGTGTTCGCAAATATCCGCACTACTATCAACGAATTAGAAGATTTACTGAAAGGTGTCTCGCTGATTCGTGAAATTTCTGACCGAACATCCGACCTCATCGTCAGCTTCGGGGAACGTCTTTCTACGACCTTAATTTATGAAATTCTTCATGCACAAGGTGTTGATTGTCAGTTTTTAGATGCCCGAAAAGTCGTTCGTACCGATGGTAATTTTGGCATGGCAGCGGTGAATTTTGAGGTAACGAACGCTCAAATTCAAACGTATTTCTCGAAAACAAAATCACTACAATTAATTACGGGTTTTATTGGTTCGACTGAAAAAGGCGAAACTACTACTTTAGGTCGTGGAGGTTCTGACTATACAGGTTCAATTTTTGGGGCGGCTTTGAATGCCCAAGAAATCGAAATTTGGACGGATGTAGATGGCATGATGACCGCCGACCCACGCAAAGTAAAAAATGCGTTTACTATTCCGACAATTACGTATTCGGAAGCAATGGAATTGACGCATTTTGGGGCGAAAGTGATTTATCCGCCTTCGTTGCAACCCGCTTTTGCCAAAAATATTCCAATTAGAGTTCTCAATACATTCAATACAGATTTTGTTGGAACGGTGGTAAACCGTGTCGCAGAGACTTCAGAATATATTATTACGGGTATCAGTTCAATTGATAATTTGGCTTTGGTCAATTTACAAGGTTCGGGTATGATTGGCGTTGCGGGTGTTTCTGCCAAATTATTCACCGTTTTAGCGAAGCATAAAATTTCCGTTATTTTGATTTCGCAAGCCTCTTCTGAACATTCAATATGTTTTGCGATTGAACCTTCGGCATCGGCAGAAGTGAAAGCATTATTGGAAGAAGAATTCAAAACTGAAATTGTCGATGGCGATGTGGAAGGCATTGATATTCAAGAAAATCTGTCAGTAATTGCCGTTGTGGGTGAAGGAATGCGTCGTCATACGGGCGTGAGTGGGAAATTATTCTCGGTTTTAGGTAAAAATGGAATCAACATTATTGCCACTGCACAAGGTTCATCAGAATTGAATATTTCCGTGGTAATTGAACGGAAAGATATTTCAAAAGCCTTGAATGTTATCCACGATTCGTTCTTCTTTTCGCAAGCCAAAACCTTAAATCTTTTCTTGGTAGGAACAGGTTTAATCGGTAAAGCATTATTAGAACAATTGCAAGGACAAGAAAATTATTTATCGAAATACAAAGCCTTAAAAATCAATTTAGTAGGGGTGATGAATTCTCGAAAAATGCTCATTGACCCACAAGGAATTGACTTAGAATCGTGGGAAGAAGAGCGTGATTCAAGAGGAAAACCTGCTGAAATTTGGGCATTTGTAGAAGAAGCTAAACGTTTGAATTTACCCAATTCTGTCTTTGCCGATTGTACTGCCAACAAAGAAATTCATAACTATTATTTAGGATTATTTGAAGCGAATATTTCGGTAGTAACGCCCAATAAAGTAGCCAATTCTGGACGTTACGAAGACTATGCTTTATTGCACAGAACAGCGCTGAAAAAAGGTGTAAAATTCTTGTACGAAACCAACGTTGGAGCAGGTTTACCCGTAATCAATACGCTACAAGGCTTGATTTCTTCGGGCGATAGATTTGAGAAAATTGAAGGCGTTTTATCAGGAACATTGTCGTATATTTTCAATAATTTCAAAGCGGGCGTTAAGTTTGCCGACATCGTAAAAGAAGCTAAAGTAAAAGGTTATACCGAACCAGACCCAAGAGAAGATTTGAGTGGAATGGACGTGGCAAGAAAGATATTGATTTTGGGTCGTGAAATTGGCTTGAAATTAGAGCCAGAAGACGTTACAATCGCTAAATTATTGCCAGAAAATTGCGAACAAGCTCCAACTGTAGAGGATTTCTTCAAAGAATTGGAGGTTTCAAACGCTTATTTCGAGGGAATGGTAAACGAAGCAGAAGCCAAAGGCGAAGTGCTAAGATTCATTGCGACTTTGGAAAATAACAAAATCAATATTGGCGTAAGAAGTATCGGAAAAACGCATCCATTTTACATGATGGATGGTGCCGATAACGTGATTTCATTCACCACCAAACGCTACCACGACCGCCCATTGGTCATCAAAGGGCCAGGAGCAGGAGCGGAGGTAACAGCGTCAGGGGTGTTTGCGGATATTGTGGCAATTGGGAGTTATTTGGCTTAAATAATATTTAGATTAATGACAAATACAATAAAAGTTTTCGCCCCTGCAACGGTGGCAAATGTAGCCTGTGGATTTGATATTTTCGGTTTTGCCGTTGATAATCCTGGAGATGAATTAATCTTAAAAAAAGCTAACCACAAAGGCGTTAAAATCCTAAGTATTGAAGGTGATGATGGTCGTTTACCATTGGATGCTGAAAAAAATACCGCTGGAATTGCCATTATTAAATTCTTGGAAGCCATTGGCGAAGAAGGTCAGGGTTTTGAAATGAATCTTAAAAAATTGATGCCTTTGGGTTCGGGTTTGGGTTCTTCGGCGGCTTCGTCGGTGGCAGGTGTTTTTGCGGCTAACGAACTGATGGGTAGGCCTTTAGCTCAAAAAGATTTATTGCCTTTTGCCATGGAAGGTGAGCGTATCGCTTGCGGTTCTGCTCATGCTGATAATGTGGGACCAAGTTTGATGGGCGGTTTCGTGGTTATTCGTTCTTATGAACCTTTGGATATTATTCAATTGAAAACGCCGCAAGAATTGTATGCAACCATCGTTCATCCACACATTGAGGTAAATACGAAGGATGCTCGTAATATTTTAAAAAGAGAGATTTCTTTGAAAAATACCATTACCCAAATGGGAAATGTAGCGGGTTTAGTAGCAGGTTTGATGCTGCCGGACTACGATTTGATTTCGAGAAGCTTGGTAGATGTAATCATTGAGCCTATTCGTTCAATCTTGATTCCACAGTTTGACGATGTAAAAAATGCCGCTTTAGACAACGGAGCTTTGGGTTGTTCAATATCAGGTTCTGGTCCTTCTATGTTTGCTTTATCGAAAGATTTATTTACTGCTAATCGGGTTGGGAAAGCCATGCAAGATGGTTTTGCGAAAGTTGGCATTGGTTCTGAATGCTATGTTTCTGGAATTAATCAGGCGGGTCCTGTTGTGTTGGGATAATGTTTGATTGACAGGTTAGAAATCTATCCTACTTAAAAACCTGCAAGAATTCATTTCTTGCAGGTTTTTTTATTGTCTCAAATCATGATTCAAGACGTTTCAAATCATGTTTTAAAGCGTTTCAGGGTTTTTAAAGGTGAAACTTTGACCCATCAATTTCACAAATAAACAATTTAAAAACATGAAAACGCAAATCAAAAAAATCATCATTACTTGTCTTTCTTTCATTACTTTCATGAGCCAAGCCCAAACGGGGTCGCCTTCGACAGAACCTGCTCGGACAGAACCGTCCCGTGTAAGTTTTACCATCAAAAATCCATCGTTAAAAAGTAAAATGGTCGATTTTAAAAGTTACAATTTAATACAAGAAAGATTTACGGCTGGCTATGGTTACGGATTAAATGGCTTGGCAACGCACGCTGTAAATCTGCCCGTTCCTGTGTATGTATTCGTAGAAAAAAATGGTAAAAATGAACTACTATTTGTAGTAACTGAAAAAGATAATGGCAAGACTTATAACGTCAATGATGAATACGAAATCAGTCGTGAACAATACCTTGAAGCAGCTCGTGCCGAAATGAATCAACGAAATTTTGAGAAAGCAAAAGATGATAATTCTATTGAAAGCATTGCTAAGAAGAAAGGACTTAAATTAATTGGTATTAATATAAAAGGCTCATCATGGTTTCCCTCAATGGCTCATGTACGTTATGAATTGCCTTGGGGAAATGATAAGCAAACGGGCTTTTCCACGTCTCTTGGTAAATTTAAAGGGCAATATATATTTCTTCCAATCGGTACAAAAGTCTATCAATGTAGCGGAAAATATTGGGATAAAGATACCAAATTTACCGAAAAAATTGTCTTAACTGTTGACGATAAAAAATCGGATTTAACTATTGTATTGAACTAATTATCAATTGATTATATAAAATTAAAAGCGGTTAGCCGTATCAAAAATCATGAAAACTTTATTCTCAAAAATTATTACACCTGTTTACACTTCTGCTTGGTACACCGACTTATTATTAGCTTTACCACGCATCATT
>JAZKDE010000008.1:0-24158 GCA_040387735.1 Bacteroidota bacterium
GAAAATATATGGTAAATAATAATCTTGATAAAGCTACTTCACAATGCAATCAAGTGATTAATTATTTGCTAAAACAACCTTGGATTGATACCAAAAAAGTGGTGTTTTGTGGTGGTTCAGAAGGTTTTACCATTGGGGCAAATTTGGTCGCAAATTTCAATAAATCTATTACGCATACCATTCTTTTTTCAGGTCATGCAGGCAGACGATTTGAGTATGAAATTTTCCGTAATCGGCAAGCGGTAAGAGATGGAAAAATGTCAGCAGAGGACGCTCAAAAACAAATCGACCAGCTTTATAAAGGATGGGAAGATGTTTGTAAATACCCCAAATCGGTAGATAAAAGTTGTGGAGATACCTATTACGCATGGCATTCTTTTTCCACTAAAAATTCAGATAACTTATTGAAAATCACCACACCATTGTACATTGCTTATGGAACAGAAGACAATGAAGTAACGATTGGTTTAGACTATTTACCTTTAGAATTTATCGAAAAAGGGAAGAGAAATCTAACTTTAAAAGCTCATATCAACCACGATCACCAATTTTTTGAATTAAAAAAAGACGCTTCGGGAAAAGTAATGGACAGAATTTATCGGGGAGATGAAGTAGCAAAAGAATGGATAGATTGGTTGAAAAAATAGGTAAATATTTATGAAATAACGGCAGAAAATACAGAAGTCGTCCTTTAAAAGGGCGACTTCTGTAAAGCAATAACATCATATTTTGATACTTTTTCCTACAAAACAAACCCAACCCCAGCCGTTGAATTAGTCTGATCATCTATTAAAATAAATGCTCCATTAGCAGGATTATCTGCGTATTTATCAGCAAAAATTGGCTTCGCAGTTTTGAGTGTGATTTCACCAATTTCATTCAATTTTAATTCGGAAACTGCATCTACAATCGTGTCTTGATTTACAACATCAATCTTTGAATTTAAAGCTATAATTTTTGCTTTTGAGTCATTGATACCGTGTTGAAGGATATAAGTTTTTCCAGCAACTAATGGTTGAGAATCCATCCAGCAAATTCTGGCGGTGATTTCTTTCAATTGGCTCGGCTGATTGTGTGCTTTTACCAACATATTTCCACGAGAAACGTCTACGTCAGTTTCTAAGGTAATTACTACTGATTCTTTTGCTCCTGCGGTTTGCAATTGCGTCCCAAATTTTTCGATGGTTGCAATTTTTGAAGTTTGTCCCGTTGGTAGAACCGTTACTTCTTCACCAACTGAGAATGAACCCGAAGCAATTTTTCCTGCGTAACCTCTATAGTCGTGAAATTCTTCTGTTTTGGGTCTAACCACAAACTGAACTGGAAAACGAGCAGGCTTTTTGATTTCGTCAAAAGAAGTTGATTCTAATTCTGCCAATAAAGGCAAACCAGCGTACCAAGGCATTTCAGTTGCTTGAATCGAAATGTTTTGGCCGTATAAAGACGACATTGGAATAAAGGTAACTTCTTGTCCTTCAAAAGAAACTTTATCGGCAATGGCTTGAATGTCAGCTTTGATTGCGTTGAATTTTTCTTCCGAATATCCCACTAAATCCATCTTATTTACACACACGATTACTTTCGGAATGCGTAACATTGAAGCGATGAAAAAGTGACGGAAAGTTTGTTCCAAAACACCATTACGAGCGTCAATCAAAATCATGGAAACCTTGGTGTTTGATGCTCCCGTAACCATATTACGAGTGTATTCAAAGTGGCCTGGGGTATCCGCAATAATATATTTGCGTTGTGGCGTTGAAAAATAAATATTGGCTACGTCAATCGTGATGCCTTGTTCACGTTCGGCGATAAGTCCGTCAGTTAATAAAGAAAGGTCAAGAAAATCTAAGCCTTTACGTTTTGAAGCCATTTCTAATGCTTCAATTTTATCTTGAGTGATTGACTTTGTTTCGTATAAAAGTCGTCCGATTAATGTGCTTTTGCCATCATCTACCGAACCAGCGGTTGCAATTCTTAAAATATCCATCTTTTTTAGTTGTGAGTTAGTGAGTTGTGATTTAGTGAATTAGCGTTCGTAAAAAATCACTAATTCACTAAATCACAACTCACAACTAATCAAAAGTATCCTTGTTGTTTACGTTTTTCCATGGCAGCTTCCGAGCGTTTATCGTCGATTCTGGCACCACGCTCTGAAATTTCGGCAGAAAGAATCTCGCCAATAATATCATCTAATTCAACTGCTTCTGAAGCTACGGCAGCGGTGCAAGTCATATCGCCAACAGTACGAAAACGAACGGTTGCCTCAAAAGGAATTTCGTCAGCATCTTTATTAAGATGCTCAGAATCAGCCCATAACATTCCATCACGCTCAATTACTTGGCGTTGGTGAGAATAGTAAATTGACGGAATCGCCATTTCTTCTTCTTTAATATAATTCCAAACATCCAATTCTGTCCAGTTTGAAATTGGGAAAACTCGCACGTTTTCGCCAATCGCAATACGGCCATTCAACATATCGAACAATTCTGGACGTTGACGTTTTGAATCCCACTGACCGAAGTCATCACGAACCGAGAAAATACGTTCTTTGGCACGAGCTTTTTCTTCGTCACGTCTTGCACCACCAATACACGCATCAAATTTGAATTCTTCGATAGCATCCAAAAGCGTTACGGTTTGAAGGGCATTTCGTGAAGCATATTTACCCGTTTCTTCTTTTACTTTTCCTTGATTGATAGAGTCTTGTACATATCTCACAATCAGTTCGGCACCCGTTTCCTTAGCAAGCCAATCACGGAATTCTACAGTTTCTGGGAAATTATGTCCAGTATCGACATGAATCAAAGGAAAAGGAATTTTACCGGGATAAAAGGCCTTTTGAGCTAAACGAACAAGAGTAATTGAGTCTTTTCCACCCGAAAACATTAGAGCGGGTTTTTCAAATTGAGCCGCTACTTCACGCAGAATGTAAATGGCTTCATCTTCAAGTTCACGAGGGAAAAATCCGTGCTTTGGAATATCAGAATTCATATTTTGTTACGATGTTCGATGTTTGTTTTTCGATTTGAAGTCCAAATTTGAAATCAATTATTTTCGTCATAAAATCTTTCAAACATCTATTAATTTATTTTTACTAAAATTGTGATTTCGATTATAAGAATTTTGATATTTGATACGATGTAAATCTTATGGAAGTAAACCGAACATCAAACATCGAAAAACTAACTATGCAATCCACACTCTTTTTGTGATGCTTCCCACGACCAACGTCCTGCTCTTGGATTTTCGCCTTCTTGGATGGCACGTGTACAAGGCAGACAACCGATTGAAATAAATCCTTTGCGGTGAAGTGGATTATCAGGTACTCGATTAACTTTCAAATAATCCAGCACTTGCTCGTAAGTCCAGTGAATTAACGGGTTAAATTTAATCACTTTATTGCCTTCGTCCCATTCAACAATTTTCATGTCGGCACGGTTCTCTGATTGCTCAGAACGTAAACCTGTAATCCAGATTTCGGCACCTGCCAAAGCTCGTTTCAACGGTTCAATTTTACGAATAAAGCAACATTCTTTACGGTTTTCAACAGAAAAATAAAAACTATTGAAACCTTTTTCTTTTACTAAAGCTTCTACTCTTGCAGTATTGGGAAAGTATGTTTCAAATTCTTTTTTATACTTAGTCTTAGTAGAATCCATCAACTCATAAGTTTCTTGAAAAAGACGACCAGTGTCCAAAGTAAAAACTCTGATATTCAAATCATTACGAAAAATAGCATCCGTAATTACTTGGTCTTCTTGTCCGAAAGATGTTGAAAAAACTACGTTTTTATAATTTTCGGTAATGTACTTTAGACTTTCCTCAAGAGAAAGATTGTCTAATTTTGCGATTAACTCTTCCATATTTATTTAGAATGAATGTAGCACGACATTTTAACATCGTCCGCCGAAACACGAAACACATAAAGAGTTCCGAGATTAGAATTTTCTGCAAAGATAGATGAAGTCTATTGAATTAGTAGTTTTGAAGAAAAATTATTTGATCAGAATTAGACTTTCATAAATATTTATTTATTATCTTTAAACAAATCCTTATATTATTCATCAGCATACCTAAATCATAAAACATTATGAATCAAGGACTTGCAGCCTACTTCGAGAAAACCGAAAGCCATAGCCGTGTTTCGGATATGAATTTGAAGGATTTAAAAAATCTGGTTCGTCAGGGTGAAGGCTCGACCCTCGAATTTAAACTTAAGGCCAATCATCCCGAAAAAATCGTCCGTGAAATTGTTGCTTTTGCCAATACCAAAGGAGGAAAACTTTTGGTCGGAATTGGAGATGACAAAACGATTCCTGGTTTAAAATTTGTCGATGAAGAGGAATATATTTTAGTCCGTGCCATTGAACGAAATTGTTTTCCACCACCTCATTATGAGATTGAAAGAATTGCCGTTACCGATGAACGTGATGTATTGGTATTTAATATTCCGAAAAGTAAGGAAAAACCACATTATGTTCAACTCGAAAATGAGGAAAATGGCAAGGCTTATGTGAGAGTAAAAGATCGTTCTGTTCAAGCAAGTCGAGAAGTAAGACAGATTTTAAGACGTGAAAATGAGGATGGAATAAAGTTTACTTACGGAGATAAAGAAAAGGTTTTAATGAAATATTTATCTGAAAATCAAAAAATTACGATTGAGAAATTTTCAGAAATTGCCAAAATCCCACTTTGGTTAGCGTCCAGAACATTGGTTTTATTGGTATTGAGCAATGTGATAAAAATTCAACCTGATGAAGTGATGGATTGGTATTATTTAACGGAAAATTATGAGATTTAATTTTTCATAAGACAAGGCTGTCCGATGCTACAGCCTATTTTTTCTCATAATAAGGAGTCGTTTCTGGCACTTCAATAACGGGTGGTTTCCAGAGAATTTTTTTACCAAATTTGAACGTTATTCCCGCATTTAAACTCACTAAATTATTATAGCCTTCTGAGTACGTAATTCCTGTATATTTGACTTTCACAAATATCCCCAATCGGTCGGCATATTCTTGTAAATGAATTCCGAAACTCGGTGAAAAGCCCCAATTTAATCTTGTTCCAGTTTCTAAAGTTGGAACATAATTCCGATAAACTTCATTGATTTGAGCATCATATTTTGTATAAAAAGCCCCTGTTTCAAGTCCTACAAAGGGTTTTACCAATGTTTTGCTTAAAAGATAATACTCTCCTCCTACCGTCAATGGCACGACGGTTTTATAAGAATACCCAAAAACTTTTGAGGAATAATCGTAATTAGAAACTGCCACCAAAGCCAAACGCATATCGTAAGCTCCCGTTGTAGCAGTAGTTCTGAATTTATCGGATAAGTGTTTTCTTAAACTCAGTTCAAAGCCCGAACCCGCAAAATTAGCGTCATGTCCAAAGCCTTTTTCTACGGCATAACTAAAACTCGTGCTAACTTGGATTTGAGCAGTTGTTAAGAAAGGAAATAGGAAACAAATTAGTATCAGTTTTTTCATACCGTCTGATGGGCTTAGCACATATTACAAAACGAATATAAGAAAAAATGTTTACAGTACTTATTTGATTGTCAATTAATTAAAGAGTTTATGAGTTAAAAGTTTGCGAGTGAACATAACTTTTAACATTACGAAAAAACTTACTGACTTTTAACTCACATAAACTTTCAACTCATTGACTTTCTCACTTCAAAACATAAGCCAAAGATTCTTCATTTTCCGTAATCCAATCGGTAATTTCTTGCACGATTTGTTTCATTGAAATTTCTGGTTTCCAGCCTGTCAAAGCTGTTACTTTTGAATTATCAGTTATGTACAAAGGAATATCCGCCGCACGATTTTCTGGAACTTGGGCAATTGGAATAGTCTTACCAGTAACTTCTTGACAAATCTTAGTCAATTCTTTTAACGAAGCACTTACTTCTACGCCACCGCCTACGTTCAAGATTTCACCGTTCACTTTATCAATGTTATGTAATTGAAAATCAATGAGTTTGTATAAATCTTTCACGTGCAACATATCACGGGTTTGTCTGCCCGAACCACCGTATCCGATGTACGCCAATTTCTGTTCCCAGTAATGTTTTGCCACCCAAAGCACCATTACACCTTGGTCGATTTTACCCATTTGCCAAGGCCCAGTCAACACGCCACAACGATTAATAACGGTTTTCATGCCATAAAATTCGTTGTATTCGTGAATCATTAATTCCGAAGCTAATTTGGTTGCTCCGTATAATGACCTTGCACCATCTAATGGAAAATCTTCGGCAATTCCTTTGGCAGAAACTCCTCTAACGGGTTGATTATCCGTCAAAGCAAAACGAGTTTCTTGTTCTTCGTAATTCAGTTTCTCAATGGCTTTGATGGGATAAATACGGCTCGTTGAAAGGAAAATAAAACTTGCACCGCACTTTTTGGTATAATTCAAGCAATTGATAGTCCCGACCAAATTGGTATTTATCAAATAATCGGGAGTTCCGTCCAATCCTGCCAAAACAGAAGGTTCAGCCGAGGCTTCAATGACAAAATCTACCTTTGGCAACGCATCAAAATCTTCCTTATTCCGAATATCACCATGTACAAAAACAGCTCCTGCTTTCGCCAAACGAGGCAAATTGAGTTCAGAACCTTTACGTTTGAGGTTATCCAAGCAGATAACTTCGTAAGTTGGATAATTACTTTTAATGTTGATGGCAAGTGCCGAACCGACAAAACCTGCACCTCCTGTTATTAGTATTTTCATTTATTTCTGTTTTCTATGTTCTTATACGATTGATTATCAATTTTAAAAAAATATAAATGCAATGTCATTGCGAGTGAAACGAAGCAAACTTTTAGCTTACGGGAAGAGGCTTTTAAACTTTGATTTGTAAGTACCAATATTGTACTAAAAAGCATTCAAATTCTATTTTTTTAATCTAACAGATTGCCTCACTGCGTTCGCAATGAGAGCAACTCATAGTTTCCCATCCTTCATCTTCGCCAATGCCTCTTCGTATTTAAAAGTCAATCCTTTTAAAGTTTTGGCTAAATTTAATGCTTTTTCTTCGGCAGCAATGGCTTCGGATTTGATGCCCATTTTGTACAATAAATGTGCGTAGGTATTCCAATAATCGGGTGTTTCGTCGATTTCATTGGCTCTTTTTGCCCACATAATGGCTTTTTGTAGAACGGCTTTTTCGCTTACATTTTTATAAAATTCTTCTGCCAAACCATCTAAATCAGACGCAAAGTTAATACTTGCGTAGCGACTATGCAGTTTTTTCATGGCATCAAATCTTACTTTTCCAATTTTCACCGAATCTTGTTTTCCTGTACGATACGGCAACATAAATTCTTGAAAATGAGTTAAATTCTGTTTATTAAGCTCTTCTTTTGAAATATTCATCAAATATTTATCGGCTAAATTCTGAGCCGTTTCTAAATATTTGGGCGTATTATTCGTGGATTTATAAAACTCCATACGGTAACGCTCATTTTGTCGCCCTGCTTCTACTGGATTAAGTTTTAAATTTAAACCTGCCAACTTTTCCAATAAATCTAAATTCTTGGTTCTTAAAGCATTACGAAAATATTCCATCATGGTTGTTGAAACGGTTTCGAGCGTTGAGATACCGTATTTTTTGAAAACTGCCTGATTTTGAAGCAATTCAATTGCCTTGCCATTGAGCGTAAATGTGTTTTCAGAAAGGAGCTTTAAGGTCTTTTCGGAGGTTTCCTCAGTCGTTGGAATTGCCAATAAATACTGCTCCACCAATTCCCGATTATCCATGACCATTGCGTGGCGTTTGTTGATAAAATCTGCTAAAAAATTGGCATCCCGTTTCCCAGCACGATATTGGGTTGCGTAATCCTCTAAACGTCCTTCTCGATACTGATTCAAGGCATTATCGACCGATTTCAGGAATTCATTTACGGGCATATAACCTGCATCGGTCAATAAAACATTCTGATTTTTATCTACCCAAACTAAAAACGGATACGCACTCACATCAAACTTACGAGCCAAGTCTGGCCCTTCGCCTTTTTCTGAATCAATTTTGAAATTGATAAAATTGGCATTCATTTTTTGAATGACTTCAGGTTTGGAATAAACCTTTTGTTCCAATTCTTTACAAGGGCCACACCAAGTCGTAAAAAAGTCAATAAAAATGGGTTTATTTTGAGCTTTTGCTTTGGCAACGACTTCTTGCCAAGAACCTTTTTCAAAATTGACTTCTTGGGCGTGGATTCTTAGGATTATGAAGGATAAAGATATGAATGTGAAAAGTTTTTTCATGAGAATTTCGTTTGAATTGTTGGGACACAGATTACACGGATGCTCCGCAACACGGATTTAAAAGGATTTTTTAGAAACTATTTAAAAATCTGTGTTGCGGAGCATCCGTGCAATCTGTGTCCCAAAGCCTATGCTCGCCATTTATCAATTTGCTTCGGCACAACGTCAATAGCTTTTTCAATAACTTTCGGGGCGAGTGGTTTTACGATTGGGTAAAGATACGTATTTTCGGTTTCTTTGGGAGGGAGTTTTATGCCAATAGAAGACGTAAGCCATAGAAAAATACTAATCCCGAACGCCCACGTAAATGCTCCTACAATTGACCCTGCGAGCGAGTCAAAACTGCCAAAAACAGTATAACGAATGGATTTTCTTAGCATCCAGCCTAATTTATTAATCAGAAAAACAATTGGAAAAAATACCGCTCCGAAGCCAATATATGGCATGAGTTTTTCGGTCAAGCGATTGCTAATAAAAGGAGAAATCCAGTCGGTGGCGTAACCTAAAATACGGAAACCAATAATTACGGAAACCACGAAAGCAGCAATAGAAATAACCTCAATGATGATGCCCCGTTGATAGCCAATATACGCTCCCCAGAGTGTTGGAAGAAGGATAAGAATGTCGATTAATTTCATGTAGTATATTAATTATGAATGATGAGTGATGGATTATAAGTTATGAAAGAACGTTTCTATTCATAACTTATAATTCATCACTCATCATTCATCACTACGCCAAAAGAGCTTTAACCATCGCAGAAACTACTTTTCCATCGGCTAAACCTGCTAATTCTTTGGTAGCAACTCCCATCATTTTACCCATATCTGATGGTGCAGAAGCACCAACACGAGCTTTAATTTCTTCTAATTTTGCTTTCAATTCATCTTCTGTTAATTGTTTTGGCAATAATTCTTCGATGATTGTCAATTCGATTTGCTCTTTATCAGCCAAATCAGTACGTCCTTGAGCAACAAAAATTTCTAAAGAATCTCTGCGTTGTTTCGCTGCTTTCGTCAAAAGCTTCAATTCAACGTCAGCCGATAATTCACCACCTGTATTTGTTGCGGAAGTTTCTTCCAATAAAATTAATGATTTGATAGCACGAAGTGTACGAAGACGGTCTTGGTCTTTGGCACGCATAGCATCTTTAATGCTATTGTCGATATTAGTTTTTAAAGACATTTTATAAAAAGTTCTAAGTTTTACGTTCTGTGTTTTGTATTTGCCCTTAACTTTGGGACATTCAGAGAACATTAAATTGTTATTCTGTGTTCACAAAGATAATAAAACCGTTATTGGTTATTGGACATTGGTTGTTAGTATTTTGGGAAATGTACAAATGACAGGAGGTATTATAGGCTCTTTTTCATCTTTTCCGAGACTTTCTAAAACCTAAATCCTAACTACTAACACCTTAAATATTATGACAAAACTTAGCGTAAATATCAATAAAATAGCAACCCTTCGTAACTCACGAGGTGGTGAGAATCCCAATGTTGTAAAAGTAGCCTTGGACTGCGAGCGTTTCGGTGCGGAAGGAATTACCGTACACCCACGTCCCGACGAACGCCATATTCGTTATCGTGATGTGTTTGATTTAAAAGAAGTTATTACGACGGAGTTTAATATCGAAGGAAATCCTTCGGAAGCCAAATTTGTGGAATTAGTTCTTGCCAATCGCCCAACCCAAGTAACGCTTGTACCCGATGCTCTGGGGGCGGTTACGTCTAACGCAGGTTGGGATACAATAAAACATAAAAGCCTTTTGCAAGACTTGATAGCTCAATTTCAAGAAGCAGGAATCAGAACGTCAATCTTCGTGGATGCCGACCCACGCATGGTAGAAGGAGCAAAAGAAACAGGGACGGACAGAATAGAATTATACACTGAACCTTATGCTGAAAACTACTTCAAAAATCGAGAATTGGCGATTAAAGACTTTATCGTAGCCGCTCAAAAAGCCAATGAATTAGGTTTAGGCATCAACGCAGGACACGATTTGAGTTTGGATAATTTACGTTATTTCCAACAAAGTATCCCCAATCTTTTAGAAGTTTCCATCGGTCACGCCTTGATTTGTGATGCTTTGTATTTGGGTTTGGAGAATACGGTACAGTTGTATTTGCGGGAGACGAAGGCGGAATAGTTTTATATATATCAACCAAATGATTTTCAAATACTTCAAAAAAAACACACTCTCATTCCTAAAAAGAATATTCCAATATAAAGCCGTAAGAGTCATTTCTTACGGCTTGTTGCTTTTCATTGCCTTAGACTTAATTTTTCCCTTCAAAGTTCAACCCAATTATTCTACTTTAATTACGGATTCAGAAGGAAAAGTGCTTCATGCTTTTTTGAATAATCAGGATAAATGGCGAATGAAAACAGAACTTTCGGAGATTACCCCAACGCTCGAAAAAGCCATTGTTTACAAGGAAGACCGTTGGTTTCGTTGGCATTTTGGGGTAAATCCTTTTGCGATTATGCGGGCGGGTGTGCGTAACGTGTTCACGGGCAGGCGAACCTCGGGAGCGAGTACCATCACGATGCAAGTTGTTCGATTATTGAAACCCAAAAGTCGAACGTATTTCAATAAAATCATTGAAATACTACGTGCTTTTCAGTTGGAAGTGCATTATTCCAAAGATGAAATCCTTCAACTTTATTTAAATCTTGTACCTTATGGGTCGAATATTGAGGGCATAAAATCTGCTTCCATTTTGTACTTTCAGAAGTCGCCTGATGTTTTGAGTTTGGCGGAAGTAATGGCTTTGGCAATTATTCCCAATCGTCCTTCAAGTTTACGTTTGGGCATCAATAATGACTTTATTTTGAAAGAAAGAAATCGTTGGTTAAATGAATTTAAAGAATCAGAAGTATTTCATAATCAAGATATTGATGATGCTTTGAGCGAACCCTTGAACGTTCAAAGACACGAAGCGCCCAAACTTGCCCCGCATCTTTCTTTACGGTTAAAAAACGAGTATCCGACCGAGGCAAATATTCATTCTTCGTTGATTCGGAATAAACAATTGACAATTGAGAAAATTGTACAAAACTACGTTAGTCGGCTTTACGCCATGAATATTCATAACGCTGCGGTGATGGTTGTAAACAACCAAACACATCAAGTGGAGGCTTATGTAGGTTCGGCAGATTTTAATAATCCTGTGGACGGCGGACAAGTAGATGGCGTGCGAGCGATTCGTTCGCCAGGAAGTACGCTAAAACCACTTTTATACGCAACGGCTTTCGACAAAGGAATTATCACGTCAAAAACTACCATTAATGACGTTCCAACGAATTTTGGCGGTTTTGAACCCGAGAATTTCGATAAATTATTTCACGGAAAAATTACGATTGAATACGCTTTGGCGAATTCATTGAATATTCCTGCCGTGAAATTATTAAAGGAAATTTCAACGCCCGTTTTGGTGGACAAACTCAAAAAAGCGGATTTCCAAGCGGTAAAAAAGAACTCCTCCAAATTAGGATTATCCTTAGTTTTGGGTGGCTGTGGCGTGACTTTGGAAGAGTTGACCAATCTGTTTTCGAGTTTTGCGAATGAAGGACAATTTCAGAAGTCAAAATATATTAAATCTGAGAACCAATCGTCAATCGTCAATCTGAAATCTGAAATCATTTCCCCCGAATCCACCTACTTAATCAACCAAATTCTAACCCAAATCACTCGTCCAGATTTACCCAACAACTACGCCTACACGTACCGAATGCCCAAAATTGCTTGGAAAACGGGAACATCTTTCGGTAAAAAAGACGCTTGGAGTATTGGCTATAATGCCAAATATACGGTTGGAATCTGGGTGGGAAATTTCTCTGGCGAAGGCGTTCCAGAACTTTCGGGAGCAAATATTGCAACGCCACTTTTATTCGATATTTTCAATACGATTGATTATAATTCCTCCTCAAAGTGGTTTAAATCACCCGAAAATTTGGCGATGAGAAAGGTTTGTGCAGAAAGTGGGGACGTTCCTAACGAGTTCTGTATCAATCAAATAACGGATTATTACATTCCGAGTGTTTCAAAAATGACTTTATGTACGCACGCCAAATATGTGTATGTAAGTGCGGATGAACAAATGAGCTACTGCTCACATTGTTTACCTGATAGCGGGGCGGTGAAAAAGATTTATCCAAACCATGCTCCTGAGTTAGTGAGTTGGTTTGAAACTAAGCATATTCTTTACACTAACATTCCTCCGCATAATCCAAAATGTGAAAGAGTTTTTGCCGAAAATGCTCCGCAAATTGTCTATCCTGTAGATGGTTCAGAATATATTTTGGATAAAAACGATACGCAAAAATTGATGCTAAATGCCCAAGTCAGAAATGATGTGAAGGAAATTTATTGGTATATCAACGATAAATTACTACAAAAATCAACGCCAAATACACCTATTTTCTTTGAACCAGAAGCAGGAAAAATCAAGATTTCGTGTAGTGATGACAAGGGGAGAAATACCGATATTTTTGTGAAGGTGAAGTGGGAATAAATACAATGAGTCATTGGTGGATTGAGTGATTGAGTGAATTTACACGGAGCATCAACGTTCAATAAAAAAAATAAGCTCCTGAAAATCAGGAGCTTATTTTTTTATTATAAGGATTTTTGAATTGTATGAATATACTAAAACCTAACAACCTAAAACCTTTTATCTATTTAAAAAACTTCAATTTAACTACTTCCTTTTCAGTCAAGAATCTCCAAGAACCACGTGGCAGGTCTTTTTTGTTCAATCCTGCAAAAGTTGTACGGTCAAGTTTTAGCACTTCGTAACCTAAAGATTCAAATAAACGTCTAACGATACGGTTTCTTCCTGAGTGAATTTTGATACCAATTACCATCCCATCGGGAGTAACCATACCTAATTCATCCGCTTTAAATTCTCCATCTTCGAGCTTAACACCTTTCAAAATCTCTTCGTAATGTTCAGTTGTCAAAGGCTTATCAATTTCAACTTGATATAATTTTTCAATTTCGTTTGAAGGGTGTGTCAATTTATCCGCCAATTCTCCATCATTCGTCAAAAGCAATAAACCCGTTGTATTTCTGTCCAAACGACCTACTGGATAAATACGTTCTTCACAAGCATTTTTTACCAAATCCATTACCGTTTTGCGGTCATCGGGGTCTTCAGTTGTAGTGATAAAATCTTTGGGTTTGTTAATTAACACGTACACCATTTTCTCACGACTCAACTTCTTATTTCCCATTTTCACCACATCACCAGGCTGAACTTGATAGCCCATTTCAGTAATAATTTCTCCGTTTACTTTTATTTCGCCCGATTTGATTATATCATCTGCTTCACGACGTGAGCAAACGCCAGCATTGGCAATAAAGCGGTTCAAACGAATTTCAGCACTGTTTTTCTTTTCCGATTCGGTAATTTTTTTCTGAACTTTCTTCGGGGCAGTATCTCTATATTGTCCAATTTTATAAGTTGGAGTCCATTTGTCAGATTCTTCAACTGGTCGGTGAGCCTTGAAGAGGTTTTTTCCTCCAAAGTTCACTTTTGCTGAGCCAAAAGTCTTTTCCGTCTTATCGTTTCCCTCTATTTTGTTTTTTTTTTCGTCAAAAGAAGGTCTTTCACCAGTGGCATTCGGACGAGGTTTATTAAAATCCCCTTTATCAAATCTTTTAGCAACGGGCTTTCTTTTATCAGCACCATAGCTAAATTCTTTCTTGTCTCCGTAAGGTTTTCTTTCACCAGCGTTGAAATCTTTTCTTTCTGGACGTTCGCCATAAGGTTTACGTTCATCAGGATTAAATGGTTTTCTTTCGCCTGAGTTAAACTCTCGCTTTTCACCGTAAGGTTTACGTTCGCCTGAATTAAACTCTCGCTTTTCGCCGTAAGGTTTACGTTCGCCTGAGTTAAACTCTCGCTTTTCGCCATAAGGTTTACGCTCGCCCGAGTTGAATTCTCTTTTTTCGTCGTAAGGTTTACGTTCACCTGAGTTAAACTCTCGCTTTTCGCCGTAAGGTTTACGTTCGCCTGACTCTGAACGTTCGCCATAAGGTTTACGTTCGCCTGAGTTGAATTCTCGCTTTTCACCGTAAGGTTTACGTTCGCCTGAGTTAAACTCTCGCTTTTCACCGTAAGGTTTACGTTCACCTGAGTTGAACTCTCTCTTTTCGCCGTAAGGTTTACGTTCGCCTGACTCTGAACGTTCGCCATAAGGTTTACGTTCGCCTGAGTTGAATTCTCGCTTTTCACCGTAAGGTTTACGTTCGCCTGAGTTAAACTCTCGCTTTTCACCGTAAGGTTTACGTTCGCCTGAATTGAATTCTCTCTTTTCGCCGTAAGGTTTACGTTCGCCTGAATTGAACTCCCTTCTTTCTGGACGTTCTCCATTAAATGGTCTTCCTTCGCCTCTATTCTCATCATCCCCTCCGTAAGTTTTTCTTGTAGGTACTTCACGTCCTAAAGCACGGTTTACTTCGTCTTTTCTTTGACGAGTTTGTTCTCTTCTCTCAAAGTTCAAATCTTCTTTTTCGATTCGCTTTCTCATTTTTTATTTGTTAAAATATTGCAACATCACTGCTGTAAAAATTTAGAACTGTAAATCATTAAAATAAAGGCTTTATTTATCATAAACTCCTACATTTCAATGATTTAACAATACCATTTCATTAAATGGCTCGCAAAGGTACGATAATTTTTTAATTATTAACAAACTTTTCAAAATACAATTTTAGCTATTAAATAACTAAAACTTATTCCGTCAATTTAGGGAGGTTTTGGGGCTTTATATTTAACACAAATTGGTCATTAAGATTAGTATAGAGAATTGGAGCTATTAGTAGTTATAGCAAGCAACAAAAAAGCCTTAAATCGTATGATTCAAGGCTTTTCCCTAACTCTTCAGTATTTGCACCAAGCGAGATAAGTATTTAAAATTATAGCTTCGTAGTCTATTTAGTACCTTTCAATTATTCTACATTGGTACACTTTTGTTGATAAATTTCAAGCAAAATATTTTTACCTATTACAAATCTATTAATTCCCACCTCTCGTGCCTTTAAACTACCTTTTACCTTTTTATTATGTTCCATTCTTTAAAAGTGAAGTGTTTATTTTACTTCTAAAAAAAGCGTTGAGAATCTCCATATACCTTAGATAATTGCATATCTGTTATGGCTCTCGCAATTCTGCCATTTCCATCTTCAAAAGGATGAAATGGATAGTAATAAACCAAAGATGAGAAATCCCAGTTTTAGGAACAGAGCTAAGGTTTTGTTCTCCATTAAACCAACCTATAAACGTTTTCATTTCTTGACTCAATGAAAATGCATTTTTTCTCTGCCAAATCCTCCTGAAACTACTTGCATTATGCCTGTCCGCCATACTTCTACCGTAATTTGGATACATTCCCATTCTGTCCCGTTGAAAAAAGAGCGGAGTGCCCCAATCAAATAATCGTTTCGCAAAGGTTTTTGATTGTTTTACGTAGCATCCAATATCATTTCTATCCGAAGATATTACTCGGTAGATTTCAAAACGTCCAAAGTAAGCATTTCTAAAAGGCTTCTTGTTAATGAACAAAACCCAACATCTCCATTTTACCCGACAGTTTTCCTTGCAAATTCCTAACCTTGCTGAGTGGTAGTGACAAAATAGCGTTGTCCCAAGTAAAAGCCATCCAATTGTCTCGTTGATGTATTTATTCACCGTATAATTCTAAATTGATAATTAATAATGTTTATAAAAATACTTATCGAACTTATAGAACGCTATTTATTCGAAGCTATTTTAACCCTTACTTTCTCTTTTTCAGGCAATAAAAAAGCTTTCAATTTCTCCATTTCGGCTTTTAGTACCATTATTTCTGAACTTGATTTCTCTAAAATAACCATACGTTTTTTCAATACCTCATTTTCTGCTTGTAATTCAGAAGTTCTTTTTTCAAGCGCTTTGATAGCAGTGAAATTAACCCCGTCAAAATCAGCGGATGCAATGGTGGTATCGTTACCAACAACGCCAAATTTATCACGACCAAAAGCACTAAAAAACTCTTGAGCCATAGGGCCATAGTGTCGGTATAATTTAGGGTCTTGTCCTTTATAATTCCACGTAACGGTTCGCATATTTGCTATTTTCTTTAAAACATTTTCACCATCAATGGGTAAGAAATTTTCTTTTTTAGTACTGTCGGAAAGGCTTGACCAACTATTTCCACCACTATTTATATATACTCCAGAGCCAAAATTTGCACTGGTGTAGAAATAATAACCGCCCCTAAATCTGGAAGTAAATGAATTATAAGTTTGACTGGAGACAGTAGCACTACTATTAGGAGAATCTCCAATAACAAAAGACCCTTCAAGGTTTGCGTTAGTGTTACTTCCCATTGCCGTTGAGTTATTGCCTGAGGCAGTTGAACTATATCCCATGGCTGTTGAAGCGAATCCAGAAGCTATAGTCCCATTTCCGATGGCAGTAGCATTATACCCAGAAGCATTTGTTTGATTACCGAGCGCAGTAGAAGAGTAGCCAGACGCATTTGTATTATTTCCCATTGAAGTAGAAGCATAACCGCCTGAAATGGTTTGATAACCTGATGCAAAACTGGCGGTACTGGAAGCATTTGTATAAGCTCCTATAGCAATTCCATAAGGAGCGTTCGATGAAGTATAAGTGGCATAACCCATTGCAACAGAAGCAAATGCGTTAGCATTATTGGAGTACCCTAATGCAGTTGAGTAAGAAGAATTAGCATTGGTAAATCCACCCGATGCAAAAGAACTACTACCAGAAGCAGAAGTATAATATCCCATAGCAGTAGAATATATACCTGTGGCATTAGTATAATAACCACTGGCAAATGAGTAATCAGCAGTTGCATTTGTATTACCACCCAAAGATGTAGATGCACTTCCAGAAGCATTTGAAAAATTTCCCAGTGAAGATGAAGCATATCCACTTGCCGAGGCTCTGTAACCAGAAGCGAAGCTACCTGTATTTGAAGCCGTTGTGAAATATCCAAATGCAGTTGAGGCATATCCCGTAGAATTGGAATAATATCCACCAGCGAAACTTCCAATATTTGAGGATATAGCACCATTTCCCATAGCAGTAGATGCGTATCCCCCTGACTTTGTTTGATACCCTGATGCAAAGCTGTGAGTCGATGTAGCATTTGTATAATACCCAATCGCAGTTGAGTTATAGCCAGAGGCAATTGAATTAGTCCCCATGGCAATACTTCCCATTGAAAGTGCATTATTAGAATTACCCATCGCAACAGAATAATCACCACTTGCACGATTTGAATAACCTATTGCAACAGAATAATTTCCAAGATTTTCATTAGAATATTGCCCTGAATTTCCACTTCTAAATGCTCCTTTCGAAGTATCAAAATAAGTATTGTTGCCAATTATACCACTTACAGGTGTCGCAGTTGCATCTTTTTCAATTCTTTGCCACTTAATTTTGAATCCTTGACCAACAGTTGAATTACCGTTGGTTTTAAATTTTATTTGTATATAAGATCCATTATATAAAAAATCAGGAGGTAGGGTATTTCCAGAATATTTAGCAAGTGTTTGACCTGCACTATTAATTATACTAATAGAGTCGCCATTCGCTTCTGTATCAAACACTTCAAAAGTAAGTTTTATACCTATAACATTAGATACATAACTATAAATTGTTGTAGTTGTATTAATATTACCACTTGGATAATTGGCAGTTGGACCACTGGGGTCATACAATATACCTGCTGCATCATTGTATGAAGCATCACTTAGTGGCATATTATAAACATGAAGATTAGGGTCTTCCGTAGTTAACTTTGTCTTCTGAGAAACTAAAAAACCATCACCCTTAACATCAAAAGTTGTTTGAGGGGTTGGAGTATTTATACCAACACTATTATTAGTAAAAACAGTTGTTCCATTAATTGACCAAGCATTATTACCACCATTACCCATATTAGTCCAAGCTGTTCCATTATAATACCAAAAAGTATTAGTGGTTGTATTAAAAACAATTAATCCCGTAGCGGGCGAAGTAATTATAGTGTGGTCGGCCACTCGTGGCATTAAAAGTCCTTTTGCATTCGTAGTACTGGATGCTTTTATATCCAGCATTGCCGATTGATGAGGTGCAGTACCGTCTTTGTTAATCCCAATTTGAGCATTTATTTGAAATAGGATAAACATTAATACAGATGTTAGAAAATAGATTTTTCTCATGATATTAATAAATTTAAGGTTGAAACAATCATTATTTGAACTCATTAATTATTGAAAGTACTCCGCAGGACTTCGCCCATTCCTAACCGCCTCCTGACTTTGCCGTGCAGAACTTATTTCCACACCATTGCCATACAAATATCTAAATACTTGCTCGGCACTTTGTGGTAAATTTCCCGTTACAAAAGCCGCCATTGCCCATTCAAAATAGGCTTGTTTATTGAATAGATACACAAGTTTAGGATTTATCTTTTCTCTACGGTTAAAATCTTTGACCAATCCTTGTAAATTATTATGCTTACCATAAACAAACCGTATCATTTCAATCTTCTGGATAAATACTTCATCATCTACTTTTTGTAATTCCTTCCAAACGTTTAGGGTATCATTCTTTTCGCTATAAATCAATGATTTATAAATCAAGGCTTCACTATTTTGATTGATTTTATAAATATCATCGTAAAGTTTCAAAGCTTTTTCAGGTTGTTGATTTCGGGTGTAAGTGCCTGCTAATTGCATCAAATTAATGTGGCGTTTAGGTGCGAGTGTTTGTACTTTTTCAAAACCTGTTATGGCTTCGTTGAATGCCCCACGGTCGGCATTAATGGAAGATTGGATAGATAATAAACGTGGGTGTTCGGGGTGTCTTTCTGCTTCTTTCTTTAAAATATCTGATACCGCTTGATAATAGCTACCTTTCATTTCGTTAGCAATTTCACTTTTGCCTACCTTTTCAGATAGGAAAGAAACTTGTTCTGCAAAATCACTCGTACCAGTACCAATAGCATTAGTATAACCCAATTGAATTTGCTGAATAGTCTGTTGTAAATCAGGCTCTTGCATGATTTTTACAATTTGCTTACTCGTCCGCAAGGGTTGTAAATAACCGTAATAAAAACTCACAAAAGACAATATAATACAAGTTAAAACGCCCCAGATTGGTAGTTTGGGAAAAGCATAAACTTCATTAGATTGCGTTTCAAATTGCCAGTAAGCCAATACCATAAAAACCGTTATTGTACCCGTCAAACTATCAAACCCAAAGAAATTATTGATAAAATAGGCAACGATAAACCCTGTAAATAATCCCTTTTGAGTATTAGAAAATTTACCTGAACGCATGGTAAACCAGAGCATTAATCCAAACGGAGCGAGAAAAGATAGAAGCCCAAGAATTCCGCCCGAAACAAGCCAATCCAAAAGAAAATTATGCGAACGGTCGTACCACGGGGCATCGTTATACATTTCGGGTAAAAAATGTTTGGCGAAAACGTATTGATAATTCTCCTGTCCCCAACCTAAAACGGGCTTTTCTTTAAAGCCTTCGTAAGCAATTTTCCAGTTATTGAGTCGAGAAACACCCGTAGTTTTTGACTTTGCTACCGAAATGACACGTGATAACAATACGGACTGTTTTACCAATTTAGAATCATCGGAACTGAATAAAATAGCAATAGATAGTATTAAAATACCCACAAAACAACCGATAGCCCATCGGATTTCAGAAGATATTTTATTGAAAAATAACACGAAATTCATCAAAACTAAACCGCCTAAAAATAAGCCTAAAAATGCACTTCTACTTTGTGTTAAAATGACTCCAATTAAGAGAATAGGAATGAACAAAAAGGATATTTTTCTAATATTACTCGAAGTATTTACCAAGATAAATCCCATTAAAAACAGATGCAGAATTAAGTAAAGACCCAAATAAGTAGGATTACCAAGACTTGAAAAAAGTCTTTCGCCACCTTTAAGTAATTCAAACTCTTTAAATATTCCTGTCAGTACGACCAAGCAAGCCACACCACAGGAAGTCAAAAAGAGAAGATGCCATTGTTCTCTTTTTTTAAGTGAATTACTCAGCACAAAGAAGAAAATTAAGGAATGAAAAAGCCCAACGAATCCCTCCATACGTTCCAAGCCAGACCAAATACTACTTTGGAAATCATGTCCAAACATGGCAGTCAGTAACGTTACGATTCCCAAACCCAATAAGGCAATATTTAAAGGCGTTTTGCAGGGTAAATATTCGGGGTTTTGAAAAGCAACAATTGCCCATACCATTAAAAGTATATCTATCAATAAGCGAAAGTAGAGCGTTTTCTCGGTGATAAATGGAAAGGGTAATTTATCAAAAAGCACCAAAGGCGTGAGTGTGATGAGGAGAATTAAAATGAATAGAAGTTTTTTCATGGTGTGATGGAGAATATATGAATTCACCTTTATAAAAAGACGAATTCTTTCTTGTTAATGACAGAATTATATGCCTAATCCAACTTTCCCTTTGACGGTTGGGGAGGCATTTTGAAAGTTTAAATTTCCTTTGATGATGATATTTTTTGCCTTAGCATCGTTTATTGGCACATTTACGGTATGACCACTTTGTATAGTTACGGTTTGGCAATTGAGGGGAACGAGACTACTCGTCCAAAGCGTAGCATCTTGCCAATTGCCCGTTTTCGTAGATTGGACACTTTGATTTAAGGCAGTTATTCTTACAGGAGGCGAATAACCAGCATTACAGAAATTATTACTGCAATTCACCATAAAATCTCTTGTACTGGATGCGTTAATATAGCGAATTGATGAAGTTGAGCCATCACTCCATATTGGATTCATGCCTGACTGACAAACCGTTGTTAATGTGACAGGCGAACCTTCGCAAGTAGCAAGCCTAAAGTTAGTGGATAGGCCATTTGAGGAAGCTGTAATTGAAGGAGTTGTCGTGTTATAAAAATTTAAATAGATTGAATTTGAACTTCTGTAAACATTACCACACTTCATCATATTTAAGGTGTAATTCCCTGTTGATGTTGCATTGAAGTAGCTACTACTTGTAGTAGAAGCCGTATAATTCAAACCGTCTTTTGTCCACCAATAGGTATCATAGCCACTTACATTACCATATATACCAATACTATTTCCTGCACAAGTGGAAGTTACATTGTTGAGTGTAGTTGTTGCAAGAGCATATTGAGAAGCTATTGGGCTACCTGTTGGGGTGCCACTTGCTGAACTATTAATATAAAAAACTATGTCTTGTTGTTCTGTTAAAGGATTTGTAGAAGTTATTCTTAATTTGTAATATCCAGAAGCAAGATAAGTGGGAAGTTCTCCGAGAATATAAGATGTGTAAGTATTAATGGTCATATTTGAATAAATATTACTGTTAGTAGGAGCATATTCAACATAAAAGCTATTATAAGAATTATATGGTACATTTCTCCTAATATTAATCCTCATATATGTGCCTGCACATTGACTCTGACTCTGAAAGGAGTAATCATAACATTTAAAATTAACTGCATTTAAGGCATTTATACGACCTGAACCCAGCAACCCAGAATAATTTGGATTTAAAGCATTAATATCATCAGAAGTATTTTTTAAAATATACTCCACTTCATCTGTTGTTAAATAAGGGTTTTGAGAAAGTATATAACCACATAAACTTGCAACTAACGGTGATGCCATTGATGTACCATTGTAAGTTGCATAGCCATTATATGGGACTGTACTGTAAATATTACTTCCTGGAGCAGCAATATCAATTTGACTTCCATAATTTGAAAAACCAGATTTATCATCATTGCTATCTGTACTTGCAACACAAATTACATAACTATAAGAAGAAGGGTAATGAGACTGGGTTGTGTTATCGTTACCTGCGGCTGCAACTAAGACACTACCTAAATTATGAGCATAAGTCATTACATTTTGGTTTGTTTGAGAATATCCATATCCTCCCCAAGACATATTTATAACATCTGCTCCATGTTCAGCAGCCCATATAACTCCTTCGTATGCTTTATCAATGTAAACACCTGTATATGAAGCCTTCACGGGCATTATTCTAATAGCATTGAATCCAAGTGAAGCTATTCCAATACCGTTATTCGTAACAGCACCAACAATTCCAGCAACATGAGTTCCATGAGAAAAATTTGTATTAGGTGGATTAGGATTATTATCACCATCCGCAACATCATATCCAGCAACAATATTTCCAGCTAAATCAGGGTGATTGGTTTGAACGGCATCATCAACTACTGCAACCGTAATATAGTAGTTACCTGTACTTACATTCCAAGCATCGTAGGCTCTAATTTTAGATAAAGCGTACTGACTGGTCCGAGATGGGTCATTCGGAATAATACTTGTTTTCATCAATGGCACTCGCTCAATATATTCCACATTATCATCTTGCTCCACAGAATTCATAAAATCTAAACCCTTTTTTGGGTTATCAATTTTTACTCTGTAAACAGATTGGAGTAATTCAGAATTTGAAAAATAGAAACTTCTTTCTGCCGATGCCACAGAAATACTTGATGCAATGTTGCTTAAAAATGGCAACTCTTTTGAAGTATTAACGGATGATGATGTTTTACTAAAAGATTTTGTATCAACTTTTTTCAGTTTGATATAGAACTCTCCATCAATATAGTCAGGGTCAATACTCTGCCCTACCCCATCAAATCCAAAAAAAATAAACAATAAAACAACTCCAAAGCGTAGAAAAATTCTCATAAAATATGTGTTAAAATGTGAACCGCAAAGAACGATACAAAACATCATACCTTATAGCGTAAAACTACGTAGTGACTTACCGTTTAATAAATCCGATTGTACATTTTTCGTTTTTTGTAGGTATCAAATTTAATACCTGATAGAAGCTAATAGATTTGGGAAAGGTATTCCAAAGAAGATTGAGAGTTGTTCGAGTATTGTTCCAATAAAAAAAGCCTTCATACGTAACGTATAAAGGCTTTTTGTGATTAATTGCTCCCTCTCCTGTAAACAAACATTAAAAGGTAAAACGCTAATTAACAACCCTTTGTAAAGCAAAGTTACAAAGAAGTACCTCTATCAGTACCCAAATATTAAAAAAAATTTAGGTAGTGAGGGTTAAAGAAGTACCTCTAAACTTTCCCAATTGACTTTTTAAAGTAAATATTTCAATTGCTTGCTTTTCAATTTTCATTAAAAGCCTATCAATAAAACTGTCTGACACAGAATTGTCTATACCTCTTTCATTCATTATTTTAGATTCTGGCAACACATTAACTTCAATTTTATTAAACTTAACACCCTCCTTTTCATCTTGAATTCCAAGATATTCAATAATCTTATTCTTATTTGATTCTCTTATATTTCCCGTATTATAGAAATTATTAAGACTTGCTTGAGAGTATTTAATGTCTTCACACATTTTATACGCAGGAATGCCTTTTTTAACAAGTGCGATGCGTACCATTTGAGGCGTTATGTCCATTTCTTTAGTTATTTTAAAGTTTTAAATCGAAATATTTTAAAGTTATGCTTGCAATGCAAATACTAACTTGTATGTTTGTACCGTTAATTAAGTAATTACATAACGTAAAATTAACAATTAAAGTGTATTTAAGCATACCGTTTGATAAAAAATTAACTTAAACAACAAAACAAGGAAAATGAAAAGTTTTACAGATTTCAACACAACCAAGCCAAAAGACAAAACGGCCATTGTTATCCAGAATGAAGAATTAGAAATAGAAACCTTTGCGGTGTTTAATTCAATTCACCAACTAATTATTACCGAACACTTTTTATTAATTAGACCTAACAGACATTTAGAGTGGCGGTACGCTACCGAAAGAGAAGTACAAATAAATCAATT
>JAZKDE010000009.1:0-13507 GCA_040387735.1 Bacteroidota bacterium
AATAGACTGGCTTACCAAAGACCAATATCTCGCAGCCAGTTTGTCGGGAGCTGCCAACTTTGGTGATGTAAGAGATTTTCCATTTTTTGATACCAATGAACAAAAAGTATTATGGGGAAATGCAACCTCACAAGAACATCAATTGAGTGTATCTGCCAGAGGAGAAAAATCAGGTTATAGAGTTTCATTAGGCTATTTGAATGATGGTAGTTTATTGCAAGCGGGTAATAATTCAAATAAAAGATACAATCTCAGACTTTCTCACGACTATCAATTCAGCAAAAAATTAAGTTTAGAAAGTAATTTATCCATTGAAAATCAGGTAATTGTTCAGCCCACAAGATTAGGTGATATTATGAACAATGGGAATCAACCAGGGAAACCAGCTTCGGGTTTAGGACTAACTGGTCTTCCTTATGTGTGGGGTTCGGGTATTGGGAATGCTTCGGTGAATGCTTTGGCCGATTACGGTGGTGACAATACGCAATCGGATGTGCGGATTATTGGCAATTTCAAATTTACTTACGACATTCTTCCTAATTTGAAAGCCGTAGCAGCCGTTGGATATTCTTCTTTAAATACGGATTATCGTACTGTTGAAAACAGTATCGGATTCTATGACTACGTAGGAACTACTAAATTGGCGGATTTACCGAGCCGTACATCTTACCAAAGAGGAAATAAAAATGAAGGCAATTTCACCACAAACGCTTATTTGGAATACAATAAAAAGATTGGTTTAGATAACAGTTTCCGAGTTACGGGCGGTGTTCAGTACGAGCGTTATGAATACAACCGTTTCATTGCAAAAACTTTTGACGTAGTTTCTGGCGTTCCTTCTTCATTGTCATTAAGTACAGGTGATGCTACTTCAAAATCGGTGGCAGAAGCACAATTTCATACGGCTTTAGCGGGATATTTTGGTAGATTTAATTATTCTTTCAAAGATAAATATTTGCTGGAAGGAAATGTTAGATACGACGGAAGTTCAAAATTTAGTGCCGCAAATCGTTGGAAACCATTTTACGGAGTCTCAGCAGGTTGGATTTTATCGGAAGAGGATTTCTTGAAAGATAATAATATTATCAATTCGTTGAAATTAAGAGCTTCCTACGGTTTAATGGGAAATCAAAGTGGCATTGGTTCTTACGATTATATTCAGTTCTTGAATTTAAACTATTCAACCTCTAATACCGCTTCTGGATTCCCAATTCTTGGCACATCGCCCGTTGTTCGTATTACACCGAGTGGAACCTTAGTGGCGGATGACCGTACTTGGGAAACGATTAGAACGCAAAATATCGGTTTAGATTTTGGTTTATTGAAAAATCGCTTGTCTGGTAGTTTTGATTATTTCGTGAAGAATAACGATAATATGTTGATTAATAGAACGTATCCAACGGTTTTGGGGGCAACGGCTCCACAAGGTAATAATGGAAAATTACAAGTTTGGGGTTGGGATTTGGCACTTACATGGAGAGATAAAATTGGCAATTTTAGCTATCATATCGGTGGCGTTTTATCGGATAATCAAAATAAGTTGCTAAGTTTTGGTGGACAAAATGTCATCGGAACGGGTACAAGAGGATTAAATTCTGCAGTAGAAGGCTACCCAATTAACTCCTATTTTGGTCTGGAATACGCTGGAAGAATCCAAACGCAAGCTGACTTAGAAAATTATAGCAAATACATAACGGGTAATAATATTGGGATTCCAAGTGGTGGAGCAACTTCGCAAGCAAATGGGAAGTTAGCTTTGGGTGATAATATGTACAAAGATTTGAATGGCGATGGAAAAATTACTTACCCACAAGATGCTAAGTTTTTAGGAACTGATGCACCACGTTATTCCTTCTCGTTCAACGGTGGATTTGAATATAAAGGTTTTGATTTCAACGCTATTTTTCAAGGTGTTGGCAAAAGAACACTCATCAGAGATGGTAACTGGAGAATCCCGGGAGCGGTTATTTTCCAAGCTCAAAACGCTGCTTTTGTTGATCAATATTGGCTTCCTACGCACACAGATGCAAGATTGCCACGTCCTTCAACAACGGGAACAATTAATAATTACAATTATTTTGCCTCTGACTGGGTGGCGGAAGATGGTTCTTATTTACGCTTAAAAAATATTGTTTTGGGATATACCATTCCTGCGAAATTTACCAAAAAACTTAAAGTGGAGCGTTTGAGAGTGTATTTCTCAGGAAATGACCTTTGGGAAATTACAAAAATTCAGGATGGTTGGGATCCAGAAAGTACGCAAAGTGTTGCCAATACCGCAGATTCTGAAAATAACGGCGTATCAACCTTTAGCCAACGCTTCCCACTTTACCGTTATTTAACATTCGGTTTAAATGTAACATTCTAATCGTATTGTAGAAAATTTTAATCGACATTAAATTCAAAGACAATGAATAAATATAAAATATATCTAAAATTTTTAGGGATAATTCTTTTATTGGGTAATTTTTCCTGCAACCAAGTACTCGACATGAAACCGCTGAATGAGATTTCTGATGCCGACTACTGGAATACCCCAGACCAATATAAATTAGCAACGAATGAATTTTATACTTACCTGAGAAGTTTCTCGGATATTTTGGATGATAATCCTCATTCTGACCGCAGAACCGACTTTTTATACACTCGTGATGGTGCCAATTTATTCAGCAATGGTTCAAATACAATCCCAATTTCGGATGGAACATGGAACACTTCCTATACCAGATTGCGGGCAATTAATTATTTATTAGCCAAAGCATCGACTTATGCGAAACCTGCTGATATTAAAGTGTATGTAGCCGAAACAAAGTTTTTCAAAGCGTATATCTATTTTGATTTATTACAATGTTTTGGCGGTGTACCCATTGTCAATAGTGCTTTAACAACCAGTTCAGCAGAATTACAAGCACCAAGAAATACCCGTGACGAAGTAACCGACTTAATTATTACAAACTTAGAAGATGCCATTGCCGACCTTCCCGTGGAAAGTTTAATTGCTGCAACGGATAAAGGCAGAGTAAGTAAAGGGGCAGTTCAAGGTTTTTTGTCGAGAGTTGCCCTTTATGAAGGAACTTGGCAAAAATATCGTGGCAACGCTACTCGTGCAGCCACACTTTTGGATAAAGCAATCACCAATAGTGCTGCCGTAATAAGTAGTGGAGAATACCAACTTTTTGCGCCAGTTGCCCTTGGCGATTCAGCTCAGAAATATTTATTTAATTTGGAAAACCAACAATCAAATCCTGCCAATATCACGAAGACGGTCAACAAGGAATATATTTTAGCGAACCGTTACGACCAAGCCATTCGCCAAATTCGGGTAAATGTGTCGAAACAAGTAATCAATAATATTCAATGGCCAACCAAAAAGTTTGTGGATAATTATCTCTGTAAAGATGGATTACCGATTGAAAAATCTCCTTTATTCAAAGGTTATTCAACTACAACTTCGGAATTCCAGAATCGTGATAATAGAATGCGATATAATCTTTTGGTGGACGGTCAATACCATTGGACAAATCAAAATCAAGCTTCAAGAGTATCTTGGAAAAGTGATGCCGCCGATATTGCCAATTCAAACGGGAAATATAATTCTGCTCAAAATAGTGGCTACGCTAATCAAAAATGGGGAGCAGAACGTAAAGTGCTCGACTTGGAAGAAGGACAGGATTTTCCCGTTATTCGCTATGCTGAAATACTTTTAAATTTTGCCGAAGCAACTTTCGAGAAAAATAATACTATTTCTGATGCCGATTTAGATAAATCTTTGAATTTGGTTCGTACTCGGGTTAATAAAACGATGCCAAAATTATCAACTGGTTTTGTAAGCGCCAATGCTTTAGATATGCTCGCCGAAATACGCCGTGAAAGAAATATTGAGTTGTATTTTGAAGGTTTTAGAAGAGATGATGTAATCCGTTGGAAAATTGCCGAAACTGAACTTCCAAAGGATATTCAAGGCATTACTTGGACTGGAACGCAGTATCAAACTCGTTGGGCAGGTATTTCTGGACAAGTATTTGGCGGTGTTTTAAGATTGGAAACAGGCAGAAAATGGGCTGACAAAAACTATTTATTGCCAATTCCATCACAACAAATACAGCTAAACCCCAATTTGACCCAAAATCCAGGTTGGTAATTTTGTAAACTACTGAGAATAAACTTAGAATTAAAAGCCTCAAACTATTTTACGGAATGGGCTTTTAATTTCTTCGGGCAATATAATTCATGGTGAACGCTCATTAAAATCAGAATAAACGATTAATTTACAAGTTGTTATGAGAAATATAAAAATTAATCATTGATGATTTTAACGAACGAATTCAAATGAAAAAAATGTCCATAAAAGTGGTTGCAGAAGCTTTGAAAATTTCAACCGCAACGGTTTCTTACATCCTAAATGGCAAAGCGAAAGAGAAAAGAATTAGTGAAGACATGGCTCAAAAAGTCATTGCTTTTGTAGAAAAACATAATTATAAACCCAATCATTTAGCCAAAAGTTTACGGACGGGAAAAACCAACGTAATCGGATTGATGGTTGAAGATATTGCTGACCCATTTTTTGCCAGTATTGCGGGGAATATTGAAAATATTGCTTACGAAAACAACTACAAAATCATTTATAGCAGTACAAAAAATGATACTAATAAAGCCATTGAATTGATAAAAACTTTTCGAGAACGCAACGTAGATGGTTATATCATTACACCAACGGAAGGTTTAGAAGAAACGATTAATGGATTGATTACCAGTGGATTACCAGTTGTTTTGTTTGATAGAAATTACGCTGATAAAAAGATAAGTTACGTTGGGGTTGATAATTTTGACAGTTCATATCGAGCGGTGAAATATTTAATTTTACAAGGCTACGAGAACATTGCTTTTATAACGCTTGATTCTACCCAAGACCAAATGATTGACCGTCTTTTGGGTTACGAAAAAGCAATTAATGAAAACCAAATGACTTCCTTCGTGAAGAAATTTGATTATTTATTGGCTAAAAAACGAACAATACTTGAAGATATTGAGGCTTTTATCAGAGATACACCGACGATTGATGCCCTATTTTTTGGCACTAATTATTTGGCAATGAATGGCATTGAAGTATTGAATGACCTCGAAATGAAAATTGGTAAAGAAATGGGCGTAATGGTTTTTGATGATAATGATTTATTCAGAATTCACCGGCCATCGATTTCAGCGATTGACCAACCCGTTTATGAAATGTCGAAACAATTGATAAACACATTGATTTCTCACATGGAAACCCCGACGGATTACATACCAAAGCAATTTACGTTGCCGGCAACGCTAATTTTCAGGGATTCTTCACAAGGAAAATGATTTTACATCCAAATTCTTCAACGCTTTATTTTAATCAAATACAAAATTGTCTAATTGATTAAGTACCTCATTTTCAAAAAATATTAATCCGAATGAAATATGAAATCGCACTCATTTTATGGTTGTTGCTTGGAGGATTTTTATGCCAAGCGCAACAATTTAATACCCAACAGAATATCAATTATTGTGCTGAACAAGCCGCTAAAACCTTAAAAACATTGCCCGAAGACGGCAAATTAAATATTCCAAGAAGCATCAATAAAGACCAAAAAGATTGGCGTTTGGTAAATTATGAAGACTGGTGTAGTGGGTTCTGGTCGGGGTCACTTTGGTATTTGTACGAAGGCACAAAAAAACCTTTTTTCAAGCAACAAGCAGAACGTTTTGATAAGCAATTATTGCCATTGTCACAGCAAAAAGTGGCTTTCGACCATGATTTGGGCTTTCAGATTTTTTGTAGTTACGGCAATGGATATAGATTAACGAAAAACCCTCAATACAAAAATGTCATCCTAAAAACGGCAAATGTTTTAGCCACTTTATATAATCCAAAAGTCGGAACGATTCTTTCTTGGCCTCGTGAAGTTGCTAAATTTCAAGCCCATAATACCATCATCGACAATATGATTAATTTGGAATTGTTGTTTTGGGCTTCTAAAAATGGCGGGGATAAAAACCTCTATAAAATCGCAGAAAAACACGCTTTAACCACGATGGAAAATCATTTTCGGGATGATTTTACGTCTTACCATGTCGTTTTATACGATACTTTGACGGGCAAAAAAATCAAAGGAATGACACATCAAGGTTTTGCCGATAATTCGATGTGGGCGAGGGGACAAGCTTGGGCGATTTATGGTTTTACGATGTGTTACAAAGAAACAAAAAATCCTAAATTCTTGGATTTTGCGCAGAAGGTAACGGATGTATATTTGAAAAATTTACCCGATGAAACGTTGATTCCCTATTGGGATTTTAATACACCCGAAATCCCAAATACCACACGGGATGCTTCGGCGGCTTGCTTAACGGCTTCGGCTTTGTTGGATTTATCTAAAATGGTAAAGGACACTAAAAAAGCTGCGTTGTATTATGCCAAAGCCAAGAAAATGTTAGCTTCTCTTTCTTCGGAACAATATCAAAGTCGTAGTTTAAATGATGCGTTTTTATTGCATTCAACGGGCAATAGACCCATAAATGGGGAAGTCGATGCGTCCATTATTTATGCAGATTATTATTATGTTGAAGCCTTATTACGACTTAAAAATTATAACAAGTAGCACATGATTGACGGATTAGAAATATATCCTAATAAAAATAAATGAAAACAATCTTTCGCCAGCAATTGGCATTCATAATTTGTTTGATTTCTTCTTCTATTTTCGGTCAAGAAGTTAATGAAACAACCATCGAATCGCCTGATAAACATATAGTTGCGACATTTTATCAGAAACATTCGTCGGATGGGAAAACACAGTTATTTTATACCGTCTCCTACAAAGGGAAAGCAGTTATTTTGGAATCTAAATTAGACCTAACAATTGATAATCATTTGTCGGAATTGGCCATGGCTTTGAAAGTTGATAAGCAACAAAAATGGTTTGATAATTTAGTATTTACGGGCAAAAAAACGGCTTCAAAAGATACCACTTGGAAGCCAATTTATGGCGAAAAATCGCTTATTCGGGATAATTATAACGAAGCGGTTTTTTCCTTCAAAAAAGCAGATAACGATGATTATACCATTCAATTTGTTTTCAGGGTTTACAATGAAGGCGTAGCGATTCGCTATTATTTTCCCGAAAATCCAAAAGGAAGTTATTACCAAATTCGTGCAGAAAATACCGAATTTGCCATGCCAGAGGGTTCAACGGCTTATTATGCTCGTTGGGCTCAGGCAAAATATGAGGCATTACCTTTGAAAAATTGGGTGGATGATGCAGAAAGACCGCTCACTTTAACACTCAAAAATGGTTTATTTGTCAGTCTGGCAGAAGCAGCTATGGTTGATTATTCGAGAACAAAATTCAAATTAAGTACCGAAAAAGAAAACACCATTTTAACTTCGATGGACGATAAAGTGGATGCTATCAGCTACTTTGGAACGCCGTGGAGAACCATAATCATTGGTGAAACAGCGGGACAATTAATCGAAAATAATCACCTCATATTGAATCTGAATGAACCCAATAAAATTAAAAATACCGATTGGATAAAAGCGGGTAAAATCATGCGTGAAATGAGCCTGACAACGGAAGGAGCATTCTCAGCGATTGATTTTGCGGCAAAACACAATTTACAATACATCCTCTTTGACTGGAAATGGTACGGCCCTGCCCTCACTTGGGATTCAGATGCAACGCAGGTAAAAGCCAAAATGGATATGCCTGCCATCGTAAAATATGGCAAGAAAAAAGGTGTGGGAATTTGGTTGTACGTTAACAAACAGGCTTTGGTAAAACAGGGCGAAGAACTATTTCCACTCTATAAAAAATGGGGAATTAAAGGCATTAAATTTGGTTTTGTGCAGGTGGGGTCGCACCGTTGGACAACTTGGGTGGAAGACATGATTAAGAAATGTGCCGCCAATAATTTAATGGTAAATATTCACGATGATTGGCGACCAACGGGCGAAACCAGAACGTATCCAAACTTAATGACTGCCGAAGGAATTAGGGGAAATGAGGAGTTTCCCGACGCAACGCACAATACTACTTTGCCTTTTACCAGAGGAATTTGTGGCGCAGGCGATTACACGATTTGTTATTTTGACAAACGTTTAAAAAATACTCATGCACATCAATTAGCCCTTTCGGTGGTGATGTATAGTCCAATTCAAACCTTATTTTGGTACGATAAACCCACCGCTTACGAAGGTGAATCTGAAATAGAATTTTTTGAAAAAGTACCTACAACTTGGGACGAAACCAAAATTTTGCAAGGTAAAATTGGAGAATATATTACTACGGCTCGCAGAAGTGGAAACGACTGGTTTATAGGCACTTTGACTAATAATGATGCTCGTAACTTGACAATTAATTTTGACTTTTTACCTAAAAATAAAAAATATACGGCTAAAATCTATGCGGATGATGAGGCTGTGAAAACTAAAACACAAGTCGGCATTCACACACAAATCATAGATTCATCAAGCATTTTAAATATAAACCTAAAAGCCAAAGGCGGCCAAGCAATTTGGCTACATGAACAAGAATAAAATGGATAAATATATTGGCGTTGACATAGGTGGTTCTCATATTACTGCCGCTTTGGTGGATATTCAGAAAGGTGAATTTGCCTCTGAAACATTAGTACGAAACAGTGTGAATTCGAAAAATAGTGCCGAAGAGATATTGACAACTTGGGCGAAAACTATCCAAAATGTTGCCAACAAATCTAATATTTCAACTTACCAATTAGGCATTGCGATGCCAGGGCCATTTGACTACGAACTGGGGATTTGTTTGATGAAAAATGTCAATAAGTATGAGCATTTGTACGGCACAAATGTCAAAACTGCTTTAGCTGAACGATTGGGAATTTCTTCGGAGAATATCCGCTTTAGAAATGATTCAGAGGCATTTTTGGAAGGCGAAATGCTTTTTGGCGTTGGAAAAAACTTTAAAAATGGCATGGGAATAACATTAGGAACGGGTTTAGGAACGTCTATTTTTACGGATGGATTAGCGATTGATATGGGCTTAGGCATTACACATCATTTTCGTGATGGAGTGGCAGAAGATTACATCTCAACTCGTTGGTTTACAAATCGTTACTTTGAATTAACCCAAAAAACGATTGAAGGGGTAAAGCAATTAGTAAATATTTATGATGAACAAAGGGAGGTTCGGCAAATTTTTGATGAATTTAGTCAAAACATTGCCTTGTTTGTTCAACAATTTGTAGAAAAATTCCAACCCGAAATTATCATTTTTGGCGGAAATATTGCCCAATTATCACCCTTGTTTTTCCCAATTATTGAAGAAAAATTAGCCGATATTTCACCAAAGATAATTCTTAAAAAATCAATCTTAAATGAAAACGCTGCCTTGATGGGAGCCGTTGGATTTGGCGTAAAAAATGAAGAAATCTTAACATTGACCCATTAATTTCCATGAAAAAGCACATAAAAATACTCACGTTATTCAGTTGCCTATTTCCGATAATTGGCATGGGACAGAAACATCAAAATCTTTTTTTTACGAAATCGAAAATTGAGGAATTACAGAAAAGGATTAAATCTGACCCAGAAACGGCCAACAATTGGAATGATATTTATAAAGAAGCAACCGTCCAATTAACGAAAAAAGACCATTCTAAAATAGATTATTTGGCTTTGGCGTATTTGGTGACGGGTGAAAAACCTTTTGCCGAAGCCACTAAAAAAACATTGTTGGAGTTGACAACCCAAAAAACGTGGTCGAATCCCGAAATGTTGAAACGCCAACCCGCTTGGACTTCGGACTTAAAAACTGCCGAAAAATGTTGGGAAGTAACCTTGGGTTTAGAAGGAATTTACGACGAATTATCCAAAGAAGAACGCCATACTATTGTTGATGGATTAGTACGTTTAGGTATAAAGCCAGCCTTGAGTGAATGGGTTCTGCCCGAAACTCGTATTCATTCGTTGAATTCGATGGGGCATAATTGGTGGACTGCCTGCGTATATATGGCAGGGTTAGGGGCTTTGTCGGTAAAAGATGACGTTCCAGAAGCATTCATTTGGATTGAACAACTCAATCAAGCCTCCAAAGAATGGTTTGAGTTTTCGGGTGATAAATTGCAAGCGAAGCCAAAAACTTGGGATGTAAACGGTGGGATGTATGAAAGTGTGAATTATGCTTCATTTGGAGTTTCGGAGTATTTATTTTTCCGTTTGGCGCATCAAAATGTGCTGCCAAAAGTGACACAGCCCGAAATTGCGGTGCTTAAAAATATTCCTAATTTCTTCATGCACGCTGGTTATCCACGGACTGGCATGATGTATTCGCTCAATTTTGGCGACAGCCATAAAAATGTGGTAGCCGAAAGACCCATAAAATTATTGTGGGCTTTGGGCTACCAAAATCCAAATTCATTGTGGTATTTAAGCCAAATCGAAAACTTTCAACACCGTGAAGGTTTATTTAAAAATGCTCCCTTAGGCATTGTATATCAGCCAGATATGACGAAAACGCCTCTCACGCCAACCATGCCAACCTCTGAAATTTTTAAAGATATGGGGTGGGCAACGATGCGTAATAGTTGGAAAAAAGATGCCACTTTATTAGCCGTAAAATCGGGTCATACATGGAATCATGCCCATGCTGATGCAAATTCTTTTGTGATGTTTCATAAAGGCGAACCAGTGATTAAAGATGCTGGAAACTCATCGTATGGTACAAAAGAATATCCCGAATATTTCTTCCAAAGTCCTGCTCATAATGTGGTGACTTTCAACGGAAAATATCAACCTAAAGAACAACAGTATCATGGTTCGCCACTTGATGGAAGCGTTAGTGAATTATTAGATGCGGGTGAAATTAAATATGTGATGGCGAATGGAACGGGGCCAACTTCAACGATTTATTCGAGAAATTTCCGTCATTTTCTCTGGATCGGCAAAGTTATTTTGATAATTGACGACTTGAAAGCATACGAAAATGGTAAGTTTGAATGGCTTTTACATCCAGAAGGAGATGCTAAAAAAGACCGTGGCGATATCAGTATTATCAATAAAAACGGGGCTGTTTTAGTGCGTCCACTTTATCCAGAAACATTAGTAGAAACGGGCTATAACCACGATTTTCCCGAAAAAATGGTGCTTACAGAAATGTTTGCCCCCAAAGAAGAAAACGTGAAAGAACAAGAAAAATATTACTCAATTGCGTATCCCGAAGAAGTGCGACAAACCAAATTTATCACAGCAATTATTTTGAAAGATTCCATAAATGATAAAAATATTCCCGAAATCGAACGCTTCAAAGGCGATGATATGTTGGGCGTGAGGATTAAGCAAAATGGAAAGGTGACAGAGGTATTTTTGAACCTACAAGCGGACGGACGTTTGATGCACTTAAATTCTATTAAATCCTTCAATGGTTATACAACCGATGCGTATTTGACGGCCTTAACTTATCCCGAAAATAAGCCCGATGAGTTGAGTGATTATTTTATTGGCTACGGTAGTTTTTTGCGAAAAGAACAAACTATTTTATACAATTCGCTTTCTAAATTATTCTTAATTGCTCAGAAAAAAGACAAAGGTTTTGACCTAACCATTAGTGGTCAACCAGTGATTAATGCCTCTTTTGGACTGGATAAAAAGCCTGTAAATCTGATAGTTAATAAAGCATTAATGCCAGTTGATTTTACGAATGGAATACTCAACATCAAATTGGAAAAGTAAGATTATTTGACAAAATATTAAACGATTATTCACTTGAAATCTAAACATCAATTTTCATTAATTTTATTGTGGTTTCTCACAATAGGAAATAATTTGCTCAGTCAATCGCATTATCCAGGGCAACACGCTGATAAATTTGCTTTATCAGATAAGTTGAAACCTGCCGTGTATAGCTTTGATTTATCGGATGTTCGTTTGTTGGATGGGCGTTTTAAAGACAATATGTTGCGAGAGCAACAATGGCTTTTGTCTTTGAGTACCAAGCGACTTTTACACAGTTTTCGCTCAAACGCAGGGATTTACGATGCCAATGAAGGCGGATATTTTGAAGTGAAAAAATTAGGCGGTTGGGAATCTCTCGACTGCGATTTAAGAGGACATAGCACTGGGCATTTGCTTTCGGGTTTGTCTTTGATGTACGCACAAACGGGCGATGAACGCTTTAAACTAAAAGCCGATAGCCTTGTTTCGGGTTTGGCAGAAGTTCAAAAAGTATTGAATCAAGAGGGTTATTTGAGTGCTTTTCCACAGGAACTAATCAACCGAAATTTAGCAGGAAAGCGGGTTTGGGCCCCGTGGTACACGCTACACAAAATTCTTTCGGGATTGATTGACCAATATTTGTACTGCAATAATCCGCAGGCTTTGGAAGTCGCCAAAAATATGGGCTCGTGGGCGTATAAAAAATTATTGCCCGTAAATAAAGAGCAAAGAGCCGTTATGCTCAGAAACGAGTTCGGAGGTATCAATGAATCTTTTTATAACCTTTATGCAATCACGGCAAAGCCAGAATATAAATGGTTGGCCGAGTTTTTTTATCATAACGAAATGCTCGACCCCTTGAAAGAAGGCAAAGATATTTTGGATAAAAAACACGCTAATACGTACATTCCCAAGCTGTTAGGTATGACTCGTGAGTATGAATTGGAAGGCAAAGGGACGGGTGATTCGATTGCTACTTTTTTCTGGAATACGGTAATTAATCACCATTCTTTTGTGACGGGAAGTAATAGTGATAAGGAGAAATTCTTTAAAGCTGATAATCTTGCTCAGCATTTAACGGGCTTTACGGGCGAAACTTGCAATGTGTATAATATGTTAAAGTTGACTCGCCATTTATTCACCCATACAACTGATGTAAAATACGCTGATTTTTACGAAAAAGCACTTTTCAATCACATTCTTGGACAACAAGACCCACAAACGGGCATGGTTTCGTACTTTTTACCCATGTTGTCAGGGGCTCATAAAGTGTATAGCACGCCCGAAAACTCCTTTTGGTGTTGTGTAGGAAGTGGTTTTGAAAATCATGCGAAATACGGAGAAGCCATTTATTACCACAACGAAAATGCCTTGTTTGTAAATCTGTTCATTGCCTCAACGCTAAATTGGAAAGAAAAAGGGGTAAAATTCACACAAGAAACGACTTTCCCAAGCTCGGACAAAACAACTTTCATTATTGAAACGACTGATAAACAGAACCTTACCGTAAACATTCGGTATCCTTCTTGGGCAAAAAAAGGCGTGGCTATTTTCATCAATGGGAAACCTTTTAAAGTAAAACAAACGGCTGGAACTTATATTGCCATCAATCGTATTTGGCAAAATAATGACCGAATAGAAGTAACTTTCCCGATGGAATTATCGGCACAGGTGACAACCGATAATCCTGATAAAGTAGCTTTTTTATACGGCCCAATTGTTTTAGCGGGCGAAATGGGAACGGGAAATATGACTTCTCCCGCTCCTTATTCAAACCCGACTTTATACAAC
>JAZKDE010000010.1:0-6417 GCA_040387735.1 Bacteroidota bacterium
GAAAAGGAAATGATTTTCGACTATGTCGTTGAAAATCAAATTATTTGGCGAGAAGACTCTTCCAATGAGTCCATAAAATATCAACGTAACTTAATTCGTCACGAAGTTGTACCGCTATTGAAAAAAATCAATCCAAATCTTGAGAATACAATTCAGCAAACCGTTGAAAGAATATCAGCAGTGGAGGAAATTTTTGAGCAAGAAATGGAAATGCTCCGTAAGCAAATTACATGGTCAGATTCAGAAGCGGTTTTTGTTAATTATAAAGCAATTCAAACACTTTCTCAGCCTTTGATAAAACTGTCAGAAATGTTGAAACCGTATCATTTTACGTATCAACAATGTCATGATATTTTTGAAGCGTTTGACAAAGAACCTGGACGGAGTTTTCTTTCACCAACGCATACGCTTGTGAAAGACCGAACGGAATTGGTAATTACACCAAAAAATCTAAAACCCTTTGAAAGTCAGATTATTGAAAATGGAATTGCCCAATTAACCGTTGGTAATTTTGAGCTAATAATCGGTGATTCTTTTGAAAAAACGGAAGATTTTGTTGTACCAACCGCAAAGAAAAAAGCGTGTTTAGATGCCGATAAAGTACGGTTTCCTTTACAACTGCGTAAGTGGAAGGAAGGAGATTGGTTTTGCCCCTTAGGCATGAATAAAAAGAAATTACTAAGTGATTTTTTAATTGACATAAAAGTGCCTTTAAATCTCAAAAAAGAGGTTTATGTTTTGACTTCAAACGGTTCAATCGTGTGGGTGGTTGGACATAGAATTGATGACAGATTTAAAGTAACAGATAAAACCAGCAAAATGATTTTGATGGAAATTAAATAGATGGATTTTGCCTTTTGGTATAGACAAGGTAATGTCTTGTCTATACCAAAATTAAATCTCAACATTCTGCACAAATAAATTTCTAAATCTGTAATTCTACATTCCTTCCTGCGACTAATCTTCAAAAAGCCTCAAAAATTGAATCAATCCACTGAAAATCAATTTATTGACATCATCAAAACACATCAGGGAATCGTGCATAAAGTGTGCGGTATGTACCGACACGACCCTGACGACAAAAAAGATTTGTTTCAAGAAATAATTATTCAGTTATGGCGGGCTTTTCCAAAATTTAGACAAGAATCCAAAATTTCTACGTGGATTTATCAAATTGCCTTAAATGTAGCAATTTCTGATTTCAGAAAAGAGAGTCGCCGACCACAACGAGTGGATCTGAGCGAAAATTTGCTCAATATTTCGGACAATATTTATGATAATACGACCGAAGAACGACTTCAAATCATGCACCACGCCATCGGCCAACTTTCGGAAATTGAAAAAGCAATTATTATGCTCTATTTTGAAGAAAAAGACAACGAAGAAATTGCCGAAATTGTGGGAATTACCCAAAATAATGTTCGGGTAAAAATGACTCGAATTCGGGAGAAATTAAGGACTATAATAATGAGTGAATAATTAGAATGATTGAATAAATAATAAAGTGCTATTTTATAATTCACTCATTCTATCACTCAATCGTTAAATATGGAATTAGAAGACTTAAAAAATATTTGGCAACAAAACCAAAAACTCGTCAATGCCCAACAAAATGTTGAGTATGAGGAGATTTTGGCAATGACTCGACAAAAATCTAAGGATACTGTCGCAAAACTAAAAAGAAACATTTTATGGGAAGTAGCTTTTTCTTGCGTTACTTTATTGCTCTTATTTTTAGTTTTTAAGGAAGATGGCAACAATCATTTAGCGATAAAAATCATTTACTTTTTCCTAATTTTATTTGTATTTTTTGGAATAATTTATTGGCGAGAATTCAATGCACTTTCTAAATTCCAACTGGAAAATATTAGCCTCAAAGAAGCTCTTCAACAATTAATAAAGGAACTGCAACACTTTATCAAATTTTATTTCCTCACAAATGTAATTTTAACGCCCATTTGTATGTTTTTAGGTTTTTATTTGGGTGGATATTCGTGGGTAAATTCTATTAAAATCCCCTTGATTTTAACAGTTATTTCTTCAGTACCAGTTTACTATTTTACCAAAAAATACGTTAAACGAGTTTACGGAAATCATCTTGAAAAGCTAAAAAAACTACTTGTCGAATTAGAAGAACAAGTGTAACACATACTGCAGTTTATAGATAAAAGTAAATATTATTAAAAAATAAAAATATGACAAATCCCATCAAATTTTTTATTATCTCATTCATTTTAAGCTCCTTATATTTCACCCAACTTTACGGACAGAAGGAAGAAAAGTCGTTACTTTACGAAATTTCGGGAAACGGACTTTCGCAACCTTCCTACTTATATGGAACAATTCACGCTATTTGTAAGAATGATTTCGTGATGACAGAAGCCACTAAACAGAAATTTTCTGCCAGTCAACAAGTATATCTTGAATTGGATATGGACGACCCGCAAATGATGATGGAAATGCAGAAAAATATGATGATGACGGATGGTTCAACTTTAAAAACGCTCATGTCAGAGGCTGATTATCAGAAAGTTTCTACTTTTTTCAAGGATTCTTTGAAAATAAATATTACCATGTTTGATAAAATGAAACCATTTGTACTGAGTTCCTTCACAATTCCTAAATTATTGGGTTGTCCAATGCAAAGCTACGAAGAAGCATTTATGAAAATGGCTAAAACGGAGCATAAAGAGATTTTGGGTTTAGAATTGATTCAAGAACAATTTGAAGCAATGGACAAAATGGGGATGAAAAAACAGGCGGATTTGATGTTGGTAAAGATGATTGAGAATTGGAATGAAGGCAAACAGGATTTCAAAGAACTAATTGCTGACTACAAAAAACAAGATATTGACGCATTGATTAAAGATATGGAAAAATCCAAAACAATGGATGCTGAGTTTGATGAAAATCTACTGCAAAATCGCAATCAAAATTGGATTACTCGTATCCAGAAAATCACCAAAGAAAAAGCTACTTTCTTTGCCGTTGGAGCGGGACATTTAGCGGGTAAAAAAGGCGTAATTGCTTTATTAAAAAAAGAAGGATTTACAGTAAAAGCGGTTCATAATTAAAAATTATTAATCACAATTTCAAAACAAAACCTACGGAAAACAATTCATTCCGTAGGTTTTTGTATTTTTGGCAAATAAAATCAACAACAAATGCTTCAATTATCTGAAATTTATATTTATCCAGTTAAGTCACTGGGCGGAATTCGTCTCGACGAGGCCCAAATTACTGACCGAGGACTTCAATACGACCGCCGTTTTATGTTGGTCGATGAAAGCGGACGGTTTTTGAGCCAAAGAGAATACCCGCAATTAGCTCTTTTTCAGGCGGATATTGAAGGGGCTTTTTTGAAAATTACGGATAGAAAAACGAATTTAAACTTGGTCATTGATTTAACACCGAATCCTCAATCACTCGGCATTTTAGTCACCATTTGGGACGATGAAACCTCTGCTATAGAAGTTAGTACGGTCGCTTCGGCATGGTTTTCTCAGGCTTTGAATTCCCCCACACGACTCGTGTATATGCCCGAAAATAGCCACCGAAAAACAGATATAAGCTATTCTTTAAAAGGCAACGAAATTACCTCATTTTCAGACGGTTATCCTATATTAATTACAGGTCAATCCTCCCTTGATGATTTGAATAATCGCTTAACTAATGCTGTTTCAATCAATCGTTTTAGGCCTAATTTTGTCTTCACAGGTGGCGAACCATTTGAAGAAGATGCTTGGCATGAATTTACAATTGGCAATATCCGCTTTTTTGGGGTAAAACCTTGTGCAAGATGTATTATGACTACTATTGACCCAGCAACTGGCGAAAAAACTGGCAAAGAACCACTCTTGACTTTGAACAAATATCGTAAGGCTGGCAATAAGATTTTATTTGGACAAAATGTGTTAATTAGCCAATTAGGAAAAGTTGCCGTTGGTGACTTAATAGAAGTGGTGAGTCAAAAAAAATTAGCCAAATTTGAGATTGTTTAGGTTACTTAAAATATGGCATTTATTAAGTTTAGACGTAGTATTGGGAGCAATGATTTGTAATATCATGTTCTGGAAACTATCAGTCGATTCTTCACATATTCCCATTCCAGTTGTTACTATTTTGGGCTTCTCGGTTTGGATTGTGTATATTTTAGATAGATTTTTTGATAATAAAAAGACGAGTCAAAGTTCAACTGAAAGGCATACTTTTCATAAAAAACACGCTAAAACTCTCTGGATTTGCATTGGTTTTTCAACACTCTTTTGTGTTTGTTTATTATTTTTTATTCCTTTCAAAATTTTCCTTTTGGGCATTGTAACATCCTTTTTAACTGCCACTTACCTCTTCTTTATCAGTAAAGTCTCTGCCCAAAACCCCTTACAACATTACAAAGAACCCATCACAGCGTTGGTTTATGTAATTGGTGTTTTTGGTACGGCTATTTTAGAAAAACTCACATTTTGGAATATCATAATTGGTTTAATTTTTTTACTCATAGCCTTTCAAAACCTGCTACTTTTTTCTCTTTCAGAATTCAAACAAAACCCAGCTTGTCATACGCTTGCCAGTAATTTTGGCGTGAAAAAATCCAATAATATTATCACAATCATTACCATTTTAGTTATTTTAATTGGAACTTATTCAAGGTATTTTTCAGTTGTTGAATATCAAGAAAAGGTATTTTCTGTCGAAATACTTATGTCAACTATCCTACTGACTATCAATTTATTAGACTCATTTTTCCTAACAAATGACCGTTATCGCTGGGTGGGGGATGGCATTTTTTTATTACCTTTATTCATTATTTTGTAGCTAAATTTCAAATGACCAATTCACAAATCAAGCAGTCCCCATACATTGCCCTCAAATATCCTCAATTTGTCGCCTTCATTTTTGCCAATAGTTTTGTCACGATGGCTTTACTGATTCAAGAAGTCGTTTTGGGATACGCCATTTATAAAATCACACATGACCCTTTAGCTTTAGGGTTAATCGGTTTGGCAGAGGCTTTACCTTATATTTCATTGGCACTTTTTGGCGGGCATTTAGCCGACCGTCGCAATAAAAAAACGCTCATGCAAGTAAGCCTTGCTTTAATAATTGTAGGTTCATTGGTGTTAATTTGGGCAAATCATCCATCGACGGGACTTGCTCAAACCCAATTATTGACAGTAGTTTACGGCGTGATTATGCTCATTGGCTTTGCGAGAGGGTTTTACAGTCCTGCGTCTTCTTCACTCAATCCTTTTTTAATTCCCAAAGAAGTTTTCGCAAATGCGGCCACATGGCAAAGTTCCTTTTGGCAAGCTGGGGCTATTTTAGGTCCAGGTTTTGCAGGATTTTTATACGCTTTTTTAGGATTAACAAATACACTTTGGGTTGTAGTTGGACTTTTCATCGTGGTTATGATTTTGATTTCAACGATTACGTCTCCTCCTATTCCTGTTCAAAATGAACAAAAAGTCAATATTTTCTATTCACTTAGAGAAGGAATTGCCTATGTTTTCAAAACGAAAGTTATCTTTTATTCTATTTCCTTAGATTTATTTTCCGTACTTTTTGGTGGCGTAATTGCCTTATTACCAGTTTATTCCGAAGATATTCTTCACGTTGGAGCAGAAGGTTTAGGAATTCTTCGAGCTGCCCCGTCACTCGGAGCAGTTTTAACAATGTTATTTATGGTGTATTTCCCTCCGTTAAACAACGCTTGGCGAAATCTTTTAATGGCTATTGCTGGTTTTGGAATTGCTACTTTAGTTTTTGCTTTTTCCACCAATGTCTGGCTTTCAGCAGGAGCATTATTTCTTACGGGAGCATTTGACAGCATTAGCGTAATCATTCGTCAAACGGTTTTACGATTCTTTACGCCCGACGAAATGCGTGGACGAGTATCATCAGTAAATGGAATATTCGTAAGTTCTTCCAATGAATTAGGGGCTTTTGAGTCTGGACTTGCCGCTAAGCTATTAGGCACAGTTCCATCGGTGATTTTTGGTGGAGCAATGACCATGATTATTGTTACTATCGTATGGTTTCGTTCAAAAGAATTATTTAATTTAAAATTCGATAAATAAGTATTTGTGATTGAATGAATGTTTTTAAATCACGAAATCACCATTCACTCAATCGCTAAATTACCATTCACAACTCCCAAAAACATGACTAATACACAAGTAAAATTGGCAGCTCGTCCAGTCGGAAACCCAAAAGATAGTGATTTTTCTATTGAAGAAATAGCTATTCCAAGTATCCAAGCAGGAGAAGTTCTGATAAAAACTAAATATATTTCCCTTGACCCTGCCATGCGTGGTTGGATGAATGAAGGTAAATCGTATATCAAACCAATTCAAATTGGAGAGGTTTTCCGAGCAGGAACGGCAGGACAAATTATTGAATCAAATAATCCCGATTTTG
>JAZKDE010000010.1:6427-52572 GCA_040387735.1 Bacteroidota bacterium
AGTACGTAACAGGCGGTTGGGGGGTGCAAGAATACGCTGTTTCAGCGGGTAAAGATTTAGTAAAAGTTGATACTGACATTGCTCCTTTAACCACTTATTTAGCGACTTTAGGAATGCCTGGCTTAACTGCCTATTTTGGTTTTTTAGATACAGGATTACCCAAAGAAGGCGAAACGGTAGTCGTATCGGGTGCCTCAGGTGCAGTTGGAAGCGTAGTTGGACAAATTGCTAAAATCAAAGGCTGCAAAGTTGTTGGTATTGCAGGCGACCAAGAAAAATGTGATTATTGCGTAAATGAATTAGGCTTCGATGCCTGCATCAATTACAAAACCGAAGACGTCAGAAAGGCCCTTAAAACAGCTTGTCCAGAAGGAATTGACATTTATTTTGACAACGTTGGCGGCGAGATATTAGACATTGTTTTAGGTCAAATCAGAATGAAAGCTCGTATCGTTATTTGCGGAGCGATTTCTCAGTACAATAATACAACTCCCGTAAAAGGGCCCTCAAATTATCTTGCTTTATTAGTAAATCGTGCCAGAATGGAAGGTATTGTTGTATTTGATAATGCAGCGAATTACGGAAAAGCAGCTCGTGAAATGGTAGGTTGGATTCACGAAGGAAAATTACAATCGAAAGTCCATATCGAAAAAGGAATTCGTAATTTTTTACCGACGTTGATGATGCTATTTTCTGGAAAAAATTTCGGGAAGTTAATCTTAGAAGTTGATTAGAAATCAAAAAAATACCCCAAAAGGTTAAATACTTTTGGGGTATTTTTTTGATTTCTACTTCATTCTTTCTAAAGCAGCCGTAAACTTCTGTGTATCCAATTTTTCTCGAATGGCCACATCATACGCCTTTTGTTCAATATCTAAAGCCATTTGCTTATCGCCAAGTTTCAACATCAATTGTGCGTAAGAGTGATAACTATCCGGTGTTTCTACTAATTCTAAAGAGCGTTTTGCCCATTCAGTAGCTTTTTTCAATTTAGCTTTATCCTCAACTTGGTCGTAAAATGCCTTCACGACGTCATTTAATTCATTAGCTGTCAAACGAGCCATCGTATATTTGGCATTACGTTTTAAATCTTGATAACGAGCCGCACCAGCACCCACTGAATCACGAATTCCTAACTTATAAGCCTGCATAATTTTATCATATTCCCACATATCTTGTTTACGAATACTTTCAATTTGCACAAACATCACGTATTGGTCAAGATATTGTTCGGCCGCATCCGAAAACTTATTCACATCTTTCATAGCTAAATAAAATGCCAATTTATTTTTGTCGTTCACACGGTCAGCAGTATTGGGCAATGCTTTCAAATTGGCCGCTAAAGCTTTATCAAATAGCATCTGATTTTTACTTTTAACTGCTTCATCAAATACTTCATTGATACTTTGGGAAAAAGCCATATTTACTTTTTCTACGCCACCTTCAAATAAACTTTCGGCTTTCTCACGAAATTTCAAGAGCAAATCAAATGCTTTTCCATCAATTTTAAAACCGTTATTGACAATTAAACGAAGCGTTTTATCCGAAGAATGTTGGATTGGAGTCAATGCTTTTACATATTCATCGACTAATGCAGAATTGTCAATATTGGCATAAAGCGACCTTACCGCAATATATTCGTACAAAAACTCTGCATCTTTACGCCCTTCATTATACAATTTATCCAATGCCCAAAGTGGCTTGGCATTGGCTTGATTATTCATAACCATATCCGCCTCCTTTAATAAATCGGGAGCTCTCAAAAGACCTTCTTGCTTATAAATTAAATTTTCGCTTGGGTCAACGAAAAGACAGGTTGGATATGAAGTAACATTATAGCGTTTGGCCAGTGTAATTCCAAAACCTTTTTCTGCATCAACTTTATAATTGACGAATCTGGCATTAAATTTGTCGCCAACTGATGGCTCTGTAAAGGTTTTTTTATCCATCTCTTTACAGGGGCCGCACCACGTTGTGTAAATATCCACGAAGATTAATTTCTTCTGGGCTTTCGCTTGCATCAAAACGTTTTGCCAATCATCTTGCCGAAAAATAATCCCCTGTGAAAAGGTCTGATTCGTAGCCAATATACTGACTATCAGACAGATTAGTAACAGGTAAAATTTTTTCATTTTTTCTTAATGGGTTTGATAAATTCATTAGGGCTATGTTTTTGGCGGTAAACACAAATTTTAAAACAGAATTAGTACAAAAAAGATACCAAAAACTGTTTTGAGTATGGTAAATTAGATTACTTTTTCATTCTTGAAAGTTCATCAGACAAGAAATCAAGATAACTCTCATCGGCTTTTTCCTGTTTAGCTAAAACCAATGCTCTGTCCATCAGTCGAATAGCTTCTATTTTACTGCCTAAAGTAAACAAAAGTCTGGAATAAATTTCATTGTTAGATGATTTTTCTTCAATTTCTATTGATTTCCTAATCCAGATAACTGCTTTCTCTAATTTTTCTCGTTCGGCAAAATGCTCCACGACAAACTTCGCAGCCTTTCTCAATTTATGGTTATATACGTCCCTAACCTCAGGAAGGTTGTTGAATGAGGATAATTTTTTCTTCAGAATATACGTTTCAACGAAAAAATCCGCCGTTGTAAAGAACTTTTCAGATTGATTGGTCAGCATAAAATAGTTCATTTTTGACTCCGTATTCCACTCATTTGCTTCAGCAAAAGTTTTACTCAAACGACCATTTGTTGCCAAAACTTCATTCAGCAGTTTTTCATTTTTTTGATTAACCGCTTTATTGAGGTTTTGCGAGATAATTCCTTTGATTTTTCGTTCAATAATTGGTTCATTTTTACGAGTCATCAAATAATCAAAAGCTCTCCCACGCAATTGAGACGCATTTTCAAGGATAAGTTTCAGGGTATTATCAGCCAATAATTGTTCTGCACCAATTTTCGATAAATATTCATCTAATAATATTCCGTTATCTAACTTCTGAAAAGCTCTCGCTTTGATGTATTGGTAAAGAAAAAAGGCATCCCTTTTCCCTTTTAAATAGGCTTGCTCTAAGTCTTCATCCGAACCGCCAATTTTGTTTCGTTCCTTTACTTGTTCAGCCAATTCCAATAATTTTTCCGTTGGACGAAAACCTTCTAATTTTAGAATTATGTTCCAATCACCGTCAATAAACATACTGGTTGGGTAGCTCTCTAATTCAAAATAATCCACCAAATCTCTGCCTTCTCCTTTTTCTCCGTCAATTTTATAATTAATAAAATGTTCATTGAAAATTTTTCCAACCTCAGAATTCGAAAAAACCTCCGCATCCATTTGCTTACAGGGCGTACACCAAGTGGTATAAATATCTATGTAAATTAGCTTTTTCTGGCTCTTAGCTTTATTCAAAATACGCTCAAAACTTCCCGTTTCCCAACGAACTCCTTGGGCAATTAAGTTTTCACTTATTGAAATAAAGAGTATAAAAAAGCAGAAAAAATATTTAATTTGTTTATTCATTTATTGATTTTGGATTGATAACTTCCAAATACTTTACGCTCTAAATTTAAAACATTCTAACTAATCAATGCAAAAATACGTTGACATAGACGATTTTATTGAAAGCAGAGATAAAGCCTTAACACCTTTACTGACACAAATCCGCAAGGTAATTATGCTTTCGCACCCAGCTATTAGAGAGCAAATCTCGTGGAACATACCCTTTTTTTATTGCTTTGACCACCTTTGTTATTTGAATATCATCAAAAAAACGCAAAGGGTTGAAGTTTGTTTTGCGAAGGGATTGCACCTCAACCATGAGTCTGGATTATTGGATGCTAAGAAGCGAAAATTAGTAAAAGGAATCACTTTTAAAGATTTGCAGGATTACGAAAATAAAGAAGAAGTTTTTCTCGAAATCCTGCAAGAAGCGATTTTATTTAACGAAATGAACCCTGAGATTAAGTTTTATAATATGGTTTCAGGTAAAGTATAATACCGTTTTCTAACCTGTCTGGTAGAGTACATAAAGACGATTGAAAACCTATTCTATCCTACCGATACATTTTTTCATTCTGATAAACAGCCTTAATATTATCTTTTTTATCAAATTCAAACATAAAAACCTTTGATTTTTTTGCCCAAGGATTTCCTGCTTGATTATTACAAAAGTATCTTAACTCAACCATTACACAGTTTTTATACAAATCTGAAAACATGATGGCATAACCGATTTCGGGTTCACGGGCTTTGTTATACATCACACTTTGATTAAACGGAATTGGCTTTATTTTAGAAGTTTCCTTGTAAACCGAATCAGACAAAAGCTGAATGTTACGTCCTTCCTTCATATTAATTTGAGAACAAGACAAATCCTCTTTTTTGTACCGCTTTTGAATAAAATTGCACATCACATTATTAACATCAAAAGCAATTTGTTGAGGAGAAATAACAATTTTTCTGGTTTTAGAGATATTTGGACATTTTGCGAGTAAACTATCTTTTTGTGCGTACAGATTTACATAATCATAAGCTTTCGTAAACTGAATATCTCCATCTTTTGGGAAAGTCGAGAAATAAGACAAGAAAAAATATGAGAAAAGAAATAAAATATTCATTTTGGGGAAATTTTAAGGATTGAGGTAATAAAATTGGCAATATTTAGGAAAAATAAAAAAACCAGTAACGAACGATGTTTCTTTTGTATTTTACTAAGAAATTAAATCTTTTTAAAATGATATTTTTTAAGCTATATAAATTTGACAAACTTATAGTAAAAAACAAATAAAATATATGCTTTATTTTGAACGCATACCTTAACTTTGCCTTTTGTTAAAACATTCTTGAAAATAAAACGTACTAATCGACGAAGATTAACGTAAAAATTATAATGGATCAATTTTCATACATTGCTAACGCCGATACCGCAGCGATTTCTGACCTTTATGAGTCGTACTTGCAAGACCCCAATTCGGTAGATATCAGTTGGCAAAACTTCTTTAAAGGGTTTGATTTTTATGCTGGCTGGAACGGCTCAAATGGATCATCTAATGGTCAATCAAAAGGAACTCCTGCGGCATCATCTGCCCCAGTTGATTCTTCGATGATTCAGAAAGAAATGGCGGTGATAAGTCTTATCAAAGCCTTCCGTTCTCGTGGGCATTTGCTCGCAAAAACCAACCCAATTCGTGAACGTAAAAATCGCCAACCTCGCTTAGATTTAAAAGACTATGCTCTTTCGGAGGCTGACTTAGATACGAACTTCCAAGCGGGCAATTTCTTGGGCATTGGTGCTGTTTCGTTACGCAAAATCATTGAGTCGCTTAATAAAATTTATGCGGGTTCAGTTGGTTTTGAATACGCTTACATCCGTGAGCCAGAAGTGAAGGAATGGTTAAGAGCAAAAATCGAAAAAGAAGCTTTATCTTTTAATCCTTCGATTGACGAAAAGAAACAAATTTTAGAAAAACTCAACGAAGCGGTCGTTTTCGAAAACTTCTTGGGTACTAAATACTTAGGTCAAAAAAGATTTGGTTTGGAAGGCGGCGAAAGCACCATTCCTGCTCTTGATGCAATCATCAATCGCTCGGCAGATTTAGGCGTTCAAGAAGTCATGATTGGGATGGCTCACCGTGGGCGTTTGAATATTCTCGCCAACATCATGCACAAATCTTACGACGCTATTTTTGATGGTTTTGAAGGTAACCTTCCTGACCAAATTCATGGTGATGGCGACGTAAAATATCACTTGGGTTATTCTTCAAAACACATCACGCCTTCAGACGTTGAGGTATCATTGAAATTAGCGCCAAACCCTTCTCACCTTGAAGCAGTAAATCCTTTAGTAGAAGGTTTTTGTAGAGCCAGAGCCGATGCTCACTATGAAGGTGATTATGACAAAATTCTTCCGATTTTAATTCACGGAGATGCGGCAGTTGCGGGTCAAGGAATTGTTTATGAGGTTACTCAAATGGCTAAATTGAAAGGCTATGAAGTAGGTGGAACAATTCACTTTGTCATTAACAACCAAGTTGGTTTTACGACTGACTTTGAAGATGCTCGTTCTTCTATATATTGTACTGACGTTGCCAAAATTATTGATGCTCCCGTTTTCCACGTAAATGGTGATGACCCAGAAGCAGTAGTTTTTGTATCGAAAATGGCGGCAGAATTCCGTCAACAATTCAACCGTGATGTATTTATCGACATGGTTTGTTACCGTAGAAATGGACACAACGAATCTGATGAACCACGTTTTACGCAACCAACGCTTTACGCTGATATCACGAATCACCCAAATCCAAGAGAACTATATACCCAAAAATTAATTGCTCGTGGAGATATTGATGCCAAATTAGCGGCAGAAATGGATTCTGAATTTAAAGCAGAATTACAGGCTCGATTGGATTTGGTAAAACAAAAAATTCGTCCAGAATATCATCCTTTGAAATTGGATAATCGTTGGGCAGAATTAAATTATGCCCAAGAAGGTGATTTCGACAACTCTCCTAAAACAGGAATTTCAAAAGAAACCATTGATAAAATTGCCGCTTCACTTTCTAAATTACCAGAAGGTTTTACCGCTTTAAAACAGATTGAGAAGCTTTTAGCAGACCGCAAAAGTTATTTTGAAAACGGTTCATTAAACTGGGCAACTGCTGAAGCTTTGGCGTATGGTTCATTATTAGTGGAAGGAAAGCCAGTTCGAGTTTCGGGTCAAGATGTACAACGAGGTACATTCTCGCACCGTCACGCTGTACTTCATGATGCTAATACCAATGAATCTTATATTTCATTAAACCATATTCAGGCCGAGCAAGAGCATTTACAGATTTATAATTCATTATTGTCTGAATATGCCGTTTTAGGTTTTGAGTTTGGATACGCTTTAGCAAATCCAGACACATTGGTGATTTGGGAAGCTCAATTCGGTGACTTCGCCAACGGAGCCCAAACAATGATTGACCAATTTATTTCTTCTCAAGAATCTAAATGGGGAACTATGAACGGTTTGGTGATGCAATTGCCCCACGGATACGAAGGACAAGGACCAGAACATTCAAATGCTCGTCCAGAAAGATTTTTACAATTGGCGGCCGAAGAAAATATAATCGTAACGAATCTAACCACACCAGCGAATATCTTCCACGCATTACGTCGCCAATTAGCTTGGAATTTCCGTAAGCCATTGGTTACGATGTCGCCTAAATCATTATTCCGTCATCCAAAAGTAATTTCACCAATCGCAGAATTCATCGACGGTTCGTTCCAAGAAGTTTACGGTGATATTTATGCTGATGCTAAGAAAGTAAAAAAAGTATTACTTTGTTCTGGAAAAGTGTATTTTGATTTATTAGACAAACAAGAAAAAGATAAACGTACCGACGTTGCCATCGTGCGTGTGGAGCAATTACATCCATTCCCAGCAACTAAAGTTCAAGCAGAATTAGACAAATATCCGAAAGCGAAAGTATTGTGGGTACAAGAAGAACCCGAAAACATGGGCTATTGGTCATTTATCATTCGTGAATTTGGTTGGAAAGTATTTGATAGCTTGGTTGCTCGTAAAAAATCAGCTTCGCCAGCCACAGGTTTCTTGAAAGTTCACGTTGAAGAACAAGCAGCTTTGGTAGAAAGAGCATTTGCATAATTTCTTACGGAATTATTTTCGTAAACTCATAATATTCAGTCCTATAAAAGTTAAAATCGTATTGTGGAAATTAGAGCATCTACAATTCGAAATCCAAAATCCGAAATCGAGATATGGCAATTGAAATGAAAGTTCCGCCCGTTGGCGAATCAATAACCGAAGTAACCATCGCTACATGGAACAAAAAAGATGGCGATGTGGTAAAAATGGATGAAGTTTTGTGTGAATTAGAATCAGACAAAGCTACTTTTGAACTCCCTGCTGAAGCAGAAGGAGTCTTGAAAATCGTTGCCAAAGAAGGTGAAACTTTACCTATTGGTGCAGTAATTTGTATTATTGAGCCAGTTGGTGCAAGTGTAAATCCTGCTCCTACCGCTCCAGTAGCGACGCCAAGTGCTGCACCAGCTCCAGTAGTTGAAGCACCAGCAGCAGCTCCAATCGCTACGGCAAACCAAGTAATTGAAATTAAAGTTCCAGCCGTTGGTGAATCAATCACGGAAGTAACCATTTCTACTTGGAGTAAAAAAGAAGGTGATTCCGTGAAAATGGATGAAGTTTTATGTGAATTAGAGTCAGACAAAGCTACCTTTGAGCTTCCCGCTGAAGTTGCAGGGGTACTTCATATCGTAGCGACAGAAGGTTCTGTTTTAGCAATCGGTGCCGTGGTAGCAACTATTACAGTTGGTGGTGCAGTAGCTACACCAAGTGTTGCACCAATTGCAACGCCACAAGCAACCGTTGAAACATCACAGACAAATTATGCGGCAGGACACGCATCTCCAGCCGCTGCTAAAGCATTAGCAGAAAAAGGGATTGACGCAAGTACAGTACAAGGTTCTGGTGTGGGTGGACGTATCACGAAAGAAGACGCTAATGCAGCCGTTAAACCAGCTCCAGTTGCAACTCCTTCTGCTCCTGCGATTGCTCCAACTCCAGTAGTTGTTTCAACATCAGGCAACCGTACTCAACGTCGTGAAAAAATGACTTCTCTTCGTAAAACCGTTGCTCGTCGTTTAGTTCAAGTAAAAAATGAGACAGCAATGTTGACAACTTTTAACGAAGTTGACATGAAGCCAATCATGGATTTACGTGGAAAATATAAGGATAAATTCAAAGAGAAACATGGTGTTGGCTTAGGCTTTATGTCATTCTTCACAAAAGCAGTTTGCGTTGCTTTGAAAGAATATCCTGCTGTAAATGCTTCAATTGACGGTGAAGAAATTGTTTATAACAACTTCTGTGATATTTCAATTGCGGTATCTGCTCCAAAAGGTTTAGTAGTTCCAGTTATCAGAAATGCCGAAAACTTATCATTAGCAGGCATTGAAGGCGAAGTTGTTCGTTTGGCTACATTGGCTAAAAATAACAAGTTGACATTACAAGAAATGTCAGGTGGAACATTCACAATTACAAATGGTGGCATTTTTGGTTCGATGCTTTCGACACCAATTATTAATGCTCCACAAGTAGCTATTTTGGGAATGCACAACATTGTTGAACGTGCGGTTGTCATGGATGGACAAATCGTAATTCGTCCAATTATGTACGTTGCTCTTTCTTACGACCACAGAATTATTGACGGAAAAGAATCTGTATCATTCTTGGTAAGATTGAAGCAATTATTAGAAGACCCAACTCGTTTGTTGTTGGATGTTTAAAAATAATCATATTAGGTATTATGTCCCAAATCAATAAGAGTTAGTTATTGCTTTGGACACAATACCTAATACCTAATACGATAAAAATGAGTCTTATTAAATGGGATTATCTTACCGTAATAGCGGATGTGAATCCTACTATTTTTGATGCCAATGGCAATGGAAAACATGGACTTGATGCAAAAGTGGTCAATAAAATGCTTGCTCAATTTGGCTCAGAAGGTTGGGAATTAGTAAATACAACATCCATTAATGCTGGCGGTACAACTACTCAAGTTTCATTTATTTTCAAAAAAATTGGTAATGCCCAGTCCACCAGTGAATATCGTAAAATAGGTTTTGACCTTGATGGTGATGGTCAGGCGGGATAAACAAAACCAAAAGAATAGTTTTAGCCGTAAGAATTTTAGAATTAAAAATGTATTAAGCAATTACTTAATACTTAGTACCTGATACATAATACTTAAATATGCAATACGACGTAATAGTAATCGGTTCGGGCCCTGGGGGTTATGTTGCCGCCATTCGTTCAGCTCAATTGGGCATGAAAACTGCTCTTATCGAAAAATACAGTGTTTTGGGTGGTACTTGCCTAAATGTTGGCTGTATTCCTTCAAAAGCACTTTTAGATTCTTCTGAACATTTCTTCAATGCTTCTCATTCTTTTGCAGAACATGGAATTGAGATTTCTGCTCCAAAAATCAATATGGAGCAAATGATTAGTCGCAAGACTGGCGTTGTGAAGAAAATGAATGATGGAATTACGTTCTTGATGAAAAAAAATAAAATCACGACGTACAATGGCTTAGGCTCTTTTGTGGATAAAAACACCATTAAAGTAACCAAAGCAGATGGTACGTCTGAAGATTTGACTGCTAAAAATGTCATTATTGCAACGGGTTCAAAACCGACAGCATTGCCATTTATTCCAATTGATAAAAAGCGTGTTATTACTTCTACTGAGGCTTTGAACTTACAAGAAGTACCAAAACACCTTATCGTTATCGGAGCAGGCGTTATTGGTGCTGAATTAGGTTCAGTTTATGGTCGCTTAGGAGCAAAAGTTAGCTTTGTAGAATTTGCGGATTCGATGATTCCAACGATGGATAAAACAATGGGAAAAGAATTGCAAAAGAGTTTGAAAAAAGAACTTAAAGCTGAATTTTTCTTCCAACATAAAGTTACTAACGTTGTCAATAACGGTGATGATGTAACCGTTACAGCGACAAACTCAAAAGATGAACAAGTAACTATTTCGGGTGATTATGTTTTGGTTTGTATTGGTCGTCGTCCGTTTACAGAAGGCTTGAACTTAGAAGGTGCCGGCGTTGCCGTAGATAGGGGGAAAGTTGTTGTTGATGAACATACTTTACAAACAAATGTACCTAACATTTATGCCATCGGTGACGTAGTTCGTGGTGCAATGTTGGCTCACAAAGCAGAAGAAGAAGGTGTTTTTGTAGCTGAAACTATTGCAGGACAAAAACCACATATCAACTATAATTTAATTCCAGGCGTTGTTTATACGTGGCCAGAAGTAGCTTCAGTTGGTAAAACAGAAGAAGAATTGAAAACGGCTGGTATTGCTTACAAAGCAGGTTCTTTCCCATTCAAAGCATTAGGTCGTGCAACGGCTTCAATGGATACTGACGGTTTAGTGAAAGTATTAGCCGATAAAACTACTGACGAAATTTTAGGCGTTCACATCATTGGTGCAAGAGCAGCAGATATGATTGCAGAGGCAGTTGTAGCAATGGAATACCGTGCCAGTGCAGAAGACGTAGCTCGTATGTCGCACGCACACCCAACATACACAGAGGCGATGAAAGAAGCTTGTTTAGCAGCAACTGAAAATCGTGCAATTCATGCGTAATGTTTAATGTGTGAATAGATATAAAGGCTTTTGGATTCCTCCAAAAGCCTTTTTTGTTTATTCGTTGAACGCAATTGTTGCGACTGTTTTCTTAGCCATTTCAGGAAATTTATTTAAGTAGTAATGGTTTAATTCCGTACTTGCCCAAATACTATTTCCTAAGGCTTCAATATTTAACTTTTTAAGCTCACTTTCAGCTTTAGGCTCTCCTTTAACCAAAAAGAGGACCTTACCTCCCACTGGAATTTGTACTGATGCTCTTTTTGTACCATCTTTACGATAAACAGTTACTTCATCAAACTTACTTCCATCATTATTCAATAAAGTAGTTCTTGATAAAAGGGGATTTCCTTTCTTTGCCAATTCCCTTTTTTTCTCATTTCTTATTCTGTTATCAAGTTCATTTCCTGCTAAATACAATGTTCCCTCCTTGCGAGTTTCCATTACTATCGCTCCATCGACATTATTTTCACCGAATCTTTGGTAAATTGGTTTAGGATTATTTTTCTTGTACAGTGCTGTTCCTTGAATTTTTGCAGGATTAATACTATTTAAAACATTAGAAGAATATCTCTTACCATCAATTATCACTAATGGATTTTTCCCTAATTGACCTTCACCAATTAATTTGATAGAATCTCTACTCATCTTATTTAAAAATCCGACTTTCACGGGCGGTTTCGGCGGTGCAGGTAATGCTTTCGGTGCTAATGGTGGTTTAGGCAATATTGGTGAAGTTTTTGGTGCTTTAGGTGCTAACGGAGGTCTTGGGGGTGCTGGTGGCGTTGGCGGAATATGACCTAAATTTACAGTATGAATTCCTGTTTTTCTGTTAGCTCTAATTGACAAAAACAATCCTTTATCTTCCTTAGAAAGTTTACGGTATTCCTCTAAATCAAATTTTCCCCCATCATTGTACATTTCATAATTTCTACTTCTGTTTTTTTCTTTCTCAACTTTGTCATCTTCTAATAAGCTAAACTCAATATTGGTTAGAATATTTTTCTTATCTATTTGAAAATCAATTACATTTAAAGAAAAACCATAATCTTTAAAGTAGCTTTTGGCTTCTTCTATCGACTCGTTTGTTAGCTTATCAAAACCAATGAGAAGTTGTATTTCATCATCCATTAATCGCATAATGGCTAACTTGGACATATCACTTTCCGAAATATTAATTTTGTTCCCTCTCATAATCTTAAAATGCTTAGAACTATCTTCAATTTCTTGATACTTCACCACTTTCTCCAAAGAAAAAGCCATGAACAATACCCCTAAAATGGGTAAAATGGATAAATACGCTAATCGTTTCATAGGTACGGATTTTTGTTTAGTGAATATAAAATGAATACGGTCGGTCAAGGGCTTACGACTGAAATGATGGGTAGTTGCCAATATTGGGGTTGATGTTGCTAATTTCAGTAAGAGTTGGGCGTATGACTGTGGGTTATAAGCTTGTATCATACGTCTATCTACCTCATACTCATGCACTTCCGAGAGTGAACGCTGATACAACCACAAAATCGGATTAAACCAAAATAGCATTTTCAATATTTCTACAAACAACAAATCATAAGAATGAAAGAGCCTGATATGCCATTTTTCATGAGCCAATATCTGCTGAATTTCATCTTGAGTAAGCTTTGCATCGTCAATAAAAATCATATTGAAAAATGATGAATTAGCAAATCGACTTTGGGTAGAGATATAATTACTGCCAACAGGTATTCTTTTGATTTTCAATAATTTATAAATCATTACTGAAAATCTAAATGCCATCAAAAAGATTCCTAATACATAAATAATTTCAGTAATTAAATTCCAATCAAGCAATTTTTCGACGGGCTCATTCACGATTAATGAAGTAGAACTATTCACTATTACTGGTTGAAAATTACGCTCAGCATATACTACTTGATTGACAGGAACTTTCACTATTTCTTCTACTTCGTAAGAAATCAATGGAAAAATCAACCCCATGATTAGACTTAAAAGCAAGTAAATACGATTTAGTCTAACGAAGGTAAATCGTCTAAAAATCAATAAATAAAGCCCATAAAAAATAGCAATACAGGCGGTAGATTCCATCAAGTAATTCATAGTTTTAAAGTTGAGTTTTATCCGATTATTTTACGCAATTTCTCCAATTCCTCTTCGCTGATTTGCTCTTCTTGCACCAAAAATGACATCAAATTGGTAGCAGAATTATCAAAATAATTATTCAGTACCTTCTTGAAAGTCTGCCTTGCATAGTCTGCTTTGGAGATTATCGGGAAGTATTGATACGTTTTTCCGTAGGCTTTATAACCTATGTAACCCTTTTTCTCCAAAATTCGAACTACCGATGAAATAGTATTGTAGGGAGGTTTGGGTTCTTCATCAATATGCTTGATAATATCTTTCACAAAAGCAAGTTCCAATTGCCAAAGTGTTTGCATAATTCGTTCTTCTGTTCTTGTTAATTCTTCCATAAATCAAACTTATAACTTATTTTTCAGTTTTACAACTAAATACTAAGTTATTTAACTTATTATTTAGTTCATAATATTCTTACAAAAAAAGCGACTCATGAATTTCAGTTTCATGAGTCGCTTTTGATGATTTTCACTTTAAATATCTACTATAAAATCTCTTGATACAAACACAAAATTTGCTCTAAAACAGGATGCTTTTCATCATTATCAATGACATAATCAGCGAATTTCAATCTTTCTTCATCAGAAATTTGTCTTGCGATAATATCTTTTATTTCTTGTTCCGTTCGTTTGTCTCGTTGCTGCACTCGTTTGATTCTCAATTCAATGGGAGCATTCACTACAATTACTTTATCGAAGAATTTGCCATCACCAGCGGCTCTCATCAATGCGGCTTCGTAGAGTAAAAAAGGAGCTTTTGGATATTTTTGAATCCAAGATTGGGAATCTTGACGAACTCTTGGATGCACAACGGCATTAAGTTGCTGTAATAATTCGGGATTACTGAAAACTTGAGAAGCTACCCACGGTCGGTTGTATTCGCCCGAAGACGTATAAGATTGTTCTCCGAGAAGATCTTGAATTGCTACTTTCAATGCTAAATCATTGTTCATCAACCATTTAGCTCTTGAATCTGCGTCGTAAATTGGTATTCCTAAAATAGAAAAAACCTTACATACAAGGCTTTTCCCTGAGCCAATTCCACCTGTAATTCCAATGATTTTTTGCATGACTAAATGGATATTAGATGTTAGAGAATTGAGATTAAGCGTGAATGACTTTAAACTCTTCTTCAAATAATCTATTCTCTGAAATCTAAATTCTATTCTCTATAAACTTATTTCAATAATTCTGAAACCTCAAAACTTACCGCTACTCGGTCTTTATTTGACTTTATAAGCGAGTTTGGAGGTAATGATAATTTTATCTCGTCATCAAAATTTTCTTGTAGTCTTTTTCCTGGAATTTTCACCAAAATCACACTTCCCATATCGGTCAAAACAGACTCTGGCCCTTCAAGTATTACCGTCCTTGGATTAACATTTATTACACTCGAAATCACATAACGTTCTTTCAATGGAATGGATGAACTGTCAATCTTTACGACAAATTGTTTACTAATTTTACGGTCAAATTCCAACTCAAAACGGTCAGCAACGACATAATTAACTTTCACGTCCTTGATATATTCCGAAAGTGAGTCCGTCAAAGAACCTGTGTTTAAAAATCTGGTTTTCAAGGGCTTACTTACTGAATATTTTATTGGATTAATGTCTAAGGCAAATGCTTTTCGTAATAAACTCCAACCGCTACCTGATACATTAACTGTTATTTTTTCTGGAAGTGGTTGCGTAGGAATATAAAGTGAATCGTTATAAGAAAATTGCAGTGGAAAAGACATTTTCTGCGAATAACCATCTTTGTTTAGCGCATTCATTATCCAGAAAATGATGGCAGCCAACAGACTTATCAAAATAGCCTTGATGTCAGTTTTTGAAGAAGCTGTTTTCATGGTTTTTGAGTTAAAGGGTTAGAAAATTAAAGAAGTTAGAAAGTTTAAAGTATTGACTTTTAACTTTCTAACTTCTTTAAAATATAAACTTTTAGAATATTATTCTCCAATTTGAGCCGAAGAATCTTTTGAAATTGCCGTTTTTAAGAAAACCATTCTTACGCCTTTGTTAGCATCAACTTCCAAGACAACTGTTTTTTCACGTACCGTTACAATTGTACCGTGCAATCCACCGATGGTAACAACTTTATCCCCTGCTTTTAAAGCATCAACGTATGATTGTTGGTCTTTCTGCTTTTTTTGTTGTGGACGAATCATGAAAAAATACATGATAACGAACATTCCTCCGATTAAAAGTAATGAAGAAGCTCCGCCTCCGCCCAATCCTTGTAATAAAATACTATTGTACATGGTTAGTTTTTTGGTTATGTGATATTATTTAAAGCCTTATGATGTGGCAAAATCTTGATAACTAAATACCTGATATTTTACCTAACGCTTATTTTTTGATGACTTCAATTTTAAAGGAAACTGTATTTTCAGCAGGTTTGGTATTTGCGTAAGCTGTTACTGTTTTATTCAATTTTCCTTCTTTGCCTTTGCTATTAAATTTCACGGTAATAAAACCTTTTTGTCCTGGAGCGACAGGTTCACTCGAATAAGAAGGAGTTGTACAACCACACGAAGCATTCACATTACTCAAAACTAAAGGCATATTACCCGTATTTTTGAAATTGTAAACGTGCATAATCGTATCGCCTTCTGAGATTGTTCCTAAATCAACCGCTGGCGTATCAATTACCATCACGGGAAATTTATCAGCCGTTGGTTGAAGAGCTTTTATTTTCTCTTCCATCGTCTGAGCATCAGTTCGTTGTTTATTTTCGCAAGCGATAAAAACAGTTAATGATAAAGCTAAGATTATTACTTTTTTCATTGTTTTAATGTAGCACGGGATTGTATTCCGAGTTTGTAAATTATAATATACGGGATACAACCCCGCTACCAATAATTAAGCCTTTGCTTTGATTTGGTTCATCATGCTTTCAACATCTTCCAAAAGTCTTTCTGCTTTTTCACGAGCTTCATTTACGACTTTTTTCCCTTCTGATTTTGCCATTGTTTCTGGAATCTCTTTCCCTTCAATCAAATCAGAAATTAAGCCTTGCAATTGGTCTCTATATTTTTGAAGTTGATAAAACAATTTGTTGCGAGTATTCTCGCCTTTGTCTGGGGCATACAAAATACCTAATACAGCACCAACGGCTGCACCTGTCATAAATGCCCAAAATGTTTTTGATGATTTGCTCATTTTGTTTTTGGTTAAAAATGAGTGAATGAGTGAATGAGTGAATGAGTGAAAAATATATTTCAAACATTCTTTTATCATACAAATCACAACTCAAAGGTTAATTATATATTTTTTATGGGCCACCTGACAAGTTTCAAAATGAATGGTGGTTTATTTACTCATTCATTCACCCATTTATTATTTATTATCAATTAATCCACGGCCAGATTTTCTAATGATTCCTTCTTTTTGTAATTTCTGTGAAAGTACATCCAAAAGGCCATTGACAAATTGTCCAGATTTTGGCGTTGAATAATTCTTTGCTAATTCAATATATTCGTTGATTGAAACTTTTACGGGAATACTCGTAAAGTGAATCATTTCGGCTAATCCTAATTTCAGAATTAACAAATCAGTCATGGCTAAACGGTCGCCTTCCCAGTTTTGAGTTTGGTCAATGATAATTTTTTCGTAAGATTCTTCATTATCCAAGGCATTATTAAAAAGGTCGAGGAAATAGAATTTATCATCTTCCCAATTCATTGCCAAAGGTTGAAGAGCCAATTCATCAATATTTGTAATCTTAAATGTTTTAACGACTAAACTCTTTAAAACGTCTTTGTTTTCGCCCCAATTTAAGTCTTTTTCTTCAAAATAGTCCGTTATAAGATGATGTTTCAGCACAAAAGTTTTAACAAGGTACTGAACCAAAGCTAAATCTTCCTCAAATGTATGTTTGGTAGTGCGAATGTACGACTGGAATTCGGTATCAGGCAAGATGCCATCCAAGAAAAGTTTGCGGAGAAGGTTTTGGTCTTCATCAGTCCAATTAATATTTCTACGAATTGATTCTGTTTCTAACGATTTAAGGTTTTTGAGGGCTTTCAATACCTCATTTTCGGCTAATCTGGCAGTACGAAAATCCGTCTCAACCAAACGACGTTGTTCGTCCCAAACGGCTATATCAGAAATTTCAAGTAGTAAATTAACCATTTTCAGATAAACATTATAGATATTTTCTACTTCGTCAACCATCGCTTGGGTAATTTTTGCACGGTCTCTTTTGACTGCATCACGATAAAGCAAGATATTTTTTTTAGCCGCATTTTTGGCTTCAAGAGGATAATCGTCTTCTAATTCTTTCTTATTGAGAATCGCTTCGTAATGAGATTCCGCCAGCTTACGTAAGCCTTCCAACTTAGGCATTTGTTGCTCTTTAGGAATCATTAAGTCAAGATTAGGAAGGAAAGATTCAGCAATAAGGTCGTGGTATAATTGATAATCAGCTCGCTCGGCTGTGCGGAAAGCATATAGGTTTTGGAAAGCCTTGGTTCGGAGAAGTCGTCTGTTTACCATTGTGTATTTTGAAAGAACGTTTTTTTTAGACATGAACGGACTGCGTGTCCGTGTTACAAATAATGATACAAAATTAGTATTTTTTTAAGAAAATAGAGCTATTTCATGTAAATTTATTGTGTTAAAGAAGTAAAAAGGTTTTCTTTTCTCACCATTGTCTATGGAGACTCAGACGATTTTTATACTGTATTTGGCAACCAAGATAATTTGAATTGGTTGTCTATCGAGACAACGGCATTAAAACAAGTTATTAAATTTCAAACGTCAATGAACAATTCATAAAAGTGATACGTTCAATATTATATGAAATACCTAAATCATCTCAACAAATACTTTCTGAAATATAAATGGTACTTAATTTTGGGTACATTATTTACATTTGTTTCCAATCTTTTCGGGGTTGTACCTGCCCAAATTGTTCGGTACGCCCTCGATTTGGTGAAAGAAACCATTGATTTATATTTCCTTTTCGACGGGTTTAAACTCCAAACTTCTATTTACGAATTCTTCGCTTTTTCAATTCTGCTTTACGGATTGATGATTTTGGTATTGGCCTTACTAAAAGGACTTTTCCTTTTCTTTGTCCGTCAGACACTCATTGTAATGTCTCGACACATAGAATTTGATTTGAAAAACGAAATTTATTATCATTACCAAACCCTTCCTTTGAGTTTTTACCGTAAAAATAATACGGGAGATTTAATGGCTCGTATTTCAGAAGATGTCAATAAGGTGCGAATGTACGTTGGGCCTGCCATTATGTACGGTTTGAACTTGATAACGGTATTTATTCTCGTGATTTGGTATATGCTTGCGGTCAATCAAAAATTGACTTGGTTTGTGCTTTTACCTGTGCCGTTTTTGTCGTTCAGTATTTATTTTGTGAATACGATAATCATGCGAAAGTCGGAGCAAATTCAAGCCAATTTATCTAAAATCTCCACTTTTACGCAAGAAGCCTTTTCGGGAATTAGGGTTTTGAAAGCCTTTGTTCAAGAAGAACCATCAACGGTTGCTTTTACCAAACAAGCCAATGTTTACCGTGAAAAATCGTTGGATTTAGTCAAGGTAGATTCGCTTTTCTCACCTTTAGTTTCTGTTTTAGCAGGATTAAGTTCGGTGATTGTGGTGTACGTCGGTGGTTTAGAAGTGATGGCTGGCAGACTCACACCTGGTAGTATTACGGAGTTTATTATGTACGTTTATATGCTCACGTGGCCAATGATTGCTTTGGGGTGGACGGCTTCACAAATTCAAAGAGCGGCGGCTTCACAACAACGTATTAATGAGTTTTTGAACATTAAAACCGATATTACTTCTAAGGAAAATATCACGAAAGAAATTGCGGGGGATATTGAAGTCAAGCATATAAATTTTGTTTATCCTGACTCTGGCATTATAGCTTTAAAGGATTTTTCTATGCAAGTTGCAGCGGGGGAATCAATTGCTATTTTGGGAACAACTGGTTCAGGAAAAAGTACCATTGCCAATTTGTTGTGTAGAATGTACGATGTAACAGACGGTGAAATTAAGATTGACAAATTGCCCATTAAAAATCTAAATGTCAATAATTTACGCTCACAAATTGGATATGTTCCGCAAGATGTTTTCTTATTTTCGGATTCTATCAGAAATAATGTAAAATTTGGCTCGGATGAAATGACTGAAGAGCAAATTATTCAAGCGGCAAAAGATGCGGATTTGTACAATAATGTGATTGATTTCCCAGAAGGATTTGATACTGTTTTGGGCGAACGTGGCGTGACGCTTTCGGGGGGACAAAAACAACGCCTTTCTATTGCTCGTGCCATTGCTCGTGAGCCACGAATTCTGATTTTGGATGATTGTCTTTCGGCGGTTGATACCAAAACCGAAAATCAGATTTTGAACAATCTTCAAGGGATTATGCAGGGTCGTACTTCGGTGATTATTTCGCACCGAGTTTCATCGGCAAAATTGGCGGACAAAATCATTATGTTGGATGATGGTCATATTGTTGAACAAGGTTCACACAATGATTTAATGGGGGCAAATGGGGCTTATCGGGAACTATATGATAAGCAGATGGCGGTTGAGGATGTAAACGCATAAGGAAACTGATATAAAAATAGTGGAACACGGATTGAAAGAATTAGACACGGATATAAAATTGTTAATCCGTGTCTAATCTTTTTAATCCGTGTTCCATTTATACTACTATACTATTCCAAAATCTTACTACTCAATCTCAACAATTCAATCTCTGTAATTTTGGCATTGAATTCTGCTTCAATTAAACGAGTTTCAGCGGCTACGGCGTTTCGTTGAACCTCACGAAGTTCATAAGCCGCAGAGTTTCCAACTTTGTATCTTTCAAAAGCAATGTCGATATTTTGACGAGCAATTTTGTAGTTTTCAGTTTCTAATTTTATCAGTTCTAAGGCATTTTTATAACTCAAATATGTTCTTTCCAAAGCCGAGTTTAACTGATTTCGTAAATCTCCTTCTTGCAAACTGGCAATTTCTTGTCCAATTTTTGCATTCTCGATTCTTCGTTTTTGATTATAGCCATCAAAAATATTTACCGTTGCTCGAAGTCCGTAGTTAAAAGCATAACTCTGAAGCGATTTTGTGGCTTGAGGAGCTCCTGCACCGTTATTTGAAGAGTTATAATTATACCCTGTAATGAGGTCAACTTGGGGTAATTGAGCTGACTTTTGCAGTTTCAAATCCATCTCTGCCAATTTTTTATTTTGGTCAGCCAATACTAATAATGGATTTTGTTTGAGTGTGGCTTCACGAAGAACTTCGAGAGAAAGGGTTTTATCGTAAGAAATTGTATCATTCGTTACAAATTCTGTTTGCAGACTTCTAATCAGCAATGAATTAAGCGTAATTTTCGAATTCTCTAAGGCTTGTTCTTGAGCAATCAGAGCAGCTCTGTCTTCGTTAAAATCGACCTGTGCCGAAAGAAAATCTACTTTTGATCCTTGGCCAACTTCGTAACGGTCACGAGAAAGTTTAAGTCGGTCATTAGATATTTCCAACCCTTGTTTAAGATTATTTACTCTCCTCGATTGACGAATAATATCGTAATACGCATTGCTAACCAACGAAATTGAATTTTCAAGCGTACTTTCCAATTGCGTTGTAGTAGTTTTTTGTAGTTCACGGAGACGATCTCGGGCGATGAACATACCCAATCCATCGTACAATGTCCAAACAGCATTTATGCCTACTCCACCCGTATTATTCGGTACGCCAGAACGCTCAATTGCTCCTAAAGCAGGGTCAAAAAGACCAATGGTTACGCTACTAATATTATAACTTTTATTGACAGTACCCGTTACGGTCGGTAACATTCCTGCGTTGCCACGAGTGTTATTATTATCCGCAATTTTCTGATTACTCTTGGCAATTTTGATGGCGTAATTGTTTTCCAAGGAAATTTTTACAGCTTCGTCAAGCGATAAAATTCCTTGAGCTTGGGTATGAATTACGAAACAAGTTACGGTTAGCAGTAAAACGTACTTCATTAAATATTAAGTTTTCAGTTGATGAGATAAATTATTGAGTGATTCAGTAAATTGTCCGTCAGATCTTATTGTACGGATAAAAAGTCCAAAGTGGTTTTACTCAACTAATTATAATTTGCAAATTCACTTACTTTTTTCCGATACCTTTAAATGGCTTCCATTGTTTGTTTTCAGGCTTTGCTGGATAGACTTTTTTCTTCTTTTTATCTTTGTCTAAACTTCCTGCATTATTCGGAATTGATTCATTGACAACGATAGTTCTTTCATCTATTTCTGCACCATTCAAGGCTTCGATAGCAGCTTTTGCCTCCTCAGAATTTGGCATTTCCACGAAGGCAAAACCTTTGTTTTGACGAGTGATTTTGTCGATGACTATTTTAGCTGATGTTACTTCGCCATGAGCTTCAAAAATTTCTCTAAGTTTTGCTTCCTTCCATTTAAAAGGAATGCTACCCACGTAAATATCCATTTGGTTAATTGTTTTATGATTTACAAAGGTAGGGATAAGTTATTAAATAGAATTGTCAAATTTAAAAAGTTGGCAATTCGCTAAATCTATATGGTTCGTAAAAATGCGACTTCAATTTCTTCAATTTTTTCTAATTTACCCAAAACTTGCGGAGATAATGACGTTCTAAATTCAATTTCGATAACACATTGGTTATCAAATTTTTGATTGATAATTTTCAAGTCAAAATCTTTTATAACCTTCATTATATCGTTCATTTGAACGTATTCGTATGTGATTTGATAAACTTCATTAACCGTTTTTTCGATAATTTCGGCATTTGCCAGAGCTTCCTCTGTCGCTGATTTATAGGCGTTTATCAGACCTGGAACGCCCAAAAGTGTTCCGCCCCAATATCGCACGACAACCACCAAAATATTGGTGATTTCTTTGGATAAAAGTACGTTCAAAATCGGGCGACCAGCCGAACCAGATGGTTCACCATCATCATTTACTCTGAAATTATTTTTATCAGTTCCTATCCGATAGGCATAACAAAAATGAACCGCTTTGAAATGTTCCTTTCTAAGCGGTTCAATAAGGGATTTCACCTCGGATTCTTGAGTAAATGGATAGGCAAAAGCATAAAACTTACTGCCTTTATCTTTAAATAGTCCTTCTGATGGTGATTGTATGGTTTGGTAAAGGTCGGACATTTTTTAGGTATGAGTTATTGTGTTGTAGATATTAGATAAAAAACACCTACAATTAAATTCCGTTTTAGTGTATAACAAAATTACGGAATCACCTTTTTCATACCTAATACCTACGACCTAAAAAAGACCTAATATTTAAACACTTTTCCTCCAGCCATAACTTCCTGTGATTTTTCGTCGAAAGTTACTCTTTGACCTGTACGATACGCCGCATTAGCCATAATTGTAGCGATTGAGTGTTGGTACCCTGCTTCAATTGGAGCATTTGGTGTTTTACGAGAACGAACACAATCCATCCAGTTTTTGATGTGAGCAGTCGTTAAAGCATCATAACCTGTGTTAGCGTTAGTTTCAATTTTAGTCGCAGCACTCAAAGAAACTTTTTCCAAAAGATTGGCTTTCATTCCCATCGCAGCTGCTTCACGCTCACCTAAACCTCCCGTTGGAGAAATCTCGTTAGTATCCAAATTAATCATACCACCGTTTGAGTAATATAATTCCTTGGTATCACCCGCACCGTTTGAGAAACGGCTGGTAAATTGTACTTGGAAACCTGAAGTTAAATCGTCTAATGGGCCATAATCAAATACAACAGTCATTGTATCCGCATTTTTACGACCATCCTTCCACTGATAAATACCCCCGTTGGCAACTGCACTACGTGGGTGAGCCAATCCTGAGAACCAGTGAACGGTATCAATTTGGTGCGACATCCATTGTCCCGGAATTCCAGAAGAATAAGGCCAGAAAAGTCTATATTCCAAATATTTACGTGGGTCAAAAGTATCATTTGGACGGTTCACTAAAAAGCGTTTCCAATCCACATCTGATTCTTTCAAATCTTTCGTCAAAGCAGGTCTTCTCCAACGGCCAGGTTGATTTACGTTCCAAACTAATTCAACCATTACGATTGGACCAAATTTACCCGATTTAATAAAATCTTCAGCGGCAAAATAGTTTGCACCACTACGACGTTGAGAACCAATTTGAACAATTTTACCAGAATCTTTTACCGCTTTCAATACCGCACGGTTATCTTCCATCGTTTCGGCAAGTGGTTTTTCTACGTAAGCATCACAACCGCCTCTTACGGCTTCAATGGCATGAGAAGCGTGTTGAAAATCAGCCGTTGAAAGCATTACTGCATCAACCGATTTAGACGCATACAATTCGTCATTATTACGAAAAATCTTTACATCAGAACCTAAAGCCTTGTCGATAAATGCTTTACCTTCGTCTCTACGACGATTCCAAATATCTGAAACGCCTACCATTTCAAAATTCATTTCTTTTTGAAATTGTTTGAAAGGAGGAATATGCGAAGACTTGAAACGGTCAGAAAAACCAACGCAAGCAACTCTTACACGGTCGTTTGAGCCAATAATTTTCCCATAAGATTTAGCAGAAAAACCCGTAGCGAGTCCTGCCAAAATTGTACTTTTTACAAAATCTCTTCTTGTTGTCATTTTTCTATTTTTTGCTGATTTGAATAAAATTTTCTATTTGTACTTTACAATTTTAATACCCCAATCCATCCCCAGACTTAAATAATGCATATCCCTTTGGCTTCATAAAACCTGGTACGTCAGATTGATTTTCCATCACTACTTTTCTCGATGTCGGCGTACTAAATGGCATTTTTCCCGTTGGATTATATGCTCCACTTACCACATCTAAAATGGCATCCGTCGTTGTTCCAAAGGTAGCCAAAACCGTTTTTACATTCGGATTATCCACTTCGTCAATTACCCACGGACTCGTATAGTTGATAATCATCACCGTTGGTTTGTGATACGTTGTTTCGTTTACGTGAGCTACGTCAATTTTGTTTTTTGACAATTGCAACTCAATGGGACTTCCGTTTGAACTGAACAAACTTCCACCGTTTGGAGTCAACCAAAGAATCACAACGTCCGCTTCTTCCTTCGTAGATACAAACTCTAAATTCCATTTATTGACTTCTGGCTTGAAAGCTTTTACTGGTGTTTTTGTTCTGCCATCGTCAAAATAAGTCTCAAAATACACTTTCGTTTTTGGAGCAATTGGTAATACTTTCGCATCATTTCTCAATAAAACAATTGATTTACGCATCGCCAAATTTCCTTTTTCTTGAAACTCTGAATTACCAACTGTTTTCACGGCTGCATCAACGTCCACGTAAGGATTTTCAAACAGCCCTAAATCAAACTTTTCTTTCAACAATCGAGCTATTGATTCATTAATTCTTGACTCTGAAACCAACCCTTTTTTCACGGTTTCAAGTAGCATACTTGGGTCGGCACCACCAGAAAAAATATCCACGCCTGCATCCAATGCTTTTTGATAACGTTGTAAAATAGTCAAATTTTCAACGCCCCAAGGCATCATGTCGATTGGCCCAGTATCCGAATTTACAATTCCTTTGAAGCCCAATTGTTTTCTTAACAAATCTTGAATAATGGCTTTGTTGTAAGAAAAACCAACTTCTTCCATGTTCTTATCTTTCGGAGCTGAGTAATAAGGCATGATTGAAGAAGTTCCTGCATTGATGGCCGCAATAAATGGTTTTACGTGATAATCAAACATTCCGCCTGGGTAATGAGCATTTTTTCCCCAATCGAAATGTGAATCTTGCCCGCCTACTTGCGGACCTCCTCCTGGGAAATGCTTAGTAGTCATTGCCACCGAATTTTTACCTAATTTATCTCCTTGAAAACCCAGAACTATTTCACAAATCATATTGGATGTCCAATCGGCATCTTCGCCAAAAGTACCTTCAATTCGTTGCCAGCGTGGTTCTGTCGATAAATCGGCCATGTACATATAGCCTTTTCGTAATCCTACGGCAGACCATTCTTTAGCAGCAATTTCGGCAAATTCACGAGTCAGTTTCAAATCTCTCATGGCAGATAAACCTAATTCTCCCGGCCATTTTGAGAAAACAGTTGTGCCTACACTTAAACCAATGGAAGCATCAGCCGTAATGTGATTTCGTGGGTTTGAAGCAATAATCGCAGGTATTCCTAATCGAGAAGTTTCGCACAAGGCTTGTAAATTATTCGACCATTCCGCCAAAATTTTAGCACTTGTATTGGCTCTCAAAATAAAATGTCGAAGATTGTAAGTCATAACCCCTTTTGTAGTTCCTGCCGCACCCATATTTGGCACAGCTAAAGGCTTACGGGTAAACATATTGATGGGTTGCATCAAATCTTCTTCATTGAATCCGCTCGAAATTTCAGTTTTAGGAGCATTTTGTTGAAACGAAAAATCGCCCGCCAATCGGCTCGTACTGATAAGCATAAACCCAATTTTTTCCTCAATCGTCATTTGAGCAATCAGGTCTTGAATTCTTATTTCTTGTGGTAAACGCCAATCTTCATATTTATCAAGTTTGCCGTTTTTATTTAAGTCTTTAAACTCTAAACCACTCTTTTTCAAAATTTTAGCGGAACGAGAACCTAATTGAGGTTGCGTTACTTTCTGAGCACTCAATTCAAATGTCAGCAAGCTAATGAGCAATAATAAATTTCTTACTTTCATTTTTTAGCGGTTTTAAAGTATTGGGAGTTGTGTAATAAGTACCTACATTTATTACTTCAACTCTCTAATTTTCAAATTCTTGAATGACACATTATTACCGTGATCTTGCAAAAGAATATTTCCTTTATCGCCAGCTCCAAAACCGTTATAGTCTTTGTATTTACTGCGGGCTACCAAAGCATTAAAAATATTACTTTTACGCTCATATTCAATTACTTTGAATCCATTTAACCAATGCTGAACGATATTATTTGGCAATACCACAATGCGTCCTTGATTCCATTCGCCAATTTTTTTAATGAAACGTCTATCCATTTTCAAATCTTTGTCGATTTTATACGAAGGAATCAAATCGTACAAACTCGCCAAAGTACGATTACCAACTGCTCCCATTTTTGCATCTGGGTGTTTTTCATCGTCTAAAACTTGATATTCTAAACCAATTCCAGATTTCCCATTTGAATCAAAAGTTTCATTCACGAAATATTTTACGCCTGAATTTGCTCCGTCTGTGAGTTTAAAATCAAATGTCATTTCAAATGCTCCGAACTGTTGGTCTGTTACAATATCATTGCCCGTTTCTGAACCATCCGATGGACTCACGTTGATTGCTCCGTCAACTACTGACCAATGTTGTTTTGGCATTTCAGTACCGTGAACGGCACGCCATCCTGTAAAATCTTTTCCGTTAAAAAGCATTTTGAAGCCTTGTGCTTTTTCTTGTTCTGAAAGATTATTCAATATCAAATTCACCACAGGACAATTATCAAGCGGACTTGGCTTCAAGTTTTCGGTCTGAATTTTGATATTTTTCCAACGGATTTTCATGCCTTCTTTCATCGGTCCATAAATAGAATGAACTTGAAGAGCGATGAATCCTTTGGCAGTCATGTCGTCAATTAAATGAGCAGTTGGTACGCCGTTAATCCATGTACGAATGGTACTTCCAATGGCTTCGATACGATATTTATTCCATTGACCAACGGGTTTGAAAGCCTTTTTCCCTTCGGGATTAATGTTTGGAATGTACAACCAATCACGGCGACCTTCGTCATAAATCGCCCCAGACCAAGCTCTTTCAGATGGGTCAACTTCCATTTGGTAGCCATGAACACGTCCATTCTGATAATCGGGTAATGATAGGCTACGAAACTGCACACCGCCGTTCATGGTGTCATCGAGTTTCAAATCCAATTCAAGGATAAAATCACCGTATTCTTGTTCTGTCGTTAAAAAAGAATTGGGCGTATCTTTTACGGTTGTACCTACTATTTCACCATTTTGGACTTCGTATAAAGCTTTTCCTCCTAATTGTTTCCAGCCTTTTAGGGTCTTTCCGTCAAAAAGACTCGTCCACTGAGCGTCAGTCCGATGAGCGTCAGTCCGACTTTTTTCCTTTTGTGCAAAAGATGAAGCAGATAAAATACAGATTAAAAAGAGCGTATTTAAAAAAAATTGTTTCATAACATTTAAAATAGTTTTTGTTTTATTAGAAAAAGTCAAGAACTACATTTTTATACTTTGAAAATAATAAATATTAATTTTATAAGTCAAAATTTCACAGAAATCAGGATAAAATAGTACCGCCTTATATGCTTTTAGCTTACAGTAGCCTACTAAAATTGAGGATAATCCTTCCATTTATTCTTCTTCTTTACAGGACAGAGCTTTAGGTTCTTTTCTGTAATTTTAAAGTATTAATATTCCATTTTGGACTTTTATTCAAAACGATAACTTTTAAATTTATCGACCGAAAACGCTTTTCAATATTTAAAGAACTCTTAAATAACAATGACTTATTTAGCAAATCCTGCTCGCTACGACGCTATGGAGTATCGCCGTTGTGGCAATAGTGGTTTAAAACTTCCTGCCATTTCATTGGGACTTTGGCATAACTTCGGTGGCGTTGATGTATTTGAAAACTACCGAGATATTCTTCGTACTGCTTTCGACAAAGGAATTACACATTTTGACTTAGCCAATAATTATGGCCCACCAGCGGGTTCGGCAGAGGAAAATTTTGGGGTTATTTTCAAGAAAGATTTCACTCAATACCGTGACGAGTTGATTATTTCTTCAAAAGCGGGCTATTTGATGTGGCCTGGCCCTTACGGAGAATGGGGTTCGAGAAAATATTTAATTTCAAGCTGCGACCAAAGTCTAAAACGCATGGGCTTGGATTATGTGGACATTTTCTATTCGCACCGTCCCGACCCAAATACGCCATTAGAAGAAACAATGGGTGCTTTGGATAGTATCGTTCGTCAAGGAAAAGCTCTTTACGTGGGTGTTTCTAATTATTCTGCGGAGGATACGGTAAGAGCCATAGAAATTTTGAAAGGTTTAGGAACGCCATGTTTGATTCACCAACCAAAATATTCAATGTTGGAACGTTGGGTTGAAGGTTCAACGCCAGCGGGAAGCTTGATGGATGTTTTGGGTGATAAAGGCGTTGGTTGTATTCCATTCTCTCCTTTAGCTCAAGGACTTTTGACGAATAAATATCTAAAGGGTATTCCAGAAGGCTCACGTGCGGCACTTGCACATGGTTTTTTACAGGAAGGACAAATTACGCCAGAGGTTATTGCTAAAATTCAGCGTTTGAATAACCTTGCCCTTGAGCGTGGACAAACCTTAGCCCAAATGGCTTTGGCGTGGTTGCTGAAAGACCAAAGAGTAACTTCAGTTTTGATTGGAGCAAGTCGAACTTCTCAGCTTTTAGATTCTTTGGAATGCTTAAACAACAAAGATTTCTCGCAAGAGGAATTAGTGAAAATTGAAGAAATTTTGAAATAAGGAGTTAGGTTTTAGGAGTGAGGTTACACAGAGAACCACGGAGGAAATAATAGAGAACCACAGAGAAAACCTTTCTGAAATACTCTGTGGTTCTCTATTGAAACTATGTGATTCTCTGTGTAACCCCATTCCAGAAAATAAAACCAACACCTAACAACTAAAAACATGAAATACAGAAAATTAGGAAAAACAGGATTTGATATATCAGAAATCAGTCTTGGAACTTGGCAAGTAGGCGGAAAATGGGGTGATGACTTCAACCATGAAACTGCCGAAGGAATATTAAATGCAGCCGTTGATTCGGGAATTAATTTTATTGATACTGCTGATGTTTACGGAGATGGCGAAAGTGAAAAAGCCGTAGGAAAATTTGTAAAAAGTCGTTCGGAGCGAATTTTTGTGGCTACCAAATGCGGTCGTCAGCTAAATCCGCACGTAAATGAGGCGTACCAACCCGCAGTTCTGAGAAAATTTGTGGAAAATAGTCTCAAAAATATGGGACTCGAAACCCTTGATTTGATTCAATTACACTGCCCTCCTACCGAAGTTTATTATCGTCCCGAAATCTTTGAATTATTTGATAGACTAAAAGACGAAGGCAAGATTTTGAATTTAGGGATCAGCGTTGAGAAAGTTGAAGAAGCTTTGAAAGGCATTGAATACGATAATGTTACTTCAGTTCAAATTATTTTCAACGTCTTCCGTCAGCGTCCAGCCGAATTATTTTTTGAGCAAGCCCAAAAGAAAAATGTCGGAATCATTGTACGTGTGCCTTTGGCGAGTGGTTTATTGACGGGAAAATTCTCAAAGCAATCAACTTTCACAGCGGGCGACCACCGCAATTTTAACCGTAATGGCGAAATGTTCGATAAAGGCGAAACCTTTTCGGGCATTGATTATGAAACTGGACTAAATGCCGTTGAGGAATTAAAAGCTTTATTTCCGAATCAAGAAAATTTAGCACCAGTGGCTTTACAGTGGATTTTGCAACACGAAGCCGTAAGCACCATTATTCCAGGAGCATCTCGTCCAGAGCAAGTTTCTGCCAATTTAGATGCGTTAAATTTCCCTGCTCTAACGCAACAACAAACTGCCGATATTAATGCAGTTTACCAAAAATATATTAAGAAATCAGTGCATCAGTTGTGGTGATAATGGTGAATTAGTGAGTTGTAAGTTGTGAATTGTGAAAAATAAATTCACCAATCGCAACTCACTAATTCACAACTAAATAGAAAAAACATGAAAAATATCAATCGTAGAGATTTTGTTAAAAACGTTTCAATTGCTTCAGTAGCAGCTGCTTCGGTTTCAAAGGCAGAAGCAAAAGTGGCTAAAGATCTTTTTGTACATCACGTATATTTTTGGTTAAAAAACCCAAGTAGCGAAGCTGACAAAGCTAAATTATTGGAAGGTTTGAATAAATTAGCCAAAGTGCCAACCATCAGAATGGTACATATCGGTACGCCTGCCTCAACGAATCGTTCGGTGATTGAGCGTGGATATGCCGTTTCTTGGTTATGCTTTTTTGATAATTTGGAAGAAGAAGAAATCTACCAAAAACACCCAATTCACTTAAAATTTGTGGAAGATTATTCGCATTTATGGGAGAAAGTAATTGTGTATGATGCGGTTGGACCTAAACGATAAGTTATAAATATGGGTTGGGCGTTGGGGTTTAGGCATTAAATTAAGCTATTTGACTTAAAACCCCTAATACCCAAATCCCAACACCTATTTTATCTTTGTGGCTTCGTGGCAACCCTATTTTCTTTCTCAGTAAAATCAATTATTAATGAAATTATTTAACGCTTCTATCCTTTTAATTATCCTCATGATGGCGTGTACTCTTTTGACCTTGGGTCAAAATACGAGCATACGCCTCAATCAAGTGGGTTTTTATCCGTCTGCTCAGAAGATTGCGATTTGGGTAGGCGATAAACAGGAATCATTTTTCATTCTTTCCGAAAACAAAAAAGATACTGTTTTTAGAGGAACGCTTTCAGCTCAACGAACCAACGTTATTTCTCAAAAAACAACCCAAATTGCCGATTTTTCAGCTTTTCAAAAGGTTGGAAAATATGTCGTTTCGATTCCAAATATTGGATATTCTTACACTTTCCAAATCAAACCAAATGTACACCGTGAGGCAGCCATTGCTTCATTAAAAGGCTTTTATTATCAACGAGCCTCAACCGCTTTACCAGAAAAATATGCGGGTAAATGGCACCGTGAAGCAGGTCATCTCGACGATAAAATATTGATTCATCCATCGGCTGCAACTGCTCAACGTCCAGAAGGAACGGTGATTTCTTCGCCAAGAGGCTGGTACGATGCAGGCGACTACAATAAGTACATCGTAAACTCGGGAATTACGATGGGAACCTTGCTTTCTTTGTACGAAGACCATCCTGATTTTTTCAAAAATTTTGAAGCAAATATTCCAGAAAGTGGCAATAAAATTCCCGATTTATTGGATGAAACGCTTTGGAATTTACGTTGGATGCTGACCATGCAAGACCCAAACGATGGTGGTGTTTATCATAAATTAACGAATCCTGCTTTTGATAAAATGGTGATGCCCGATAAGGCAACAAATCCTCGATATATCATTCAGAAAAATGTCATTGCGAGTTTAGATTTTGCGGCGGTAATGGCTCAGGCGAGTAGAATTTTAAGAAAGCATGAAAAAGTATTACCAAAATTAGCGGATTCTTGCTTAAATGCGTCCGTAAAAGCATGGAATTGGGCGAAACAAAATCCAACAATTGTGTATCGCCAAAACGAAATGAACAAGAATTTCGACCCAGATATTACCACTGGTGGCTACGAAGACCGCAATGATGCCGATGAGTGGATTTGGGCTTCGGCAGAACTTTATATTACCACCAAAGACGATTCTTATTACAAATCAGTTAATCTCTATCCCGAAACAAATTTGCAATTACCCACTTGGAATCAGGTGAGAATGTTGGCGTATTATTCGCTCATCAGAAATGAAAAATTACTAACAAATTTAGGTAAAAGTGATTTACCAAATCTGAAAAAGACCATTCTTAATTTTGCCAACAACCTTTTATTAAATACTGAAAACCAAGCATTTAATACCGTAATGGGCAAATCTGCGAAAGATTATATGTGGGGAAGTAGCTCGCACGCAGCCAATCAGGGAATTGCTTTGTTGCAAGCATTTCAAATCAGTCAAGATGAAAAGTACCTGACTGGGGCGTTGGGGAATTTAGATTATTTATTGGGGAGAAATGCCACGGGTTATTCATTTCTGACGGGTTTTGGTAGCAAACAAGTAATGTTTCCGCACCACCGACCATCGGAAGCAGATAGAATTGTTGAGCCAGTGCCAGGTTTATTGTCAGGAGGACCAAATCCAGGGCAACAGGATAAATGTGAAGGCTATACAACCAAAATTGCCGATGAGTCATTTTTAGATGCAACTTGCTCATTTTCAACCAACGAAATTGCCATTAATTGGAATGCTCCGATGGTTTATTTGGCGGCTGCATTGGAGGCTTTACAAGGAAAATTTTAAGAAATAATCTCACATAAATCTGATTCAAAATGAAAAAGTACCAGTCTTTTTTTGCATTCCTTTTCTTGTTTCAAATGAGCCTTTTTGCTCAAAATAAAGCACTTGAATCTAAGGTTTATGTTTGGAATGATTTACCCGTAAAGCAAAATCCAAAAGCAGAACAGCGACAGATTTTTTCGGGAACAACGCCTTCTTTTAAGTCCTTTAAAATGCACGCCACCACTTTACATCCGCACAGTTCGCTCAAGCCAATTCATAAGCAGGACAACGAAGAAATGGTAATTATTAAAGAGGGAGAATTGACGGTTACGATAGAAGGACAGACTAAAAAAATAAAGGCAGGTGGCGTAATTTTAATGCTTCCGAATGAAGACCGAGGTTTTGAAAACACGAGCGATGCCAACGTAACTTATTACGTTTTGGAATACGAAGCCAATGAGCCTGCGGATATTGAAAGAGGTAAAAAAGCGGGCGGTTCGTTGATGATTAATTGGGACGAAATTCCCTTCAAAGCCCACGACAAAGGTGGTAGAAAAGACTTTTTTAATCGTCCAACGGCTATGACAAAACGCTTTGAAATGCACACAACCACCTTGAATGAAGGTTTAATGAGTCACCCAGCACATACGCACAAAGCGGCTGAAATCATTTTTTTGATAAATAATAAAGGGGATGAAGCCACCAGTCAAGCCCAAGAAACCATCAATGGCACTTGGTACGATGCCAAAGTGGGCGATATTATTTTCTTGCAGTCCAATGACTTGCACGGTATCCGAAATACAGGCAAAGGCACTTGTACGTATTTCGCTTTTCAGATTGAATAAATAAACTAAATACCATGAAAAAAAACCTAATTACCCTCAGTATTTGCTTGTTATGTATCGCAACATTTCAAGAAACTTTTGCTCAAAAAAGCAAGAAACTTTTCAATTATCCTTTTGGTGTTCAAGCATATACATTTCGTAAGCACTTTCCTAATAGTGTGGAAGGTACGCTTGATAAAATCCAGAAAATGGGCATTACTGAAATTGAAACCAGTGGAGCAAAAGGCGTAAGTGACGAAGAGTACAAGAAACTTTGTGTTGCACGTGGCATTGCTATTCCATCAATCGGAGCGGGTTATGAACAATTGGAACAAACATCACAGGACATTGTAACGAAAGCAAAAATCTTTGGTGCGAAGTACGTTATGTGTGCGTGGATTCCCCACAAAGGCGATGAATTTACACTTGAAGATGCTAAAAAAGCGGTGGAAGTTTTCAATAAAGCAGGCAAATTTTTGAAAGAAAATGGCTTGACTTTCTGCTATCATCCGCACGGTTATGAATTCCGTCCTTACGAAAACGGAACGCTTTTAGACTACATTTTCAAAAATACTAATCCAGAATATGTGTCTTTTGAAATGGATGTTTTATGGGTACTTCACGGTGGAGGAAGTCCAGTAAAATTGCTCGAAAAATACGGTAGTCGCTGGAAATTAATGCACGTAAAAGATTTGAAAAAAGGCGTTGTTGGCGATTTTTCGGGACATACTCCTGCTGAAAATGACGTAGTTTTAGGAACGGGTCAGGCAGATTGGAAAAATATTTTCAAGCTCTCAAAAAAATTGGGAATCAAGCATTATTTCATCGAAGACGAAAGCGAGCATGAAATGGAAAATGTGCCTTTGAGTATTGATTATTTGAAAAATTTGAAGTAAAAATTTAGGGACGACTTCGTTTTAAACGAAGCCGTCCCTTTTATGCGTTACGAGAAATCAGCATTTTTTGCTCCTTCCCAACCCAAAATTGCCTTTTTACGGTATTCTCCCCAACGATAATTACCAGTTGTTCCTACTTTTTGAATTACACGATGACAAGGGATTAAATACGCAATATGGTTAGCACCGATGGCAGTTCCCACGGGTCTTTGGGCGGTAGGTTTATCAATTAATTGGGCAATATCTTCGTAACAAGCCAATCTTCCCGAAGGGATTTTCAATAAAGCTTCCCACACTTTTATCTGAAAATTTGTCCCTCTCAGTAACAAATTGAGCGATTTTGATTCTGCATTTTCTACAAAAATTTGATTTATAAAAGCAGAAGTTTCTACCTGATTTTCAATAAATTCTGCTTTAGGAAATTCATTTTTCAGTCTAATCAACTCGTCAATTGATTGATTTTCAGCAAGAAAAGTTAACTCTAAAATTCCACGAGCCGTAGTAGCAATGAATGCGAAACCAAATGGCGTTTCGTGCGTTCCGTAAGTTATTTTTAACCCTTCGCCTTTTCGTTTGTATTCGGCAGGTGTCATGGCTTCGAAGGTGACAAAAAGGTCATGCAAACGAGACGAACTTGAAAGCCCCATCAAAACGGTGGTATCCAATAAATCTTTGGTTTCGGATAAAACATTTTTGGCGTATTCTTTCGTCAAAAAACGCATAAAACGTTGCGGCGAAGTTCCTGCCCATTTGGTGAACATTCTATCAAAGTGGAATTCCGAAAGGTTGACATTCTCCGCAATTTCCTTTAAAGATGGCTGACGTTGAAAGTTTTGTTCAATAAATCCGATTGCTTGTTCAATTCTCTGATAATCAATATGTTGCTGCGTATTCATTTTAATCATTTTTTAGTTTGAAGATTTCCAAATCCAATATTTTTCTCGCATACAATGTCCACAAGGACGAAATCCCGCTAAAATTGCCATTGATTCATCTTTAAAAAATTCTACTTTCATTCGCTTGCCTGATGAACAATTTAATGTACCGTAAATTTTGAGTTTGGCGTTCCCTCCTATCGAAACTTCTTTAGCATTTATGAGTTGTATTAAAGCTCTTAAACGACCAAATTTTGTATTTGCAAGTGATGAATTCTTTATCATATTTTCTGTTTTTCCCGTGCTACTTAGCATCATGAAAAATAATGCCCAAAGTATGCCGAATTCCCGAGCGAACTTTTGAAACACCGTGTCGCATATTGGTTCGGTAATAGCCTTTTGTGCCTTTGACGGGACGAAAATTGGTCGTAAAAATCACAATATCCCCTTGATTTGGGGTCAAAACTTCTGGAATAGACTGCATTCTTGGGCGTTGTTCCACCAACACAAATTCACCACCTGTAAAATCTCGTTGCGGTTCATTCAGAAAAATAACCATTTGAAACGGGAACCAAATATCTCCGTACAAATCTTGATGAAGTGTATTGAAGCCTCCTTTTACATATTTCAAAATTAATGGCGTGGGACGTAATTGCTCATTTTTATGACAAATCGCCAATAACTCTGCGAGTTTTTCTGGAAATAAAGTATTGATACTCAAGACATTCATCCATTGATTTGCCACTTTTGCTAAATGTGGGTAAACGTCATTTCGGAGATGCTGAATGAGATTAGGAAGGGGATAATTAAAATACTTATACTCGCCAAAACCAAATTGATAACGAGCCATATTGATGGTAGAACGATAAATTGGTTTATCGTATAAAACTATCAGTTCTTCACATTGAGTTTGATTCAATATGGATTTCAAGGTTACAAATCCTTTTTCGGATAGTTCTTCGGAGGCATTTTGCCAATTGATATTTTCGAGCATCTTGGGCTAATATTTTATACAACAAAGGTATATTTAAGCCCAAGAAGTTCTAATCTGAATTTTGCGGAATGTGGTAGTTTTAGAATTTAAGGGTTTCGTAAACTATTTTACAACTACTTTCGAGAATAATCGATGCTAAAAATATCTAAATACAGCAGATTTACCATTGCCTGAGTCAATTTCATAACGAAGCATCAATTGATGAAAACCTTCATTGCCAACCAATGCAGTAGAATTTGACCCTGCAAAATCATAAGCATAGCCAATCTGGAATTTCTTGAGTTGCAATTGGAGTGAACCTAAAATTGCTTTATCTGAAAGTTCTGAACCAGTATTTTGATACCAAATTCCGATACCAAATTTATCGTTTATCCAACCCGTAGCATTTAAATCAATACTGGTTTTGCCGCCAACATTAGTTGATTGCTTTCTTACCAAAGCCCCCGTTTTGATTTTAAAATCGTCATCAATGGTAAACACATAACCCGCCGTTACAAAAAGTGGTCGATTGTAAGTATCCGTGGCATTGACATTTAGCATCGAAACTCCGAAATAAGCATCGTCGTTATTATAATAAATTCCTCCACCAAGACTGGAATTGAAATTGGTACTTCCTACGCTTCCTCCACTTGTACTAATAAACGCAGGAACTTGAGTGATACCCACTTGAACGCCAATGGCCAGTTTACCATCGTTTGGCAGTGTTATACGATAGGCAAAATCACCGTAAAATCCCAAATTTCCTAAAACCCCACCCGTACTACCATTTCCAAATACTGACCCAGCATTGTAGGCTTGAAAACCAATTGCCATTTTATCTTTGGCGATTGGCATATCAAAACTAAAATATTGTTGGGTGGTGCTGGCAACACCCAAAGCCCCAAATAATGGTCTTTTCCGATAAATACCCGCCACACTTATTACCTCACGGCTTCCTGCATAAGCAGGATTTACGCTGAGCGGCATAAACGGATAGCTAATATACATTTGGTCTTGTTGAGCCATAGAACTAAATGACTGCATGAAGATGATTATTATAAAAAGATATTTAAGAGACTGCTTCATATTTTTATTTTCTTTGAATTCACAATTTACGAAAAAGCCTTCTCCCGATAAAACAGAACAAGGCTTTTTATATTTTACGACAAACTATTATTTCGCTTCCTTGCTTCATAGATATTAATTCTGAGCTAAAACGCCATTATTCACATAATAAAAATAAGATGTTCCTCCCGAAAAAGTCCACGTTGACGCATTAAATGAGCCATTTCCTATGGCACTACCCGCAATTTTATATGCCTTCACTGCTTGATTACTCCTTAGCCAGTTCAATGAACTTTCACTCATACAGGTTTCTGCTCCTGAGGTATTATTTTGCAAAAAATATGCCTGATTCATTCCATAAACTTTGCCCATGCCATTTTCGTCAATGCAGACAGCCGTTTTCTCATCAACGCCAATACCTTTAACGGAAGAATTACCGAAATCTTTCATCATTTTAGCTAAAAAAGTAATATGTCTTCCCTGACGGTCACGTTGTGTATAATGAGAATCGGTAATGGTATTTTGCATGAATGGAGATGCTACAAAATCATCTTGTCCCAACGTCATGTATTTGTTATATGGGTCACTCAAAGCTTGAGCAGAAGTAACTGTTCCCTGCGACGCATTAAAGTAAGTTCCACCCAAAATAGCACATCCTGCACTGGTACCACCTACAGTAACGTGTTTTGTATTTATTAAGTAATTGATTGCGTTTTCAACGGGCGAATCTTTCCAATAATTTACATAATTCCATTGGTCGCCTCCAGCAATAAATAACGCTTCGGCATTTTTAATTTTTTGCTCAATACTGGCTAAATTAGCTTTTTCTCGGCTATCAATAATCAAACTTTCGACCGAATTGACTCCTACCATATTGTACATATACGCATTATAACCATCTGCTCCACTCGACCGAATTACGACAACATCACCACCACCGCTTCTGGTCAAAAACCAACGAATGGCGGCTTCGACATCGGTACTGCCACCCATTAATAATAAACCACCTTGCGTTTCAGTGCTTACGTCGTCGGCACTACCCGTTAGATACGAAACAACCGTGGGTTCTTCCGCCGCTACTTTATTATTTACCCGACGATTCGTTTCGATAGTTGTAAATTCTGAAGATTCAAGAGCAGTATTTTTCCAAGAAAAAAAGGAGAATAAATAGAGGAATACCAGTGTTAATAATATTTTCATAGTGCTAAAAGTATTTGAATTGTTGATAAAGCCTTAAGTTATCTTTTTATCAAGAAATATTCTTTAAAATTCCCCAAAAGAATATCATGTACCTCTCATTTTCTTGAATTTACTCGTAAAAAAACCTTGTTCCGATAAACAGAACAAGGCTCCTTTTATGATATAAATCTGATTTTTAAAGCGTTTTTCTATACTTAAATTTGAAATACAAAATAACTAAAGACAACAAAAGTGTGATGGCATTTGCCGCAATTACGGGAAATGCGTTTGCCTTAATTCCATAGACTAACCACAATACTACCCCCGTAGTGAAAAGTAAGAACATGGCTAATGATACGTCTTTGGCTGATTTAGTTTTATAGATTTGTAATACTTGGGGAATAAAAGCAATTGACGTTAAAATTCCCGCTGCATATCCTAAAGTTTCCATAAGTGATTGTGTTTAATGAGCCTTCCGCTTTATGGCTCGTGATTATTATTTTCTTTTATTCAATGCAAAAATAACGGAAAAGTTATATAAAACATTCACTATACGGAAATAATCTTTAAATAATACAAAAAGTAATTTGTAAAATAAAACCCTTAGAGGATTTCCTCTGAGGGTTCGTGTATGAAATTAAGAAATTGCTAACAAGCAAGGATTATAATGTTGTAAATATTAGGCAAATTTTCTCTAACTCACTTGCTATAAATGAGTTATTTCATAAAAATCAACGACGTTAAAATACCAATGAGCTTTACGAAAGGTTAAACCACCCCTCTTCTTCTCCGTGAGATTTGTAATACCGAACCATCCGTAAGTACGATGTGGGTACGCCTAACTTCCACAATAAATTTCCGATTAACCAAATGCTTCCGACTCACCCGCACAAAATTATCGGAGTTGATTTTTGATTCTATTTCGTGCAGAGTCTTAGAAAGAACCTTCTTATGCTTTGGCACGACAAAGTGTATCCAAGTATAATTAATATCGCCCTCAAAAAAGAGAACTTCATTGGCAAAAACGGTTGTACGTCTGCCCAGAATAAGGGGGTTTCCGAAGTAATTAGCAGTTATCATGAGAGGCTATATTTGAGGTAATTAATTGACCTACAAATATTTGCAAAATCTAACAAAACTATCAAGGGTGAAAATACGGTATTTGAAAGGGTATTTTTACGGTATTTTGGAGGAAGGGAAAAATATAAATGGCGAAGAATAAAAGTGCCAATGTTATAACTGCGGACAAAACGCTGTAAACCTAAATAAGCCTTTATATAGTTGCTAATTTTTTCTCATAAATGTCTATTATCAGAATAGATCCAGTTCTTTCGAAGACTTGGAACAGTTAGGGTATAAACAATCTTAACTTTTCTGCTGACTCAATAAAGCCTCAATTCTCAATAAACTGTCTCTTATTTCAACAAAAACGTTAGACTCTTCTTTACCAGAGTGTTTCTGTTTGAGCAAATTTCTTTGTTCCATCACTTTTTGGCGGAACTCGTTTGCCCCAATGATTCCAATCAAACTCATTTCATTCATTTGGTGTGTGGCACTTCCACCTGCGGTTTCTACTCGTAACATGGCGAGGTTAAACGAACGCAAAATAGGTCCTTCAATAAAGGAAATATCCTGTATATTTTCCAACGGAATTGTTTTCTCGACTTGTACCAAAATACCTTTTTTGAATCGCAAGTTTGTATCGGTTAAAACACATTCAAGTTTATCAAAATAATGTCTGGAATACCATTGTCCAACACCCAAAAGCCAAAGAATAGCGAGTGGAATTCCGATTACCGAAATGACAAGCACAAAAGCCCCGTACAATAAAATGTATATTTTCAATGCAGGATTAAACGCTACTTTTTGAATGATTTTACCTTCGCTATTTTCCATGTTATATAAAGTTGATAATCAAAGTCTTGAACTTAACATTAATTTGATAACTATTCCGAAAGTTGATAAATAAATTCCTCAATTTCAGTTTGTCGAGCATTGGCAAAGCCTTTATCATTCCCGATTTTCACGAAACCACATTTTTCTAACACTTTTTGTGAACCAAAATTATCAAATGCCACTCGCCCATGAATGGGTCTGCTTTGTTCCAATTCCAAAAACGCTTTGAGTGCCTTTGTGCCAATACCTTGTCCCCAATACTTTTTGTCAATCCAATATGTAATTTCTGCTTCGTCTTCCATGACAAATTTAGCAATGCTTCCCACAATTACGCCATTCACTTTTATCGTCCGATTATTGATGGTTGGGTCAGCTAAATGCTTAGCGTATTTTTCCAGATAAGCCGTTTTGTTATTGGGGTCTTTTGGCGTAAATGCGGCTAAATAACGAGCTTCTTCATCAAGCTGAAATTCAAAAAAAATGTTTAAATCATCTTTTTCTGTTTCTGTTAATTCGAGGTTGGTATTGGTCATTGGTTTATTTGAGGATTTGGGGTTTGGGATGTAAAAAATGTAAGTCTGAGACTTTCACCAGTGAGGGAGGTCACTTTACCCTAAATTTATCTCATCATTAATTCATACGCAACACCAACTATCGAAGCGACAACAATAAAAGTCATAAAACCGATTAAATACGCAAAAAAGGCTTTTACGTAGTTACTGAATTTCTTTCCAAAAAATTGCCCTATTGCCCAAGCAGTAGATAAACAAACTAATAGTGTCAATAAATTTTCTATTATTATACTGTGGAAATATTTAGTATTTATGGGTATAAAAATGTAAGAAATCATTGCTTCGCCCATTACAAAAAATAGAAGAACGGCAATTTCGTAAGTATTATAATGGTATTTTTTAAAAAATACCTTCATCCAAAATATGATAAATACCGTCGAAAGAACATTTGCGTATCCATAATTATCTTGAACCCACTGCATTGCACTTAAACCATGTCGATTTTGAAGTTTGTCTGCAAGCTCTTCTTGTAAAATAGTTTCCGCTCGAAGATAATGAGCCACAAAAGTATAAATTGCAGAAGTCGCTAATATAAAAGCGAGTGGCTTCGTGTACTTATACCTGTTTTTAGTAAGGTAGTTATGAGTAGTTTGTGCAGGTCTTAATAATAATTCTTTGATGGTATATAGAAAGCCTTTTTCAAACCCAAACAGGTTGATACCTTCCTGTAAAGCATAATTTTTATCAATTCTTTCCAATTTGGTAGGAAGTCCACAGTTTGGGCAAAAATTCTCTTTAATTGGGTAGTTACAATTTTGACAAGTTGCTTCTATTTCAGTTTGCATGGTTATAATAATGGTTGTTTATTTAGGAAGCCAAAAAAATCTGGTAGGCATTGAAGAAATAATCAAAATAACCGCCGTCAGGGTTTGTTCATCACCCTGACGGCGGTTAAAAACCCCGTCGGCGGTTCTGTACCAAATAGTTTATTCTTGCTATTCGACACTTCAATGTCGAATAGCAAGAATAAAATCGGATTTTAATCCGCTATATTTTTATAGGATTGGAAATCCTTTTTATCAATAGTTCAACTATTCGTCCCAGAGTTGTCCTTCGGAAAATATCGAATAGCAGGGGGAGGCATACGATTTACTAAATCTTTAATTTTTCTTGCCAGTTGTTTAATGCTCCTATAATTGGGACTGATAATGACCATGAAGAGTCTCTCATATCAACTGAATATATAAAAACGTTAAGTGCTCCTCTATCAAAAATGCCTCTCTTTAAATCAAGATGTTGAATGATAAGGATTGGATGTTCCAACGTGTGTGCTATTGCGGCTTCAATGTGATTCCATTCTGTGCTCAAATACTGATTAGGTACTATCTTTTGGTCTTTAATTTTTCCTTTATTGATTTCAATTTGAGGAATTCCTAACACAATTGTTCCATGGCATTTTTTCATTAGTTTTATAATATCATCCATCGGAGACTCGTTAGGATAATCAGATACTCCAATGGTTCTTGGAGAAAGTTGATGTGTGTCTAATAATTTATAAAAATTATCAACCCCAGCCTTGAACTCATCAGGAATCCAACTTGGTCTACTAATAAAAATTGATTTCATTTTTCTTTGTTTAAATTCCAACATATAAAATACAAAAACAGAGAGCAAAAAACCGTGTTGGTTTGCAATTATTTAGCCCTTTCCATTTACTCATATTCTTATAAAATGTTTTTGTGTAAATCTGGCACTTTTACCTTTCACTCCTTCAATTTTAGGTATAAGTGACGCTTCGCTTAACACTTTCATCAGTAGAAACATACACATTTTACAGTTCGGCTTCACTGACAGAATCAATTATTAAATCTAATAATATCATGTTTCCACTCCGTATTTCATCAAAATTTATATCTTTTGAATCAATATCATCAAGTTTAGTATTAATTGCCATTTCAAACTCAACAATCCACCATTGCTCAATTTTTTTTAATAGCTTTTTTATTGAATCAAAAAGTTTTAAATCAACATTATGGGCACTATCTATAATTAATAATGGTAATTGATGTGCAATTTTGTTTCTATGTTTTCTAATTTCTTGTAATTCTAAAACTTCTTCATGAGTTATTACATCCATCTCTTTTAGCCATAAACACGATGAATAATAAATATTTTTATTACCTCCTAACTCTGAAATTTTCCTATTTTCAATAACATCTCTATACTTTTGACTGGTTTTAAATTCAAAATCTTCATTCATTTCCTCTTGACCACAGAGAAAGTCTCTTAATCTATTTTCAATAGCAAGCTTTAAAAGTTCAAATGCTGAGAGATAAAGAGAACTTTTAATAAGATTATTTTTGATATTCAATGGATTCAATAATTTTTCAATGTCATTTTTTAATTTATCATCATTCATTAGAGTGAGGTTGTTTTCTTTCCAACATGTAAAGTACGAAACAAGGAGTAATCAATCATGTTGGTTTTCAATTAATTAGCCCTTTTGTTTATTCTTGTTGATACTGAAAGTATTTTAAAACTATATCCGCTTTTCTAAAAATATAATTATACGAATTTTCACTTCCATTTATCAAAAATAAAGAATAAACTATAACATCCAAGAAATCAACAACAAAAAGGGCAAAAAGAAGGCTTACCGCCCCTTTTTGCCCTTTTACGATTTTGGAAAATCGTGGTATAATTATCTCATCAAAGTCAAACTACGGATAAATTCTTTTCCGTTTGATAGCTTAACCATGTAGAAATAAGTACCGTCTGGCAAGCCCGTTTTATCCGTCAGATTCGCTCCTTGGTTGGCGGTTCCGTCCCAATTGTTTTGGTAGTCGTCTTGGGCGTAAACCAATCCTCCCCAACGGTTATAAATTTGTAGATTTATCGTTAAAGTCTTGTCATTCAAGTCAATCACAAATAAATCATTGATACCGTCTCCGTTTGGCGAGAAGCCTTCTGGAATGAATATTTCCTTCGGTTCGTCCACTGGTTTCTGTACGCTCAACACTCTAATCGGCGTTGGTTTCGAGTCATCGGTTGGGTCATTGTTGCCGTCTGGATTTACATCAAATCCATTATTCGATAAGTCTTGCACCACAATGGTTCCCGCTTTGGCTACTCCCGTTGCTGAGTTATAGAATGTATCAACTTTGGCAGTGCTAAAATCAACTCTGACGGTAAACTGAATACTTTTCACTTTGCCTGTCAACAAATAGCTTTGCGTTTCTATCAAAAGTCGATTGTTCGTTTGTCCGTCATAATTAGGATTTACCACCAACCCAGAATCAGCTTTTAATCCATTGACATTCAAAATTTTAGCTCCGTTATCCGTAAATACATCGTCCAAATTATCTAACACTTGGATTTGCTCGAAGTCGGCATTACCCACGTTTACTAATCTGAAATCGTAAGTAATATCATACGTTTTGCCTTCTACCAAAACAGGAATTCGTGCTTCTTTACACAATGCCAATATTGGTTTTTGAACAATCTTGATACTGTCTTTTCCGCAATCTGTTACGATGAAATAAGCAGGCGTTGATGGTTGTGATTTACAAGTATTCAACTCGCAAGTTGCCGTAAATTGGTAAGCTGTTTTGGTTGGTTTTACCAAAATTTGCTGTCCAACCTGACCATCCGACCACGTTACTTTTCCTCCTTCGCAACCGTGTGCAGTCAGCACTTCCGACTCCCCTACGCACAAACGCTCACGTCCACACGTAACCACTGGCGTTGAAATACCTACTTTTACGGTTATCGTATTTGAAGTTGAACTTTTACAAGTTCCTGACTGACAAATAGCGGTGTAAGTTGTGGTTATCGTTGGTTTTTCCGTTATCGAATTACCTGTTTTTCCGTTGCTCCAAACTACCGTTCCTTTACAAGTTGTTGCCGATAATGTTACGCTATCACCTCCACAAATCTGGGTTTTATTGCTAACAATTACAGGAACCGCTGGCGAACTTACCGTCAATTTAACTTCATTCGACACGTTGCTGATACAGTAAATGGTGTATTCGCAATTACTTGATTTTTGGCAAGTATTGTAGTACACACAAGTTGCGGTGTAAACAGTATTCACGCTTGGACTAACGGTAATTGATTTACCTTTTTGTCCATTCGACCAATTGACTTCGCCAACGCAACCCAAAGCCGTGAGAATAGCATTTTCTGAGCAACTTAAATTGGTTTCGCTCGCAATAATGGTTGGTGCGGTTTTGTCGCACGGTAATTTTGCTCGCACTACGCAACTGGCTTCATCGTCTTCTTTTCCATCCCACTTGCCATTATTTGGCGTTGAGTCTGGGTCTGGTTGGTCAGATTTTGTTACCTGTGCTTTGTTAATTAAGTTGCTTTCTTTCGTTACCAAAACTTTATAACCGAATACCGCAAAACCTTTTTTCTCAATGCTTGGCACTTTGAAAGTGATTATGTTTCCGTTCAGCGTTCCGTTATTCGATTCTAATAATTGTAAACCATCTGGTAAAATATCAGAAATCTCTACATTGGTTGCTTCCGAAGGTCCTGCATTATCTACTTGAACCATGTAAATTAAGGTATCGCCAACGGTTACATCGGTATGATTCACGATTTTATTCAAACTCAAATCTGCTTGCTGTGCAATCAAAGTAACAACGCCCACATCATCCTGACCGTCTTCCGTGCCTGTATTTGGCTGAGAATCTGGGTCATACTGACGAGTATCGTAAATTTCGGCTTTGTTCGTAATCAATCCACCTTTCATAACTTTAGCTTTGAAAGTTAAGTCAACGTAGGTATTTGGTTGAATTATTGGAATAGTTTTGCTTAATAATTCTCCATTCAACAGACTGAAGTCTGTGGTACTTATGTACGACAATCCCGCAGGTAAATAATCTTTTACGATGGTATATCTCGCTAATTCTGGTCCTGCATTGTGTACACGCAAGGTAAAGGTTACTTCTTCACCTACATTTGGTTCGGCAGGCGTTCCTGTGTTGTTTGAGACAAATTTCTCTAAACTCAAATCCGCTCCACGACCATTCACCGTTACTGAATCCGTATCATCTTCGCCATCTTCCGTTCCTGAATTTGGACAAGAAACTGGGTCATTTTGTTCTGCACTGGTTATCTCTACTTTGTTTGTAATTGCGGATTTTGGATTTTGGATTGCGGATAGATTTGACACCAATTTCGCTGTGAAAGTCAATTTCTCTTTTCCACCCACTTGTACCGAATCTAATTTTCCAATCAAGGCTCTTGAAACTTCGTTGTATTCAAAATCATTTGAAGAAATGAATTTCAAGCCTTCTGGCAAAATATCTCTTACGTGAACGTTGGTAGCGGTATTTGGTCCCGAATTACTCACTGTAATTGTATAAGTTACATTCTGTCCAACGTTGGCATTCCAAGGTTTTACGTCTTTTCTGATGCTCAAATCTGCTTTTCCTGCATTGATGGTTACGCTTGCTTCATCATCTTCGTCGTTGTCCGTTCCGTTATCAGGTGTTGAATCTGGGTCGAATTGGTCAACTTCGATGATTTGGGCGTGGTTAGTAATTTGTGAATTGCGAGTTGTGAGTTGTGATTTAAACGTCCACGTTGCACTCTCTCCCGCTTTAATACTATCCGCCGAA
>JAZKDE010000011.1:0-19070 GCA_040387735.1 Bacteroidota bacterium
AATTATCTAATTTCCAATCAAGGCTATGAAGTGGTAACCAGGCAAAATAAACGGTGCTTTATTTTGTCCCAATACTTATTAAAAAGCCACTCAAAATTATATTGAATGGCTTTTTAATAATTACATTTTCATCATTTTACCATCCGCATCAAATAGCAAATCTTTCCCTCCTACTTCCGCTTCGTAAAGAGTTTTACCACCTTTCTTGATGATAGCAGCTTCCTTTACTTTTTTGCCTTTCAAAGCCGTCTGAACTGGCATGGGTAATTCAGAAAATTTGATGTCGGTTTCTACTTCTTTTTCTACTCCTTTTCCATCCAATACTACCGACATATCCTTGCCATCCATTTTGAAAGAAGCCTCATAATCAGCATCTTCTTTGCCCCATTTCGCTGTTTTTACGGTTGGGTATTGTTTTGCAAAACTTTCTTTCACGGCTGATGGTACTTTATCAGCGGTCATTTTTTGAGCATTTACTTCAATTGTTACGAAGGCAAAAATTGCCAAAATCAATAATTTTTTCATGGTATTTTTGATTAAATTGTTAAACATTGACCAAAGCTAATCATTGATTTTGTAGATATTTTGTAGTTAAAAACTATTTACCAAACTCCATCACCATAAAAGTGTTCGGAACAATTTTGGGTCTTGGGCGTGGGTTTTCGGTGGTTGCGGGTGGTGTTTCACCGTACTGTGCCGATACCGTAAAAATATGATGTGTTTTTTCGTCATACGTTATCGTTCTGGCTCCCACGGCAGATTTTATGGTTTCCATTACAGAAAATTTATTCGGAGAATCTTCGTGAACTGCCGTAATTGTACCTTCGCCGTTGGATGAAAATGCCGTTTTTGAAGCGGGGTCATACGCTACGCCATCACAACGCCCACCGTTGCCGATTTCAGTGATTACTTTTCCATCTTTTGCATCCAAAATTATCATTTTTTTATTACCACAAACGGTAAATAATCGTTCCGATTTCAAATCAATTGCCAAGCCTGTTGGTTCTTCGCCCGTTCCAATTTTATAGTGATGTTTGATGACTAAACTTTTAGCATCAAAGGCTATAATTTCGTTTAAATCTTCCAAGTTTACAAAAATTGTTCCCTTGCCATCCGTAACTCCTGCTTCGGCTGCTTCTCCTCCCAATTTTACGGTTTCAATGGCTTTCAAGGTACTGGCATCAATGGCAGTTACACTTCCGCCTTTGTGGTTGAAAACGAAAACTCGGTTCGAGAATTTATCGTATAAAAGTGCGTCTGGATTCTCACCCGTGGGTATTTCCGAAAGTTTGGCTAAGGTTTTAAGGTCAAAAACAATCACTGAATTTGTCCGCCCTGAGGTAATAAATCCTTTGCCAATTGATGAAACAGCCTCAATGCCTTGAACCCCTTTTGTATCGGGAATATTACCAATTTTTTCATGCGTATCGACATTCAAAACCTCTACTTGGTTGCCATGAGAAAGATACAAACGACGGTCTTCGGCATTGACCGAAAGGTAATCCCAACCGCCTTCTCCACCAACAATCGTTGATTTTTTTAGGGTTGTTTGAGTAAATTAAGTACCTGAAAATGAGGAAATTACGCCCAGCATAAGAATGATTTTTTTCATTATTTTTTAATGTTGGAAAAAGTGAAAATAGAAATATTTATTACAAAAAACGATTCATCTATGAATTATGCGGAAACCAACGTCGTGAAGGTTTTGAACCTTCACGACGTTATTTAACGAGTCAATTTTTATCAACCTTCCGATAAAACAATCTCAATAAACTTGGTAACACAATTAATAACAAAGGTAAAGCCACTAAAAATCCACCAATTACGGCAATGGCGAGGGGTTGATGCAATTGCGCTCCCGTTCCAATTCCCAACGCAATGGGCAAAAGAGCAATAATGGCTCCCAAAGCGGTCATTAATTTTGGGCGTAATCGGGTGGAAATCGCATAAATAATGGCATCGTGGGGACTAAGCTCATTATGCAAAGATTCTTTGAATTGTAGGAATGTAAAAATGGCATTTTCGCCAATAATGCCCACAATCATAATCAAGCCAGTATAGCTACCAACATTCAAGGCGGTATGGGTAAAAAACAAAGCCATGTAACTCCCCGAAATGCCCAAAACGGACACTATAAGGATAATAAAGGCAATTTTTAGCTCCTTAAATAAAAACAAAATCACCCCAAAAACTAATAAACTGGACGTTATCAGAATCAATAATAACTCTTGAAAACTCTTTTGCTGGCTCGCATACGCTCCTCCGTATTGAATATGATAACCATTGGGTAAGCTCACATTTGAAGCGATTTTTTGCTGAATATCCTTCACGGCACTTCCCAAATCTCGATTATCCAAACGAGCTGTAACCACGCCCATCGCTTGTAAATCTTGACGTTCAATTTCGGCATCACCTTCACTCAACGATACATCCGCAAGGGCAGTAATGGGTTGTAATTTACCATTTGGCAGAAATATTTTCGTATTGCCAATATCGCTAACTGAATGATTTCGACTGTCGGGATATAACATTCTGACGCTCGTAATCCGTTCCTTTTCCAAAACACTTCCCACAATTGTACCTTGTAAACCTAATTGAAGTTGATTTTGGAGATTCATGGGTGTAATCCCAAACTGTGCCAATTTCACGTATTGGGGTTTAACGTTGATGGAAGGTCCAGCAATGACGATACCGTCAAAGACATCGGCAACGCCCGAAACGCTTTCTAATTGCTTGGCAATTTTGCGAGAAAGGTCGTGTAGTTTTTGCTTATCATCACCAAAAATTTTTATCTCAATGGGCTGAACAGAAGACATTAAATCGCCCAACATATCGCCAATCACTTGCCCAAAGTCTATTCTGAGAGCGGGTTGCGAGGCTTCTACTTTCGTTCTGATTTCGCTGATTACATCGTCTGTACTACGATTTCGAGATTTTTTTAACTGAATTAAATAATCGCCTCGGTTGGGTTCGGTAATGAAAAAACCCATCTGCGTACCCGTTCTGCGAGAATAGGTTTCTACTTCGGGGACTTTTACGATAATTTTCTCGACTTCTCGTAAAATTCTATCCGTTTCTTCCAACGAAGTTCCAGGCGGTGAACTATAATCCAATACCACACTTCCTTCGTCCATTTCGGGCAAAAAACCTGTTTCTAATTTTGGAAAAATGATATAAACTGACACCATCAAACCAATCATAAATAAAATACTCAAAATGGGTTTGGTAATAAAAAAACCTACCCAACGCTGCGGTTTTACTTCGTGAACTATTTCCTTTTTCTTAGAAATTCTATCCCTCGAAAGCAACAAATAAACCACTGGCAAGCCCAACCAAGTAACAAAAAACGAGCAAATCAGCGTAATAATCATGGTATCGGTCATCACTTTGAAATACGCTCCTGCCACACCCGTCATCAACACGAAGGGCAGAAAAATCACAATGGTACTGATGGACGACCCCAACATGGCGGGAAAAAGATATTGAATTGACCTTGGCAAAAGGGAAGAAGTGGGTTCGTCAGGGTGTTCTTCGTGGCTTCGGTGAATTTGCTCGACCACCACAATCGCATCATCAATAATCAACCCGATAGCGGCGGCAATTGCCCCCAAAGTCATAATATTGAAGGTATAACCAATTACTTTTAGGCAAATCAAAGTCATGCAAAGTGTAATAGGAATGGTTATCAAAATAGTTAAACTCGCTTTGAGAGAACGCAAGAAAATAATGGCAACTACAATCGCCAATGCCAAACCAATCCACAAACTATCACTCACACTTTTTACGGATTCATTCACAAAATCGGCTTGCAAATAATACGGTTTTATCTGAACATTCTTGGGAAGAATTTTTCGTAATTCATTGACTTTCAAGGTCATTTCTTCCGAAAGTGATACCAAATTAGCGTTGGGTTGTTTGATAACGGCAATCAAAATACCGTCTTTGCCGTTGGCGTTTACCTTGATATATTCTACGGCTTCGTTCACTTGTACGTTGGCAATATCCTTTAAAACTACGATTCTTTTGCCATTATTACTGACGACAATGTTCTCAATTTCAGTTTTCGTAAGGGCTTGGGCATCGGTTACGGTCAAATATAATAGGCGATAATCGGACAAATATCCGTTGGATTTGAGCATATTGGTTTGACTCAAAGCTAAACTGACGGCATCGGGCGTAATACCCAAAGAACTCATTTTTTGGGTCTGTAATTCCACCCAAAACTCCTTATTTTTCCCACCAATAACCCGAATTTCTGACACGCCAGCCACCTGTGAAAGAAACGGTTTTATCGTATAAGTGGCTAATTGTTTGAGTTCGATGGGCGATAAGTCGTGGCTCTCGAGCGTGTAACCACTCACGGGAAGAATCGACGGATTCATCTTTTCAACCGTAATGGAAATATCAGGGGGAAGTACATTTCTAATTTGAGCAATTTTTGATTCTATTCGTTGCTGACTAAAATCAATGTTCGCATCCCAATCCATAAAAGCCGAAATTTCACAGCTTCCCCGACTGGTAATGCTTTTAATTATCTGTAAATCAGGCACTTGCTTGATGGCATTTTCTAAGGGACGAGTTACCGTTACCATCATTTTATTGACGGGTTGCAAGCCTGCATCCGCAATAATTTTTATCTTTGGGAAGGTGATTTCTGGAAAAAGCGAAGTCTGTAACTTACTATAGGCAAAAAAACCACCCATGATGATGATTGCCATCATCACAGCGATTGGACTCTTGTAGGTTGAAAAGGGATTTTTCATATCAGTTTGCTTTCTCAATTTTCACGCTTGCCGTATCTGCCAAACCATAATTTCCTGATACCAAGATTTTATCACTTCGTTGAAATTTGGGCGATAAAATCTCCACTCTTTCACCCAATTCTATACCTTTTTGAATCGGAATTTTCACGGCAGTTGAAGCATTAATCATTTTCATTACCCAAAAATTCGACTGTGTTTCATCGGTTAAAATGGCTTTTTTAGGTAAGGATATGGCATTCATCTTCGTCTTCTTCACAATCCTAACTTTCGCAATCAAATTTTCTGGGATTTGGTGTTTCGCATTTACTTTAATCGCTACACTTTCGGTTTGCGAAATGGCATCAACGGTAGGCATCATTTGGACGATTGTTCCTGACAAAACTTCCCCATCGGGCATTGTTATTTTTACGGATTTTTGATTCAAAATATAAGGTCGCAACTCGTAAGGTAAGTCCAATAAAAACACAAAACTGTTGATTTCACTAATGGCCGCCAACTGTTCACCGTCCTGCACATAATCACCGTTTTGGTGATTCAATTGGGTTATGTAGCCACTTTGCGTAGCGGAGATTTTGGTAATTCCTGTAAATTTGAAAGTAGAATCCAAGCCGTTTATTATATTACCTAATCCTTGGGTTTCCTTTGTTTTGAGGCTAAAAAGCACTTTATTGACTGCCACAAACTCGCCCAATTTTGTGGAAACACTTTGCAAATAACCGTTGGAAGTGGCTTTTACAAAACTCTTTTGTAAAAATGCCGAGGTGGCATTCAGTTCCAAATAATCTTGCATTTCGCCTTCATTTATGCCCGTAATCGTTACGGGTGTACGAGAATCTACTGGGGTTTCTTCGACTGCTTTTTCGGTTTTATGACAAGCCAAAATACTGATAGAAACCAGTAAAAAAGGCAAATATTTTTTTAGATTTTGACTCATTTATTCCAATAATTTAATTGATTCTTAATTTGTAAACGGTTGATTTCGTTTAACGTAATTTGATTTTTAGCATTTAAAAAATTGGTGGTTGCCAATAAATAATCTACGATTCTGACATCGCCAGAGGTGATTAAACGGCTATTTGCCTCAATTAATCGTTGGGTATATTTTAACTGGTCGAGCATTTCTACACTCAAATCTTCGTATAATTTCAGTTGTTGAAACAGTTGGGAAGTTTGTTGCGTGTATTGTTTTAGAAAGAAATTTCGATAATTCTGACGGGTCAATTCTGCAATTTTGTTCTTGTTGTGTTGCATAATTTTTTGTCTGCCGTCGTACAAAAGTATGGTAGCATTAAAGCCAAAACTTGCCCCAAAATTATAGTAAGGTTGCATCGAAAATGATGATACAAAGCCACCATCAGCAAAAATATTTCCCCTGATTTTATAGGCAAAATCAATTTGACGGTCACTATTCCTAATTTTTAAACTATCAAAAACGTAAGGACGGTAAAAGATTGAATTTCTAATTTCGGGCAGTTGCGGAGCGGGAATATTAGGGGTTGGAATTTCAGTAATTTGCGTTTGCTGATTATTTTCGGGAGCAATTCCACAAAGGTAATTTAACGTACCGAAATCATTTAAAAACTGAATTTTTAAGCGTTTTAATTGCAATTCTTGTTGTTGAAGTGTTACTAAAAAAGTCAAATATTCCGTTTGTTTGTAAACGTTTGTTTGCGTGAGTTTTTTTAGGATTACTTCCTCATTTTTAAACAAATCCAGCACTTCTTGATTGAATTTTATTTGCAAATAATCACCGTAAGTCGTAACGTATTGGGTGGTAATTGTTCGAGTTAAATCTTGCTGAGATATTTTTGTATTGGCTTGAATACCAGAAGATTGCAAGGAGATGGCTTCGAGTTGATTTACTAAATTCCGTCTCGGAATTAAGGGTTTATTAACAAAAAATTGGGCTGAATAATTACCCCCGTTCGAGATGGCATTATCGTAACCAAATGAACCCAAAGCGGGATAATAAGTATTGTTTGTGCCAGCTGTAATCTGCGGTTTGAAACTGGCTAACAGGCGTAAACTATCCAATTGATTGGTTAGCACTTGATTTTTATAATCTTTCAAAAGCGGACTGTTATTTTGGGCTTTGGAAAGGTAAAAATCTAAGCCTTCTTGGGCAAAACCATGAAAGACTATTGAAGTGGTAATTGAGAAAAGAAGCAAAATTTTAAGCATCAATTATATTTTTTATTCAAAGGAAAGTAATGATTTTGAAGGAATATTGAAGCTACAATAAGATTTCAATCGAATGAATGTTATTCAGATAAAGATAATCAATTTTTAAGTGATTAGTTTCACAAATTTTCTTGACAATTGCCAAGCCCAAACCCAAAGATTCGCTTTCGGTATTATGTTTTATGAATCTTCCAAAAAACATATTGGGAGTGTTTTCAAGTGATTTCCCTGTGTTTTGAATTACTAATTTTTCGTGAGAAAGCATTATTAAAATTGTTCCATTTTTTACATTATGCTTAATGGCATTCATGAGTAAATTTGATAATAAAATATCTAATAAAGTTGGATTTATTTCCAATTCAACTGTTTTGTTTAACTCTTTTGTTACAGAAATTTTTTTGCCTAAAATAAAATCTTCGTAGTTAATTAACTGACTTTCAATTTTTTGAAAAATATTAATTTGCTCATGTTTCACAAATTGTTGATTATCAATTTTGGTTAAGAGTAATAAAGACTGATTCAATTTTGAAAGTCTTCCTGCGGCTTCATAAACTGTTTGAATGGTTTTCATATCTCCTTCTTGCAAGTTTTCGGACTGTATCAAATTCTCCAATTTTGAGCGAATAATTGCCAAAGGTGTTTGGATTTCATGCGAAGCATTTTCTGTAAATTCTTTTAAAGCATGATAATCTGTAGAGATTTGTTTGGTTAAATCTTGCAATACATTTTGTAAATCATCAAACTCTGAAATATTGATTTTTGTAAAAGTTAAAGGCTGATTCTGGGTAACTTTAAAGCCTTTTGTTTTAATTAGAATTTCGTAAAAAGGCATCCAAACTGACCTTGAAATAATACGATTTAACCAAAACAATACCATTACAAATAAGCCCAACAGAATGATGATAAATCGTCCGATTACTTCCCGTAATTCATCCCGTTCAATCAAGGATTTACTGAGCCGAATGAGATAATGATTTTGCTGATTTTGGAACGAAAAAGTAAGTGTTCTCATCGGGATTATCTCATTTTCTCGCTTGTCAAAAGAAATTGTATCTCTTAAAATCTGAATGTTTTTACCTTCATAATGATTATTTAGAATTTCTAAATTTCCTTCCAAAACTATCAAATCAGCGTTTTGAGTAGGCATTTTGTTTAACTTATCAATAACTAAATCCTTTGAATTTAACAGATTTTCGGTTTCAAAATGATTGAGTGAACGGATTAATAGAAAATAAAAAATGATACCTCCCACCAGCATTACTCCCACGAGTCCCAAGAGATAATATCGTCCAGTTTTGTTGAGTAATTTCATCAGATTTGAAATTTATAGCCCATGCCATAAATGGTTTTGAGGTAGTCTTTTCCGCCTTTTTCAGTGATTTTTCTACGGAGATTTTTGATGTGCGTATAAATGAAATCGAATGAGTCGGACGTGTCCATATCGTCTCCCCAGAGGTGTTCGGCAATGGATTCTTTGGTTAAGACACGGTTTTTGTTGGCAAGCAAGAATAGGAGCAAATCATACTCTTTTTTAGTCAATTCTATGGGCTGATTATTGACTTTCACCAGGACTTCTTCGGGAGTAATTGAGATTTCATTGGCTATAATTTCTGTTTGTCCACTAAAATTTGTACGACGAATGATGGATTTAATTCGAGCATTTAATTCTGATAAATGGAAAGGTTTAGTCATATAATCATCCGCCCCAATTTCCAAGCCAGTGATTTTATCGTCCAATGAATTTTTGGCAGAAATGATGATAATTCCAGCCTCTGATTTTCGTTTTTTGAGTTCCTTGATTACTTCAAAACCAGAGCCATCGGGCAGCGAAATATCTACCAAAACGCAGTCATAGTCATACAGAGCCACTTTTTCATCGGCAGTCCAGAAGTTCAGGGCAGTCTCGCAACCGTAACCTTCGGAGGTAAGGTATTCCACGATGGCATCAGATAATGCCTTTTCATCTTCGACAATCAAAAGTTTCATACTGCGATTTACGAAGAAAATTTGAAGGAAAGTTGTAGTTATAGGATACAGTAGTGTATATAAATACGTGTGGGGAAAGTTATTTTTTGGGTAATTGGTTAATGAATTAAAGCATTCTGGTGACTTTCTAAAATTATTCATCAAAAATGAAGATGTGATTTTCCTGCATTTTTGACACCCTTCTGGGTGACGATACTATTTTGATAAAATTAATATACAATAGTCTCGTGGTGGAGAGTTCCAGAAAATGTGGTCACAACTAAATAACAGTCAAAAATTTCCCACGACTTCCGTAGAATTTTTCAAGTCGAAACAATCACGTTTAAGTGATTCTCAGTTGCTTAATTTTATTTTTGATAACCTATTCAAGTCAAAAATTAATTCTTCTTCTTTTTTGCCAAAGTCAAAAGAGTCTGAGCTGCGTTCCGCTTTTAGATTGATATGCGACCACATATGATTGTTGGTTTGGAAAATGAGTTTCAATGTCTCTGTTTGTTCCGATATTGTAGAACAACTATCTAAGATTTGTAACATCAATAAATGGTTGTAGAAGTTGATAATGTTCATTATCAGCCGTTTACATCATTCGGTGGTGAGTTGTTCTCTTTGTGTTAGCCAGCGATAATCTTCACTGCCGATGACCGCTCTGGCAAAAGTATTTCCAGCTCGTCATTGGCTAAAACCGCTTCCACTGAAGCCCTAATTTCTGGGTCGTCAATGTATCTGAGAATATAAATGGTTCTCAAAAGCCTACCAAAATCAGATAGTGCTTTGTATAATGGCTGATGGTCATACGACACGAGCGCCTGCTGATTTAGCTTCCTGAACAGGTCAGAAGCCTGTGTATGACCCAATTTGATACTACAAACAACTCTTAAAATATCGTCCCGACTGGGCATCCCCAATGTGGAGTGCATCAATTTTAGGAATATTATTGGCAGAGGCAGTATATTTAAAGAAAGACTAAGTAATAGAACAAAATAAAGCACCATTTTGAGATTCCATAAGTCATTGATAGTCAAACTTATGAGAATAGTAATCGTCATTGTACTTATTTATTCAAGGTAATTTAAGATATTATTCAAGAATTTTAAATATTTGTTAATTATAAAAACGGAACCAACATCAGTATTCAATGACAAAATCTGGTTATATTTTCCTCAGGAACACAATTCACCAGCGGTAACATCGTATTTGAAATTATTTTTTGTTAAAAAATTGTCAAAAAATGTAAAGATGTCGACTTTCAGAGCGAAGAATATTTTTAGTTTATATCAGCTTTCGCAGTAGACTGTCAGCTATACTACGTCAAAAAAAGTCAAGTAAGAATGAAAGATGGTGAAAAAATATCGCCCATTTTATTGGTAAGATACGCTGGAAAAGTTATTATTTCAGATGGCTATCACAGAATGTGTACAGTTTATTCTTTTTCAGAGGATGTTTCCATTTTGTGTCAAATTGCTAGTATTTAATTAATGAATTTATGAGCGACATTTTAGCCAATAAACTTCTCCACGAAACATATTTTATTGAAGAATCTCTTTATAAAAAATTAGGAGATTTAAGCGAACTTGAACAAGAAGTCGTTGATTCTTTGCATTCAGGGGATATTTTGGCGGAGAATACTTAGGAAGAAATTGAACAAAACACGACCTTTGGGGAACATGTTACAGATAAAATTGCTGAGTTTGGAGGAAGTTGGAAGTTCATTTTATTGTTTATTAGTTTCTTAGCGACTTGGATGATTGTCAATGTTTTTTACTATAACTAACACGGTTTTGACCCTTATCCATTTATATTACTTAACTTGGCATTATGATTTATTGTTGCTCTTCAAGCACCCATAATTATGATGAGTCAATATCGACAATCGTTCAAAAACCGAGAAAGAGCTAATCATGCTTACCAAGTAAACCTTAGTGTTGAAATAGAAATTGTGATACTTCACGAAAAAATAGATGTGATGATGAAAGATGCTCTTAAAAAATAATCATGAATTTTACCACAACAGGTTTTCAGTCAATTCAATCCTTATTCCAATCAAGTTTTTATAAAATGCTGTCATGATTCACTTACTTTTAACGTAAAAGTATCTCAGGAGTTTGCTTATTTTATGCCTAATCAGTGAGGATAGCTTGTGAAGGGGGATGAATTTTTGATTACCAATAACAGCTTTATTTCCAATGCTTAGGGGGGGATAAAAATGCTAATAGTATAGTAGTGCAGAATTGATTCTTTTCCCGAGGGAAAAGCAAATTATTGCCCCATTTTGATCAATTATATCTGTTTAGTTTAAATTATTTTTTAGAACATCATACAAATCATGGAAAATTACGATATAATCATCATTGGAACCGGTGCAGGGGGAGGAACACTTTTGCATAAACTCAAAAATTCTGGCAAGAAGATATTGGTATTAGAACGAGGAACATTCCTGCCTCGTGAAAAAGAAAACTGGAATATTGATGCTGTTTTCAAGCAAGAACGTTATCATACTAAAGAAGTTTGGAAGACCCAAGGCGATAGAGATTTACACCCAGGCACTGGCTATTGGGTAGGGGGAAATACCAAAGTTTACGGAGCAGCTCTGTTCAGGTTGCGAGAAAATGATTTCCATCAAATTCAACATTCAGGAGGTGTTTCACCCGAATGGATTTTGAAATATCAAGATTTTGAAAAGTATTATGCTGAAGCCGAAAAACTCTACGATGTACACGGCAAAGCAGGAATTGACCCTACTGAAGCCCCCCGAAGTTCAGAATATCCCAATCCTCCCGTTAGTCACGAACCTCGAATTCAAGACATCCATGATAAATTAATTGCTTTAGGTCACCATCCATTTTTTTTACCAATTGGTGTAAAATTGGACGAAAAAGACCTGCTTCATAGCCCATGTATTCGCTGTGATACTTGCGATGGTTTTCCGTGTATGATTCACGCCAAAGCCGATGCGGACATCAATTGTGTTCGTCCTTCTTTGGATGATACCAATATTACACTTTTAACCGAAGCAAAAGTTAATCGTCTGATTACCAATGAATCAGGCAATAAAATAATTGCCGTTGAGACGGATTATCAAGGTAACGTAGTACAATTTAAAGCAGATATTATTGTGTTGTCAGCGGGGGCAATTAACTCTGCGGCATTGCTTTTGAAGTCTTCTAATGAGAAATATCCGAATGGTTTAGCCAATGGTTCCGACCAAGTGGGACGTAATTTCATGAAGCACCAAAATGCTGCAATGTTGGGAATTTCTACACATCTAAATCCAACAAAGTTTCAGAAAACGATGGCAATGAATGATTTTTATTGGGGAGAAGAAGACTACCCTTTTCCGATGGGACATATTCAATTAATGGGGAAATCACAGAAAGAAATGTTAACGGGTGATGCTCCATTTTTTACGCCAGGAATGGTTTTAGAGGAAATGGCAGAACATTCTGTTGATTGGTGGATGACGGGTGAAGATTTACCCTTACCCGAAAATCGAGTACAAGTCATTGATAATCAGGTACATTTAGATTATACTGAAAACAATACGGAAGGTTTCAAGCGATTAATTGACCGTTGGGAAGGTATTTTGAAAGAAGTGGATGGACAAGAACATTTTTTTGCTCCCCATTCTTTGTATTTACGCAAAACGATTCCAATTCAAGGAATTGCCCACCAATGCGGAACGCTTCGATTTGGCAATGACCCTAAAACTTCGGTTTTGGATATAAATTGCAAAGCCCACGAACTTGATAATTTGTACGTGGTGGATGGTAGCTTTTTCCCATCGAGTGGGGCAGTGAATCCTTCGCTGACCATCATGGCAAATGCCTTGCGAGTAGGAGAATATTTATTGGAAATACTGAAATAGGATGGGTAAAAATCTTCCTCAGTTAACGAAAAATAGACTTATAAAATACGCCTGTGAAGCCTTGGGTTTGGGCGTATTTATGTTTTCGGCGGGTTTGTTTGATATTTTGATTGACCATCCTGATTTTCCTATTCGTTCTTTAATCGAATCCCCCATAATTCGACGTTTTCTGATTGGACTTTCGATGGGACTAACGGCATTATTCATTATTTTTTCTCCTTTTGGACAAAAATCTAAGGCTCATATTAATCCTTCAGTAACGTTAACATTTTGGCGATTAAATCGAATTAAGGGATTTGATGCTATTTTTTATATCATTTTTCAATTTATCGGTGGGGCATTGGGTCTGTTTTTGATTAGTTTGTTATTTCCCCAATCTATCGAACATCCCGTGATTAATTACATCGTCACCATACCAAGTAAATCAGGGAAAATACTTGCTTTTTTTACGGAGTTTTTGATTTCTTTTGTCCTAATGTTAACTGTTTTATGGACAAATAAGAATCATAAGCTATCAAAATACGCCCCCTATTTTACAGCGACATTAATTACCTTATTTATTACTTTTGAAGCTCCTTTTTCGGGAATGAGCATGAATCCTGCCCGAACATTTTCTTCGGCAATTGTGGCAAATATCTGGACGGGCTTTTGGATTTACTGTACCGCCCCAATTTTAGGAATGTTATTGGCGGGAGAAATTTATCTGAAGAAAGACTAAATATTTTTGATGGATTTGCTAAATGTATAACAAAAATTTGATAAGTAGTTAGACAAATTGAATGTTAAATTTATTGCCTACGTTATCCAGTATCTCTTTTAGATTTATTTTGAGTTTATCAATTTACAAATAAGCATTAAATTCCAACCACTCATATTTGGAGTGCATCAAAAAGTGTGGGACAAAATATTGGAGGTTTTCATTAAATGTACGCATAATTCACGGTTGATTCGATAAAACTTGTGGTTATCGTCTTTCCGTGAAGATAACGGTCACTATAATTGACAATAAAACTTCGATTATTAGAAATATAGGTGTGAAAATCATCGGCATACGTGCCAAAGGCTTTTAGTTTCTCGTACCTATCCTTTGAAACTTTATCCTCCTTGTGTTCTTCTAAATAATCCTCAATTTTTTCCGTTTTCCAAAGGGCTTCTCCTACTTTTCCATGCCATAAATTCCATTTGATACTTGCCATCAGTTTTTGCAAATTAGACCCAATTTTTTCATCTACCTTCAAAATTCCTAAGACATACTGATTCAAAACCGTTAGTCTCATGGTGATATGAAACCAGTCTAAAATATGGAGTGCATCAAAAAGTGTGGGGCAAGCACATTTATATTTTAATATTGATAATTCTGGAACGTTTTTACCCGAATTAAGCATTTTGACAATCTCTGCTTTAAAATCATCATCAAATACTCGACGAGTTTTAGCTTTTTTACTCTTTCCATTTTCTGCATTGTTTATGCAAAAAAGTGTAACGATTTTGGGTACCATCCCATCATTGATTTTATGTACCTCACTCTGAAGCTATTTTAAGACTTCCTGAATATAAATTGTATTCCAAAAAATAACGATATTTAGGTTGTATTTAAAGAAAAGTGATAAATTTTACCCGACTTCCGTCGATTTTTTTAGGTAAAGTCTTCTATAAATTTTATCTAACTATTAATCTTTCCTCCAAAATCTCTCTATAACTAGCAGCCAAAGGAATCGTTATTTCCTCAATTGTAATCTGATGCCTTTCAATTTTTTGAATGGCTTTCGAGGCAACGATATACGATTTATGTATTCTGATAAATTTGTCTTTTGGCAAAATGTCCAACATTTCCTTGATGGTCATTCGAGTAGAAATTTTGCGGTTTTTTTCATAAATAAACAACAAATTTGTGTCTGATTGAATATACAAAACGTCTTCTAAATTTATCCTAATCCAATCATAACCATCTTTTACAAAAATGCTGGCTTGTTCACCTTGCGCAATGCTTGTACGCTCAAACGCACGATTGCAGGATTGTAGAAATCGAGAAAAATCAATGGGTTTTATCAGAAAATCAAGGACTTGCAGATTAAAACCTTCAACGGCATATTCAGAATAAGCCGTTGTTAAAACTACTTGAATCGGTTTGGATTGTATTAATCTTGCGAAATCCGTACCTAACATATCGGGCATTTGGATATCTAAAAATATTAAGTCGATTGCTTCCGTATGTAGATATGCCAATGCTTCTGCGGTACTAAAAAACGATTTTTTAAACTCAATAAATGGCACTTTCTGAGCGTGTCTTTCTAAGATTTCAATAGCCGCAGGTTCGTCGTCAATGATAATGGTTTTAAGCATACTTTCGTTGTTTGGTCGTGCGGCGTTCCGCTTTCTTTGTTTGGTGAACTTCCCGAAAGTTTTAAAACTTTCGGGAAGTTGAACTCCTCAGCTATAATATTGACTACAAATCAATCTGTAAATCAATTTTAAAAATGTCTAAATTATTGCTAATCAATAATTTATGTTTGTTTTTGTACTGTAAGTCTAATCGTTTTTGAACATTTTCAATACCTGTTCCCATTCCCTTTTTTTTAGTATTATTAGGTAAAATCGTATTAGAAACTTTCAAATGAACTTGATGGTTTTCGATGTTTAAATCAATGTCAATAAAACAATCTTTATCCATACTGATACCGTACTGAAAGGCGTTTTCGAGAAAGGGAATAATCAAAAACGGAGCAATGTTGGCAGGCTCATCATCGTACGAAATAGTTGTTCGGATTTTGATATTCTCTCGTTCGGGTAAACGGGCTTTTTGGAGCGTTAAATACTGTTCCAAAAACTTAATTTCTCGCTCTATCGTCGTGAATTCTTGTTGTGATTCTTCTACCGAAAAACGTAAAATTCCTGATAATTTTTCAATCAAAGTAGCGGTGTGTTCATTCTCTTCTCGGTAGGCTTCGTTATAAATCGTATTGAGGGCATTAAACAAAAAATGGGGGTTTATTTGGGCTTTCAAAACACTCAATTCTGCATCAGTTTTTTCTTTGAGTAACTGAATTTGCAAGCGTTTTGTCCGAAAATAATCAGCAATGTAGCCATATAAAACGATGAACGTAATCAGTAGAAAAGTAATGAAAATATTTTCATCGGCATAGTCTATAAAATGCTCAGTTTTTATTTGTAATAAACTGAAAATCAATATACTAAATCCAGAAATCCATATCCAATAAACAGATTTCAAACCTGTATTTTCATGATAAAATAACCTCAAAAACATAAACCTATAATTCAGAAAAGCCACAAAAATAATCCCTCCTAAAATGATTAGCCAACCAATCAAATATTTGATATAACCACTTGAATTTGAAAAGCCTTCGGGTGATTGTAGCACTAAATTTCTCAATAAAATATACCCAAAATAGCCCAACGTTCCCCCGACTGAGAGGAAAGTTATTAGGCTAATTATGTTGGGTTTCATTGGTATAGAATTATTCATTTTTCAAAGGGATTTTCTCTGATTTCATGGACTTCATGGCTTGTTTGGCGGTTTGCTCACTTTCTCGTACAAGGTATAGTTTATTAGTAAAATAATCAATTTCACGATAGATTTTTAAGTAATAAATTTTATCGGGTTCAGCAGTTAGAGTTGTTTGAATTTCTGGGGATGAAATACTGCCTCTACTAACAGCAATTTGAATATTACCTGCTTCAACTTCAATGGTGAAATATTTATTACTTGGTAGTAAAATCACTTGTTGATTATTTATTTTTATTTCAACTTGATAACCCCAAAATGCCCGTTCATGCAAAAAAACTATCTTTGCTCTTTCTGGATTGACTTCTGAGGATTTTTCAAAACTCATTAGAATACATCCTGAGAGTATTAAAATAAAGTTTCTATATATTTTCATCTTCGTTTTCATTGAATATTAATTGGAAGATTTTTTAGAAACCACTTCTCTATCTGATGCACGTTGCCTACTAATATTTAAAGTAAACTGTAGATAGATTCCATTCATTCTATCGGAAGGAGTATCAACTAATTTTACTGAAGTTGAAGTCCACGCACTTTCTGTTAAGCCATAATGATACCCCAATTTTACAGACCTTCCAATTGAAGTTGACTTTTTAGTACGAATCATGGATTCAATACTAAAATCTAAAAAGGCATTTGTATTTTTGAGAACAATCGTTTGTCCAACGCCAGATTGTATGACAGAAGCTAATGAAACAATTGGTTGTTGTGAAGGCTGAAAATCAATTTTTTTGGAATATTGACCATATCCAATGCCAAGATTGAGGTAAATAAAATAATTGCGTTCAGCAAAAATGGCATATCCAGCATCAAGTTTTACAGAATTTTGATCTGAACCTGCAATAGAAATGTAAGAAATAGAATAATTAAATCCCACTTCAGTCTTAAAACGGTTATGTTGAAAAATATAGGTTAGTGGAATTGTATAAGAAGAAGTATAGGGAGGATTAATTTTTTGTGATTTTAGAAAATTATCAAGATTAGGGGTAAAAACGTACCAAAAATTACTTCCTGGAGGAACACCAAATCCTAAACTCCATCTCTTCGGGCTATTTTTAGAATACTCCACATTAACGGTATCGCTAAGGTTTTGGCAGAAAGATGTTTGGACAAAAAATGTCATTAAGGCGAAGAGAAGAATTTGTTTCATGGTTGTTTGCTTTTTTTGACAAAAATGGGAATAAACGAAGTTCAAGATTTCTTTATAGTTTCATTTGTCTCTTAAAGGAGTTTCGAGTCGGAATATTCAGATTGAATTGTAAGTAAAAACTACTGATTCTATCCGAAGGTGCATTAGTGAAATTCTTGTATTCCGAATTCCACGGCGTTTCTTGTAATCCATAGCGGTATCCAATTTTTGTGGATTTTCCCAAAATTTGCCCTTGTTTATTTCGAAGCATAAATTCAAGGCTGAAATCTACATAAGCTCCATTATTTTTCAATATTACGCTTTGTCCAATACCTGATTGTAAGGCTGATGATAAATTGGAAGTTTGTCCATTATTCAGTTCAATCGTTTGAGAACTGGCAATTGCTCCTACACCAAGATTGAAATAAATAAACTTATTTCTGTCAGCGAAAACTGCATAGCCAACAGACAAACCTACTAAATCATTTTTTTCTATATTTCGATTTTGGAAATAAGAGGGCGTTGAGGATGAAATTCCGTAGTAAACTTCCGCACTATATCGCCATCGTTTTACTTGATAGTTTATCGAAAGAGGAATTGTAAATGAAAAGAATTTGTCTGGAACATTATTCTCATCAAGATAATGATTCAAATTTGGATAGATAGTCCATAAAAATCCAGTAATAGGAATGCCCAATCCTATACTAAACCGCTTCGGGCTATTTTTAGAATACTCCACATTAACGGTATCACTAAGGTTTTGACAGAAAGTTGTTTGGACAAAAAATGTCATTAAGGCGAATAGAAGAATTTGTTTCATGGTAGTTTGCTTTTTTGACAAAGCAAGCATGAATTTGAAAGAGAAAAAAGGGATTGTGGGGAAATGAGGGAGATTTGTGGGGAAATAGGGGTTTACTGTGATTTGTGAGATAAAAAACAGTGACCAACAAATGTCAATCACTGCTTTCTAAAATTTTGATGCACTCCAAAATGGCTTGACAGTTTCTAAAATGCCTTTTCAGGTTGTTTTTTACCACATTAGAAAACCTTTTGCTCAGAGTGATGACATTGGGGGGTGTTTTGTAGTCGAGCGAGGTATGAGGACGGTAATTATTGTAGGTGAGAAATGCAGACCAATTTGGTTCATCGTCAATTTTGGTGAAAGCTGGGTAAAATTAAAAGAACGTACAAAAATCGTCGCGGGTCCCTCAGAATTTTTTACTTCCATAATTATATATGGCTACTTGGTTCTCAGTCAGTATGTTTGGATGAAATAGTCAAGGTTAGGTCGAATCTTGAGGTCGCATTTCTAAGTATCATAGAATCTGCGGAATCTTGATTTCTTAGCAAGATTCTTGTAGAGTTCCATAACGCTGAATCCGTAGATTTCATCAAATATTAGTTATTTCGGGCAAGTAAATTGGCTGAGAATTGAGTAGCAGGCATAATAATGGAAGTTTAAAATTCTGCGAGACCCGCGACGATTTTTGTACATTCTTTTAATTTTACCCACTTTTGATGCACTCTATGGTTCCGAATCAGAAGCAGTCGAATCCTTTGAATCCACGGCGGAATCGGTCGATTCCGCCGAATCCGAACCAATCAAATCCTTTGAATCCACGGCTG
>JAZKDE010000012.1:0-3637 GCA_040387735.1 Bacteroidota bacterium
AAGGCAAAAAGTATATCCCCAATACTGCTCGATTGAAAACCGTGCGTTGGTGAAACTTCTTGCGTTTGAATATTCTGATTTGCTTTTATCGTAATTTTTGCCCCAATACCAAAAGGATTTAGTGCCGAGCCTTTGAGTTTGATTCTAATAAAATTCTTCGGGTTATTTTCTTGTTGGGTATTTTTATAAATCCGAGAAGGTTCATTCAAATTATTGGTAATGAGTTCTAAATCGCCATCATTGTCCAAATCGGCATAAACGCAACCACTCGCCACGGTTGGTTCGTCAAAACCCCAGTTTTTCTGCTCATTCGTAAATTGAGGCGTTGCATTATTTAAGTTTTGATTATTCTTAAAAATATAATTCTTGGTTTGGCTCGTAGGCATCAATTTCACTTGTTCCAAGAGTGGCTTTTGCGAACCCGTAGATTCTTCGTCGTTAAAATATTTGATAAAGTCGGCATTGGTATAATCCCGACCAATGCCATTGCTGACAAAAATATCTTTGTAACCGTCCATGTCAAAATCCGCCAAAAGCGTTCCCCAACTCCAATCCGTATTTGATACGCCTGCCAATTGTCCGATTTCCGAAAAACCGCCATTTCCTTGGTTCATCTGCAACATATTTCGCATATTGGCGTGCCAAAAACCATTCTGTAATTGCGCTTGATAGGTATTCCAATTATCCGCCCAAAGCAATAGTTTTTGTCTTGAATTACTTTCAGGAAGCATATCCAACGTAAAAATATCACTCAATCCATCATTATTTAGGTCGGCAATATCAACGCCCATCGAAGAATACGAAGTATGGGTAATGCGTTCACGAAGTTCATCTTTAAACGATTTTCCTTGCTGATTTATGTATAAATAATCGTCTTCTACGTAGTCATTTGTTACATAAATATCTGGATAACCATCTTTATTGATGTCCGAAACCATTACGCCCAAACCAAAGCCAAGCGGATTACTTTTAATGCCCGCTTCCTTTGAAATATCCGTAAATCTTTCATTCCCATCGTTTCTAAACAGCTTATCTCCCGCATTATAATCATACGCATTTCGCATCACCGAAGCTTCTTTGCGCTGATAACCTGCCAAATTATGATTGACCAAAAAGCAATCTAAATCGCCATCTAAATCATAATCTAAAAAAGCAGCTTGGGTAGAATAGCCCGAATCATCAAGACCGTATTCGGAAGCTTTTTCGGAGAATCGTGGCGACGAACCGTTTAGGTTATGATTATTGATAAACAATTGGTTTTTTCGTAAAGTAGAATCTCTCAAACCCGAATAGCAAACGTAAATATCCAACCAACCATCGGCATTAATATCTACCAAACTTACGCCCGTTTTCCATCCATTTTTTCTTCCTGCAGTACCCGATTTTTCGGTAATATCTTCAAATTTGAGCGCCCCTTTATTGAGATACAATTTATTATCTACCTGATTTCCAGTAAAATACAAATCTATAAGTCCATCATTATTAAAATCTCCCGAAGCTACACCTCCACCATTATAGAAATATTCATAGTTGAGAATATTTTCTTTTTCGGATTCTATTACTTGATTGGTGAAAGTAATTCCTGATTCTTCGGGACTAATCTTTTCAAAAAGTGTTTTTTCTTTACTACAGGAAAAAAATAATGGAATGATGATAAGACACCCGAATTTGAAATATGTGGTTAGTTTTTTGTTCATTTTTTTAATAAATCTAATCTTTCCAATTTTTTGGTTCTCTTGTTGAGCGATATTTTCCTTCCACACAATTCGCACGAGGTCCATTAATTGAGCCAGGAGGCGGAGGCAATTCTCTACCAAAATCAGGAGCGGTTACGGGAGAATATCCATCTGAACCTATCAATCTATCAATATAAATTAGTTTTTCTTCCGACCCAAAAACTTCAAAAGCACCTAATATTTTTTCATTTGGATTATCTACCGAAAATATATTGGGGCTAAGTTGTGTTTCGGCGGGTACATCAAAAAGTGTCCCAGAGCCTTGTGTAACGTCTTTTATACTTCTTAGATAACGATACATTTTTTGCGAAATAGCTCTTTGTTCAATTTTTAAATAATACATCGTTCTACCATCGTATGGTACTCTGGCAATCGGATAATTTGAAATTTGTTGGCCATTTAAAAGATTATCCGATAAAATATTATACGTTGGACTGAACGACACATCAAAACATTGTTCACCACATTTGTAATTGATTAGTTCAGGTGAACTTTGGCCATAAGGATAATTGGGAGTAGTGCTACATTTGCTTAAACTGTAATCGTATCCTAAACTGCATTTGGCACAATAAACGGCTCTTTCATAATGCGTCCATTTCCATTCATAATATTGATTAGGTTCTGGCGAATCTGTAAAATCAAGGGTTACATCAAATCCTACGCTTCTGGCATCTTTCAAGGAATAATTCGTTTTTACTACAAAATTATAGTTGACTTTATCAATCGCAGGAACAGAAATCATTTTTTCAGGGGTCGATTCATATTTTTTCCCATTCGGCAAATTGATATGCAAAGTATAGCTATTGCCCACAATGCCTTTATAATTGGCAGTGGTTTCATAAATTCCATCTACAATTTCGGTCAAATTTTCACGTCCACCTTTATCATCAGTAATATAAACCAAAGCCTTAATAACGGGTTTGTTTTCAACATTTACGCTAATACTTGGCGATGAATAAGAAACAATAACCCTCTGAGCACCTTCTTGATTTGAAAGCGTTGCTTCAACCGTCAAAAAACTGTTATTATCAATTTGCTCAAAATCATTTATTTCAGTTACGCACGACAACATTCCAAATGTCATCACGGTAAAACACATCAATAAAAATCTTATATTTTTCATCTGAATTTAAAATTATAGGCTAATGAAACCAAGGGCGAAGCAAAAACACTTAACTGATAAACTCTGGTGCCACTTTTCCCATTCGTAAAAAATACAGAATACGGATTTGAACGGCCATAAATATTATAAACCGTAAAAATCCAGCTTCCTTCCCAACGTTTTTCTTTCATGCTTGGGTTCGTAATTGTCCATGAAAAATCAAGACGGTGATAGTCGGGAATTCGGTCGTTGTTTCTGGCTGTATAAAGAGGCAATTGTTGTCCATCAAGCGTGTATGTACCCGTAGGTGACGAAAAAGGACGGCCAGTATTGTAGGCAAAAATGAACGAAAAGCTATTATGTTTATCGGGTGTTGCGTTCAAAACAATATTGACCGAATGCGGTTTGTCGTAGTTTGAAGCGTACCAATTTCCGCTGTTAATTCTTTGTTCTGGATAAATACCATTTGTCAATTGAAACGACCGAGCAAAGGTATAACTAACCCAACCCGTCAATTCTCCCTTCTTTTTGGATATCATAAACTCCGCCCCATAAGAACGCCCACGTCCTTGTAAAAGTTGTGTCTCAATGGTGGGATTCAATTGTAGATTAGCGCCAGAAATGTAATCAATTGTGTTTTTAGTATCTCTGAAATAAGTTTCTAAAGATGCTTCCCAAACGTTGTCATTCCACGTTTTAAAATATCCTAATGAAACAAAATCACTTATTTGCGGTAAAATATTTTCATCAGAAATTTTCCAACGAGAAGTGGGCAGTGGTGTGGTATTATTCGTAATTA
>JAZKDE010000013.1:0-17234 GCA_040387735.1 Bacteroidota bacterium
GCTCCAAATCCCATAATGACAATATCAGCGATGTAAACCCATTGCGTTTGAAAATGAATCAAACAAAGTATGCCCAAAGTCAATTCGATAAATGGGTAAATTTTCCCATAAACTGGCAATTTTGCTGCCAATAAATCATACATTTGGAAACTTTCGGCAAAAGCTTTTACGTCTAATAATTTAAAAAATGAAAAGACTAAAAAGAAGCCCGTCATAAAATTATGCAAGAATATTTTGACTTGAAAATGCTGTAATTCATAGATTCCCAAGTGAAATGAAGTCAGAAAACTAACCAAGGTAATCATTCCCACAATCAAAAATAAAGGATAATACAGGCTTGTCCACGATTGCGTTACGGGAATATTTTGCAATTCGGCAGAAGCCATCAAACTATATTTTGAATGCGGTTTCAACACCTCTAAAATCGTTGCTTCACTGATTTTTTTATCCGTTTCAATCGCCACTGAATTATCTATATGTTTGGCAATAACGGATTTTACGCTTGGAATTTGTGAGAAAACGTGTTGAATTTTATACTCACAGGCTTCACAAGTCATGCCCGATATACTAAATTGTTGTGTCATTTTGCTTTTGGCTAATAGCAATTAGCTATCAGCATTTTATTGAGTTGGTTAATTTGTACCTTATAAAATTGCTAAAAGCTAATCGCCGATTGCCAATAGCTATTTAATCTTATACCTCATTCCCACATAAACCATTCGCCCAATTACGGGTCCCCAAACCATGGAAGCATCAAAGTTTTTCCCAAAAGGGTCGTTTGCGCCAAGAATTGGGTTGCTTTGCGTAAAATTATTCAAATTTTCACCGCCAACGTACATTTCCCATTTCAAGAAACCACGAGTAATTTGGGCGTTAATATTAGAAAAAGCGGGCGCAAATACCGACGGCGAAGTTGACGAATGAACGTGTCCTTCGCTGGTATTTGGAATTCTTCGTTTTCCATTCCATTGCCACGTAAAGTCAAATTTCCACTTATCGAACTTCGTAGCATACGCCAAATTCATTAAAAATCTATCACGATTAACAAATTGCTTTGGCAATAAAGTCAGTTCGCCCGTGGGAGTTTGCACATCATTTTGTACATCAAATACTCGGTAAGCCAGTTTTACATCCATTCGTGTGATGGGCGAATAATTAACTTCTGCTTGAAAACTATTAGAAAATGAACGTCCTTTTAAATTATAGAATCTCACCAAATCGGAATTTTCCATATCTACAATCAACTGATTTTGAAAATCAGTTCGGTAGGCATCTAAAATCAAGGTTCCTTTTTGGCCAAAAAGATAAAAATCATTGCTCAAACTCGCCCCAAAATTCCAAGATTCCTCTGGTTTAATTATGCCAATAACCGATAATTGCCTCGAATTGACCAACATTCCAAAGTTTTCAGCAATGGCATTTGGCATTCTCCAACCTTTCCCCGCACTCAAACGAAGCGCAGTATTCGTTGATAAATTGTATTTTAAATGAAATCGAGGCGTAAATCGAGTTCCGTAAAGATTATGAAAATCTACCCGACCGCCCAACACGACTACCAATTTATCAGGAATTGTTTCGGTATATTCCACAAAAGCCCCAGGCACCGCTTCAGTTCTTTTGAAGGTTGAATCAATGTATTTTTCGTGATAATCATCCAATAAATAGCTCAATCCCGCTTTGTATTGGTGATTGGTATTATCAAAAATATTTTGATAAATCAGATTTGCGTAAAGGCTTTTTTCTGTTCCTGCGTAATTTTTAAAGCCAAAATACGAGACATTATCGTGGTATAAACCATTGATAATTAATCCTAAACCTTGGTAGGGTTTTGATTGGTAAAGTTTAGCCGTTTTACTAAAAAATTCATAGCGTTGAGTCTTACTTCCGAAACCGTACAATCCGCTAAAAGTCCCTTTTGTATCAGGATTAAAATTCACTTGTCCACTCGTTCTGTCTTCGTAAAGAACTTTTACACCAAATGAAGCCATCATTTTATCCGATTGATACTTCCAACGATTGATACCATTGAACTGAGTATAAAGCGGCAAATCCAGAAATCCATCACCGTTTTGGTCTAATTTAGTCCGCAAAGTGCTGGCGTGCGTGAGCAAACCAACCGACCATTTTTTATTGATTTTATTGGCTAAATTTAGGTTAATTTCTCCCCTACCCTGACTATTTCCGTAAATATTCAAATACAATTTTTCCGCCATATCGGGTTTTGCCAATTCGATATTTAAAGCTCCTGTCATCGACTCATACCCATTTACCACCGAACCCGCACCTTTAGCAACATCAATGGAAGCCAACCAAGTTCCGGGCAAATAATTGAGACCGAACGTAGTATTTAAACCTCTAATGGAAGGAATATTTTCAACATTAGTTTGCACATAATTTCCAGAAAGCCCCAATAATTGAATCTGTTTTGAACCCGTAATCGCATCAGAATAACTCACTGAAACCGAAGCATTCGTTTCAAAACTTTCCGAAAGATTACAGCAAGCGGCTTTGGCAAGTGCTTTTGTCGTAATTATTTCGGTATGAATTGGGTTCATTCTGTCTATTGTTGTTGCGCCACTTTTCACAACAACTTCTTGCAAATCAGCACTTGAAGTTTTCAGAATAACCGTCACAAAATCCAAAGAATGAACCATCAAAGTATCGGTTTTGTAACCAACTGAACTGACAATTAATTCGTGATTTTGGGGCGATTTATTCAAGGAAAATTCACCTTTTGCATCAGTTGAAGTACCATTTTTAGCATTTTCCCAACGCAAAGTGGCACCAATAACTACTTCAGTTTTACCATCCGATTTCTTTTCTAACACAATTCCTCTAACAGTTTCAGTTTGAGAAATTGCGGTTTTTGAAATCAGTAATAAGCTCAATAGCAACGACTTATGTAATATTTTTAATTTCATGGCTTTTTATTTTCGTAATATAAATTTCAGGCTGGATTTAAACGAAGTACATGATTAATTAATCATGTACTTCGTAAGCCAAATTTATATTAATATCATTCAACAATCTTCCTCACAATTTTCATGTGTAATTTCAAATTCGAGTGTGGCATGATGAATATTTACGTGTTCTAAATGATGTTTTATTTGTTTTTTTAATTTTGTAATTATCTCAAAATCGACCGCTTGTTTCAAAACTACATGAGCTGTCAGGGCATTTTCGGTGGTACTCATTGCCCATACGTGAATGTGATGAACACTCGCCACTTCGGGAGCTTCCAAAATTTCTTCTCGCACTTTTTCAAGGTCAATATCATTTGGAACGCCATTGAGCGAAAGTCTGAGCGTATCTTTCATCAGCGACCACGTTCCCCAAATAATGACTAATGCTACAATCAAACTCAAAATTGGGTCAATCCAAACCCAACCCGTAAAATGAATCAAAATTCCGCCCACCACTAAACCCAAAGACACCACCGCATCGGCCGCTAAATGAGCAAAAGCACTTTTTACATTTAAATCAGAATCTTTATCTCTAAAAAACTGCAAAGCCGAAACAGTATTTATCAGAATTCCAATGCCCGAAACCATCGCAATTGTTATTCCTTGCTGAGGTTCTGGTGTAAAAAAACGTAAAATAGCCTCATAACCAATCGCTCCAACCGAAATTAATAACACCAAAGCATTGAAAAGAGCCACTAAAATGGAGGCTTTCTTATAGCCAAAAGTATATTTTTCAGTCGGTTTAATACTCGCCAATTTGAACGCCAATAATGAAAGTCCCAACGCCACCACATCCGCAAAATTATGCGCTGCATCCGATAATAATGACAAAGAATTTATCCGAAATCCAACCACAATTTGAAAAATGACAAAGCCAAAATTCAAGATAATTCCGATAATAAATGCCCGATTTAGACTCGTAATTTTGGGGGCGTGGTGATGATGATTGTGTTCCATTATTTAACGTTTATTAGGGATTTTAATTTAGCCTCAGTATTTTAACTAACTGTTAATCAAGGATTAATATAACATTTTCCAAATCTTAACACCTAAATCCTACCCCCTATCAATTAGTGTTTATGCGCTTGCATTTCATTCGGCATACAATGATTTTCATGCAAACAATGTACAGCACAAGCGGCTTCTTGTTTATAATTATTGTGCATGAGCACCACTGTTTCACCCTTCGCATTTTTTACTTTACACATTCCATCGTGGTCAGGCTTTTCGATGGTATATTTTTCCTGATTGTCTTTAAAATAATAGACAAATTCCCCATTTTTAGGAGCTTTACCAATTACTTTTCCGTCTAAATCTACAATATTACCCTTGCCGTCAACTTTTGTCATCGACTTTCCAGCTTGGTCGAAACCTCCCGTTGCGGTCATGGTACCAATTTGCTTATTACCATTCAAAATATGCCCTTTAGAATCTACCATGGGTACGGTTTTTTGAGCAAATGCGCTTAACGAAGCGATGAAAAATAAGGCAAAAATTACAGTTAACTTTTTCATTTGATTATTGTTTAAATTATGAACTTCATGACAAAGTTCCTTCCCAAACAGCACTAAACACTTACAGAATTTCTTAATTGTTTTGTAAGATTTAAAGGTCTGCAATTGATAATCGATTCTTATCTTTCAATAATTTAAACGATGACGGAGTCAAACCCGTTACTTTTTTGAACTGATTACTCAAATACCCAACACTACTATAGTTAAGTTTAAAAGCAATTTCACTCAAAGTCAATTCATCGTACATCAATAACTCTTTTACTTTTTCAATTTTTTGAGCAATAAAATATTGTTCAATTGTAATCCCATTCGTTTCTGAAAAAAGCGTACTCAAATAATTATAATCATGGGATAATTGTTCTGAGAGAAAAAGCGATAAATTGATTTTTGAATCATTATCATGGTAATGAACCAAATCTACAATGACGTTTTTTATCTTTTCGATTATCCTACTTTTTTTATCTTCAATTAATTCAAAACTGTGCAAATGGAGGCTTTCAGTAAAAGCCATTTTTTGCTCGTCCGTCAGATTTTCAGCGAGTTCTATTTCACCTAAATCTACTTTCAATGGCGTTATTCCGAGTTTTTCCAACTCATTTTTTACCACCATTTGGCAACGGCTACAAACCATATTGGTAATATAGATTTTCATAGCATTATAAATTGGTTGATTTAATATAAAACACAACTCATTGATTAACAACAATTTGAACATAAAATTCTATAGGAATCCTACACAAATTAAAGTTAATTAGTTTATAATACTAAGAATCAAATCATGAAAGATTGGATAAAAACGAGCCTATCTCGCCCTGAAATTGGGGGAGAGGTGTTGGAATAATGAAGAATATTGAAAGAAAGTGTTTCACGGTTGTGCGTGAAAGAATAGTCAAATATTGGCGATGACATCCACGCAAGAGCGGGAATTTGAACGTTAATTTTTAAACTTTGAGCAGCATTGGTATTGATTTTATAATGACTTACTTGGTCAGAACAGCATTTTGCTCTTTTCAAAGTTGATTTTTTAGTCTGTTCTGCATTCAGTTTTTTAGCTGAGCAACAAGATTTTTTTGGCGTAGATAATGAATAGGTTTTAGCACCTTTTATTTTACAAAAATGCTCGTACATGGAAAATCCAGTGCTGGCAAACAGCACTTGAAAAGCCATAAAAAGGCAGAATATGTGAGCTAAAAAAGTTTTCATTTCATTGCAAAGGTACATTTTAAACGTTCACATTTTGCATTTTAGTTCATCAGGAATATAAAATTTAGATTTCATCCCGAAAAACGTCTTGGTTATAAGTCAAAAGTGATAGTTCATGTAGAAAATTAACCAATGTTCTTAAAATAACTACAACTTTGATTCAAGATGATACGGAAAATAAACATAGAACTCCTTTTCTGGATTGGCGGATTGACTTGGTTAGCGCTCATGAATCCATCGGAAACGCATTTTACGCTTTGTCCAATCAAAAATTTAGGATTTTCTTTTTGTCCAGGTTGTGGTTTAGGGCATTCTATTTCGTATCTTTTTCACGGTGAAATCAAAGAATCATTTCATCAACATCCACTTGGAATATTTGCTTTGGGGGTGATTTTAAGGCGAATTTTTCAGTTGATAATAACACAGTATAACAGACAAAAGCTTATTTCACCCAAAAATACAATACTTTAATAATCCGCATTTTATCTCAAAACTTAAAAAAATAGAACGATGAACACTAACATTTTAATGATGCTTTCTAATCTTGATACAGAAGAAGCAATGTTTATTCAAAATTTAATCAAAGATATGGATGAAGATCAACAACGTAACTTTGTAATGATGTACCAAAATAAACGTCGTGATACGACTTTAATTTTAATTACTACCATTATTGGATTCTTTGGTTTTGCGGGAATTCAGCGTTTTTTGACCGATCAAATTGGAATGGGAATCCTGTATTTCTTCACGGGCGGCTTTTGTTTTATCGGAACAATTGTGGACTTGGTCAATCATAGAAGCTTGGCTTTTGAATATAATCAAAAAGCGGCTTATGATACTTTGAATATTATGAAAGCTTGGCACAAATAAAGAGTAGCATTAAAGGATAGATTTTTCAAAAACTTATTGTAAATTCCATTGATTTTTGAGTATAATTCAAAGATAAAAGCCTCTCTCATTTCAGACTTAGGAATTACAAAAAAATGGAAAAATCAATTTCACGCCGAACAGCCCTCCAAAGCGTCGGTTTAGCAACTGCTACAATGCTTACAAGTTCGCTCAGCAATCGTATTCAAGCGGCTGATAATCAGATGGACTCAGCCCTCAAGGGTCGTATCAATCACTCGGCTTGCCGTTGGTGTTACAGCTCTATTCCGTTCGAAGATTTATGCAAATCTGCCAAAGAAATCGGAATGCAATCCCTTGAACTTACGGGACCAACTGAATGGGAAATATTGAAAAAATATGGTCTTACTTCAGCCATTGGCTGGCCAGAAGCAAACCAATGGGGCAACGGAATGGGGTTGACTTCATGTTTTAATAATGTTAAAAACCATGACGGTTTAGTAGCATTATACGAAGATTTGATTCCAAAAGCGGCCAAAGCTGGTGTAAAAAACCTGATCACATTTTCGGGAAATCGTAATGGATTGAGCGATGAAGATGGATTAATTAATTGTAAAAAAGGGCTTCAAAGAATCATGAAAACGGCTGAAAAGTACGATGTAACGATTACAATGGAGTTATTGAATTCAAAGGTTAACCATAAAGATTATCAATGTGACCATACCGATTGGGGTGCGGCATTGTGCGAAATGGTTGGTTCCGACAAATTCAAATTGCTTTATGATATCTACCACATGCAAATCATGGAAGGGGACGTAATTGCAACGATTAAAAAATACAATCAATACATTTCTCATTATCACACAGGCGGTGTTCCTGGCCGTAATGAAATTGATGATACGCAAGAATTGTATTATCCTGCTATCATGAAAGCAATTTTAGATACGGGTTACAAAGGTTTTGTGGGACAAGAATTTATCCCCGCTAAAACAGATAAAATTGCGTCGTTGAGACAAGGAGTTTTGATTTGTGATGTATAAAAAAAAAGCCAGTTTGGAAAGTCTTAATTCCAAACTGGCTTTTTTTTATGCCTACTATTTATTATTAACTGATAGTGTGTTTACTGTCTAAGTGTTACCACTTTTCGAGTTTTTTCGTATCCATCAGTAATAACTTTTACAATATAGGTATCCCCATGATAATTAGGAAGTTGTATTCTTTTTAGAGTATTAAATTTATCCACTTTATAATCGGCAATAAGTTGCCCATAAAGGTCATAAATAATAACATTTGCTCCGACCAAATCTTCAATTACTTCTACTGATATTATTCCATCTGGACTTGGGTTAGGAAACACGCTCATTCCTTCAAAACTCAAATCTCGAACGTACTTAATAACCTCCGATGTATTAGAGTAACAAACTAATTTACCTCCCGTCAAAGCCACGTTTGTATAAGTAATACTCGCTTGAACTTGATAATCTCCGTCTTTTTTGGCTTTAATAATTCTGGTTGTGAGGTTTTGTTGTAAATCCCCATTATATCGCCAGATATACCCTTCTTCATCACCAACACCTTGTGCATCAAGGCTGAAAGTTCCGATTTTTTTAATAATCGTTGGTGTAGGATTTGGACGAGCATCGACGGCAATAGTTGCCGATGCTAACGAAATACAGCCGTTACTATCTTGTACTTTTGCGAAGTAGTTACCTGTTTTGGCAGCAAATATTGACGTTGCATCTTCTCCTTTTCCAACGGAATCCGCTGTACTTCGCCACCAATAGGCCTGAAATGGACTGGAAGATACAATTCGTACTCTTGAACCATCACAGAAAATCGTTTCTCCGTTTGCGGTTAACTTGGGAGTAGTTGGTAATTGATTTACTCGTACATCCACTGCTGGAGAAGGTTTTGAAAGACAACCAAATCCATTCACCGATTGCACTGTAATATTACCTGCGGTATTAATGGTAATATTGGGAGTAGTTGCTCCTGTAATCCATTTAAAAGTTACGCCATTTGTTCCACTGGCACTTAATGTTACATTTTTATCTGCACAAAAAGGAATTGCACCTCGAACGGTAATACTTGGCGAAGCAGGTAATGGATTTACCGTTGTTCTGATAGTATCCGAAACTGCGGGAGCTTTACAACCGTTTGAATCTGTAATAGCTACGGCAATAGCACTGGCTTTTTTCCATGAAAACTGACGTGAATTTGATTCAAAAACTTGCTGACCATCCACAAACCAAGTATATAAATTTTTGTTCCCGTTAGAAGTTGTACTTGGTAAACTTGACTGAACTATGGTACTATCTTCTTCACAGAAAATCTTGGCTTTTATTACTGAAATACTTGGTTTGGTTGGCAATGAATTAACGGTTACCTTCAATACTTTTGAGTAAGCCGCAAAACAACCAAAAGTATCCCGCACTTTAACACTGAAATTTCCAGAAGTAAGCACAGAAACCTCTTGCTCACTCGAAACCTCTCTTTGGGTACTTTCATCTCGCCAACTATATCTATTTACGTTTCCATTGGCCACGAGAGCTTTCATTGTAACTCTTCCGCCGTCACAAACGGTAGCCGTAATTGGTGAAGGTAAAATGGTAGCGGCTTGTGGAGCTTCACGAACTGTGATAACTTTATTAGCCGAGGTATCTGAAATACAACCTTTTAAGCTAATTGTTCGAACGTAATATTTACCTGTTTTATTAATTTCTACCGATTTCTTATCGCTAAATTCAGAATTATCTCTTGTATTTATCCACTTATAAATTTGATTCGGAGAATCCGTTGAAGTTAAGATTACTGTTGAATCTGGACAGAAAGTAAGTGGCCCATTTGCTGAAATTGTTGGTGTTGTTGGTAATGGATTTACCGTGATTGTGGTAACATCAGAGGCTTCTCTTGATTTACAACCTTTATCAGAAATTGATTTTACACTAACCTTAATTAATTCTGTTTGAGTACTTCGAGTAGTAAGTGCTACGTCTATTTGAGCTCCCGTAAAACCATTATAATCCCATTCAAAAGTAGCGGGAGAAGTCGTCGTTGAAGCTCGTAAAGTAGTAAAATCCTTAAAACAAAATTCAAGTGAACGCAAAGCCGCAATAATAGGCTTTACGGGTAATGGATTTAGCGTTAAAACGGTAGATAATGAAGGTAATGAAGTACAACTATTAGCATCCGTGAATGTCAGACTATAACTACCCGCATTTTTTACAGTAATTGCTTGCGTTGTTTTATTATTATTCCATAAATAACTTCCAGTTCCTTTATTATTAGAACTCAATACAATACTATCCAAATCACAAATACTAACTGCTACTCCTCTATCAATAACTGGTGCCGTAGGTAAAGGATTAATGGTCACTGCAAAAGAGTTTGACGAAGGCGAAGTACATCCATTGGCATCTTTTGCTTTTACCGTGAAAGAGTTTGCCCCAACAGTACGAATAACAATACCCGTTGTAAAAGTGGTAATTGTATCAGCACCAGAGGTTCTACTCCAAATATTAGCATTTGAGTTATAAGAAGAATTTAAGGTAACACTTCCTCCCTGACAAAAAGTAGTTGCTCCATTGGCCGTAATGGTAGGTTTAGCGGGAATAGTAGGGAATAATTGTAATACTACCCCAGCTTGAGAATCATCAGAAACACAACCTACCGAATTTTCTAAAGAAACTGTATAAGTGTAAGTTCCTCCTGTTAAGACATCTGTTCCTATTACATTAAGCGTATTACCTGCCGTCGAACTTGTTACAAGCACACCTCCACGTTTCCAATTATATTTTGCTCCTCCACCAGTTGCGGTCAAAGTTTTAAAATCTGTCCCACAAATAACATTTGGCGTAAAACTCGAAGGTGTTATAATTGGCGTTGAAGGTTTTGGCGATACTTTTAATGATACTGGGGCAGAGTCGTCAGAAATACAACCAGTTGAATTTTGAGAAGAAACAGTATAATTGTAAGTCCCTGGATTAGATACATCTGTACCAGTTACCAAAGTTGAATTAGTGGTACTTGACAAAGTTGAGCCATCACGCTTCCACACATAGACCGAGCTTCCAATATTTGAAGCAGTTAATGTCTGCGTAGCAGTACCACAAATCGGGTTAGTAACTGTTGCCGGTGAAATAATTGGGGCGGCCGGTTTTGCCAATATAGTAATGGCAACGGAATTACTTGTTGCAGTGCAACTCGTTAATGTATTAGTCGTTGTAACTGAGTAGTTATAAGTTCCTGCACCTACTGAATTTCCTAAAACACTCAATGAATTTGCTGTAACTGCGGGCGAAAGTACGGTACCGTTACGACTCCAAGAATAATTAGAAGCCGTACTTGCGGTTAAAGTTTGGGAAGATGACGCTATTGGACAAAGTGATGTAGAAACCGTTGCAGGCGATACCGTTGGAGCAGTAGGTACAATATTACTGGCAATTGTAACAGCACTAATAGCAGTTGTACCAGTGGATTTTGTAATGGTAACAGAATATGTACCACTGGCTTGGGTAATCGTGGCGGTAGATGCGGTAAATGTACCCGTTGTACTTTTCCAACTATATGCCGTAATACCCGTTGAAGGAGAAACCGATAAGGTAGCACTCCCAGAACCAGTACAATTATAGTTGGTTACAATAGTTTGTGACCATGAAAAATGCGTAACCAATAGAGTTACGCAGGTTAATAGAAGTATTTTTTTGAAAATATTCATAATAATAAGGTATGCTAAAAATGTCTGGCGGGTATATTAATATTTATTTTAGAATCCATAATATGTTAACGAATTTTGTAAGGACAAATTCTATCTCAACAAGCATCTCTCTCACCCAAAAAGACAAGGCATTGCCTTGTCTCTAACAAATTCGTTTACCCTAAACTACTATATTTCGTTATTTTCTGTCTCAATCTCTGGAGCTACAACTGGAATTGCGGGCTGTGCATTTTGCAAAGTTTTCCACAATAAATCTTTTAATTCAACCAATCCTTGTTGGAGCATTGATGAGATAAAAATGTGTGGTAATCCTTCAGGAATTTGTTTCAAAATACGTTCATGCTCTTCGTCTGATTGAACTAAATCCATTTTTGAAATAGCCAAAATACGCTCCTTATCCAATAAGGCAGGATTGTACAATTTCAATTCATTTAATAAAATATGGTATTCTTCATCAATATTTTCCGCCGTTGAAGGTACTAAAAATAAGAGAATGGAATTTCGTTCTATATGTCGTAAAAATCTCGTACCCAAGCCTTTCCCTTCGGCTGCTCCTTCGATAATCCCAGGAATATCCGCCATAATAAATGACTTAAATCCACGGTAAGAAACAACTCCTAAATTGGGAACAATTGTTGTAAATGGATAATCGGCAATTTCTGGTTTAGCAGCTGATAGTACAGATAAAAGCGTTGATTTTCCCGCATTTGGGAAACCTACTAAACCGACATCGGCCAAAACTTTCAGTTCCAAAATTATCCACATATCGCCACCTGTTTCACCCGGTTGAGCGTAATGCGGAGCTTGATTAGTCGATGATTTAAAATTGGTATTACCCAATCCTCCACGCCCACCATTCAACAAAATAAACTCTTCATCTTGCTTGGTAATTTCTGCAAGAATCTCGCCAGTTTCTGGGTTTTTTACAATCGTTCCGAGTGGTACTTCGACGATAGCGTCTTCTCCTTGAAGTCCCGAACGTCTTCCGCCTTCTCCACCTTTACCATCTTTAGCAAAAATGTGCTTTTGGTATTTTAAGTGTAGTAATGTCCAGTGTTGAGAATTACCTCTTAACACCACATGACCGCCACGTCCGCCATCGCCACCATCTGGCCCTCCTTTGGGAACGTGTTTTTCACGGCGAAAGTGACTTGAACCACTTCCTCCATGACCTGAACGGACATTTATTTTAACGTAATCAATGAAATTTGAAGTCATACTTTTTTTTAGTTGTGATTGAATTAATTGTGAGTTAGTGAGTTAGCAAGTTGTGAATTAAATCACGAAAACAACTCACTAACTCACAACTAAAAGAATCACAACTTAATTATAATGCGTCTATCGCTGTGCAAACATTTGTGAAAATCTCTTCGATATTCCCGATTCCGTTCACTTTTGACACCTTACCTTGTGCTTCGTAATAAGGCAAAACATGAACAGTTTTCGAGAAATATTCGTCAATTCTTTTTAGTAATTTATCCGCATCATCATCAGCACGTCCAGATATTTTCTGACGTTCAGCAATGCGGCTTTTAATTTCGTCTTCATTTACTTCTAACTGAACAACGCCATTTATTTTTTGGTTATTTTTCTCCAAATAAATATCCAATGCTTCAGCTTGTGCCACTGTACGAGGAAATCCGTCAAAAATAAATCCTTTTGCATCAGGATTTTTCTTTACTTCCTCTTCCAACATATCAATTGTGATAGAATCTGGCACTAACATTCCATCCGCTAAAATTTGCTTTACTCGCTTTCCGAGTTCAGTATCATTTGAAATGTGCATACGGAATAAATCACCCGTAGAAATGTGAACTAACTGATACTTTTCAATCAATTTAGCTGATTGTGTTCCTTTACCTGCCCCTGGAGGTCCAAACAAGACGAGATTTAACATTCGTTTTACGATTATTTTAAAATAATTATTATTTGTTTTGTTCTAAGAATCACAAAGTTACAATAACCATATCAAAATTAATAGAGATTTTAGGTTTAAGCCTTTCGGAATTACCCCTTATCTGCTAATCATTATACTTCGAACGGTGAAATAATGCCCAGTAAGATGACAATCATTCTTCATTAATCGTTGCATTTTTCTAAGACAAATTTCATAAACACTTCTATTTTTTTCAATACACCCATAAAATTATGCAAGCATACTATTTTGTATTAAATTTACAAAAAACAGAAGAATTTTAAGTATAGTTAGTGATTGAGTGATTTATTTGCCTGAACTGGGATTAAGTCGGATTGATGAATTATAAGATTATTTTGAGAAAAATCCAGTAATCTGTAAATCTAACAAACCATATTACAGAACAATAAATCACAAATCACTCATTCACAACTCACAATTAGATAAATCACAACTAAAAATATGGAAGAGCTATTTGCTACCGAAAAAACCAGAGATTTACTCCCAAGAATTAAAGCGTTTTTGGTGAAAGAAATATATCCACTCGAAACTGCCGAAAACCTAACGGGACGTTTTTCTAAGGTTGCCAAAGTTTTGGATGAAAAACGAGAATTGGTCAAACAATTGGGACTTTGGGGCTTACAACATACCATTGAAGAAGGCGGTCACGGACTTACGCTTTGCGAATTTGGACAAGTTTCGGAAGTTTTAGCCACTACGCCTTTCGGACATTATACTTTCAATTGCCAAGCTCCTGACATTGGCAATATGGAATTAATTGGCAAATATGCCTCCCAAGCTATCAAAGACCGCTTTTTACACCCTTTGATTGAAGGAAAAATTCGCTCGTGTTTCTCCATGACTGAACCCGATTACGCAGGCTCAAACCCCGTAAATATGGGAACTACCGCCGTGCGTGATGGCGACGAATATGTCATTAATGGCAGAAAATGGTTTACGTCTTCGGCAGATGGAGCAGCTTTTGCGGTAGTGATGGCGATAACAAATCCCGATGCAACACCTCATAAAAGAGCGAGTCAAATCATTGTTCCGACCGCTACAAAAGGCTTTAAATTAGAACGAAATATCAGCATCATGGGCGACCACGAAGCCGACCATTGGGCGAGCCATGCCGAGGTAACTTACACTGATGTACGTGTACCCGTGAGTAATTTGATTGCTGCCGAAGGGATGGGATTTATGTTGGCTCAAGAACGACTTGGCCCGGGAAGAATCCACCACTGTATGCGTTGGATTGGGATTTCGGAACGTTGTTTTGACCTCATGTGCAAGCGTGCTGCCACTCGTGACATGGGCGACGGCACGATGTTGGGTGAAAAACAAGCCGTACAATTTTGGATTGCGGAAAGTAGAGCAAATATCAATGCGGCTCGTTTAATGGTCTTACGGACGGCAGATAATATTGATAAATTTGGGGCATCGGCAGTGAGAAATCAGATTTCAGAAATTAAATTTTTCTGTGCCAATATCATGTTAAAGGTGATTGACCACGCCATTCAAGTACACGGGGCGTATGGCATTACGGACGATTTATTATTATCATTTTGGTATCGCCACGAAAGAGGGGCAAGAATCTACGACGGAGCCGACGAAGTACACAAATCAGCTTTGGCAAGGTCAATTTTGGCAGGCTATGGTTTGGAGACCAAGAAGAAACGTTCTTCAGATGAGGCGGTGGTGGCTTTTAGTCGGTAGAAGTATATTTTTAAAAACCTCTCGAAATTTTTGACTTTCGAGAGGTTTTTTATTTTTCATTAATTATCATTTGCAGGAAAACGAATAGATATTAGAGGGATACTTAATTATTTAGCTTGTTATTTCATGATTTCTATCTAACCAACAGATATAAAACACAGCTTTATTTCTAAAACCATGAACTCTAATTTTTTGATTTACCCTCAATTCAAAAATTGTAATATCTTTAGATAACTTCTCTTTGAAATCTTTATTTGGATACTTACTTATTGGTATAACGGTGTAAGCAAAACCATTTTTTTGAGTTTTCCCAGATGTTGAATATACCAACTGCCAACTAAAACCATGTATTTTTTTATAAAAATTCCAAAATTCATTCATCTCTTGTTTACTCCAATCAGAGAAACATTGATAGCTATTTTGAAGATGTATAAACGAAATAATTACTTTAAAATCATCTCCATTTTCATTATTTCCAATTAGAGTCGCAACATTTTTATTTAAATAATTAGTTTCATTTTTTACAGATGCGACATTTTTATCAATTAATGATTTCTTATCCTTTTTGCTCACTATTTAATTTTGAATAAAAGATTTTCATTGATTCTTTCTTAATTATACTATTAGATCTTTCCCAAGGTTGCAAGCTACCTCTTGCTTCAACCCAAGGTTTTTCTGAATGGGTAAGATTTTCTAAATAGTTTGCAGAATGTTCATTGTATATTTCGAGAACTTCCTCTAATAAATTTTCTGTTTCTTTATCTTCAAAAACTACGGACTCCTTTTTGATATTATTAGTCTTTATGCTCTCATTTCTTAAAATATTAGCAAATCGGTTATATTGACTTGGAATTACTGGACCATGCGACCATGCCTCAATTTCTTCTTTAAAAAGAGGTTTACCAAATACTGCTAAATGCCATGCTTGACAATAATACAGTAACTTTTGTAATTTCAAAGGAGAAATAGTATCACCAGCTTCTATATTAATTTTGGACAAAATCCAATCGGCTATTTGCTTACTTGTTTTCATAATATTACAAAAGTATTTTTTTAAATTAAAATAAGCAAATTCCTTGCCGTTGCTTATACCTAAAATATAACGATGATAGGAAATATAAATTATTTTAATGTTTCTAAAATTCTAGTCTATTGTCATTTACTCCGTTTCCAGCCTCTTAAAATCAGCATCTGTAATTCCTTTTTCCTCAACAACTCTATCCACTTCGTCAAGTAATTGTTTGCTCAAATGTTTTACCAAAACCTGTTTTATTTCTTGAATATCTGTTTCGGGAATATTGCGGTCGAACATTCTCAAAAGTCCAATTTGAACTTCATTTAAACCTGTATGTTGAATATTTTGGCTCATAAATTTGTTTTTTCTTTTAACAAATTTAGTGATTATATTGAAAAAGAAAGGATTAAGAACTATGTTTATTACTTTGGTACTGTTGAAATAAAAATAAACAATAATAATTCACAAAACCCACTTTCACTGATTAAAAATCATGGTTAGCGACCACCCCACTCCCCCACAAACAAATGACCAAAAAACTCCAACACTTCATCACCCGTAATTCATTCAATTTTACGCTTTTTGCAGGGGTAACGGCGTTTTTTACGTACATGTGTTTTTATCCGTTTAGAAGAGCATACACGGCGGCTACTTATGAGGAATTATCGTTTTGGGGTGTCAATTTCAAAATCTTGATTATCACGGCTCAAGTTTTGGGATTTGCGGTTTCTAAGGGTTTGGGGATAAAATACGTTTCGGAAATGTTACCCGCCAAACGTTCTCGAAATTTATTGGTAATGATTGCCTTATCGTGGGTTTGCTACTTGTTTTTTGCCCTTGTCCCCGCTCCTTTCAATCTGATTTTTATCTTCATGGCAAGTTTGCCTTTGGGTATGGTTTACGGTACGATTTTGGGCTTTTTGGAGGGACGAAAAACGACAGATTTATTGGTGGCTGTCCTCACGGCTTCGTTTATTATGGGTTCGGGATTTGCCAAAAGTATCGGAAAATGGGTAATGACAACGCTTGAAGTCAGCCAGTTTTGGATGCCTTTTGTGGCTTGTGCCATCATGATAATTCCGTTTAGTTTTTGTGCTTGGTTAATGGGACAAATTCCGCCACCAACCGAAGCCGACAAAGAAAACCGAACCGAACGAAAACCCATGCAAAAAGCCGATAGAAAGGCGTTTATCAAGGAGTTTGCGTTGAGTATGTTTATTTTTGTGGTGTCCTACATTTTGCTGACTACCTTCCGTGAATTTAGGGACAATTTTGCTCCCGAAATCTGGAAATTATTGGGCTACGGTAATAATTCAGCCATTTTTACCCAAACCGAAACGCCCAT
>JAZKDE010000013.1:17334-48338 GCA_040387735.1 Bacteroidota bacterium
TTTCTTATCACTTTTGCCGATTATTACGCTTATTTGGGTAGTATTTTGGTGCTTTTCTACAAAAATTTCTTCCAAAAAAGCATTAATTACCTCGACTTTTTCATCATATTATCCTACTGTATCTCAATTGCTTATGTAGTTTTAGTCGGACTTTCTATGTGGAATTTGAGTTTGAAGCGGGAGAGAGAAAGTAATTGAACTCCGTCAGCGGTTCAATTCTCAATATTAAACCAACACCCGTTTTCCAGTTCTTGAGGCTTCATAAATGGCTTCAATCACTTTCATGTCCTTCAAGCCTTCTTCGCCCGTGATGTGACTTGGTAATTTCTGTTTATCTAATATTACTTTACCTATTCCATCAATTTGAGCTGCTTGTTGATTCACATCAGGGAAATTGAGTTCGCCTTTACTCGTTCTTCCTCTGAAAGGCCCATAACTCACCGCTGGATGAAGTTCAAAATACCCATCATCGGCGGAGGCAAAAAAGCGGTCAACGCTACAATTATAAGAACTCGTTGAAGTGGCAACCGCTCCGCTCGGAAATTCTAATTGCCACGTTATTGACTCCTCAACTTCCGAATATTTTTCATTGTCCGTAATTTTTCCGAATTGGGCAGTTACCGCAATTGGCTCTTCGCCCATCACGTATCGACTACTCTGAATACAATAAACGCCCAAATTCATTAAAGGACCTCCGCCCGACAATGCTTTGACCAATCGCCATTCTTTAGGAATTGAGCTTCCTGTTTTGTAACCCAATGAAACTTCTATCAGTCTGACTTGTCCGAAAACTTTATCTTGACCTAATCTTTTCAACTCCAAATGATACGGCTCATAATGCAAACGGTAGCCCATTGCCAACTGCACTCCTGCATCTTCACAAGCTTTTATCATTTCTTGACAATCTTTGACCGTTAAAGCCATTGGTTTTTCCACAATTACGTGCTTACCCGCTTTGGCGGCTCTTATCACATATTCTTTGTGCATCGAATTGGGCAAAACGATATAGACCAAATCAATATTTTTATTCTTGATTATCTCATCAAAATTCTGATAATTGTAAATATTCTCAGCAGGTACATTGTATTTTTTGCCCCAATCCTGAGCTTTTTGAGGCGTACCTGTAACGAGTCCCGCAAGGTTACAATGTTTAGAATCCACAAAACTATCCGCCAAATAACCCGCATAACGCCCCAAACCACAAAGAGCAATATTGAGTTTTTTACCTTCGTAATTTTCCTGATTAGAATGTATGAATGAAGATTGCGTAGCCAGAACCGTTGCCGTACCAGCACCGATACCTACTTTTTGCAAAAACGAACGCCGAGAGAAATTTTCCATATTTTGAGTTTTATAGAGGGTTAGTCGTGGGTTTGATGAAGGAATTACAAAATACAAAAAATAGTTCAAGCCAGAGACTTGAACTATCACAAAGAAAATAACATTGTCAGCGTTTTGAACGTTGACAACGTTATTTCTGAAAATTACTCCTACTCTCCCAAAGCAGTCACCGCCGCTTTAAATTGCCTTCCTCTATCTTCATAATTTTTGAATAAATCGAAACTCGCACAGGCGGGCGAAAGCAAAACGACATCGCCTTCTGTTCCTAAATCGGCTGATAATTGTACGGCTTTTTGCAAACTATCTACCGAAAAAATCATGGGTACTTTCTTCTCGAAAAATTCCAACAATTTCGAGTTATCCGTTCCCATACAAATTAGGGCTTTTACTTTTTCTTCTACCAATTTCTCAATTTGGCGGTAATCATTGCCTTTATCTACACCGCCCATTATCAAAATAATTGGGTCATTGTAGCTTCCTAAAGCATAAAAAACCGAATCTACATTGGTGGCTTTTGAGTCGTTCACATATTTTACACCTTTAATTTCTCCGCAAGGTTCAAGGCGATGCTCAACGCTTTGGAAGGACTTTAAGCCTTCTGCAATTTGCTCATTTCCAAGTCCTAACGATTTTGAAACTAAGATTGCTGCTAATGAATTTATCACATTATGCGAACCTTTAATTGGTAATTCAGCCTGTGGAAATTCAAAGGTTTCATTTTTATAACTTACCTTCAAAACTTCATTTTCTAAATATCCACCTTGTGCAATTTCGCCAACTAATGAAATAGGCAAACGATTGACTGACAAATCATTACGCTTCAATAATTCTCCTACCAATGCCTCACTTTCTTGGTAGTAAATGAAATTATCTGTTGCATTCATATTCTGCAAAACTCTAAATTTTGATTCAATATAATTTTGAAATTCGTAATTATATCGGTCTAAATGGTCGGGCGTGATGTTCAACAAAATGGCAATATCCGCCTTGAAATCGAAGCAATTATCTAATTGAAAACTGCTCAATTCTAATACAAAATAGTCAAAAGTATCGGCAATAACTTGCTTGGCAAAACTCTCGCCTACGTTACCCGCAAGTCCGACGTTAAGTCCTGCATTTTTCAGAATATGATAGGTCAAAAGCGTTGTAGTCGTTTTGCCATTACTACCCGTGATGGCTACAATTTTGGCTTTTGTATAACGTGATGCAAGCTCAATTTCTGAAATTACAGGAATTCTCAAAGAATGTAACTTCTTGATTAACTCCACTTTATCGGGTATTCCTGGGCTTTTGATAACTTCATCGGCATCTAAAATCTGGCTCTCGGTATGTTCGCCTTCTTCGTAAGGAATTTCGTTTTGAGCCAAAATTTCTTTGTATTTATCCGACAATAATCCTTTGTCCGACAAAAAAACCTCAAACCCTTTGGCTTTTGCTAATAATGCCGCACCAACGCCACTTTCTCCTCCACCCAAGATTACTATTTTTTTCATAGTTATTATATTTTTTTATGCCGCAAAATAAAGAATAAGTTGTGAATTTTAGTGTCACGATGGTAATTGTTTTAAAATTCATGTAAACCATCCCAATTAACAATTTTATTTTCAAGCACTTAACAAAAAAGCGGTCGCCTGAATTAACAAACGACCGCTTTCTATTTTATATCTGTAAGCTTATTCTGACTTATTCAAATTACTTTTACCTCTACTGTAAAGGAAATAAACGAACAATCCAATTACCATCCAAACAACGGCAAATTGTTGTGCTTTACTATCCAATAAAGACATTAAAGCTACATTGGTAATAATTCCCAAAGGAGCAATAATAATCAACAGTGGTGTTTTGAAAGGACGATCACGATCTGGGTCACGTTGACGAAGAATTAATACGGCCAAACAAACCATTGCAAATGCAAAGAGCGTACCGAAACTCGTCATGTCACTCAATACACCAATTGGCGTGAAAGATGCTACCAAAGAAACAATCAAACCGACTAAGATGGTACTTTTCCAAGGAGTCTGGAAATTTGGGTGAATCTGACGGAAAAAGCTTGGTAACAAACCATCTTTTGCCATACCCAAAAATACACGAGTTTGGCCTAACATCATTACCAACATTACCGAAACTAAACCAACTGTTGCAGCAGTAGTAATGATAAATACCGCCCAAGGTTGCCCAACAGAGTCAAACGCAAAAGCAACTGGAGCTTTCAAGGCATCACCAGTGATATCTTTATAATTAATCATACCAGTCAATACCAATGAAACTAAAATATACAATACCGTACAAATTGCTAAAGATGCAATAATCGCAAATGGAATATCTTTCTTAGGATTAATAGCTTCACCAGCTGAAGTAGAAACTACGTCAAAGCCAATGTAAGCAAAGAAAATAGCGGCAGCACCACTTAAAATTCCCTTGATACCATAAGCTTCTTTCATTGAACCATCTGCGTGTTTTACCATTTCTGGTTCTGGAATAAATGGATGCCAATTATCTACATTGATAAAAAATACCCCAACAATAATAACGAACAGAATAGCTGAAAGCTTAAGAATCACAATGAGGTTATTGGTATTAGTAGCTTCTTTGATACCTTTTACTAAAACCCAAGTAACGAGCCACGTAATCAAGAATGCGGGCAAATTAAAAGAAAATGCAGCGGGTTCTATATGGTTATCTATTGCATATTGAGATGCTGAAAAAGGGTCATTAGTCAAATAATAAGGAATACTGACCCCAAACAGGTGTAAGAGCTTATTAAAATAACCGGACCAACTTACTGCTACGGTCATTGCCCCCATAGCGTATTCAAGGATTAGTCCCCAGCCGATTATCCAAGCAAAAAGTTCACCAATGGTACCATAAGCATACGCATAAGCCGAACCTTCTACGGGTAACATTGACGCAAATTCAGAATAACATAGTGCCGCAAAAACGCAACCAATACCTGCTACCACAAATGACAATGCTAAAGCTGGACCAGCGTGATAATGAGCTGCTGTACCAGTAAGTACAAAAATACCACCACCAATAATTCCTCCGATTCCGATAGCGGTTAAGCTCCATTTACCGAGAACTTTTTTTAATTGATTATTCTTTATGTCTGCTTCGTAAGCCGACATTGGCTTTTTACGCCATATACTATTATTACTCATAGATCTTTTAGTTTTTGTGTGAATTAGAAGTGATTAATAGATTTTCGCAATAAATGATTGTAAATAGTTTCATTTTCAAAATGATATTTTGAAAATTGTTCTTCAATATACTTAATATTTTGCCTTAAATCAAATTTTAAGGGTTAGGTTTTAATAAGAAGGGGTTAGGTATTAGGGCTTGGTAATTAGGTTTAGCATTTAAGGGGGTGGAGGAACGAACGCTAATTACTAAAATTAGTCTCTAACCCCTAACGCCTAAAATCCAACCCCAAATCACCAACTCCTAAAACCTAACCCCTAAAACCTAAATCTTTATTTTACTGGTTCTACTGCCTTTTTCTTTCCTCCACCGAAATCAATTACGAGCGGAGCCGCTACGAAAATCGAAGAATAAGCACCAAATACAACCCCGATGAACATCGCAAAAGAGAATCCTCTCAAAATATCTCCACCAAAGATTAATAATACCGTTACTACCAAGAATACCGTTGTGGCAGTCATTACAGTACGACTCATCGTATGGTTAATTGATTGGTTGATTGTTTTAATCATCAATTCTTTATTTGATAAATCTGCATCAACACCAATTTCCTCACGAATACGATCAAATACTACTACCGTATCATTAATTGAGTAACCAATTACTGTTAAAATCGCTGCGATAAATACTTGGTCAACTTCCAATTCAAACCCGAATAAGCGACAAATACCTACCATTCCTAATACTACAAGAACGTCATGCGTTAAGGCAATGATACCACCTAATGAATATTGCCACTTACGGAAACGCAATAAGATGTAAATAAAGATAGCGATAAGAGCGTAAAGGATTGAGATAAATGATTGCGTTAGAATATCATCTGCAATGGTTGCTCCTACTTTAGATTCAGAAACGATTACTGGCTTAGAATCTGCAAATTTTTTCAAACCTGCTTCTACTGCTGCACGAACTTTTTGATTAGCCGCTGCACTTTCGTCTTCTACTAAATAAGCTGTGGTAATTTTTAATTTTGTTGGACCGTTAAAAGTTTTAACCTCTACGCCACTTCCTTCAAAACTATTTGCCAAAGCATCTTTAACTGTACCAGCTTCAATTGGTTTTGCAATTTCAACTACGTAAGAACGACCTCCTTTGAAATCAAGACCTAAGTTAAATCCTTTTTGGTAAACTAATACAAGCATACCAACGGCAATTAAAGACCAAGAGAAAATATAAGAATATTTACGTTTTCCGATAAAGTCGAAGTTGAAGTTTTTGAAAAGGTCTTTTGAAATGAATGTCTCAAAAGTAACTTCTTTTTCTTTACCCGCTGCAATCGCACGTTTCGCCATCCAATCTACCAAAATATGAGAAACATAAACCGCTGTAAATACTGAAGTTACCAAACCAATGCAAAGTGTCACCCCGAAACCTTTTACAGAACCAGAACCAAAGATAATTAAGATAATACCAATCAAAATTGTGGTAACGTTACCATCAATAATCGCTGAAAGTGCTTTTTCATAACCGATTTTGATTGCATCCAACAATCCTTTTCCAGCGTGTAATTCTTCACGGATACGCTCATTAATCAATACGTTCGCATCAACTGCCATACCTAACGTAAGCACAATACCTGCGATACCTGGTAATGTCAATGCTGCTTGAATTTGTACTAATACTCCCGCAATGAAGAATACGTTGAACATCAAGGCGGCATTTGCCATCCAACCTGGAGAACCATAGTAACCAATCATGAAAACGATTACTAAAACCAAACCTAACAACATCGATAAATATCCTTGGTTGATTGCCTCAGCACCTAATGAAGGTCCAACGAAAGCATCTTCAACAATACGAGTTGGAGCAGATAATTTACCTGATTTAATTACGTTGGCTAAATCTTTTGCCTGCTCAACTGTGAATGAACCTGAGATTGAAGAACGTCCACCCGCAATTTCTCCGTTGATATTTGGAGCAGAATAGATGTAATCATCTAATACAATGGCAATACGTTTTCCAACGTTAGCGGCAGTCATATTTTTCCAGATTCTTGCACCAACACCGTTCATGGCCATCGTTACTTCTGGACGGCCATTTTGGTCAAAATCTTGTCCTGCGTCCGTAATGGTTTCTCCATCCAATGCTGCTTTTTGTCCAGGAGTTTTCTTCAAAGCTTCAAACTGAATGATTTCGTCTCCGTTTACGGCAGGAATTCCAATAGCATTCCAATAGAAAGTAACATTTGAAGGGAACATCAATTTCACTTCTGGACGACGGAATAACTCATTTACACGAGAAGTATCTTTACGATAAACACCCCAAGTTCTACCTTGATTATCTAAAGGCAAGAACAATTTTGTCAATGCTGAACCAGCCGTTGTATCTTTCTTAGCAGTATCTTTTTTCGTAGTTTTTGACAAACCCGATAATTGCCCCGCTAAACTTCCTGCTTTCGTAGTATCAGTTTTACCAGCACTCGCCACGTCAATTTTCTTCGCTTTTTCTTCAGCCGCTAAATAATCACCCAAAGAATTTAAGCCTGAACCCCATTCACTGATGTCAGCAACTTCAATGAATTCTAATTTTGAAGCCGCAGATAATAATTTTCTCGCACGTTCTGGATTATCAACTCCTGGTAATTCAACCTGAATACGGTTTGTTCCTGGTAAACGTTGGATATTTGGGTTAGCAACTCCTAATTTATCAATACGAGTTTGAATCGTTTTGTAAACACGGTCAACCGCTCCATCAATTTCTTGGTTGATAACTTTCTTCACTTGTGAATCAGTTGAAGAGAAGTTTAGTTTTCCAACGTTAGTTGAGTTAGCAAAAATTGACGCTAATTTTTGATTGGGAGCAATTTTAGCGAAAGCCTCAAAGAACAATTCATTAAAAGGTTTCGTCGAATTTGCTTGTTGTTTCGTTGCCTCAGCAAGAGCTTTTTCAAAGTTTACGTCATTACTTTTTCCTGATAATGCACGTAAAATTTCTACGGGAGAAACCTCCAATACAGCATGAAGACCACCTTCTAAGTCAAGACCTTTGTGAAGTGCATAAGTGGTAACCTCTTGTAAAGTAAAACCTAAATAAACAGGTTGTTTCCACAAAGAATCAATATAGTGAACTCTTCTGGCTGGGTCATACTTTCCATTTACGGTAGCATATTTAGACGCATCTTCACGGATGTCGCCTGCTTTCCAAGTAAAAGAAAGGAAAAATAAACACAGGGCTGAAATAATTCCAGTCAGCCAGATAATGGCATTTTTGTAACGCATGATAAATAATTTGAGAATTTGAAAATTTGAAAATTAGGTAATCGGGCGGCGAACCGCTTGAGAATATTATTCACCCTTGCAAACGCAAATAGAGACATTAGCAAACAGATAAGTAAATACAGTTGATGATGACAGTAATATTTCCCAACTCTTTCGAAATATAAATATATTTGAAAGTCGAGTCTAAAACTGTTCACTGAAACTACGGGGCGTTGGTAACGATAAAATGCTCGAATAAAATTTCGAGATGAGGAAGTCGAAAAGAAAGATTTTTGATAAGCTGAAAAGTCTTTTCAGGCATCAAAAACGAGAAAATTTGCGAGGTAAAAATAAAGTCTTGCGAAAAATCAATCGTCATAGGGGCGGATACTTGCATCACTGAAAGTTCCGATATTGAACAATTATCCGACTTTTCTGACTGATGAGATTGTTCAGTTTTCGTCTTTTTAATTTCTTGCTGACGTACTTGTGAAGCTGAAAACGTTTTACCGAAGACGGTAAACATCAGCATCAGCGACATCAAAAAGACGCTAAATAAACGAGCTATGTGGGATGATTTTTGCATTTTGAATCACAAAAGTAGTATCTTTTTCAGAGGTATGCCAAATTCTGTGCCATTTTTTTAATTAAATCAATTTACTCAGCGGTTAAATTGCTTCAAAAACAGTACAATTCTTATTTTATTTTATCTATTTTTGATATAAAAATTCAAGATTTATTATATCATTTTACAGTCAATTATCCTTAAACAAGTCTAATATACAATAATTTCAATAAAATAAACCAACAAACCATCATTTACCCCATGAACCAAAATAGACGTGATTTTGTAAAAAATACCTCCTTAATTGCAGGAGGATTATTTGCTTCCCCATTTTTATCGGAAGCATCAATGTTCAATAGCAATACCGATGATACCATCAAAATCGCATTAATTGGTTGTGGTGGACGTGGTACTGGAGCAATTGTACAGGCTCTTAGCACCAAGCAAAATGTAAAATTAGTGGCAATGGCGGATGCTTTCAAAGACCGCTTGGACAGTTGTTACCAAGAAATAACAAGTGACGAACAGGCTCATTTAAAATCTAAAATTGATGTTTCTGCCGACCATAAATTCACGGGTTTTGATGCTTACATGAAAGCAATTTCATTGGCTGATGTTGTGATTTTGACAACTCCTCCTGGTTTCCGTCCGATTCATTTTGAAGCCGCTGTAAACGCAGGAAAACATATTTTTATGGAAAAACCCTGTGCGACTGACCCCGCAGGTGTGCAACGAGTATTGGCGGCAGCGGAAAAAGCCAAAGCCAAAAAACTGAATGTGGTAGTGGGTTTACAAAGACATTATCAAACTTCATATCGAGAGTTGATGAAACGACTCCAAGATGGTATGGTTGGTGATATTGTATCGGCTTCGGCTTGGTGGAATAATGACGGCGTTTGGACAAAACCACGTACAGCCAATCAAAGTGAGATGGAATACCAAATGCGAAATTGGTATTATTTCAATTGGCTTTGTGGCGACCATATTAATGAGCAACACATCCACAACATTGACGTAATCAACTGGGCAAAAGGTGGTTATCCAGTAAAAGCTCGTGGTACGGGTGGGCGTGAAACTCGGATAGGAAAAGATACTGGTGAAATTTTTGACCATCATATTGTAGAATTTGAATACGCTGATGGCACCATTTTGAACTCACAATGCCGTCACCAAAAAGGAACTTGGGCAAAGGTTGATGAATTAGTGGTGGGAACAAAAGGCAAAATAATGTTTGATTCAGCTAAAATAACCGACCATAAAGGAAACCCATTGTATGCTTTTGACAAAAAACTGGAAAATCAGCCGTATCAAACGGAACACGATGAATTATTTGAGGCCATTGCAAAAGGGCAATACAAATTTGCTGATGCTGAAAATGGAGCAAAATCAACCATGACTTCCATTTTGGGTAGATTGGCTACTTATTCTGGACAAATTATTGAATGGGACAAAGCTATTAATTCTGGCATTGATATTATGCCAAAAACCTTTGCGTGGGATGCAGATATGCCTTTAAAACCAGATGCTAACGGAAATTACCCCGTTGCAATTCCTGGAAAAACGAAGTATTTCGGATAAGTTTTGAATTATGAGTTATAAATTATGAGTTATGAATGACAAAGAGATTACTTTTTAAGTATTCATAATTTATCATTCATCACTCATAATTATAATTATTATTAATTGTCAATTCTTCGCTCAATAACCGCTTGAATATTTATAGAAACATTTGATAAAAAATCATAGCCTGTCAGTCTTTCTAATTCATCAACCGACAAACGATATTGTTTCCAACTTGTACCTCCAACGCTGTTATCATTCGGGATATTTACAGCAATAATTCGGGTATTTTCATTTATTCTGGCAACATCATTTTGTCCGATTGGCAGCACTACTATAATTTTCCAAAGTGAAGCAGGCACAACAATATTGTCATTTTTACCAATCGTTTTTGAAAACCCATTTGTTCCCGTTCCTCCTTGCCCTAAAGGTCCTGCAATAACGTAAACTTCATTTCCTTGTAATGTCAAAGTTCGTTCGTATTCTTCCAAAGACTTCCAAATTCCTCGGTTATGTTCGGGAGCTTGTGGAGTCATATTAGTCATAAAAAATGTTTCCTGATTATCTTCTAAACTACCATCACGGTCGCTGGATGGGCATAAATGTCCTCTGTCGAAACCTGTACTGGCATAATCTCTGGGTGTAACTTCGTACCAATTTTGAGGTAAACTTGGGTCAGGACGGAAATCATTTTGTCGGTCAGTATCTCCTTTCCAAGCCGAACTCAAATGCCACGAAACCCAATTTGCAATGCCTTTATTTTTGTTGTAAGAAAGCGTATAAGCATTTTTTACCATCAAATAATTACTACTCGATGATGTATTTGTAATAGCATTTGAAGGATTCCCAAGCGTTAAATTATCATCACGAGAAGCAATAGTAGAACCATTTGGAACGGGTTTTGGTGATGGAGTCGGCGAAGGACTTGGAGTCGGAACTGGTGTCGTTGAACTGTAAGTAACTATCGAAATATCATCAATATTCAAACGGTTTGATGAACCATCAATTTTACGAATTTCAACCCTTGCAGCCTGCTGAACATTTACATTGAATGAAGCATCTTGTAATGATTTATCCGTAGCCGTAACGGTTGAACCAACTTTATTCCAAGAATTACCACTATTAGTAGAAACCCAAACTTCAAAGCTACTTTCCTTGTCTAATTGATAAACTCCGTATTTCAAACGGACTTGTTGAATACCCGTTTGACAGTCAAAATTCATTGTCAATTTTGCCACTTCCTTCATTCGGATGGCTTTTGTTCCATTCTTCTGGTCGTTATCAGCCCCGCCCATTACGGCGTTGTCCAAATACCACTGACCCGATGAAACGTTAATATTTCCTCCTTCATACCGACTTTTGGAAGCCCCATCAAAACTTTCGGGGAAATTGGCAGCAACTTTAGTTTGTACGTTAGTCGTAGATGATTGAGTTCTATTCGTTGGTGGAACATAAACGCTCACACATGAAGAAACAGATAAGGCAGTTGAAAGATAAAGAAATAGTTTTTTTAACATTGGGTGGGTTAGTTTGTAATAATAATTCGGAAAAATACTAATAATAGGATCACCTTGATTTTATATTTTTGACTATATTTGGAAATGTTAACGCATAAAATTGACCTTGGTATTGCCTTATTTACATCAATTTAATTCAGTATTTTGAGTTCAGAAAACACCATGGTTATTCGTTATAATTTGGGATATATTTCAGAGACAACCTCTTATTCATATTTGCATTTTCACCATAAACAATTCATAATGAAGACCTTACTTATATCTGTATTTACTTTTTTATTGTCCTTTTTCTCTTCAACAGCCCAAACAAAAGCGTTCATTGATAAGCAGACAAAACAATTTTCATTGACCGCAAATATCAGGCAAGACCATAAATTTTTTGGGTATGCTGAGGCAAATATTAATGCAAAAAAAATGATTGTGTTCTCTGTTTTTACAACAGACGTTGAAGGAAATCCTTACAAATGTCCATTAGGAGCATATTACGACACCAGCGGTTTACCCGAAGGCGACCAAATTATGTTCGTTTCAACGGTCGGAAATTTCACAAAACTCAATTACATTAACGCCAAAAAGGAAGTAACATCTATTTATATAAGACGGAAATACGTAGATTTTTTGTAAAAACATCAAATTTGCCAAATCTCCCAAGCTTTCTCTGCTTGTCCATGTAACATTTCCAAGCCAAAATGTACGCCTTTTACTCCATGTTCCAAGCCCTTTTTCAAGAACATCGTTTCTAAAGGATTATAGACAATGTCGTACAATAAATGTTTGTCAGTCAGCAAATGATAGGGAATTTCTGGAAAACTATCTACCTTCGGGAACATTCCTAAAGGGGTAGTATTTACGATAAAAAGATACTCTTGCATCACTTCCGCCGTCAATTCTTCGTAAGTAATGGTATCATGTTCTTTCCTTCGAGAAACGTATTGAGTGCCCAAACCTAAATCTTGCAAGGCTTGAATGATGGCTTTTGCGGCTCCTCCTTTTCCTAAAACCAAGGCTTTTGGGGGCTTAATTGCTTGAAAATCCGTCCATTTTTCCAATGTCCAACGAAAACCCCAATAGTCAGTATTAAAACCTTTGGTTGAACCATCAGGCATAATTTTGATGGTATTAACAGCACCGATTTTCAAAGCGGCTTCATCAACGGCATCCAAAAAAGGAATTACATTTTGTTTGTGAGGAATGGTCACGTTCAGTCCTTTTAAATCGGGACTTTTCAATAAGTTGGGTAAATCATTGATGTTTTCTAACTCAAACTTCTCGTAAACGTGCGTATCCGAGCGTCCCATAGTTGAAAATTTTTCAGTAAAATATCCTTTCGAGAAGGAATGACCAAGTGGATAACCGATTAAACCGTAAATATTCATATACTTGAGTTTGTTTTTCGATGTTTGTTTTGAAGCATTCAAACATGGAAAAACAAACAATTAAATTCCTTCTTTTTCCATGAAGGATTGTAAAATAATAACTGCTGAAATTTTATCAATATTGCCTTTTTCTCGACGGTCTTTTTTAGAATAACCACTCGAAATCATGGCTTGAAGTGCCATTTTTGACGTAAAACGTTCATCGTGAAGGTGTACTGGTATTTCGGGAAAAGTCTTATGTAAATTTTTCACAAATCCCTTCACGTGGGGCGTACTATTGGTATCTTCTCCGTCCAAATTGACGGGCATTCCCACGACAAACGCCTCAACTTCTTCTCTTTCCAGATATTCCTTCAAAAAATTAATCACATCTTTACTGTGAACGGTTTCTAATGCCGAGGCAATAATTTTTAAAGGATCAGTAACGGCTAAACCTACTCGCTTCGTTCCGTAATCTATGGCTAATATTCTGGGCATTATTTTAGGAGAATGGGGTAATAAGTATTAGTTATGACGTAATAGGTAATCAATAAACCATTACCTATCACCTCATAACTAATACCTACTACCTAAATTAAAACAAAGTTACATCAAAAACGTTGGCAACATTTTAGTTTTTCGTAACTTTAAATATCAGTTTCTAAAAATAGAATATCGCATAAGGTAGCAATGGAAAAAGAACATAGACCAATTAATAACAATTCGACCATCGTAAAAATACCCATCTGGATTGCCATCGCCTTAGTGGGAGGTATATTATTAGGGGCAACTTTTTTTGGGGGACAAGCCAAAATGAATAATGTATCGAAGGGCTTCAATAAATATCGTGAGGTCCTTTCATTGATTGAAAATAGTTATGTTGATTCGGTTGACACGGACTCGTTAGTGGAATTTTCTATCAGAAAAACCTTAGAAAAACTTGACCCGCATACTTCTTATTTCTCTACGGACGAAGTGGCTTCGGCTCGTTCGCAATTAGAATCTGGTTTTGATGGTATTGGCGTTGAATTCAATATTTTTAGTGATACAGTTTACGTGGTCAATGCAATGGTCGGTGGTCCTTCTGAATCAGTTGGTATTAAAAGTGGCGACCGTTTAATCAAAGCTGATGGCGTTGTTTTGACTGGCCCTAAAGTTACGCAAAGTCTTATTTTTAGTAAACTTCGTGGAACAAGAGGTACGGAAGTACAATTGGAGGTATTACGAAATGGTGAAAAAGGCATTAAAAAATTCACGGTAATTCGTGATAGAATTCCTTCTTATTCTGTCACAGCGGGTTATATGGTTGATCCTCAGACGGGTTATATCAAAGTGGATAGATTTACGGAATCAACTTTTGACGAATTTAAAAATGTCTTGACAACCTTAAAAACACAAGGTTTGAAACGCTTAATGCTCGACCTTAGAGGGAATCCAGGTGGTTATAAAGACCGTGCAGAGAAAATGGTCGATGAACTTTTAGCAGGTGAACGCATGATTGTTTATACTGACGGAAAAGGCACAAAATACGACACTCAAACTTACACAAAAAGAGACGGGATTTTTGAGAAAGGTGCCGTTATGGTTATTATGGACGAAAATAGTGCTTCTGCCGCTGAGATTGTGGCTGGAGCTTTACAAGATAATGACCGTGCTTTGATTGTTGGCCGACGTTCCTTCGGAAAGGGGTTGGTACAAATGCCTGTAAATCTGCAAGATGGCTCAGAACTACGCCTTACCATTTCGAGATATTATACTCCAAGTGGACGTAGTATTCAAAAACCATACACGATGGGGCAAGAAGAAGACTACGAAAAAGATTATGAAAAACGGATGAAAAGCGGTGAATTTTTCAATGCTGATAGTATTAAATTCAACGAAAAAATGAAGTATAAAACCCTCGGTGGACGTACGGTTTACGGGGGCGGAGGCATTACCCCTGATGTATTTGTGGCACGTGATACCACTTATTTCACGAAGTATTTAAGTGATTTATGGGGTAAAAATATCATTCGTGAATTTGCCCTAAACTATGCCAACGACAACATTAAGTCTTTAGAAAAAATCACTTTCAAGGATTTCAATAAGTTTTTTGTTGTGAATGATGCGATGTTAATTGATATGCAAAAATTGGCAAAACAGGCCAATGTAAAAATGCGAGTGAAAGATTATGAGCGTTCGATGCCTTATATTAAGGCTCAAATCAAGGCGTATATTGCTCGTAATGTTTGGCAAAGAAAAGTTTCAGATGGCTTAAACAATGAATATCACCAAGTGATGTCGGCCTATGATGATACCTTTCAAAGGTCTTTAAAACAATTTGATAAAGCAGAGAAAATGGCTCGTGGAGAATTAGTTGAAACGATTTCACATTCACTTAAAAAGTAATAATCAGTATTTATTGGCATAAAAAAGCCTCTCAAATTACTTTGAGAGGCTTTTTTATGAATCAGCAAATATTATTCTCCTGCAATAAGTCCTTTATCTTTCAAAATTCTATCAATCAATTTTCTGTCATTATCATTACTAAAAACGGTAAATGGAAGATAAATAAATTGATATTGTCCCATATCCAAAACATAAGATTCTTTGTCTTTACGAGCTGATTTAATCATATCCCATTTAATAACACCACCTTCTGTATCCGATATTTTCATCAAAATTTGACGACTATCAATTTCATAACGATATTTTTGGAATAATTGCTTGTACTGTTCTAACTGCGTAACTCCCGTAAACTGAATAGCCCAAAAAGCTATGTATAAAATGGCGCCCAAAACTGTGATTACATAAATCCAGTAGTTTGGATATACCTTCGAGATGTTCAATCCTGCATTAATCAAAATCAAAGCCAAAGGTACAAAACCCCAATACCATTGATTTTTAATGAGTTGCATCATATTGAGGGCAATGAACTTATTTTTTTCAAGAGCAAATTTCTTTGTTTTAATTGCTAATGGATTACTTGGTACTGCTTGCTGTACTCGTCTTTGTTGTCCTTGTGAGAATCCTTTTGCCATTTTGGTAAAATTAATTTATAAATTGGACTGCAAAGGTACGAATTGTTCATTATTAATAGTTAAGAGAGAATAATTAATAGTTTCAGAGTGTCTAATTTAGATTCTTGCTCGACTAATACTTCTTAATATTGCAACTCTGATTTTAGATTTTCTTTCAGAAATCTCCGTAGAATCATTTTTTTTAATTCTGAATTCTTACTTTTGCGTAAAGTATTCGCTACAAATTATGCTGTATTAACATCAATTTATATGACTCAATTGACCGACAACCAAATACTCAATCATACGCAAGTTTTACAGAAAATCAGAAGAATTGCTTTTGAGATTTATGAGAATAATTTTGAGGAAACTCAAATCGTAATTGCGGGAATTAAAGGACAAGGACACGCTTTTGCGAAGAAATTAGCCCTTACTTTAAATGAAATTTCAAGCATTGAAGCAACTGCGGTACTTATTGACGTGGACAAAGATGTTACTTACGAAAGCCCTGTGGAGTTTGACTGTGACGAACGTTTTTTGGAAAATAAAACCATTATCGTCGTTGATGACGTTTTAAATACTGGACGAACTTTTGCGTACAGCCTTTCACCATTTTTGAGTATTCCCGTTAAACGAATTCAAGTAGCGGTTATGGTGGATAGAAATTACCGTAGATTTCCTATTTTAGCGGATTATGTGGGATACCAACTTTCAACAACCCTCAGCGATTATGTATCCGTTGTTTTGGATGAAGAAGATAATATGGGCGTTTATTTGAGATAAAATGTAAGTTTAGGTGAATTACTTCGCTATTTATATCCGAGAAACATTATTTCTATTAACCTTTAGGAGGTTTTTGAATGGATACAAAGGTTATAATTCACCTAAAACTAATACCTCAATCATAAAAAACTAATAATTTCCATTAACCAATCAGCTTTGAAAAATAAGATTAAAATTGGCAACACTAAGATTATTCCCCAAAAATACTGTTTTGCATTCAATTCAAAGACTTGATTTTCAAGAGGTTCTTTAAAAAACATGAAGAACGGAATTTTCAAATAAAAGAACAGAGCAACTGCCGTATTTAACAGTCCAAAAATGAAAAGCCATAATAAAATTGGCTGACTGGTAGTTTGATAACTTTCCCAAAGAGCCGAAAATATATTTAATTTCGCAAAGAATCCCGCCGTTGGTGGAAGTCCCGCCAAAGAAATCATCACAATTAATACCATCACCCCATAAAAAGGATTCAGTCTGCCCAGTCCCTTTAAATGTTCAATCTTCGATATTTGATGTTCGGGTGTTTTTATTTCTTCACTATAATCTATCAAAAGAAAAGCGGCCAAATTGGTAAAAAGTGTAACGACCAAGTAAAAAACGATACTCGTCAAACCCAATTGCGACATCGTTACCAAACCAATCAACATAAATCCAGAATGGGCAACCGTTGAATACGCCAATAACCGTTTAGCATTATTTTGCCAAAGAGCCGAAAAATTCCCGAAAGTAATACTCGCCATTGCCAATACAGCCGTAATGTTTTGGAGATTATTGGGTACGGCTGAATAAAATCGCATAGCGACTAAAAATCCCGCAATTTTGGGAGCTACCGAAAAGAACGCCACCACAGGCGTTGGAGCAGATTCATAGACATCGGGTGTCCATATATGAAAAGGAGCAGCCGATATTTTGAACAAAAATCCACTAATCGTTAAGATAATTGCTATCGTGGAAGCGACGCTATCAATCTGAGCAATTCCTCTCGAAAAATCAGGAGACGCAATATCAAGCGTACCCGTCATGCCATAAAGTAAAGACATTCCATAAAGCATCACTGCCGAAGATGCCGCTCCGAAGAGAACATATTTCAGCCCAGCTTCGGTACTTTTCCGACTTTTATCAATTGCGGTAAGCATATAAGATGATACCGATACAATTTCAATGGAAAGATAAATCATCAATAAATTAACGGACATTGCCATTAAACAAAGCCCGACAACCATGCCTATTAATAGAGGATAAAATTCAGCGACAAAATCTTTCTTGGTAACATACACGTGAAAAAGCACAAAAATTGCTGAAAGGATAATCAGAAATTTAAACAGGATGGCTTTTGAATCCAACACCAACATCTTTCCGAACAAAAAAACGTTGCTTGTAGAATAGAAAAGTTGAACAGTTTGATTGAGTGCTATAACTAATGAAACCAAACAAATTGCTAAAATCACCTGATGAGATTGAGAGGGATTTTTAACAAATTGTTTACTATTTTTCAAATCTTGATACAAGAATAAATCTATCAAAATCATCAGTAAAAATGATGCTGACAAAAGTACTTCGGGTGAAAGTGCCGTGAGACTTTCAAGGATTTGGGTGAGTTGTTCGGGTAGTGATAAAATATTAGTCATTTTTTTTCTGCATAAACTTACTTCATTCTACTTTTATTAGTATTTTTGAGTTATCCTTTATAAAACTACATACATGATTAAAAAGAATATTTTATTTTGGTTGATACAATTTTGCTGCTGGATTTTGATTGCCTACACCGCATTAACTTACAGTCCATTAGAAGAAAACGACACCAATGGTCGTATGATTTTCTTCTTATCATACCTCTTTGTGGGCTTTATGATTGGGTACATTTATTGTTACATTGTTGAGAGTATTAATCCCGATGATGTCACAATCACTCAATCTTTAGCATACCCGCTTTTGGGTAGTTGTTCAATTGGTATGTGTTTCACTGTACTTGACTATTTATTCGGTGGTTTAGGTTTTCCTAACACAGTTATAGATTTCATTGCTCTTCTGGTTGAAAATGTATGGCTTGTAATTCCATGCTTTTTTTTCTACCATCTTTATCGTTTTTCTATCATTTATCAAGATGGGAAGAAAAGGACTATCGTAGCAGAAAACTTATTGCAAATATCCGAATTAGAAAACCTTAAAAAACAGTTAAATCCTCATTTTCTCTTTAATGCTCTGAATAGTATCAAAGCGTTAACTATTTCGGATGGTAAATTGGCCCGTGAATCAATCATTCAACTATCAGATTTACTGAGACTTTCACTTAATCTGGGAGAACAACAACGGGCAACATTGAGCGAAGAAGTACGATTAGCACAAAATTATTTATCGCTCGAAAAACTTCGCTTTGACCATCGACTCACTTATACTTTCAATATTCAACATGATTTAGAAAATGTCTTAATCATGCCAATGTCTCTGAATACATTATTGGAAAATGCGGTAAAACACGGAATTGGGCAATTAAAATCGGGTGGTGAAATAATAATCTCAGCAAATTCTGAAAAAAATATTATCACAATTAAAGTTGAAAATAGTGGTAATTATGACCCCAAACCCAAAAATGACGAAGGAGGTATTGGTTTAGAAAATCTCCGTAAAAGACTCGAGTTACAGTACGCCGAAAAAGCTGAATTAAGTATTCAAAATATTAATAAAATGGTGGTGGCTACGGTAAAAATGCCCTATTGATATTGTTTACGGGCTTAAAACAATAGTTTTAAGCCCGTAAACAATATCATATAAATGTTACAATCTCATCAAAATAATTTCAAAAGTTCCGCTAAAGATTGGTGCGTAACGTCAAAAATCAAATGGGGGAATATCCCAAATACCAAAGCTAAAATTGCTAAAGGATAAAGCATAAATTTTTCTCTCACAGTCAAATCTTTCAATGTTTCCTCGTACTGTCTTAGCCAAAAATTACCAAAGAACATTCTTTGTAAAGTCCACAGAAAATATCCCGCTCCAAGTACCAACCCAAATGCTGCCACGCCTACCAACCATCTTGGAATTAATGGACTGTTAAACCCTCCCATCAACGTAAAAATTTCCCCGATAAAACCCGAAAAAGCAGGTAATCCTAAAGAAGCAAAAAATGCAACTGCGGTCATTGTCGTAAATAATGGCATTTTACTCGCCAAACCTTGATAACTATCAATTCGGCGGTCGTGAGTTCTTGAATAAAGTACGCCAACTAATAAAAATAGCATAGCTGACAATATTCCGTGTGAGAACATTTGGTAAACTGCTCCGTTGAAGCCTTCGCTGGTCAATGAGCCAATTCCCAACAAAACAAAACCCATGTGCGATACTGAAGAATAAGCAATCATTTTCTTTAAATCATTCATTGCCAAAGCATTAAATGCTCCGTAAATAATTGATAACACGCCGAAACCAACAACCCAAACAGCGTATTGATTGGCAACTTCTGGAAAAATTGGATAAGCAATTCTCAAAAAACCATAGCCACCTATTTTCAAAAGAATACCCGCTAACACTACTGAAACAGGCGTTGGAGCTTCTACGTGAGCATCAGGCAACCATGTATGCACTGGCACAGTAGGCAATTTAATACCAAAACCAATCATCAAGAAAATGAAAGATAACGACCGTAATGAAATTCCTCCAATGTGATTTTCAGAAAAAATATTTAACCACGAACCCGTCACATAATTTCCTTGGTCGGGCATAAAACGAAGGTCAAAAGTATGGACAATTTGCTGGGTAGGAAGTTCTCCTTGAGCCAACAAACTCTGAATTTGCGAAATAATTTGTGGTGTAACATCAGCACCAGAATTAATCAATCCCATCTGCACGGCAGTTTCCACAGGGTCAACTACCGAAAGGTACAACCCAATCATTACAATTAATATAAAAATAGAGCCTACAAGCGTGTAAAGAAAGAATTTGATGGACGCATATTCTCGACGAGGCCCTCCCCAAAGCCCAATCAAAAAGTACATTGGCAAAAGCATGAACTCAAAGAAAAGGTAAAAAAGGAACATATCTAAGGCGATAAAACAGCCAATAATTGAACCTGATAATAGTAAATATAACGAAAAATATCCCCGACCTTTTTCTTTGATTTCAAAAGATGAAATCGCTCCGACAAACATTACAATCCCCGTCAGCAAGACCATTGGCAGACTAATTCCATCCACGCCCAAAAGATAGTCAATTGAGCCGATGCCCAAATTTCCGAGGGGCAACGTTATCCAATCGTATTGTTCAAGAAACTGATAATCAGCAACTTTTGTGTCAAAATGCAAATACAAATACACGCAAATCAACAATTCCATTCCTGTAACAATGAGCGTAACCCATTTGAAATAAGACACGTAACGCTCTGGCGTAAAAGCCAAAATGAGCGATGCGATGATGGGTAAGAATATGAGTAATGATAAAATGGGCATTTTTTTATGTTGAATGCAGTCGCTTGCCTCTGACAAGCGACTATTTTTTTATATCAAAATTGTAAAAAGTATTAAACTAATTAACCCTAAAAAAGCCAAAGCGACGTATAATTGCACTTTTCCGCCTTGTGCTGAACGAGTAATTCGCCCAATAATTCCAGTCGAATACGCTGCTCCGTTAGGAATTCCATCAATGACTTTGGCATCAAACCAACCTATAAATTTGGCAATAAACACTTGTAAATCAGCCAAGAAATTCACGAATGAGTCAATAATTTTTTGGTCAAAAAACTGCAAATAATCGGATATTTTGAGTGTTGGTTCTACAAATATTTTTTGATAAAAAACATCAAATGTTCGTAAATTGGAGAATACTTTATGTCGAGTTAAATATCCCGCAAAAACTCCAATTAGAGCAAATGAAGTCGATACAATACCAATCCAATGACTTTCTTCTCCTAAATCAATCTCAATAAAATTCCAAAACCAGCTATGTTCTACGCTCAAAGGATTCAATCCAAACACAAAGCCAGTTGAAAGTATAGCCAATAAACCAATCGGCAATTTTATTTTCCATGAGCCTTCATGAATGTTTTCTGGATTCACTTTTTCATTTCTAAATTCCCCAAAAAATATCATCCAAACTTGGCGAGTCATGTAGAAGGCAGTCAAAATAATTCCCAAAAATATAGTAGCTATAAATATATTATTGTAAATCAGATTGTTATTATCAAACCACAAACCTAAAATTCCATCTTTCGATAAAAAACCCGAGAACAAGGGCAAGCCCATTAAAGCCATCGAACAAACCAAGTAACAAATAAAAGTAAAAGGCATTTTCTTTTTTAATCCACCCATTAATCGCATATCCTGAGCATCAAAATCTTCGCCAGTGTGATGTAAAGCGTGAATAATTGCTCCTGCACTTAAAAATAAACCTGCTTTAAAAAAGGCATGCGTTAATAAATGAAAAGTAGAAGATTCTGTTCCCAATCCTAAAACCATTAAACCCAATTGAGAAACGGTTGAATACGCCAAAGTTTTTTTAATATCCGTCTGATAAATAGCGTAAATAGAGCCTAAAAGCATTGTTATTGCTCCAATTCCCGCAACAATTGTCAAAGCATCAATGCCAAACATTGGCTGAACTCTAATCAATAAATAAATCCCAGCAACCACCATTGTAGCGGCGTGTATAAGAGCCGATACAGGCGTTGGCCCTTCCATTGCATCGGGTAACCATGTATGCAATGGAAATTGAGCAGACTTTCCGATACAACCACAAAAAAGTAACAAACAGTAAACAGTAGGCAGATTTATTCCTGATTTGAACGTTGTAATATCAACCGAATAATTATTGTAAAAATATACTGCAAAAACTCCTATTAGAAAACCTACATCGCCAATTCTATTCATCAAAAAGGCTTTTTTGGAGGCTCGAACGGCTTCGGGTTTTTTATACCAAAAACCAATCAGTAGATAAGAACTTAAACCTACCAACTCCCAAAATCCGTACATGACAAAAAGATTATCCGTCAAAACGATACCCAACATCGAAAATACAAAGAGGCTCAAAAAACCAAAATAACGGTATTGGTCGGGGTCATCGTGCATATATTCGAGCGAGAAAATTTCTACCAGAAGGGCAATAAAATTGACTAAAACCAACATCATTAAAGTCGGGGAGTCAAACAAAAAACCAAATTGATAGGCTTTCCCGTTGAGTGTAAACCAATCATAAATGAGATGATTATCTTTAGTGTGAATGGTTTGCAGTAGAAGAATAACCGAAAAGGCAAGATTCAAAGCCGTGAGCCCAACGGTGAGCCAGCCCACCAGAGCATTGCGATTTTTCCCCAACAAAATTGCCGTTAAAAAACCGATGAACGGCGTAAAAAGTATAAACCAAATTAAGGGCATTTATTTAGAGTATAGTGAATGCGGTTCGCCGCCCGAATTAATAGAGAATAATGTTATATCAGTTCCTTACTTTCTTAAAAAAAATCCTAAATACAAGGATATTTCTTATAAAAGTTCAATTTTTGTACAAATATACGGCTCAAAATGCAATCTGTCCTAATTGATTTTGAGGTAAACCTACTAAGTTTGTGGACTATTTTAGTAATTTGATGATGAACGACATTCTTCTTTCACATCAAGAATTTAGATAAATTATGGAAAACGCAAGAACCGCTAATTATTCCCGTACCACTATTACGGAGTTGATGATACCTTCTTATGCCAATTTTGGCGGAAAAATTCACGGAGGGATTTTATTATCTTTGATGGATAAAGTCGCTTATGCCTGTGCTACAAAACACGCAGGAACGTATGTAGTGACGGTTTCAGTAGATAATGTTGAATTTCGCCAACCCGTTGAAGTTGGAGAGTTGGTTTCACTTTTAGCTTCGGTGAATTACGTCGGAAAAAGCTCATTGATTGTCGGCATAAAAGTAGTTGCAGAAAATATCAAAACCGCCACAATCAAACATACGAATACTTCATATTTTACGATGGTTGCCAAAGATGATGAAGGCAAACCAACCGCCGTTCCACCTTTAATTTTAGAGAATGACATTGATATTCGTCGTTTTTTGGAAGCGATGAAGCGTAAAGAGATCAAAACTGCTTATAAAGAATTGTTGGATAATGCCAAAACCAGCATGGAAATTGACGAAAACTTGCATTTACTTGATGCAGAGCGGTGCATTATTAAACGAGATAAAGATATGCAGAGTGAGTGGATTTGATTTTTCAGATAATAGATTTTTAGTGTACAGTTTACTATAAAACCATTTCTCAAACAAAGTGAATATAAAAACCCTCAAAAACATCTACTTCTTAGGTATTGGCGGCATTGGAATGTCGGCAATTGCTCGTTGGTTTATTGCTAATGGTTACACCCTGTCAGGGTACGATAAAACAGCTACACCGCTAACAAATGCCCTCCAAGCGGAAGGTGTTGCGGTTCACTTTGAGGATGACATTTCCTTAATTCCTGCAGATTTTTTAGCAAATCCTACTGAAACACTTATCGTTTATACCCCCGCCATTCCAAAAGACCATAAAGAATTTAACTATTTGAAAGACAATGGTTTTACTCTAATGAAACGCTCGCAGGTTTTGGGATTATTAACGCAAAACTTCTTTACCATTGCCGTTGCAGGGACACACGGAAAGACAACAACATCGTCGATGGTGGCACATATTTTGAAGAATGCAGGTAAAAATGTAACTGCTTTTTTGGGTGGAATCACTCAAAATTATGGTACAAATTTCTTGATAAATGAAGGTTCTGAAAATGTAATTTGCGTAGTGGAAGCCGATGAATTTGACCGTTCTTTCTTAACGCTTTATCCTGATTTAACCATCGTAACTTCTACGGATGCCGACCATTTGGATATCTATGGTGACCATTCTCAACTTTTAGAATCTTTCCAATTATTCGTTTCGCAGATAAAAGATAGTGGAAAGTTATACCAATATGATGGTGTTGATTTACAAGATTTTACCAGTAACCAAGCTCAAGTTTTTGGCTTGTACGTTGGTGATTTTAGAACCGAAAATCTGCGAATTGAAAATGCAGAAATGGTTTTTGACATTATTTATCCCGACGGAGTTATCAAAGATTGCAGTTTATTAACACCTGGTTTTCATAATGTTACCAATTCTATTGCGGCGGCGGCGGTTGCTTTACAAGTCGGAGTTTCTCCAGAAGACGTGCGTGATGGGATATGTACATTTAAAGGCGTGAAAAGGCGTTTTGAGTACCATATTCGTACTGAAAAATTAGTTTACATTGATGATTATGCTCATCACCCAACGGAAATTGAGGCATTTTTATCTTCGGTAAAAGCTCTTTATCCAAATCGTAAATTGACAGTTGTATTCCAACCCCATTTATATTCACGAACCAATGATTTTAAAGACGGATTTGCCAAGAGTTTGGAATTGGCAGATGACTTGATTTTGTTAGACATTTACCCCGCCCGTGAATTACCGATGGCAGGCGTAACGTCGAGTATTATTTTTGATAAAGTAAAGCTTGCTGAAAAAACGCTTTGTACAAAAACTGAGGTTTTAGATTTATTAGCCCAAAAACAACCTGAACTGTTAGTAACTGTTGGAGCAGGTGATATTGATACATTGATTCCAACAATTCGGGCGTATTTCGAATAAGAGATGGCGATAACAATGCCAAGCAGGCTAAAAACGTTTGAAACTATCTACTCTTTGTCTTGCGACAGATTGTAGGTAGTTCCAAACAATAAAACCCTTTTAAATTTGCGATACGAAGTATCTGGCCAATCTGCGTGCCATTGCGGAATTCGTCGTACCTTTGCCCTATGGAAATCAACGAAAAAATCCTTTCAAAATTAGGAATTGAGGCACTCAATCCAATGCAAGAGGCCGCTCAAAAGGCCATTTTGCAAGAGAAAACCACTTTTTTATTAGCTCCTACGGGTTCTGGAAAAACCTTAGCTTTCCTTTTACCGCTTCTTCAATTACTCGACCCTGACAAAAATGTTGTCCAGTGTTTGATATTGACACCTTCCCGTGAATTGGCGATGCAGATTGAACAAGTTTGGAAAAGTATGGGAACGGGTTTTAAAGTAAATGTTTGCTATGGAGGACATTCAATGGCGATTGAAACCCAAAACCTGAGTAACCCTCCTGCCCTATTGGTGGGAACTCCTGGTAGAATTTTCGACCATATTACCCGAAAAACGTTTGCTTTGGAAGGCGTTAAAACCTTGATTTTAGACGAATTTGATAAATCTTTAGACTTAGGTTTCCACGACCAAATGTCTTATATCATCGGTAATTTACTGAGACTCGACAAAAGGGTTTTAGTTTCGGCAACGTATGGTATAAAAATTCCAGAATTTGTTGGTTTTACTTCGCCAACTACGCTGAATTTCATTCCCGAAAATGAAGTAAAATCCGCCTTGACAATGAAAATTGTTATTTCGGAAGCTAAAGATAAAGTGGATACCTTATTCGACCTTATTTGTTCGTTGAATTCAGAATCGGCTCTCATTTTTTGTAATCACCGTGATGCCGTAGAACGTACTTCTGAATTGTTAAATGAAATAGGTATTTATACTACTTTTTATCACGGTGGAATGGACCAAGACGACCGTGAAAGAGCCTTAATTTTATTTAGAAATGGCAGCGTTAATTATTTAGTTACGACTGACTTGGCAGCAAGAGGTTTGGATATTCCCGAAATGAAGCACGTAATTCACTATCATTTGCCTTTGCAAGAGCATGAATTTACGCATAGAAACGGTAGAACTGCCCGTATGCACGCTTCTGGAACTTCATATTTACTTTTGCACCGTAACGAAAATCGTCCAAAATACATTGATGAATCTTGGGACATTTTGGATTTACCGGCGAATAACCCTTTACCAAATCCACCCGAATTTGTAACTATTTACATCAGCGGCGGTAAAAAAAATAAATTGAACAAGGTGGATATTGTTGGTTTTTTCTCGAAAAAAGGAGAACTTGAGAAAGGTGATTTAGGGCTGATTGAAGTAAAAGATTTCATGTCTTTTGTTGCCGTAAAACGCAGTATTTTCAGAACACTTTTGGACAAAACCAAAGACGAGAAAATCAAAGGAAAAAAATATAAAGTGGAAGTAGCGAGATAGTTTTTAGAGGTTAGAGGAATTCCAAGTGTTATTGGCCAACAGATACCATTGTATCGTTAAGCGTCCACAATTTCATCAAGATCGAAGACGCTCCTTTGGTTCAAAAATCCACATTTGAACCAGTAATTTATTTATAAATTCGTCATTTCCACAACCACTAATCAAAACAATGAGGCAAATATTGTTGGTTATATTCCTTTGCGTTTTCCAAACCGAAGCACAGGTAAAAATGCCCGTGCTTCGGCATCTTGATACAAAAGATGGATTGCCTTCAAATCTGGTTTGGGATGCCACCACGGATAGCGACGGTTTTACATGGTTTGCCACCGAACGAGGTTTAGCCAGATACGACGGACATCGCTTCTTTTTCATCAATAAATCTACCCAAAGAGTTTCGTGTATCTTATCTGATGACCGTTACAAGCCCTTTTTATTCGCTTTCTATGAAAACTCTGGTCTTTTAAAAATCAATACCAAGACCTATCAAATTGATACTTTACAAGCCAACAACTTCAACAATACCAGTCCAAATGACGATAAATACCGAAATTTATTTCTGGATAATCAACAACGACTTTGGTGGAGTACCGCCCAAACAGTTCAATGTTTTGACTTGAATCATTCCAAGAAAACGGTCTATAAAATGACTAATGATTTTGCGGCAGCGGAACTTTTGGGACATTTTATTGAAGATAATCAAGGGTCAGTTTGGGTTTTTGGTTATCAAGGAGCATACCGTAGAAAATCTCAGGAAAAGCAATTATTAAAGATATTTTCAGAAAATTTTACGAGTATTACCAAAGATAAAAATGGCCATTTTTGGGCCGCTACCAACGATGGAGTTTTGCTTTATATCGACCCTAATTCTGCTAAAATTCTACTAAAATTCCCTCTCAATAAACGCCATATTTCGAGCATTTATTTTACACAATATCACCAACAAGAGGCCCTTTGGATTGGTCAACCGAGCGAATTAAGTTTATTTTTACCCAAAACTCAGCAGCTTATTGACCTTCCAGAAATTCATAAAAATGGGATTAATATCAACAAAATTATTGAGAATAAAGCCCAACAAAAAATATGGTTTTGTAGTAGTGATGGTATTTTTCAGTGGGGTTCGGAAGGGAATCAGATTGATAAAATTATCATTCCAGAAAATTTGGTAAAACATCCCGTTACGGTCAATTCAATTACGGCTCAGGATAATAATACTTTTTGGTTGGGACTTTCACATACGGGAATTTTACGCTGGACAAAATCCGAAAACTCTTTTCGGATTTTCAAATATCCAAATCCAGAAATTTTCACGAACAACGTTCATATCTTACCCAAAAATATCATTTTGACGAGCAGTTCTGAGGGTGTTTTTAAGTTGAAAAATAACATCTTACAACCTTTAATTTTAGCAGGAATTGGCCACAAACAAATCAATGATTTAACGCTTGATGATGAACAGAATTTATGGGTAATGCCACAAACAGCTGATATTAAAGTATTTCAATTTTCGACTTTAAAGCCTGTGCAACTCTGGAATCCGAAAGACTATCAAAGTTTTTGTACTGAAAATGAATGGCATAATTTTATTCATGCTCCCGACGGAAAAATATGGTTAATCGGCTGGATGCCAAAAGCTTATGGAATAAATTATTTTGATGAAAAACAGCATAAGTTTATTGAAACAACGGGTTTATTCCAACAACAAAATAAAACGGTGAGTGATTATTTTTATCAAGGTACGATGGGAAATAATCGGACGATTTTGGTGGTGGCAGGTGGCTTTAATCGTTTGAATTTATTGGGAAAAGTAATTCAAAAAGTTCATTTTGATGATGTATCAAGTATTTTTGACAGCATCACTTGGACTCGCATTAGGGAAGATAAAAAAGGCATTGTGTGGATTGGCACAAGCGAGGGTTTGTATGCGTACATGAACGGGGGTAAGAAAATTTTAAAGGTTAAAACTTCTGAAGGATTAATCTCGAATGACATAACGCACGGCTTTTGTATCGCTCCTGATAATTCGGTAATTATTGGGTCTGTGAATGGCTTCAATGTCATTTCAAATAATTTTACAGATATGACAAAAAGTCAGCCTAAGTTAATAATCAGCAGTTTAAGTGTACTAAATCATGAAAAATCTATTCCTAAAGACAATCAGTTAGTTTTAGAAAGAAACCAAACAAACATCAATCTTGACTTTTCTACGTTAGATTATAACCTCAATTTTGTAACCAATTATCGGTATCGCCTCGGAGAAAACCCTTGGGTTGAATTGGGTAATAAACCCGAAATTAGGTTCGATAATTTAACACCCAATCAGTATTTATTAGAAGTCCAAGCGGGCGATAATAGTGGAAATTGGAACGAAGACTCCTTCAAAATGTCTATTTATTTGAAGAAAGCTTTTCATGAAACTACGGCTTTTTATGTATTGATTATTCTTTTCTTAGCTGGGTTTTTCTACGCTTTGTATCGTTTTAGATATGAACAATTACTTAAATTACAGCACGTTAGAGAAAAAATCTCCCGAGATTTACACGATGAAGTGGGTTCTACGATGAGTGGAATTAGTATTTTAGGAGCAATTATTCAGCAGAAAATGCCCGATAATTTACTGATTAGAACTTTTACAGAAAGAATTGTGGAAGATTCTCGCAGAGTTGGCGATACGCTCGATGATATTGTATGGAGTGTGAAACCACAAAATGACCATCTCGACCAACTACTCATCAGAATGAAACGTTTTGCTTCTGACCTTTTTGATGCCGAAGATATTAAATATCAGTTTGATTTACCCGAATTTACCGATAAAGTAAAACTGAGTATGGACGAACGCTACGACATTTATTTGATTTATAAAGAGGCCGTCAATAATTTGGTGAAATATGCTAAATGTACCGAAGTCAACGTTAAAATTGAAATCAGAAAAGGCTCGCTTCTGATGCAAATTAAGGATAATGGGATTGGATTTAATCCAAATCTGCAAACAGAACGCAATGGGATTAGAAATATGAGAAGTAGAACCGAAAATTTAGGAGGCCAAATCGACATCTTTTCGGAAATTGGGCAAGGAACGGATATTCAATTAGAAATTCCACTGTAATATGGATTAAGAAATACTACGATAAAACTTAGGATTTAAAACGTAATAGTCCGTTTCGCAGCCTGTTACCATTCACTAAAATCACACAAATATACCATTGTATTTCTTCGAAGTTTCAGTTTGTTTTGTATCGTCAAAATCTATTCAAAACCAGTTATTTAATCAACACCATGATTAGCGTATCAATTTATGAAGATAATCAACGCCTCAGCGACTTGTTGATGCTTTTGCTGGAAAACACGGAAGGTTTTCGGGTGGTTGGTATTCATACCGACTGTACCAAAGTGGTGGAAGATATGGCAAAAGAATCCCCTGATGTGATTGTGATGGATATTGATATGCCAAATTCAAATGGTATTGAAGGAGTTTTGTCGGTAAAAAAGGTCAGTCAACAGACAAAGGTTTTGATGCACACTGTTTTTGATGACGAACGCTTATTTGAGTGTTTACGCCACGGTGCGGATGGTTATATGCTAAAAAAAGATTCTTCGGTAATGCTGGTTTCCGCCATTCGGGAATTGATGAATGGAGGAGCTCCCATGTCCCCCGAAATTGCATCAATGGTTTTGAAAGCCTTTCGTCAACCCCTCACCAACGAATATCACCTTACAGAACGAGAAAAAGAGATTTTAGAATCCTTAACCAACGGAAATTCCTATAAAATGATTGCGGCAGAATGTTTTATTTCCACCGATACGGTACGTCGTCACCTTCAAAATATTTATCTAAAATTACAAGTACAGTCTGCCCCAGAAGCCGTTGCAAAGGCTTTAAGAGAGCGTTTGGTGAAATAATGAATCCATAATTAACATTCCATTCACTCAATTACGAACTAAAAAGCTTTACTACTGGACATACAGAGAAAAAAACGGTATAAAAACTGAATAGACTTCCGTAACTTGTTTGCTACCAAACAAAAACCAAGTTACCGTGAAGTCCGATTCAGTTGTATGTCAATTTAGTGAGTATTTTTTAGATTTTAGAGAGTCTCTGATAGAAAATTTATTGCTCGTTTGCAATGCAATCATTATCTCTCGCTCCACCAATCTGAGTGTGATGAAAGATTATTTACCTCAACTGTTAGAGAATGAACATACTGTTTCATGTTCGCACTATAAACGCTTAGTAAGATTTTTCAATATCTCTGATTCGGCTAATAGCAAACTCATTAATTGTATTCTGGGAATGATTTATAAAACCCTATCAGAGAGGTTCGGGCGGCGTACCGCAAATACCTTATTTTAGATGGAACACAGTGGAAAAGAGGTGAGAAATGTGTTCATC